>DEAI01000006.1 GCA_002346675.1 Fidelibacterota bacterium UBA2986
TGTCAAAGCATCTCCATCCACATCCTCAGCCGACAACACCATGGTCAGAGCTACATCCTCATCAGTGCTCTGGTCTCCAATGAACGAGAGTTCAGGAGCGTCATTCACCGGATAGACTGTTATCAATACATCTGCAGGGCTTGAATACTCAGAGCCATCAAAGGCTCTGTAGGTAAAGACATCGGTACCATTGAAGTTCAGCTCCGGAGTGTACACTCCATCTAAATAAGAACCATGCAGCGGATCATCCACCATCTCAAATGTCAACTCATCCCCATCAGGGTCAGTTCCACTAAGCTCAATCTCAACAGATATATCTTCATAAGTGGTAATTCTCAATCCATCCGCAATCGGAGGATCATTAACATAAATTACTGTTAATAGAAATGTCTCAGAGTCCACAGAACTAGAGTCTCCATCTGTTACAGAGACCGTAATATTTGCAGTTCCAGACCAGTCCTCAGCGGGGGTCAATGTTAAGACATCTGTTCGCAACCTGATTTCAATGTTTTCATTATCGCTGGAAGCGCTATAGATCAGCTGCGTGTTATCTTCATCCGAAGCATTCAAGACTAAAATCAGAGGGACATTTTCAGGCGTCTCCTGATCACCTATAGGTTCAAGGACGGGCGGATCATTTATAGGGCTTACATTGATCTCAACTATATCACTGGCATAAAGCAGACCATGCCCATCAATGGCACGAAACTGTATCATTTCCGATCCATACCAATTCTCCACCGTTGAAAAACTAACTAACAACCCATCAATAGCCACAAATACATTCTGGTTATTAAAGGCAAATATACTTACCTCATCACCATCAGCATCGCTGACAAACTCAGAAAAATCTACTACAATTGAGCTGTCTTCATTGAAGATAAAACTCTCTGGAAGATCAATTGTTGGTACATCATTAACTGGACTAACAGTTAACTGAAAATCGGTAGTAGACTGTAAAATTCCATCGTCAACTATCACAGTGACATTTGCAACTCCATTCCAATTTAAAACTGGCGCAAAAGTAATATAATCATTTACCGCTGAGTACTCTATGCTACCTTCCACGTCAATGTCAGCGTAATATGACAGCTCGTCACCATCAATATCTGACGCAATGACCTGGATAGTCAGCTCACTATCTTCCTCCATTATCCGGTCTGTTAAAGGTTGAACCACAGGAGCATCGGGCACCGGCTCAACATTTATATGTACGGTATCTACAGCGCTTGCTCCGCTCATGTCGGTAGCTATCAGATATACATAGCTACTCCCAAAATCATTTTCACTGTACTCAACTACAAACCAATTCTCTGCCAAGCTAACGTCTATACCTCCGCCGTAGCTTGAGATAGAAAAAGAGAGACTATCTGAATCCATAATCATCTCATCTAGATCAACAAATACACCATCAATACTTATCGTATCATTTGGTGAGTCCTCCAGCGCGCTGTGGACACCCAGAGGGTTCAAAACAACCGGAGCATCATTGACAGAAACAACATTAAGTATAAAATGAGTTGTATCGCTCAGGGTATTCGATTCATAATATTGAGTATCATCAAATGAAATAACCTCAATCTCAAAAGAGCCAAAGTGGTTAGGTGCGGGGACAACTGTTAGCTGATCACCCTCAACAAAACAAGCAACAGGGTCACCGCTATTTACAGGGTGAGAAAAGAAAATAATCTCGTCATTATCTGCGTCCTCAGCACTTAATGTATATTCAAAAACTGTATCCTCATAAATTAATTGGTTACTGATATCTTCAATGACCGGAGGGTTCCCCACAACCTCGTATGTGTTAATCGAAGCATAGACCGATGGATTTGATTCGTAAACTGCGCCCAAGATATTTACTGCTGACACACTATAAGAATATTCCATCTCTGTTTCTAGCTCTGTATCTATATAGCTCAATTCACTGAGTCCCGTAGCCAAGGTACTCCCGTTTTTAAATAAATTGTATGTATCGCTGTACACTGTCAAATCAATGTTAGCTACATCAAGGCCATTAAAATTTTGGGACGGGCTCTCAATCGACGTAAATACATGCCCACCCTTCCATATTTTAAAATAGGCCTGGTTACCCGCTGAAAATCCATTTCCACTTCCATCATCTTGGCTGGCCTTCAGCTCATTATTAACAAGTGGCCAGATTCCCTTACCCACACACTTAGCTCCGTCAAACACACCAATAACATCACCACTCTCAATTGCTTCACTATTAATAAAATTAACCTCTCCAATAACAAAAACCATAGCGTTGAAGGGGTTCCCCTCATAGACAAGAGTAAACGGGTCTGACTCAAAGAGCGCTGGAGCCCAAGCTACACTAACAAAACCGTCAATATAGTTGCTCGCCCGAGAATTTACAGTCAGCTCGGCAGATATATTCTCAGGTGGATCTGGAGCTAAGGAAGAAGTCTGGCTGGAAGTAGTTGCATAGACCATACCAGATGGAGATGAAGGTCCGACCTCGTTAAACGCTGCAACTGTATAAAAATATTCTGTGTTCTTACTCAGGCCCTGGTCTGAAAAACTGGTGCTTGATGTTTCACCAATAAAAATATTTCCATATCGATAAACCTGATAGGTAATAGGAGGAGAACCGGAAGAGGCGGACCAGCTGAGATTGACCAGCTGATTGCCACCGCTGGCAGAGACATTTGTAGGAGTAGAAGGTGGAAGCTGGGTGTTGGTCGATGCACACAAAACCTCCGTCAGCTCTCCCTCATATCCCTCACTGTTAACACCAGACAGGGCATAGCAGAACAATGTATTATCTTCAAGGCTCCCATCATAGTATGCGAGAGAGGAGGTGCTACCTATAATATCATCACTTGAAATATTAGATGGGTCGTATTCATCAATTTCAAATCTGTAAATATTATATGAGACTGCGTTTCCGCCCACAGGGTCGCCAGGACCGTACGCAGGTGTCCAACTCAAAATGTTCTGGTTTTGCCCACCGCTCACGCTGAAGCCCGGGGGAACAGGCGGCGCAATCTCTGGAAGAGTTGTGCTTACCCACAGATCTGATGGAGCTGACTCGCCAGAGCTGTTCACCGCTGTAACAACATATCTATACTGACTGTTTGTCTGCAGAGGATGTCCATTTTCAGTAAGACCATCGGTAAAACTAGTCTCTAGAATATCTATCTCTATAAGCAAATTTCTTTCATACAGGCGGTAGGAGTGAGCTCCCACAGAGCCATCCCAACTAAGTGTCACCAGATTCTGGGGGGGTACATAGGTCTGCTCGACCGCATCTGAAACAATTGCTACCGCATCGGGAACTCCAGAAGGTGGAGAAAGGGTGGTTACAGGGGAATATCCAGACCAACTGGAGAACCCGGTGGCATTGTGCGCCTTTATACGGTAGAAAAATTCACTTGAATTTAATAGATCAACATCAGTGAAGAAATACTGTCCAAAATTTGTTATTAGAGTTTGACTATATCCATGGCCACCTACACTCCACTGGCGCTCCAATGTATAGGTTACCAAACCGTCACTCCCTGTGTTGTCAGCATCTGCCCACTCCACAGTCACCTCGCTATAGGAAGAAAGCAGAGACGATAACAGAGGAACTCCCGGCAATGTGAGAGCGCTATTTGTAACTATCCCCGACTCACCTACAACTGAATATGCCTGGACATCATATGTGTAGGAAGTGTTATTACTAAGACCTGAATCTGTATATCCGTTGGACTGATAGTTTTCTGTTAACAGCAACCCGTCGCGATAGAGATGATAAAATATTGACTGGACCGGCGATCCATTTATATAGATCGAATGATTACCCTGGGACGGGGTAGACCACGACAGAGATACCTGACCGCTCCCCCCGCTAGCGCTTAAGCTTGAGGGGGTGGATGGGGGAAACACTGAGATTTCAACGTTCACACCTGAGAGCGCTGAGAAGACAGCTGAGATCGAGCTCCCTGTCACCACATCCGTAAAAGAGGTAATATCAGCATCAATCTCGGTGGACATGTTTTCTTTCCAAACTCTAAACGAAACTGAGTGACCCTCTGTAAAACCATTTCCACTTCCGTCATCTTTGGAGGTGGGTATTTGAGTTCCGGGGACAAATCCACCTTCAGGAACAGTGTAGGCACCTACACAAATGCTCCCATCAAATATCCCCACTTCATCTCCCGCTTCGAGATTAAGAAAATTCCAAACTGCCTCGTTCAGAACAAAGGCCATGGGGGTAAACGGAGTGCCCTCCCAAACTGGAGAAAAGTAGCCAGTTCGACTTGTGCTCTCTTCGCTCTCTAATCCCTCAGCTAGCTGACCCTGAAATTGCACTGACTCATCCAGAGTCAGAGTGACATTCTGCATTACTTTTACAAGATATGCTTTACCGGGATACATTGTAAATGAATCTCCTCCGGGGAGATACAGACCTCCATTCCAATTGAAAATCATCTCCACAGAGCTCATTATATCCTGGAAAACATCTTCAACATTTTGACCGCCCGGGTCCTGAGTTGGAAATGAGATTATGTTCCAACCAGCATTCAATGATATGGAAAACGGCATTTGAATTGCCCCCATTCCCTCTACCGAAAGGAGCTCACCGTTCTGAAGCTTCACATAATATCCCTCTGTGGGAAGCCACTGACCAATACCGTCTGACCAACCACTTCCATCCCAGCGGATCAAGTTGAACTGCTCATCAAACACATATATCAACTCGCTGTGGACAGGTGTTAAAATCTCGAGCACTGTCTCAGCCTCATATGGAGTGATATTTAGGGACATCAAGTTCCAGTTAGATGACAGCGAGATTTCCTGAGAAGGAAGCTCATAAGCTATGTTCACACCACAAACCTCTTCCACATGAAAGAGACCACTAGTATCCCAACTTGGAAATGGAATATACTCAACAGATAAGTCCTGATAGACCGTATCAACGTTGGAAAGATAAATTTGAAATGAGATTGGGTTACCTTCGGTAAATCCATCTATAACCGACGTAGTAGGGTCGTCAGCCCAAGCTAAAAGCTGCTGACCCTGCTGACCACTATAAATTACAGCACCAACACAAACCTCTCCATCAAAAACCCCTATCTCATTTCCCTCTTCTAGCGGTTCACCTGATAGGGTAACCTCACCAAGGTTTATAAGCTCATACTGCCCCGTCTCTGTAAACTGGAAATATTCTGTTGCGATACCTTGCGATACACATATAATGAGTGCAACCAGCAGCTTCCCTGACTGTATTCTTCTCATTTTATATTATTTCCCTGTAACCAATTTCTATCTTCTTAAGTTAAGTTCACTCTAATTAGTACTTTAAACTCACTTAAATATAAAATATGCCAGACGATAAATTGGTGATTTTCGTCACAATATTTTCAAGTATATTGATCTTTAAAATAAAAATCATTAAGGACACCCTTTCCTTTTAAAAATACAGATTGGAGAGAAAACTCTCGTCCCCTCTCCAACCAATTTATGTTTTACTAGTAGTTTTTTTTTACTTCACTAACACCATTTTCTTCGTTCCCGCTATGACACCATCAACTGTGAGCTGATAAATGTAAATTCCTGACGGAACAAGACCCTTCGTCATTGATTGTCCATTCCACACAGCATGGTGATTACCAGGTGACTGATTACCATTTACCAATACCTGTACAACCTCACCAAGTGAGCTGTAGACAACCAGAGAGATATTTGCGTCATGAGACAACTCATACTTAATCGTTGTGTAAGGATTAAATGGGTTCGGAAAATTTCCAACCAGCTGAACCCTTTGCGGCAACACAGGCTCTTCAGCTGAGGCTAAAACCGACATGGTTACATTTATACCTGACATACCACCAGATTGAAATGTCCCATCCGTGGTCCAACCATCAAAACCAACAAACTCTATTTCGCTGGAGAGCTCTCTCTCTTCTATACCATCCCAGTGAACAAAACGAATTATATCACCAGAATGAAAACCGTCATCTGAATTGACGCTTGTTGCTTCCCAAGCAAGAAGCTGTTGAATATTCTTACCATCAAAAACTACTGACCCTATACAGTCAGAACCACTAAAAACAGCCAGCTCATCTCCAATAGATAAGCTAGAGGGATCATCCCAACGCACATTGATCAGATGGTAGGACAATGTTTTCTCTGAAACAAAATGGCTAGGTACGCTTGAGGAAGTTACATCCATCGCGGTAGCTACTGTACGAGCTAAACCTGTTGATGGCCAGCTAAATGAGCCACCTTCTGTGACCTTAACCAGGTACCCCTCAGTAAAGCTCATCTCTCCTATTCCATTTATAAGACCCCAAGGAGAGTCCAAGAGAGCACCATCTCTAGACTCTGCCACTACTAGAGTGCCTAAAATATCTCCAAAAGCTAGCTCCGCATCGGGACTTCCTAAACCAAAATAATTGATCCAGTTCCATCCATCACCCATTTCAATAGAAGAAGCAGGGTCTATCCTTATTTGTCCGGTATGACTGAAGGACACATCAGAGGACATCTTGGCAATATATCCATCTGAATTATTAATAAGAAAATCTCCTCCAACCCAGCTACCATCAATATTCACCATAGATCCGTTTTCCTGACTCTTTACAATAATCAGATCATCTAAAACAGGGCCAAAGAAGTCAGACGCTGTCATAGGATCAGCTGGCAACACCGGAAACCCTTTCCAGCTCCATCCTTCATCTAATTCATTATTGAATATCACCTCAACTATAAAAAATTGATAGTCCATTAAACCACTAAGGTCATATACCCCCAATTCTACGTAATGAACTCCCAAATCAATATTGCTTGGAGTACCACTCAGAGTAGTTCCGTCAAACGAAAGCCATGATGGTGCAATAGTTAATATAATCGTTATTTCATCACCATAATGTTCAATATCATCGTCCAACGCAACAGGCGTATATTCATAAAGTACATTTTCCTGTGCGATAGTTACCGGATCACTATCAAAGTAAGGCGCACGATTAAAGGATAAATTCACACCAGATACATCACCTGATCCAAACGAACCATCTGTATCCCAGTTAGGAAAATCTATATAGTCTGCCGTAACAGGCTCCAGCTCTGCCTCCTCACTAAAATCATATAACTTAAATGTAATTGGATTGCCCGCTGTAAAACCATCAACCTCTTCTGTGGTCTCATCATCTGCCCAGGCAAGAATCTGCTGCCCTGACTCTCCGGAATATGAAACCGCACCAACCAACAGGTCACCATCAAAAACACCTATCTCATCCATACCAATATCAAGAGTCACCTGAGCTACCGATATATCACCTAGCATGATCAAATGATATTGATCTGTCGGCACCGGAGGTACCCAGTGCGCTTCCAGCTGCTCTACACTAACGATGACATCATCACTACCGGAGTCACCGCTGGCATCAGTTACGGTCAAAGTAACCACATGCTGCCCAAGACCCAAGCTAACAGTAGGACTGACCCCCGGAGCAATATCCTCACCAGCTACGGACCAGATATAGGAGACGATCTCATCATCTACATCATAGGAGCCTGATCCATCAAGCGTAACATCAGCCTCAAACTCATTGGGAAATATTGTGATAGTCATATCTGAACCTGCATCCGCGACAGGAGCGTCATTAACAGAGTTAACTGTAATTGTTACGGTGGCCACATTTGATAGATCTCTGATGGCTCCATCACCAGGAGTAAAAACCTTATAGTCCTCTCCGGTATCGCCATAGTTACTCCTACTGCCACACCATCCGTTGGGATCAACTACCTCATCCCCGCAGTCTCCGCAGTCCCAGCCCCATTCATCACACTGAAAATAAAGCCCCCAAGCTCCATCATCACAAAATCCATCTCCCACCCAGGTAGTACATCCACCACCACAGTCACTATCGTTAAAGCAGTTCCCCGCACAATCTGTGAACTCATATCCTAAATCTTCGCAGGTTACAACACCGCCATCATCGGCCTGATATGTAAAAGAATCTGTTCCATTAAAATCAGCGTTTGGTGTATAAGTTGTTCCGTCATATGTACCATTTGACGGTCCCTCAACTACCGAAAAGGAAAGATTGTCTCCATCTATATCTGAACCCGACATTACTATATCTACAGACATATCCTCATCAGTTGATACACTAATATCATCAGCAACCGGCGCATCATTTACCGGACTAACAGCTATTGTTACAACAGCATCATTGGATGCGGCGGTCCCATCAAACGCGGTGTAGGTAAAACTGTCCTCACCATTAAAATCTGCATTCGGCAAATAGTTAAATGAGCCATCTCCAAAAAGCTGAAGCGAACCATTTGTCACATCTGCAACCAAAATAACGGTCAGAACGTCTTCATCAATATCGCTATCATTTTCCGTTATCCCAGGAGCAGGAATTTCAAGAAACTCGTCCTCATCTACTTCATAGCTGTCACCCAGCGCAAGAGGTGGATCGTTCACCGGATTTACCGTTATGGTTACAGTTGCAACATTGGACTCTAGCTCACCATCAGAGGCGGTAAATGTAAAGCTATCTGTTCCGTTAAAATTAGACGAGGGAATGTATGCGCCATCAACATAAGCACCGTGTGATGGAGATGAGGTAACGGTAAAGGTCAATTCATCACCATCTGGGTCATCAGCAGAGAGAGCGATCTCAACTGGCGTGTCCTCATCAGTTGAAACACTCATATCATTTGCAACAGGAGCACTGTTTACCGGCGCAGATGAAAAGCTCCACAAGACAGGACTCATAGAGTTTCCAACTATGTCATTTGCAATAAACTGATAGCTGTAATTGGTATAATCATAAACCATATCTTCAGAAGCGTCGTATCCCTTAAATGTAAAGGTCTCTCCATCTTCATTAGCATATAGAGTGACACCCCAAACGGTATATCCAGACGGAGGGAAATAGA
Source organism: Fidelibacterota bacterium UBA2986 (assembly GCA_002346675.1). Lineage (GTDB taxonomy): Bacteria > Fidelibacterota > Marinisomatia > Marinisomatales > AB-629-J13 > AB-629-J13. Next base: position 8,902 of record DEAI01000006.1, read on the forward strand.
TTCCCTGGTCATCCACACCGCGACACTCATCACCAACAAACGCAGCGACCATGTCGTTCGGGTCGTCTGACTCTACGCCCTCAAAGATCAGGATACCTGTCATTGATGCGGTAAACTCAAAGTCAGGAGGGCTAACCGTCCACTCAGGTGGCTCCGGAGCATCAGGAGCATCAAAATCCCACTCCACAGGTGTCATAGAATTACCTACAATATCGTTAGCAATAAATGAATAGCTATAGTCAATGATATCATAAACCATATCCTCAGAGGCGTCATACCCTTTAAATGTAAAGCTTTCCCCATCTCCATTGGCATAGAGAGTGACCCCCCAAACAGTGTGACCAGATGGAGGAAAAAATATTCCCTGGTCATCCACACCGCGACACTCATCGCCAACAAACGCAGCAACCATGTCGCCAGTATCGTCAGACTGAACACCATCAAAAATAAGCACCCCCGTCATAGACGCGGTAAACTCATAGCTTGGCGGATTAACCGACCAATCTGGCGGATCTGCCAGAGCTAAACCAGCCACAAAAAATGCACAAAAAGTTATCGAATATCTAAGGGTCCTCATATTTAAACCTCTATCTGTTATGTTAACCTCTATTTTTTTTTAAAAATATTTACTTAAAAAAGATTGCGGGGCGCTGAAAACTTATAGCGCCCCAATTTATCTTCTATTTTACTAATAGCATTTTCTTAAATCCATGAAAATCACCGGCCTCCACAGAGTAGAAATATACCCCTGAAGATACCGGCACACCATTAGAATCTGTTCCGTTCCACTGAACAAAATGATAGCCCGCTGGATAGCTCTTGTTAGCCAACTCAGCGATCAGCTGTCCACGTGCGTTAAAAACAGAAACAGACACATCAGCGATCTCCGGTAGTTCAAACCTGATATTGGTCACCGGGTTAAATGGATTCGGGTAGTTTTGAGAGAGAGCGTACTCTACCGGAAGCGAAATGGTCTTAAATACAACCGGATTTAATCCGTTACCAAAAGCTCCGTTCACCTCAAACTCGAACGCATTTGCCAGCTCTTTTATCTCACCGGTACTCGCATCCATTACTCCAAAGCGGATATTTTCGCCCTGCTCGTGACCGTAAACCATCATTCCAACGGTGTACCTGTCAGCAACAGGGTGATAGATCGGAGCTGCAATACCACGACACTCTTCACCAACAAAGGCAGCTATGATGTCATCACTATCCATCGACTCTTCGCTGTCAATCATCAGGACTCCTGTGATCGTCATATTGTGCTCATATCCATGATGATTGACCTCCCACGGGGAGTTCAAAAGCTGAGGCATAATTGTTCTCGCCAATTCTCCAGGTGGGTCTGTGTATAGCAGGGTCGCGTCATCGTTCATATTGATCATGTAACCATCAAGAGGCATCATGTTCTCAAGTCCACCCTCAGCAAACCATCCATAGTTATCATAGTAGGATGCGTAGCTGGTCTGGTTCTTAATGAGCGAACCTGACTCTCCAATGGACTCCAAAGCAGCACCTACCTCGTTACCAGATTGCGGTAAATAGCTGACCCAGTTCCAACCTGCGGAGAGACCAATAGGTCTGTCAGAGAACACAACAGGCTCACCTGTATAGGAGAGAGTAGCGCTCTCATCCATGCTGATCATGTACATACTCTCAACATCGATATTCTCAAGTCCACCCTCAGCAAACCACCCATAGTTATCGTAGTAGGATGCGTAGCTGGTCTGGTTCTTAATGAGCGAACCTGACTCTCCAATAGACTCCAAAACAGACGCAACACCGAGATCATCGCCCTCTACGTTCAAGCTAAACCAGTTCCAACCTGCGCTTAGGTCAACATCTACGGTTAAATCATATTCCGCTGCCTCTGGAGTGGCACACGCTTCATTTGAGTGGCCAGACTCTGATCCATCTTGGAAGACCTGAGTAACGGTATAGCAGTACTCCACATCGCCCGCTAGTGGGGCATCAGTAAACGAGCTGCTCTCTACACCTTCAGCTGCCAAAGCACCATCACGGTAGACATTAAAAGTATCTTCTCCCGGCTCACTGCTCTCACCAGGTACAACAACTAAATGCAGAGACGTAAACGCAGGATTATCTAGCACCAGAGAATTCTCAACGGTCATATCTACGCTGATCATATTACCTCCAAATGCATCCTGGAGTGTAAATGATCCGTGAGCGCTGAGTCCCGCATTGCTCCAAGAAAGCTCAATATAATTATCCACATCGTACATTAGCGCGACCTCATAGACATGCTCAACACCAACATCGTCTAAGTTACCATTTAATACCTGGCTATAGAATCTGTCTCCGTTCCAAACCAGCGCTGCATCAAATGCAGGCGGAGGAGGGGCTGGAGGCGCAAAAGAATCTGTTTCCTCATCATAGCCATCAGTGGCATCAGGTGAAAGACCTATGGTAAGATCATAGGTTCCGCCCTGAGTTCCACCGGAAGAGTTAAAGGTAAATGTAAAATCTGGTGTACCCTCAGGCGGTGGCACCGGCTCAAATGGTGTCATATGTAGCTTTAAGGTATTTAACGCAGGATTACAAGATTCGGCTGAACTCTCAGCGGTCATATCAATCTCAAAAAGAATTCCGCCAAATGCATCTCTCAAGTAAAAACTACCGAGCTCTGACCATCCAGCATTGTCCCAGGACGCTGTAACACATCCATCTGTTCCGTACTGGAGCAGGACATCTACGACATGCTCACTGTAGTCCACATCACCCCCTAGAATCTGCGTATAATATCTGTCACCACCCCAGCCCAGGGCCGCATCAAATGCAGGTGGAGGAGGCGCAGGTGGCGCATATGTGTCAGTGCCAGCATCGTATCCATCGGAAGCGTCCGGCGAAAACCCTGTCACCAAGGACAGAGTCTGCCCGTCACCGCTCACATCAACCTGGATAGTAAAATCTGCTCCATCATCACGATTATTATCATTGATCGCATCCCAAGACAGATGAACTTCTTCAATACCAGCGATTGCGGTCAAGTTAGAGGGCGCAGGTGGCGGAGGAGGAGTGATGTCTATGACATCACCTTCATCACGCGGCTGAATTTTATATGCACCATATGAAAAATAGAGCGGTCCGGTAACTACGTACTCATCCCCTGCTGCAGCTTCATAGCCAAACATCTGGTCATCTATCCTCGCGGATCCAGAGTCATCGTTAATGGACCACTCACCATAGCCAAGGTCACTCTCATCACACACACCTGAGGTGGTAACGAGAACACCCTCGTAGGCCTCATCATTAACCTCAGCGGTACTCAATACTACCGGCTCCGGCAGCGGAACACCGCTTTCTAACAACTCAGCAGACACATACACCAATTCCGTCAATCCATAATATTCCTCTACAATACCGGTGAACTGTCCCAAGTCACCTAACTCAACATTCTCAGGCTCTTCACCCGCAAATACCCAAATACCGTTCCAGGCACCAGACCCATCCTGTATATAAACTCCATTGCTAGCTATTGCCGTGACAACACCCACGGTCGTTACCTCTTGCCCCGCATATGGAGATTCTTCTGCCTGTCCCTGGATCTCGTAGATCGTTATTGGACCAGGTGGCGGGCCAGCTACTGCAGGCGTCACCTTGAGCTTCAATGTGTTTAGCGCAGGGTTATCTAAATAGAGTGAATTATCTGCTAACATATCAACACTGACCAGCATACCGCCAAAGGCATCTTCCAGTGCAAACGTACCTTGATCACTCCAGCCACTATTATCCCACTCAAGCGTTATAGAACCATCAGCTCCAAACTGCAGTAGGACATCCCAAACGTGCTCTTCAAGGTCATCCTCAGAGCCATTCAGAATCTGAGTATAGTAGCGGTCACCGCCCCAACCAAGCGCTGCATCAAAGGCAGGTGGAGGAGGCGCTGGAGGCGCATATGTATCAATACCAGCGTCATATCCGTCAGTTGCATCAGGAGAAAAACCAAAGCTCATTGTCAAGCTCTGATCATCGCCGGTTGCGGTAATTGTATTTGTGAAATTGGGATCACTGGAAGGAGTTGGACATCCGCTCCACGGATGAGGATCAAGCACCAGATCACCATCGGTAAGTAAAAATCCACGATTGCTCCACTCAACGTTATAGGCACACTCATCGGGAACATCCTCAACTATATCCCAGCCACCACATGTATATTTATATTCGTATGCAACATCTGAGGCATAGAGCACCATGGATGTAGTAAAGACACCGTCAACATCTTCATCAGAGAGCTCAGCTCCCCAGCCGGACCAGTTGTCCATTGAGCCGGTCACCCAGGGATTACCCGCACACTGGGAATCCGTAAGCTGAAATGTAACGCTATACTCTGGAGCACATGACTGACAGGGCACGGTAAATCCCGTATCTCCCGTCACACTGCCATCAGGACCAACAACTACCGTCGGGTTTGAATCAAAACCTGCCAACGAGGGCAGCCAGATTCCCCACTCAGAGCCGTCATTCTCTATAGCTCCCCACTCGTAGCTTCCCGCCTCAAGGTCAAGGGTAAGGGTCCACGTTCCGCTGGCAGGATCAGTATTGTTCATGTCAACGTTGGCCCAGTCTGTCATGGTTCCCTTGAGCTCAACATCCTGGTAATTATTACCATCATCAACAACGGTAAATGTTACTGGATGCGTGTCCGGCTCACCCGAACCGGGCAGCGGAGTTACTAATAATTTTAATCCGGTAAAGGCAGGGTTATCCACTGTAAGTGAATTGTCTGCTAGCATATCCACATTGATCATCATACCGCCAAAGGCATCCTGAAGAACACAGGAACTCATAAGGTCTGACCAGCCTGCGTTGTCCCAGGACAACTCAACAAGACCATCTGACCCAAACGCAAGAGCAACACCATATTCATGCTCAACCAGGTCATCAGCCGATCCATTCAGAATCTGCGTATAATATCTATCTCCAGCCCAATTTAATGCTGCATCAAATGCAGGTGGAGGAGGCGCAGGAGGCGCATAATTATCTATACCGTCATCAAATCCGTCTGTAGCATCTGGCGAAAATCCAAATGTCAATGTATATGAAGAGCCCTCTCCGGACGCCATAATATCAGCTGAAAAATCTGGGTCGCCCGCAGGTGGTGGTGGCGGCTCATCACCAGGACATCCGCTCCACGCGTGCTGCTCTAGAACCATGTCGCTCTCTCCAAGAACAAATCCACGGTTGCCCCACTCTACATTGTAGGCACACTCATCTGGAACATTCTCAACTTGATCCCATCCGCCACAGGTATACTTATATTCGTATGCGGCTTCCTGAGGTATAAGAGCCATGGTTACACTTGAAACACCGTCACCATCCTCATCAGAGAGCTCAGCTCCCCAGCCGGACCACCCGTCCATAGAACCGGTCACCCAGGGGTTGCCCTCACAGGGGTCATCTGTCAACTGAAATGTAACATCATATGTAGCGGGAGGCTGAAGCTCATCACAAAAACCGTCACCGCAAATACCAAAACATGCGTTTACAGTAACATCATCCTCTCCCCACTCAAGAAACCTGTCGTTCCAGTTATCGGGATCTGCACAGTCCTGTCCAGCAATATTTTCCTTACAATCCCAGCCACAATCACCATTTAGATATGTATGGTGAGAGCCCGTGCTTGCAGGGCGGGTCAGCGTAATTGTCCAGATATCATCACCATCATCATCGCTCATGGCATTATCAGCGGGACCACCAAAGAGCGCGCCGCCACCAACAAATACACTATTGCCAGTTTCAACACTGCTCATATCCAGGTTAAAGGTGATATCAACGGTTGGAATATCAACACACTCTCCATCAACACACTCCTGCCACGGACCACACTCAACATCTGCGCAGGGGTCTGTATCTATAGACTCCGCTGTCTTAAGAGTAAATGTCCAGTAGCCAGGACCAAAATTGATAAACACTGTCATGGTGGTTTCATCATCAGAGACTGTCGCATCATAGGTAATGGACTCCGGAGCGTCATCAGGACTGGTTAGCTCACCTCCATTAACTGCCTTTGCGAGACCTAAAAAGGCACCGACACCGTTCAAGGTTACCGTACCAAAGTTCCAACCATCACCAGACGCAAAAGCGTAAGAGTAGGTTGCAGGATTTGAACCATCATGAGGATAAACCGGCGCTCCACAGCCCTCCGGCTCTCCACCTGACTGCCAGCCCTCTATCCAGGTTTCATCCTGTAAAACATTTGAAAATGTACCATCTTCATTAAAAATATATTCATCGTCAAAGAGACACGCCCTTGTGGCGACATCCTCTTCGCTGTTTGCCCACCAACTTCCATCATTTGGGTTGGGACCTACAGCCAACGCTCCCGCCTGAGGCGCGAGCCTCCAGGTTGTTTTTATATCAATTTCCGGCGGCCCGTCACCAGCACATCCGCTCCATGGGTGAGAGTCAAGGATCATATTATTTGAGAGGACAAATCCACGGTTGCTCCACTCTACATTGTAGGCACACTCATCTGGAACATTCTCAACCTGATCCCATCCGCCACAGGTGTACTTGTATTCATAGGCAACATCTGAGGCATTCAAAACCATCGATACCATATACATACCATCACCATCGCCATCAGAGAGCTCAGCTCCCCAGCCGGACCAGTTGTCCATGGAGCCGGTTACCCAGGGATTACCATCACAGGGCACGGAGCCCCAGCTGTCATCCAACTGAAAGGTAACAGTATACTCCGGACTGCAGGTCTGACATGGAACGGTAAATCCTGTATCACCATTCACATCACCGTCAGGACCAACAATTACAACTGGGTTATAATCAAAACCTGCCAAGGAAGGCAGCCAGATTCCCCACTCAGAGCCGTCATTCTCTATGGCTCCCCACTCATAGGCTCCCGGTTCAAGGTCAAGCGTAAGTGTCCACGTACCGCTGCCATCATTGTTCATATCAACGTTGGCCCAGTCTGTCATGCTTCCCTTAAGCTCAATATCCTGGTAATTATTTCCGTCATCCACAACGGTAAACGTCACAGGGTTCGTAGTCGGTCCACTTGAGCCAGCAGAAGGAGTAACAAATAATTTTAAACTGGTAAAAGCAGTATTATCCACTGTAAGCGAATTGTCTACTAACATATCCACCCAGATCATCATACCGCCAAAAGCATCCTCAAGCTCACAGCCACTCATAAGGTCTGACCAGCCTGTATTGTCCCAGGACAATTCAATCAGGCCATCAGAGCCAAAGGCAAGAGAAATATCATACTCGTGCTCAACCAGATCATCTATCGATCCGTTAAGGATCTGTGTATAATAGCGGTCACCGCCCCAGCTCAACGCTGCATCAAATGCAGGAGGAGGAGGTGAAGGAGGAGCATAGGTATCTATACCTTCATCAAAACCGTCCGTCGCATCTGGCGAAAATCCGAACGTCATGTTATATGTATTGCCCTCTCCGGTGGCTGAAAAACTAGCTGCGAAATCAGGATGGCCTGCCGGAGGCTCAGGGGTTACATCAACAACATCATTCTCATCCCTAGGCTGTATCTTAAAAGCACCATAAGAATAATCAAGAGGACCGGAAACTGTGTAGTGATTTCCGACCGTAGCCATATAGGCGTACATTTTGTCATCGATTCTACCGGGAGCGGTTCCATCATTTATGGACCACTCACCATAGCCTAGATCGTTATTATCGCACTCACCGGTTGCGACCACAACAACTGACTCATTTTCCTCTTCCATTACACCGGTCTGAATTCCAACTGGCGTGGGTAAAGGATTACCGCTTGATAAAACATTTACCTCTTCAAGTTCAATTTCAGTTAAATCATAATATTCTAAAACCGTACCTACTACAGTAACATCATCTCCAATGGCAACCGCATCTGCACCACCATAGACCCAAATACCACACCAATCTGCTGACCCTGATGATCCATCACAATCCTGCATCCAGAATCCACTAGATGTCACACCGGTGACAATACCATACGAATATACCAACACATCCACATATGGAGAGGCATCAGCCTGTCCCTGTATCTCATAAATGCTTAGATCTAATGGCTGAACTGGATACTCACAGCAGTCATTACCGCCATCCTCACAGCCATCAGAATCAGCGTCATAGTTTAACGCATCAGGATCTAAACAGCCCCAGTTTTCACCTGCTGGCTCATCAATGTGCCAACCTAATGTTGAAGGTGTATAGTCAGCCGTAGGACGCTCCGCAACAACCCACTCAGAGTCATCAGCGTTTGTACCGGCAGATGAGGCCCAGTCACCACTGTTACCTGAGGACACCTCATCCTTTCTCACAAGGGTATTATCTTTGGTGGCGTTATTAACACCGGCAACCGCCCAGCCCGAACCCGGGTCATCACCCAGCTCACCTATAAGATCTAATATTGATAAAGTTGTCGTATCAGTCAACGCAAAGGCATCATCACCGTTTGAAAGATATGTAAATGTCTGATCACACTCTGCCTGAATCCCATCACTTGCAGAACCGTGACAGACCACATAAACCTCACCCGCTGCCAATGTGGTTCCATCTTCAAAGGTCACATTGTTCGGATAATCAAAAGAACCGGTTTCATCACAGCCATTAGAACAGCTGGAAAGGGAAAAATCAGCCAGATTTACATCTTCATCTGAGCCATTATAAATCTCTAAATATTTATTATTGCTTGAGCCCTCTGCAGCCTCCGAAAAGAAAAGCTCCGGAAAATCTGCAGGTGGCGGCCCGTCACCAGGACATCCACTCCACGGGTGAGAGTCAAGCGTCAGGTCACCATCGTTCAAAAAGAATCCGCGGTTGTGCCACTCCGCATTATATGCACACTCATCCGGGACATCCTCAACCTGGTCCCATCCGCCACAGGTATACTTGTACTCATAGGCAACATCTGAGGCATTCAGCACCATTGACGCACTGTAAATACCATCCCCATCTCCATCTGAGAGCTCGGCTCCCCAGCCGGACCATCCATCCATAGAACCGGTCACCCAGGGATTTCCAGTACACGGAACTGAGCCCCATGTATTATCTAGCTGAAAGGTAACACTATACTCAGACGGTGGTGGCGGCTCATATGTCCCAGGAGTAATACTAAAATGTAGCACGGTATGCTCGCTCACGCTAACACCCTCTACCTCATTCATATTCACGCTTAAAAGATCACCGCCAAAGGCATCTGAAAGCGTAAAAGTACCAAACCCATTTAACAAGGAATTATCCCACGCAAGATCAATAACACCGCTCTCATCATACTGCAGAAGAACATCAAACACGTGAGCCTCACCAAAATCACTCTCACTGCTTCCAAGCATCTGGATAAAGTAGCGGTCACCCTCCCAGCCAAGGGCTGCATCAAATGCAGGTGGAGGTGGCGCTGGAGGTGCATAATCATCAATATTTGGATCAAACCCGTCCGTAGTAGAACTAGAAAATCCAGCCATAAGGTGATACTCATCTGAGCCAGATGAAACGATCAGGTGAACACCAAATTCAGGCCCAGCGGGTGGCGGCTCGTCACCAGCACATCCGCTCCACGGGTGTGAATCCAAAACTGTATTATCCGAGAGAACAAATCCACGGTTCTGCCAATCACAGTTGTAGGCACAATCACAGGGAACATCCTCAACCTGGTCCCATCCGCCACAGGTGTACTTATACTCATAGGCAACATCTGAGGCATTCAAAACCATGGACACCGTATATATACCATCACCATCGCCATCGGAGAGCTCAGCTCCCCAGCCGGACCAGTTATCCATAGAGCCTGTTAACCAGGGATTGCCATCACAGGGCACAGAGCCCCAGCTGTCATCCAACTGAAAGGTAACACTGTACTCAGGACTACATGTCTGACAGGGAACCTCAAATCCCGTGTCACCTGTGACACTCCCGTCAGGGCCAACCACAACCGTTGGGTTTGTTTCAAAACCTGCCAGCGAGGGCAGCCAGATTCCCCACTCAGAGCCGTCATTCTCTATAGCTCCCCACTCATAGCTTCCCGCTTCAAGGTCAAGCGTAAGGGTCCACGTTCCGCTGCCATCGTTGCTCATATCAACGTTGGCCCAGTCAGTCATAGTTCCTTTGAGCTCAACATCCTGATAATTATTTCCGTCATCCGTAACTGTAAAGGTAACGGGAAAAGTGTCCGGCTCTTCTGAGCCAGCCAAAGGAGTAACCATTAGCTTCAAACCGGTAAAGGCAGGATTAGTCAAGGAAGCGCTTGCATCAGAAAGCATATCCACATTTATCATCATACCGCCAAAGGCATCCTGAAGAACACAGGAGCCCATTAGGTCTGACCAGCCGGTATTATCCCAGCTTAGATTAATAGTGTTATTACTATCATACGCAAGAGCTATATCATATACGTGCTCCACAAGGTCATCATTGGAGCCACTTAAAATTTGGGTATAATACCTTTCGCCACCCCACGTCAACGCAGCATCAAAGGCAGGAGGAGGGGGTGCGGGAGGGGCATAGCTGTCTAGCCCGTCATCAAATCCGTCCGTCGCATCAGGCGAAAATCCAAAGGTCAGTGGGTAGGACTGTTCTCCGCCGCCATCTGCATTTATCGTACCAGAAAAATTAGGCCCTTGCGCAAAAAGACCTGTCGCTAAAAAGGATACAAAAAATAACTTTGTAACTGTTGAAGGTGAATTCATTTTTAATTCCTCCATTATAATTGACTTCAAATTTCAATAATCATTTTGGTATAAAAAACTTTAAACCCCACCCATCCTATCGTAAACGAGAACAAAGCGAGATCATCTTCTCTCACACCAAACCTTACTACTTCTAAAATCTTTTCGGCAGAACACCTTTATAGCAAAAATATTGCGACTCTCTCCGACTGCCTTTTCCCATACCCTCCAACAAGAAATCATGCGGGAGCGGCCTTTGCCGCCCCCGCATGACCATGTTTTTTTTATTTCATCAAAACCATCTTCTTCATAGCGTGAAAGTCTCCCGCGGTGATCATGTATAGATATACACCACTTGAAACCGGCTCGCCCTGAAGATTGTGACTGTCCCACACAACACTGTGGAAACCAGCAGGCACGTGCGCCTGAACCAGGTCAGCTACTTTCTGTCCCATCATGTTGTAAACAGCGATGGATACATCAGAAGCTTCCGGAATCTGATAGCTGATATTTGTCACAGGATTGAACGGATTCGGAAAATTCTGCTCAAGACCAAAGGCCTCCGGAACTTCCGGTACCCTGTTCAGGGTCATATGAGTTACGCTTCCTGGAAGAGAAACGGTTCCCATTCCATCCAAGACGATCTCTTCGCCATCTGCTGCAAGCACCCACAGCATGTAGTCACCGGCATCCTTAACAATGTTGTACTCAATGACCAGCTCACTGGAGGGGTTCATCACATCAATAACAGCTGCATCTTCAGCGATCTTTGTGTCACCCGCAAAACGGACATCAAAAGCTCCATCAAAAGGCTTTGGCGGCAGACTGTGGCTCAGCGCGAGCTCCTCTGTTACCTCAACACCAAAGTGAAGTTTCATTCCGTTTACTGTCAGCGAGTTAGCTGTCAGCTCAGCTCTAGTTCTCGGCAACGAAGCGCCGGATGAGAGATAGACCATTCCATCCGCTGACGCTCTCAGCCAGTATCCCTTTCCAGGTGTAACTGCGTTCACCGGCTCTGAGTATGGATACCCATAGAGCGTTCCCTCTATGACTACACCGTCTGGGTCATCAATCCCTGCATCCTGAGATACTGAACCAATGAGATTCCAACCGGCAGATAGTGAGATACCAAGGTCATCAACTGGATCACCGGTCTGAGTGTCTGACCCATCAGAGTCAAATCTCAGCCAGTATCCCTGTCCGTTGTTTAGCGCATCAACCGCAACATATGGATACTCATAGAGCGTACCTTCAATGTGTCCGCTAAAGAGATCTCCGACACCGTTTGCGTCTGTACCAACTGCCAAACTAACCATGTTCCAGCCAGCTGAGTGATCCACTGTAACATCCACCGTACTGGTACCGCCAGCAGCTGCGCAGGCCTCTTCAGATGGATCTGAGTAGATACCACCATCAATAGCGTAAACCCAACCACAGACTTCGTCTCCATCACCGAAACCATAAATGGTTATCGATGTTTCCACTGTCTGAAAGCAGTAGTCCGTACCGGCAAATGCAAAACACAGCTCAAAGATAATATCTCTGAGACCGTGCTCAAATTCAAAGCTGCCGTCATTAATATTGAACTGCGATGCAGACACATCACGTCCCCCAGAACTAATAGTAAAAGAGGTGCTCTCCATGGTAGTAAAGTCACCGCCAGAGGCGAGAATCGTTCCATCATCCAGAGACAGCTCATAGTATCCTTCACCATAGCTACAGCAAATACCATCTCCATAGGCGTCATAGATCGTGAACGTATAGTCACCATCTTCCAGCTCAACAGGGGTGCTGTACATTGTGTTGCTCTCATAACCTTCACCATTTGCTACAATGTTACCATCTGCATCAGCTATATCCCAGGAGGTCTCGCTACCATAGTTATCTGTAAGTATGTCTACATTGACCACGGTTCCGCTCGGCTCTGGGAAATCATAATCCCAGGACCAGGTTATTGCGGGATAGTCCGCCCCATCGACGTTAAGCCATCCGCCCTCTGCGACCACATTGGATGGTGCGTCAGGAGGCTCAACATATACCAACATTGCACATGCTGGGCTTGACGGAGGACTCTCTATTCCCCCAGAACTCGCTGTAACTTCGTAGCAGTACTCCACATTTTCTACAATGTCAGAGTCTTCAAATCCAGTCAGCAACATATCTGAGGCAATGGCCGCGCCGTCACGGTATACTGTGTAGGTGGTCTGCTCAAAATCAATAAGCTCAACTACCATTGTATATGTACCCTCAAACGCTCCATTCCAGAAATCACCAACGGCAAAATTTGCAACCATTGGATGGTCTGAGTTGTTTGTCCATGTAACATCGTGCTCAGTAAGATCAGGACTGTAGACTTGGGTATAGGACTCATCTAACTCAAAAACCCAGATACCTACGTCCATATTACCTGAGACATCTACATCACCCTCTGTAACAACGAGGCGCAGACTCTGACCGTTGTTTACCGAGATCTGAAACCAATCGGGGTCAACAGAACAGTGCACAAGGTCATAGGTTCCCGGACCAATGTCCCAGGAAGTACCTGAGCCATCATTGTCCTCATATTCATCGTCAACACATTCCTCTACAGACTCGCCCTCTTCAATGGTAAATGCAAACGGTCCTGAATCGTAGGCATTATACCAGTAGAGATATAGATCCTGCCCAGCTGTCACATTAAACTCGACAGTTGAGGGACCATAATAACCACAGCAGTCATCGTTGTAGGTTAGGATGTCGGTATAACTTCCCTCTTCATTTGTCTCACAAGAGCCCAGAACGTATAGATAGGTGTCCCAAGCTGCGTCATCAGTTTCATTCTGAGATGAGATCGTTATGCTGCCATCTGCACCAACTGAATAATGAAACCACTGGCTCTCACCGCTGGCGTCATTGCTTCCCCCAGAGGCAGAAAGAGGATACTCACATACCTGACCATCATAAACACAGCTGCCATCATCTTCCGTAGCATCTGGGTTATAGTTTGCAGCGTCAGGATCTGTACAGCCAAAAACATCCACTGAACCGCCAACCTCAAAGCTGGTCGAACCATCGGTGCCACTTTCAAGGGTCCAGTTCAGATATACCGTTCCATCAGTTCCGGTAACGGTAAGATAGTTCCCGTTCCATCCATCACCATAAGAATCTGCACCGGTAACATCATAGTTTCCGCCTTCAAGACACTCTTCGCTGGTGTAAGGTGCTCCCCCAGAGAATGAGGAACCATCTTCACCATTTATGGTCCACGATACCTCACTCTGCCAGCTTCCGCCGTCACAGGATATTATAACCTCTGTGGCATTGCACTCCGGTGGTGGAGGAGGCTCATCGCCATCTACAAAAAGCGTTCCGCTATAGGGAGCTCCGCCATCCAAAAGGACTTCACCACTTGCAACATCGCTGATTGTCCATGAGACTTCACTCTGATAGCTTCCGCCATCGCAAGATACACTGTAGCTTCCATTATCAATATCTAAATACTCTTCTGCATAGTTGCCAGTATCAAAGGTAAAGCAGCTCTGCTCATATCCGCCACCGATACACAGCTCATTACCGTTCCAACCGTCACCCCAAGAATCATACATCTGAACTAAGAGAGTAGCTCTGACATCTTGGTCCACGGTCTGTGCTCTAGCCTGAGCGATTAGCTCCTGGAGCTCAGCATGCGAGGAGGCAACGCTGTTGCGGCCGCTTGACATTATTTGCTGGAATTTTTTCTCATTGTTATAAGCTTCCAACGCGGCAGGGTTTCCATGCCCATAAGGATGGAGACCTGATATTTTAAGCTCATCTTTGCTTTGGTTTAGAGCTTTTTTAGATCCAGGCCTGTCTATTGAATACTGCCTATTAGATGCGGTACCCATGTCACCAAACTCACCTGACCGTCCACCGGGTGAAACATATGGCGGATCCCAAGCAAGATCTATGGACTCTACCAAAGGAGTAGCTGTCAGGTTTTGTGGACACTCAGGACAGTCCACACCCTCAACCCCAATGGTCAACTCATAGGTAATTGGATCTTCACCTGCGTAGTAGATAACACCCACATATACTGTCATGGGGTCATCCGACAGATTTGCATAGGTTGCCGCCTCAGTGGCATCCCAGTTTCCGCTTCCCGCGAGGTCATCACCGCCACCCCAATCACAAATTCCATCGCCATCATAGTCCTCAACAAACAGGTCAATATCGTTACCTGCGTCACCTGTTCCCAAAGTGGAAACATTCAGGTTTGACCATGGGCCTACTGTGACAACGCTCCAGTCAATTGCCGTAAAACCACCAGGCTGCACAGCACCATCTGGGTTGTCTGATGTACACAGCGCATAGCCCCAGGTACCGTTCTCACCGTGATCTGTTGCAATATCTTTTGTGTCATCATCCTCATACATGTCATCAGCGCACAAGCCCTCTGCTCCTACCGTGAGCTCATAATCACCCATCATACCACCGTAGCCATCTACCACTATATAGTAGGTGTTTCCGGCTACCAGGTCAACCGACAAACTGCTCAGCCAGCTGGTGTGAGAGTTAGCACACTCATCATCGTTACATCCAGCCAAAACACTTGCGTCGTTTTCATAGACATAGACCTTGGTGTCGTAATAGGTACCCTCACCGCAGAGACTTATATCTACAGATATATCCTCGGTAGCATCATATCTGTACACCACATCCGGAGATGTACTCCCTGCGTATGGACATACCTCATCATAGTTATCATAAAATCCTAATGTTGTACCAAAAGTGGTAAATGGGATCGCACCCACAACAAACGGATCGTCCATTGTATCACCCTCAATACCGGCGATCGATGAAGCACAGGCCTCATTTGAGTGCCCCGATTCCTCTCCACCAGGGAGCATCTGTGAGACCGTATAACAGTTCTCAACATCGGGCTCTACATCGCCATCAAAATAACTTACACCTGTAATACCTTCCGCAATGGGATCGCCATAGCGAAACACATTGAAAGTTGGCACATACAACTCCTGAACATCAACGGTGAGCTCAAAGTCCTGGTCAGGCTCCAACATTGCAGGAAACAAGATAGAACCCATCCCACCACCATAGCCGTCTTCAGTTATCGTAAACTCGTGGGAAATGCACGTACCATCAAAGGTATAGCTACTTACCAACCAGTCATCACAGCCACAGTCATCCATAACAATGATACCGGTATTGGTCATACCCTCAGCACCACAGAGCGTGATACTTACGGAGTTGTTCGCATAGGGAAGCTCTATATCATACCACACCGCATACCAATCTAATACGCCCTCACAGTCTACGGTAGAGCTTGATGTTGTACCACTTACGGTTACCGGATATGGGCCGCTAACTGGCTCAGCATCTTCACAGAGATCATTTGCCGGTGCAGGATACTCACAGCAGCCATCATCAATGGTAGGGTCTCCAACACTCATGCCCTCACAGTTATATCCATAGTTTGTAGCATTGACATCTGTACAGCCGAGCACCTCACCGGTTTCACCCAACTCTAAGATACCCGAGTACGGGGCACCTCCAGACAACAGCTCTTCACCAGAATTGGTGTCAACTATTTGCCAGGAAACCTCGCCCTGCCAGGAACCACCATCACAGCTGACATCATAGACACCATCTGCCAAACTCAGGCTTGCTGTTCCGTCTGTTCCGGATTCCAATGTAAATGAATTTTCACCGATCATAAGCACGTTTCCGTTCCACCCGTCTCCGTAGGAATCCTGCATATTGATGGTAAGATCCGTGTCTCTCAAATTAAGGTCAGTATCAGCGATATTTGTTGATACATTGTAGAACCCAGATGCGTGCCTTACTTCGGGCTCATCACCTTTAGCAGGGTTGCTACCAAAAAGGTCCACCACGTCCGTGTTCGTTGGGGTTGCAGTGAGAGCGTTTGTGACAACAGGCTCCCAGCTCAGATTGACCCCTCCGGGTACACCCTCAGCAGAAAGGGTCGGCTGATTTGGGTTATTAAAAGCGGTAACTGTCAACACATAGTCACCAAAGGAAGAGCCATAGCCAAAGACCTTGACCCAGCCCGTACCAGGAGTAACAGGCATAAGCGTGAACTCTGACTGCAAACCGCAAAAATCATCGTTCTCTACGAGAAAATTATCACAGCCATTCCAGATCTCCATCTTTGTATCAAAGCCAGAGCCACACAGAGACACTGTAAGATTATCATAATCATCATCTACATCAAAGGAGTACCAGCGATAGTCACCGGGCTCTGTGGTTGCTCCGGTTGCCGAATCTCCATTGACATCTACGGTGAGCGGAAATTCACACAGCATACCTAAATCATAGACACATGATCCGTCATCCACTGTGGCATCTGGGTTGTAGTTCAGCGCTTCTGAATCAGTACAACCAAAAACATCTTCCACTTCACCCAATGAAAATATTCCATCATGGGGCGCTCCACCTGAGGCCACATTACCGCTGCCATCGGTATAATCTAGACTCCAGCTCACCTCACTTTGGTAGGAACCATAGTCAACAACAATGCTGTAGTTTCCATCAGCAACACAGAGCACATCGGCTCCCTCTGATCCCTCATCCAATGTTCCCTCAGCTACTAAATTGCCGTCGGATAGATCGTTAATGATATACACATTGCCGTTCCACCCATCTCCATAGGTATCATACATTGACATTGTGATATCATTGGCATCACACTCATCGTACTCGCATGAAGCGTCATCTATATTGGCATCAGGGTTATAGTTATTTGCCTGTGGATCAGTACATCCTTCTACGGCAGCCGTCCAGCCAATCTCAAAGTCAGCGGGGTCTGCTGTATACCATCCGGCAATACGAATGTGAATTGTACTTCCAATTCTTCCCTCAGTTGACTCTCCATAGTAGTCAACACCGGTGGCATGAAACAGCTGCTCAAAGTACTGGTAGCCATAATTAATAAAATCGGCATAACTGCCATACTCATCCAAACCACAAGTACCAATAGCCTGAATCATTTCATATTCTGGATAGCTGACCGTAAGAATACCTGCCTCAGGTATGGTAAAAGTATACCATCCCTCTCCGCCATCGTGAGCATTGGTACCAACAGCTCCCTCTAAAGGATATTCACACACATCACCGTTATAAAAACAGCTGCCGTCATCTGTATTGGCAGACTCATCATAATTGATTGCATCGGGGTCTGTACACCCATATACCGGAATGTCACCACCGACGGTAAACATAAATGAACCCTCAGCGCCGCTGTCTATGGTTCCCTGACCAAGCACATTGCCATCGGGATCAGAAAACGATATAGTTCCCCCGTTCCACCCATCACCATAGGAGTCATAAAGATATACTGTAAAATCACCATCCTCCAAGGATAACACCACTGTAGGAGTACCATCGCCACCCGCACCGGAGTCTACGATGTTGGAGTTAGCATCCATCACCTCCCATGAATTTTCAGTGGACCAACTTCCAGGAACATATTCCCGGGTAACTTCGGTACTTCTAAATCCAGGGGTGTAATTTACTTCTCTCACGATAGTATCTGGTGTATTTCCAGACTCATAATATTCTGCTTTTTCCTTTTCAATCAAGGACTGAGCATATTCATTTGTTGCTTTGGTTGGATCAACCAGCCTCTGGTTCTCCACCTCTGCAAAGACAGAGGTAACCATAAGAGCGGCTACAAAGCTAAACAATATGGATTGTTTAAGTAGTTTCATTTTCTACTCCTTTTTATTTTGGTTAAATGCAAATAAATTAAATTATTTTCACAAGAAAATGTGGGACGAAAAAGGCAGGGAGAGGGGACTGCCGACAGTCTGTCGGCACGGACGGAAAGGGGTTGGGAAAACTGCCTGGAGCAAGTCACAGTGCTATTTTCCTGCCTCAAGTGTACGACACCAATATGAGATAAAATACCGGTGCAAACCGTACTTTAATGATAAGGTCTTCCACATAGCTCGGTCGCAAATGTATAAACCCTAATCACACAATACAAGAGAAATAATCTGATAAAAGTCAAAATATGATTTACATCACATCTGCGCTTTTTAATCATTGAGCTACAGCTTATTTATTTTTATTTAAAAGTAATGAAAAGCCGTAATTTTTCCTAATCTTTTTCAAGTGTTTATTTAAAATAAGGAAACCATGATCTATAATACAGTTTTAGAAACAATTGGCAAAACTCCGATCATAAGACTGAATAAGGTCGGAAAAGGTCTGGATGCAGGTCTATTTGTGAAGTGTGAATTTTTTAATGCCGGTGGGTCACTAAAGGACCGCATCGGAGCTAGAATGATTGAGGAGGCAGAGAGATCAGGGCGGATCAAACCAGGTGACACCCTAATCGAGCCTACATCAGGGAACACTGGAATTGGCCTGGCCCTCGCTGCAGCGGTAAAAGGATACCATCTCATCATAACCATGCCCGAAAAAATGAGCATGGAAAAAGAGGTGGTTTTGAGGGCTCTAGGTGCGGAGATCATACGCACTCCTACCGAGGCTGCACACGATGCACCGGAGGGGCTTATAGAGGTCGCCAAAAAATTACAGCGAGAGACCCCGAACTCTCATATTTTGGATCAATATAAAAACCCAGAGAACCCTGACGCACACTATAAGGGAACAGCTGAGGAAATTTTATCTGAATTTGGAACAAACCTCCACACAGTTGTCATGGGAGTCGGGACCGGCGGAACTATCAGCGGGGTCTCAAAAAGGTTGAAAGAGTGCATACCTAATATCAACATTGTGGGCGTTGACCCGTTTGGGTCTATTCTCGGGGGCGGAGACGAGGTGTTTCCCTACTTTGTAGAGGGAATTGGCTATGATTTTTTTCCAGATGTTTTGGACAACGAGCTGGTAGACAGATATATCAAGGTGAACGATGAAAACTCATTTAAAACTGCGAGACAGCTGATCAGGGAGGAGGGTCTTTTGGTTGGGGGCTCCTCCGGCTCCTGTGTGTGGGCGGGGCTCCAGGTTGCAAAAGAGCTAAAGAAAAATGAGAACTGTCTTATTATATTAGCAGATGGTATTCGCAACTATCTGAGCAAGTTCATTTCTGACAATTGGATGAGAGAAAAGGGGTTTGAGGTAGACTGATTTTCTGCTCTGCCTGAAAATTGTATTTCTTATTAAAATGAATTATAGAACGGCACATATAAGACACCATTTATTTGTCATTTTTATTGGCCTTAGCGTGTCCCAGGCTGAAAGTGAATTTACTCCTAACGGTGTAGATATGAGGGGATATATTGTAAACGTTGGCGAGCAGTCACCAGACTTCAAACTAGAGTTTCCAGATGGATCTTCCACCTCACTTGAAAAACTAATGGGCAACGTGGTCATGCTCCAGTTCACCGCATCGTGGTGCTCTGTCTGCAGAGATGAGATGCCGCACATCGAAAGTGATATCTGGAAGCCCTATCAAAAATCCGGACTCAGACTCATTGGTATTGACCTGGATGAGCCCCCAGAGACTGTGGTGAAGTTCGCCCAAGAAATGAAAATCAGCTATCCGCTAGCGGTTGACTCAGCGGCCATAGTGTTTCATAAATTTGCTGAAAAAAACGCGGGAGTCACCAGAAATATCATTCTCGACCCAAACGGAAAAATCATATTTCTTACTAGACTGTTTGACCCAGCAGAGTTCAGAGAAATGATATCTGTTATCCACAAAGAGCTCGAAAAGAAAAACTCTCAGGATATTTCGTCCTTAGAGGAGGAAATAAAATCTTTGAAGACAAAAGATCGTGCTGGTGTTAGATCAATGACCTCCAAACTCTATCGCTCT
This sequence comes from Fidelibacterota bacterium UBA2986, assembly GCA_002346675.1. GTDB lineage: Bacteria > Fidelibacterota > Marinisomatia > Marinisomatales > AB-629-J13 > AB-629-J13. The sequence goes on from DEAI01000006.1 coordinate 29,332, forward strand.
AAATTGAGTCTCAAGAAAAAGATTCAAACAAAGAACTATCTGGATCGGATAAACCGCTTTTAATTATTTTTGAGTTCTCTAAGCTCCCTCGCTGTTTCAATGCACTGAGCTGAGATATCCTCCGGAATAGAGCACTTCTCAGATAGCTCTCTCTTAGTTTCGTTAGAGATCATTTTTAAGTTTTGATATGTGGTTAATATTTTTTTTACCCGCTTGGGACCCATACCCTTTATCTTTAGAAATGGCGACTCAATGGAAGATTTTTCTCTTTTTTGCCTGTGAAAGCTAACCGCAAATCTGTGTGCCTCATCTCTGATCTTTCTTAAGAGCAAAAGCCCCGCAGAGGTTTTGGATATGGACTGTGGATCTGACTGCCCGGGCAAATATACCTGCTCCAGCTTTTTTGCCAAACCTATAATAGAGACATAGGCAATTCCCAGCTCTCTAAGAGCTGATACAGCCATGGAGAGCTGGCCTTTTCCACCATCCACTAAGATCAAATCCGGTAGAGATTTTTTTTCTTTTAACAATCTAGAATATCGTCTCAATACAACCTCTCTCATTGAGGCAAAATCATCAACCCCAACAACGGTCTTTAGGTTAAACTTCCGATAGCTCTTCTTGGCAGGCTTCCCATCCTTAAATGTTACCAGAGAGGCGACAGTGTTCTCTCCCCCCAGGTGAGAGATATCAATTGCCTCAACTGACCTTGGTGGTGCTTTCAGCTGTAGATCCTCCTGCAGCTGCCTCAGCGAATTTGGAATGTACTCTCTTCGTTTTTTCTTTTCAAGTATCCACTCTCCCAGCAATAATTTTGCATTTTGATAGGCAACTCTCAGCTCCCTTGCCTTCTCACCTCTCTGGGGATAGAGAATTCGTACAGCACCAGCTCTCCTTTCCCTTAGCCAGGACTCCAGAGAATCTCCGCCAGCCAGTGGCTCGGACAGGGTCACCTGCTTAGGTATGTCGGAGGACTCCAGATAAAACTGCGCTATGACCGATTCCATCGCAGAGGTTGGCGAGCTGATCTGACGGAGGTATATCTTTTCTCTGCTGTAAAACCTCCCTCCTCTCACTCGTATAATGACAACAACACCCATTTCATTTTCATGGACCAATGAGAAGATATCCCTGTCGCTAAAATCAGCTGAAACCTTTCTCTGCCTCTCTTTGAACCGCCGCACAGATTGAAGTTGGTCTCTAAATCTAGCGGCATCTTCAAACCTCTGCTCAATTGAGGCCTGCCTCATTGCTTTTGATAAATAGTTTTCTGTGTCACCAGTTTTTCCATGTAAAAATGAGGTCACTGCCGCTATCATCTTTTGATATTCTTGTTCTGAGATCAGCGCTTCACAGGGCCCCCCGCACTTTTTGATGTGGTAGTCTAGACAGAGCGCTACCTTTTTTTGTTGAATGGTTTTTTCGTCAAGCTTAAATGAGCAGCTGCGGATCTGATACAACGTGTGGATCATTTTTAGTACCACCCTCAGATGATTTACGTCTGTATAGGGTCCAAAATAGCGGGATCCATCCCTAATAATAGTTCTAGTTAAAAATACCTGGGGAAAGGGCTCACATGTAACTCTGATAAATGGAAACGATTTACCATCTTTCAAATCTATATTATATTTTGGCTGGTGTTTTTTTATTAGATTTGCTTCTGTAAATATTGCTTCCACCTCGCTCGATGTAATAATCCATTCGATGTCCTCAATGCGCTTGACCAGAGACTGATTTTTTGGAGTTTGGTATTTGTTTTTTAGAAAATATGATCGGACCCTGTTCTTGAGATTTTTGGCTTTTCCGATATATAGTATCTTGTTTTTTTGACCCTTGAAAAAATATACGCCCGGTTTTGCCGGTATTTTTTTTGTTTTTAGAGTATTTTTCAATTTATGGTGATACTAGAGATTTAGATTTGATGTGTCCTTCTCCTACAAAGCAACGGCCTATCTATCAGCTGATAGTGTATAGCTAGGTTATAAAAGAGATACTCACCTGGGTTCCTGAGCTAGCTCCACCAGTACCCCACCTGTATCCTTTGGGTGAATAAATGTAACCAAAAAACCTTCCGCGCCTACCTTTGGAACTGGGTAAATAACTGAGATACCCGCAATTTTAAGCTCACCTATTGCCGACTCAATGTCATCAACCTTTAGGCATATGTGGTGTATCCCCTCACCACTTTTATTTATGAATTTTTGAATTGCTGAGTCAGGGTTTTTTGATTCAAGCAGCTCTATCTTTCCGCTATCTGAATCAAATATTGCTGTTTCCACAGATTCAGATTCTACGTTCTCCTGTCCCGTTAGCTTAATGCCAAGCACCTTCTCCCAGAAATCTTTTCTCTCGTCAATTTGATTTACAGCGATTCCAATGTGTTCTATTCCTAATATTTTCATTTTAAGCCTGCGCTCTCTCCTCTCATGTTTAGTGATAGACCAAGCCCGCTTCCAATTGGAAGAAGGGGGACCCCTCCATTAATCTGAATTCCAAGGTATGGGTCATTTTTAATTAGTAGATTTCCGTCCAAATCGAGGTAATCTGCCTCTGAGGCAAACTGGCCCATTGCTGTGATCCCTACTGATGATTCTACCATACATCCCAGCATGACTTTTAGCTCAAACTTCTTTGCTAAACGAATCATCTTGGGGACCTCATCACACCATCCGCACTTCATTAACTTGATGTTGATACCGTGAAAGGAATCCACTAGCTTTGGGATATCACTTAGATCGATGCAATTTTCATCGGCAATAAGTGGTAGCGGAGATTCATTTTTTAATTCTTTCATTAGATGTAGCTGGTCTGCCTTTAGGGGCTGTTCAATTAGCTCTACATTTTTACTGGCGAGCCAACTACACATGTCCTTTGCCTGCTCCAATGTCCAGCCCTCGTTCGCATCAACCCGAATAGTCTTATCCGTTAATTTTCGTATCTCATTTATAATATCTCGGTCGCTATCGGAGCCCAATTTTATTTTTAAGATACTGTAGCTCTCTGCCTCATCAATTTTTTCCGAAATATTTTGAAGGTCACCTAGAGCAATTGTAAATGAGGTCGGACAAGTAACATTTCCCGAATATCCATATTTATCATATATCGATTTTTTATCTTGTTTTCCCTTTAAATCAAAAAACGCCATGCTGAGCGCTGCGTTAAGGGATTTTATCCCACTGGTGAGTGGCTCTACGTGGCTCTTAAAATCCTGAAAATGTTCAAAGTCAACCATAGATGAAGGGATGGTTTCCAAGACTCTTAAGCAGCTCTCAAATGATTCTCCATAGTGGTTGGAGGGCGCTGCCTCTCCCCTCCCAATATTTCCCTCGCGCTCCAGATAAATATAAATAATATCATAAAAATCATGCGTACTTCTGGAGAGCCCAAAGGGGTGAGAGCACTCGATACGGTATGGTTTAAATGTTAGCTCCACTGGCCCCAGTTTGTTTAAAAAATATGAGCTTCTATAAAGAGTTTCATACTAAATCTTAAACCTCAATAATGTTTTTATCAGAATAAATATTTATCTCTATGATATAATTAAAATTGTAGACTGTTAGCATTTAGAGCGAAACGATATATCTGGGTTCAATTGCGAAACTTCGGCTTCCGTTTTTCTACAAAAGCTTCAAGTCCCTCATTTGCCTCTTCATTGTCAAACAGACCGCTGAAAGATTCAACTTCATTTTGCAATCCTCTTTCAATGGTATTGCCATAGACACTGTTTATACATCGGAGTGACTCTGCAACAGCGTTAGGACCATTTTTTAATATTTTATCTGCAAGCTCCTTAGTATACTCTATCAGCTGGCTGTGCGGGACAACCTTGTTAACGAGCCCTACTCTAAATGCTTCCTCCGCACCGATAGTGTGTCCTCCAACTATAAGCTCGGTGGCGTTTCCCCTTCCAATGATACGTGGTAGCCTCTGTGTACCGCCCCAACCGGGGATTAGACCGAGCTTGACCTCGGGCTGTCCAAAGACAGCATTTTCACTTGCAATTCTAATGTGACACGCAAGAGATATCTCACATCCGCCCCCCAAGGCAAAGCCATTCACCGCAACCAAAACGGGTTTAGCAGAATTTTCTATTTTTAATGTTAGAGTTTGCCCCAGCTTACCAAAAGCTAGCGCACCTTCTCTGTCAAGACTTTGCATATATTTAATATCTGCACCCGCAATAAATGCCCTGTCACCTGCACCTGTGAGAATAATGACACCCGTATCAGAATCACTTTCTAAGGCTGTAAATGCACTGTGGAGCTCTCTCAAGACATCTACACTCAGCGAATTTAAGGCATCAGGACGGTTGACAGTTACAAGGGCTATATAGCTCTCAACTTCAACTTTAATATATTGATAGTCATTCATACTTATTTCCCAGGTTTAATCTCTAAAGGTACGGCTGAACAATACCATTACAGTAAAAATCTCTAGACGACCCAACAACATACAAAAAGAGAGCAGCCACTTTCCGATATCAGGAAGCATGGCATAATTGTCCGTGGGACCAAACTCACCTAAAGCGGGACCAATATTACCAATTGCTGAAGCTGACGCACCAATCGCAGATTTTAGATCAATATTCATAGTTGTCAGGACCATCGTTGTAAAAGTAAAAATTGATATATAGAAAAGAAAAAATCCTAATGTATTTCGAATCACATCTTCTGAAATATAGCGACCTCCAATGCGAATAGGGATAATTGCTTTAGTATGGAGCATCCTACGTGTTTCCTTGGCAGCATATTTGAACAAGAGCATGATACGAACAATTTTCATCCCACCTGTAGTCGAACCACCCATACCACCCATAAACATCATAAATAAAATCATAAATTGTGCAAAATATGCCCACAGCTCATAATCTGCCGTTGAATAGCCTGTAGAGGTTAATATGGCGACCGTCTGAAAGAGAGATTCACGAAAATGTTTTTCAGACCACTCATTCCCAGCGGCCGAAATACTTGAGAAGATCAGAAGACCAACAACAATAATAATTCCAAAGTATGTCAAAAACTCCTTATCTCTAAAATAGGTATTCACTTTCCCTGTTATCGCATGAAAATGTAGGGAAAAATTGATCCCAGCTAAAAACATGAATAAGATAATTATATATTGAATCGCAGCGCTATCATAGTAACCTATGCTCGCATTTTTTGTAGAGAACCCTCCCGTTGGCATAGTAGCTAACGCATGACATATGGAATCAAACCATGGCATACCACTAATAAGTAATAACAGAAATTGAGCTGCCGTAAAACCTAAATAGACCATCCATAAAATTTTAGCTGTCTCACGAACACGTGGACGAATTTTATCTGCAACCGGGCCCGGAACTTCTGCTTTGAATAGCTGAACACCACCTACACCTAATAATGGCAAAATTGCGATATAAAAGACAATAATTCCCATACCGCCAATCCACTGAAGGAACGAACGCCAAAACAGGATTCCGTGTGGGAGGCTCTCAATTCCATAGGGAAGATTTGGTAGAGTTAGCGGGTTACCGATTATCGTTGCTCCGGTGGTCGTTACACCTGACATTGATTCAAAAAAAGCATCGGTGAAATTTGGAATGTGTCCACCAATATAAAAGGGGAGTGACCCAGCAATGGCGGTCAGCACCCAGGCTACAGTCACAATGGCAAACCCATCCTTGTTCGTAAGTTTATCAAATTTTTTGGTGAAAAACCAGCCTGTAAGGCCAATCGTGACGCAAATTGTAGAACATATTAAAAACGTATAAACAATCTCCCCATAGAGATAAGCAATAGAGGCAGGAATTAGCATAGCCATACCTAAAATGGCAAGCAAAACTGCATTAATATTGACAACTGTTCCTAAATTCATTTTATAGTAAACAGTTTCTGTATTTTTTTAATTAAATTATTTTTCCCAAATACAAGCACAACATCTTCGTGAGTGATCTGGGAGTCACCCCTAGCGATGCTTAAATGTCCGTGGTGATTTATGACAGCAATGATACTTTCTTTTGGAAAATCAATTTCTCTTAGCGGCATCTGGGTAACGATACTGCCTGGCTCTGGACTTAATTCCCATACCTCCACATCAAGTTCATCAAATGTAGTCAGGGCGGTTTCAGCTTGGTCGCTACGAACCTCCTTTATGATAGAATTTACGGTGGACATATTTTTACTTAGTACAGTTCCAACGCTTATTTCGTGAATTATAGGCATATATTCTGTCTGAATCATATGAATAATTGACTGTTTTGCACCCAGGTGATAGGCAAGCATTCCTGACAGTAAATTAGTTTTCTCACTCTCTGTTACAGCTATATAGTTATCTACATCCTGGATATTCTCCGACTTGAGAAGATCAACGTCTGTTCCATCTGAATTAATAACCATGGTGTGTTCCAGCTCATTTGCGATCTTTTCCGCTTTTTCTCTGTTTATTTCAACTAATCTCACAGACATTTCTTCTTGAATAGTTTCAGCTAGTGAGCGCCCGATTTTACTGCCTCCCAAGATCATAACACGATTGGAACCTGTTTCTGGAATCTCTAACAATTCTAAAAGAAGATGAAGAGAGTTAGACTCAAAAATAAAAAATATTGTATCTTTATCTTCAAAGATAAAATCGCTCCAGGGAATGGTAGTTTCTGTTTTTCTGGTAACCGCTACAATTCCAACCTTAAATCCATCACAGCTCTCACAAAATTCTTTCACTGATTTTCCTGCGAGCTTTGAGTTTCCATTAACCCTCAATCCCATCATATGAAGTCTCCCCCCTTCAAATTCCATATAATAGGAAGCGTATGGATGTCGAACCAGCTGGGCAATCTCCTCACATACAACCTTTTCAGGATGAATAACCAGATCTATGCCAAATTTTTCTGGACGGATGATAGAATTTCTATCACTGTATTGTTGGTTCCGTAGTCTCGCTATAATTTTTTTTGCACCTAAAATATGCGCCTGCTGAGAGGCAATAAGGTTCACCTCATCAATCCTGGTCAGCGCTAGGACATAGTCTGCACCCTCCACATTTGCCTTTATAAGGTTTTGAGGACTTGCTCCATTTCCCTCTACAACGATCACATCCAAGTTCTCCGACGCCCGACGACATTTTCGTGAATCAATATCCACGACAGTGATATCATAATTTTCCTGACTCAGGGCTTTAGCAACATGAAACCCAACCTCTCCTACACCAATAATTATAATTCTCATAGTCTCTCCTCTCTATACATGAAAACTAAGTTCATGATTTGATCCTCTTTATTTCTGCACCTAAGGATTGGAACTTCCCAACGATATTTTCATAGCCCCTGTCTATGTGGTAAATCCTGCTTACAAGAGTTTCACCTTCTGCAGCTAGCCCCGCGATGATCAGGGACGCGCTGGCACGAATATCTGTGGACATGACCTCTGCTCCCTTCAGTTTTTTTACTCCCCTAACAAACGCAGTATTATGCTCAGTTTTTATATCTGCCCCCAACCGGTTCAGCTCAGGGACATGAGAGAACCTATCATGATAAACCGAGTCGGTCAACATCGAAGACCCATCGGCTAGACACATGAACGCGATCCACTGGGCCTGGAGGTCAGTAGGAAATCCGGGATAGACAGCTGTGGTCAGGTCAACAGGGTTAACTCTGCCGGTGAAAGATGCAGTAATTGACTCTCTATCAATATCCACCTGCGTTCCCGCGGAGTGGAGTTTCTCCAACAGTGATGTCAGCTGAGAGGGAACTGAATTTTTAACAGTAACCTTTCCCATTAGAGCTCCGGCTATCAGAAAGGTTCCAATTTCAATACGATCAGGAATCACACTTATGGTTATGGGTTTGAGATGTTCTACACCGTGAACTGTGAGATATGAGGTTCCTATACCCTCTATCTGTGCTCCCATCAGTTTCAGCATTTCAGCTAACTGTTCAATCTCCGGCTCCATCGCTGCGTTCTCGATGGTTGTAGTTCCCCTGGCCCTTGTAGCTGCCATCAGAATATTACCTGTAGCACCTACAGATGGAAAATCAAATCTAACTGAGCAGCCTTTTAGGTACGGTGCTTTTGCCAATACATAGCCCTCTTTCAGCTTGATTGAAGCACCCATTTTTTTCAGTGCTCTGAGATGAAAGTCTACTGGTCTCGGTCCCCAAGCACATCCGCCCGGCAGAGAAACCTTAGCCTCACCAAATCGAGATAATAGAGGACCCAAAACATAAAAAGATGCCCGCATTGTTTTCACCAGCTCGTATGGTGCTTTGGGAGTATCCATAGTTGAAGTATTAACAGATAAACTGGGAAAATCTAAGTTAACCTCAGCTCCAGTCACTTCTAAAAGAGAGGCCATAGTTATAGTATCTCTCAAATTTGGAACATTTTCAATTGTAGTTGTTCCATCGGCCAAGAGGGATGCTGCCATCATTGGTAGAACTGCATTTTTTGCTCCACTAATGAGGACACTCCCCTTTAACTCCCGCCCCCCACCAATATAGATACTATCCATGTGCTGAACTGACAATAGTGCGATATGAGTCTTCCATCTGCCCCGACATTTTTATGCTCCCGTAAAGCTGAGATATCATATTAATCCTCTCTTCCTTATTCAAATAGGAGGCACCTACCTGTGTCTTTTGTTTTATACTTTTTTTTGAGATATGAAGGTGATGATTAGCGCGTGCAGCAATTTGGGGTAGGTGTGATATACAGAACACCTGTTTTACTTTAGCCAGGTTTACCAAAGCTCTGGATACTTTTTCCGCAGTTTCTCCTGAAATGCCGGAATCTATTTCATCGAAAATCAATGTGTCTACAGGGTCATTTGATTGAAACACTGTCTTGATTGACAGCATGATACGTGAAATTTCTCCACCTGAAGCTATATCAGTCAAGGGTTTCGGGCTCTCCCCTGGATTGGCACTTAAATAAAACTCTACCCTATCATAGCCAGTGGGATATGCTTTAACCGCATTATTGTTGAAACTAACAATTGAACTCTCCTGCTCATTAACTCCAAACTTAATAATAAACTGTGGCTCTGAAATATTTAATAATTTCATTTGCCTTTCTATTGAAGACTGAAGTTTTTCTGCAGCACCTAAGCGAGATGAGTGGAGCTGGTCGGCCCTAGCTTGATATGATTCATTTAGAGATAGCAACTCCTTTTTGAGTCGCACTATAGATTGGCCATCAGTTTCAATAGATGATAGCTCTTTTTTTATCTCCTCTAGCTTCATGTTTACTGATTCAATTGATCCGCCATATTTCCTTTTTAGGGACTCTATCTCTTGGAGCCTATGGTCAATCTCGGAGCACTGCTCTTGGTCGATCTCTAGTGAGCTTTGATACTGGAGTAGCTGGTTGGTTATATCTTGAATAGATATCCTGGCAGAATTAAGTTCATCTAGAAAGGTGTGCAATTCACTGTCAATGCCTTTTATTTCAGCTAGCGTGTTAATTATTTCTTCTAGCCTAATTAATATAGAAAAGTCTCCTGACTCAAGAGAGCCTATGATATTTTGCACTGAGTTATAAAGAGTTTCACCGTTTGAAAGTTTTTTAAATTGTTTTAATAAAATCTTATCCTCATCGGCTTTTGGAGAAACAGCTTTTATCTCATTTAGTTGAAACTCAAGGAGCTCTTTTTTTTCTTCCATTTCTGAGAGATTTTTTCTTTTTAGTTTCAGCTTACTTTCTACTATTGAAATATTTTTAAATGTTTCCTTTAGCTTTTCTACATCTTCAATATTTTCTGCAAACCTATCCAAATAGCTCAGGTGGTAAACTTTGTTTAAAATCATTTGCTGGTCATGTTGACCATGAAAATCAGCATAATAGGGCACCACAATTGAAAACTTGTTCTCTTTTACAGGTTCATCATTTATAAAAGACTTTGTTCTACCTGAGCTTGAGAGAATTCGGCGAATTGTTCCCTGTGATGTGGCTGTCTCCACAACAGTGTGTGGCCTCCCTGTTCTCACTAAGACCTTGTTACCTTTAGATCCTAAGACATATGAGAGAGCTTTTACAAGCAGGGATTTCCCTGACCCTGTTTCGCCAGTGATAACGGTCAGCCCGGGATTGAAATTGATATTCAATTCCGAAATTATAGCAAGATCTTTCAGAAACAATGAACGAATCATAAACGGTGGGATGGTTTATAAAATAAAATACTTCCGATGAGCATGCCAGCTGTATCCGCAAAAAAATCAGCTAGACTTGTACATCTATCTGAGATAAAACTCTGCCACCACTCATCGAAAGCTCCAAAAATCATTCCAAAACAAATAATACAAATAAGTCCAACTAATTTATGAGGGGAAAAACTTTTTACTGCAATAAATCCCAACAATGAGTACACTAAAAAATGAGCTATTTTATCGGTATGCTGAAATCCAATATCAGGAATAGCTTTGGATGGTAAAGCAGATACAGTCAGTATAATCAACATATAAATCCCCAGAAATACTCTGTACGTCTTAGAGTTCATATTCTTTTATCACTTTGTGAATATTATTTAAGACATCTGTCGCGGTCAATCCTCTATAGCCTGTTTCAGAGACAAGTGTGTCCGCTGCTTTTCCATGAATATATACCCCCAACTTGCTTGCATCAGGAGGAGCAATATTCTGCGCTATTAATCCCCCAATACAGCCCGCCAGTACGTCACCAGTACCTGCAGATGCTAGCCCCTGGTTTCCACTAATGTTTATGGATCCTATATCATTAAAAACAACCGATACCGGAGTAGTTTTGATTACAAGAGTACCGGAAAAGTCATTCATAAATTCTTCAATAACTCTAATAAAATTTTCCCTCACATAATATACGGGGTGGTTTACCATATAACTGAACTCTGCTAAATGAGGAGTTAAAACACAGTTGTCTGGGAGCAATGAAATGTGACCATTAATAAATCGTAAAGCATCTGCATCGATGATCATAGGTTTCTTACAGGATTCAATTACCTTTAAAATAAAATATTTTGTATCGGCTTCACTGCCAAGCCCTGGTCCAATTACAAGGCTATCGCACCAATAAAGTTCTTTTTCTATCTCCTCAAAATTTCTTTCTCTAAAATACCCCTTGCCATTATCTTCACAGGGTAAAGTAATTCCCTCTATAAATAGGGATTCAACTATTGGAGACAGCGAATTCGGAGCACAGAGCTTTACCAGACCAGCGCCGCTCCTTAGAGAGGCCTTCCCAGCTAAAATAGAGGCTCCAGTCATTCCCCTAGATCCTGCTATCACAAGAACCTTACCCTGTCCGTGTTTGTAGGAGTCTTTTGGGGGAGCAATAAGAATTTTCTCTGGGAGCTCTCTGTCAAACAATCTCCACTGTATCCCCGAAAGAGGATTATCGATCTTTGGAAATCCTATGTCAGCTACAATTACTTCTTCGCTACTATCTTTTCCAGGAAAAAAATGATGACCAGTTTTTTCAAATCCCATGGAAATCGTCATATTTGCCCTTACCGCTGTTCCACTGAAGAATCCAGTGTCTGCGTTTATCCCTGAAGGAATATCCACAGCAACTATCTCTGCAGATTGTCTGTTAAGCCAGTCTATCCAACCAGCTACCGGTTCTCTAACTTTTCCAGATATACCGACTCCTAGCATTGCATCAATAATTAGGTCAAACTTTTTTAATTCAGAGGGGTCTTCTTGGAAAAGAATAGAGATTCCTTTCTCAATACATTCTTCATAATAATGAAGTGTATCATTTTTAAATTTTTTTGGAGAATATATATGATATATTTGGGGAGAAAATTCAGCAAGTGCTGCTGCCGCTGCAAACCCGTCACCACCATTATTTCCCTTTCCACAGACTATTAGAATATTTTTTTTATCTAAATTTTGATAATTTTGGAGGACTGTATCTGCTATTTTTTCCCCAGCATTCCCCATCAAAGTTTCACCGGAAATCCCAAATTCGTTTCCAGAAATTTTGTCTAGCTCCCTTGATTGTTGGGAGGTTATGATATACATTATTTTTTTTGCATTATAACAAAAGCAACTGCGCTATCACTATCGTGAGAGATTGAACATTCACATGAAAAGTTAGAACTATATTTTATAGGTAACTTTACAAATGGCGCTCCATTATATTTTGATTTGATCTCAATATCTTTAAAAATTGTTTGGTAATTCATCCCTTTAGACATAATAGCTTTTTTTACCGCTTCCTTAGCTGCAAACCTTCCTGCAAAGTGCTGAGATGGTCTTACCCTGCTCTCACAATAGATAATTTCTTCATCTGTAAAAACGCGATCTAGGAAGCGACCACTTATATCAGAATTTAAAATTTTTTCCACACGGTCTATTGATACAATATCAACACCAATTGATAGCTCAGTCACTGTTTAGTTCTCTCACAATAGTTACAACCTCATAGATATCGTTCACATCCCAATCAGCTCCCGAATGTACCGTGCCAAAGGTATCACCATATTTTGCAAACATAGTTCGGATACCAACTTTTTTTGCACCTACAACATCCCTCTCAGGCCAATCACCAATCATAAGTGCCTCCTGAGAAGTAACGCTCATTTTATCAAGTGCCATTTCAAATGGTATGGGTGAAGGTTTTCTTGCCCCTGTATCATCAAATGTTAGTACAAGATCAAATATATGATGAAGATTTAAATGATAAATTCGAAGCCATGCTTCACGGCTAGGTGCATCAGAGACCAGAGCTAATTTTATCCCCATTTTTAATAATTCAAATAAACAGCGATTTACATTAGGATATAATTGAAGGCTCGCTTCCCTTGCTCTTCTGTAGGCAACAATTCCCGCTGCGAGAAACTTATTATCAACATAGCCAAGTGTCTTTGTGAGATATTCGTTAAATATTTTCTGATTTTCCCATCCAATTTCATGGTAAAGTGAGAAAATATCTTCAAAAGATTTTTCTGCATCGAGGTTCAGCCCCGCCTCCTGCATTGCGGAGATAGCAGCGCTTACCGCATTTTCTTTCATCTTGATAAAATCGAGAAGAGTATTATCAAGATCAAAAATAACAACCTTGATCATATGAATCTCATGCAGATTATGTTCTGCTTAAATTGGCCTACTCTTCATACTTTTCGGGGTTTTTAATTCGGTCAATTTCGTACTCTGACATTTGTCTCCAAGAGCGGTCATCTCTTGCCTTTTCTAATGCATTTAGTGCAGCGGTCTTACTCCCTCTACCTTTACACCACTCTGCAATACCCAGCTCGTACCAGCCTGCACCAAATCGTTTTTTTCTATCTGTCGCCTCTCTGGCAGCTTCCTTAGCTGAATCACAATTTCCCAAATGATTATGCGCAGATGCAAGTCTCACCCATGCAGAGGCATCTTTTGGATTTAATGAGGTTCCTTTTTCAAGATATGTTACGGCTAAATCCAGAGAATCTGCATCAATATAGATTGCACCTAAAGAAATATACGGTTTCGCATAATTTTCATCTACCGCAATTGCGGTCTTAAGAACCTCAACTGCACTCTCATAATCCTTATTTTGAATATAAATATCTCCCATGCTGCTATATGCTTTTGCATATCCGGGGTGTATCGTTACAGCTTGCTGGAAAGACGCTAAAGCCTCAGCTTTATTTCCATATTTATTCTGTGCAAGTCCAAGAGCAAACCATCCAATATAGAAAGTTGAATCTGTATCAATTGCGTTTGTGTAGGCTTTGATTGCGATATCTAAATTTCCCCTTTTTGCCTCAATAACACCAATTTGATAGTGGGCTTTTATAAATGCTGGGTCATACTCCAAAACTTGATAGTAGGCCTCCATGGCCTTCTCAAGATTTCCACGTCTATATGAATTGTTTCCCTCATTGAATGTATTTTTCACAACATTTTCAATTGCAGTTCGGGCATTGTTGTGGTTAGGATTTAAGTCTAGCGCTTGCCTAAATAATTTTACAGATGCAGAAAAGTCCCTAACACGAAATTTTGCAAGACCCATACTGTAAACTGCCTCGGTAAAATTAGGAAATTCTTTCACAACTTCCTCGTAAAAGGTAAACGCATTTTCAAATTCCCCATTTTTCATGGCTCTCCCGCCATCACTCATTTTAATATTTATATCATTGAACCGATCAAATTCAGTTTTAAACTGGTCATAGTCCACATCAACTGCCTTGCGCAAATACATCTGAGATTTCTCCATATCTCCTAACCTCAGCTGTAATTGAGCTAGCTCCATCATTGCAGGGGTAAACTGATCATTTTGATCTAAGGCTAACTCAAAATCTACTAGAGCTTCCTCCAACTCACCGTTGCTAAGTTTTGACTTTCCTGATGATAGCAGCTGGTCAGGGGTAGCGGAATTACCTATAGATATAAAAAGGGCTAAAAGTGGAGCTATAATTATATTTAATTGTTTCATATGATTTGGATTAATTTATTGGTTAAACCTGTGCCGAAGGCCGGAGTCGAACCGGCACGTCCGTTGGGACACTGCCCCCTCAAGACAGCGTGTCTACCAATTCCACCACTTCGGCAAATTATTCATTTTCATCTAAAAGTCCCTGAGACGCGGGGAGAGACAAATCAGCGCCGGGGGTGATAAGCTGATTCTCTGACTCTTGTTTCAAAAGAGAATCTGCCTGAGCTTCACCAGGTGCACTGAGGAGACTAATCAAAACTGCTAACAATAGAAATACCCCAGCTAACCATGTAGTCAGTCTACTCAAAAATGATGCGGCTCCCCTTCCTCCCATGATTGCACTGGTAGTAGCGCTACCAAATGTACCTGATAATCCACCGCCTTGGCTGGCCTGCATTAAGACCACCAGTATTAAAAATATACTGATGAGAGAGTGTATAAAAATAAAAAATCCTTGCACAATTCCTCCTTAACTATATTGTTCAACTGTTTTAATGATATGATAGAATGATTCCGTTTTCAAGCTGGCTCCTCCAATTAAAAATCCATCTACACCCTGTGTCAAAATTAAAGACTCAACATTCTGGGGATTCACAGAACCCCCGTACAAAATTGAGACGTTCTCACTCTCTCTAATAGAATATAACTTTTCAATTTTTTTTCTGATAAACTTATGTACCCTTTCAATTTGAATTGAGTCCGCATTAAGTCCGGTTCCAATTGCCCATACGGGCTCATAGGCAACGATGACATTTCCTACATTAGAGATATCTCTTAAACCAGACTCAATTTGATGTTCCAAAACATCTTTTGTTGAACCGCTCTCCATTTCTTCTAGGGTTTCACCTATACAAAATATGGGAACTAACTTGTAAGCAAGCAGGGCCTGTATCTTTTTATTGATCCACTCATCCTTTTCTCCAAAACAGTGCCTCCTCTCAGAGTGTCCTAAAATCACATACTGTACACCTAACTCTGAAAGCATTGAACATGAAACCTCTCCAGTGAATGCCCCAGAATTTTCCCAATGACAATTTTGTGCACCTAACTCACAAGTAGTGCCATTTAACTGCTTTTTCATTTCAAATAACGCTGTATAAGGCGGGCAGAATATAACTTTTGTCCTGTCTACATCCAAAAGTAATTTCGTCATCTCATCGACGAACGATAGCCCCTCTGAAAGAGTCTTATACATTTTCCAGTTTCCAATTACATATTTTTGTTTTTTCATGGTTTCTCTAACGCTAAAATTGCGGGAAGTTGGTTTCCACTTAGCAGCTCTAAGGATGCCCCACCTCCTGTTGAAACGTGAGACATCTCTGAGGCTAATCCAAATTGATTTACCGCCGAAGCAGTATCACCTCCTCCTACAATAACTGTTTGATTAATCTCTTTTCCTTTTGCACATATCTCTGCTATCCCTCTTGTCCCTCCTGCAAAATCTTCCTTTTCAAAAACTCCCATTGGACCATTCCACAGTATAGTTCCTGCATTTGAAATAATCTCTCCGAATTTATTAATAGTTTCATTTCCAATATCATAACCGCCCATTTCGTCAGGCATGTTTGATACAGAGACCGTGAGTTTTTCTTTCGGAGAATCCAAATTCTCAGATATAACCACATCAGAGGGAAGAACTAACTTTACTGAGTGGTTTCTAGCTTCATAGAGTATTTTTTTAGCATCAGAAATCATGGAGTTATCTACAAGAGATTTCCCGATTCCTTTACCTTTTGCTTTCAAAAATGTGAACGCCATTCCGCCACCAATTAAAACTGAATCTGCCTTGGGAATTATATGATAAATTAAATCCAGCTTTCCCTTAATCTTTGCTCCACCTAGTACGACAACAAAAGGCTTTGTAGGATCTTGAATGGCTTGTTTTAAATATTTTAGCTCATTTTCTATTAGAAATCCTATCCCTTTTTGATGGAAAAATTTTAGGACTCCAACATTGGACGCGTGCATACGGTGAGCGGTGCCAAAAGCGTCGTTGATAAATACCTCGCCGTGCTTTGCTAATAGGGAGCTGAATTCAGGATCATTCTCAGTTTCTCCTTTATGAAATCTTAAGTTTTCAAGTAAGTGAACCTCTCCAGGTTTTAGTCCTAGTGTCACATCATGGGAATCTTCTGATATACAACTATTAGAAAATTTTATCTGGCTTTCTAATAGATCTGCCAATGTCTCCCCAACCGGAATCAAACTATATTTTTCATCATAGCTGCCATTCGGACGTCCCAGGTGTGAACATAATACGAGCGAAGCGCCCTGGTTAAGACAATACCTTATGGTCGGTATAGAGCTTTTGATTCTGAATGAATCGAGAACCTTGCCATTTTTAATTGGAACATTATAGTCAACCCTCATAAGGATTGTCTTTGCCTTTAAATTGATCTGTTTTAATGAGTTGATCATTCGATTTAATAAGCTGGTTTAGTCTCTACCGCAATAGTGTTCACACTATCAAAACCGCTTTCTATCAAAAATATTGTTCGAATATCCAGTGAAGAGCAGTCTGTCAAAAGATCCATAAGCAATCTAATAACTTTATAATGGGGAGAGTTCTTTATGTGGACGGGTTCCGCCAAATTCAATTTTCTTTTCCTTTAAGATTGTGGCCTAAGATAGCTTGCATTTTACTCTTTTTATTTAATGTAATTCTACAGAGTTATTCTAAAAAGTTACCTATTCTAAACTGGTCTATTTGGCTAGATCAATACCCTACTTTGTTTTATATACGTGGATATGTAAAAAGATAAGAGACCACATATTAGGAAAAGTATCTTTTAGGTTTTATTCAAAACCACTGCAAAAACCACTCTGTGGAAACAGCTGTCTAATTTGACAGATGAATTGGTTTTAAAATTGACAAGCACCTTATAGATATTTACTTTTTTAAAAGCAGGTGTTATATATGGTGGAATGAATTTCTATAAACATTTAATGTTGATGAATTAGCCAATGAAATGTAATATCCCCTCGGCTTTAATATAAGTATGATGAGTTTAATTAATAGTAATAATCGTGAGAGATTAGATTTCCAGGACCTAATGTTGTTCCGGGTGCATGAAATTCTTCTCGTTTCAAGTCAATATGATGCCTATATATTAGAAGAAGATGGGCGTCTAACGGAACAAATTCTTCATGAATATCTGGGTATGAATTTTAGTTATGCTCCTCGATTATGGCATGCCCAAACTGCAGAGTCAGCACTAAAAATGTTATCCGAACGAAAGTTTGATATTGTAATTATTATGCTCCGGATTGCAGATATGAATGCCGTATCCCTAGCAAAAAGAATTAAAAAAAATCATCCAAAAAAGTTTCTTATCTTATTGGCTTTCGATGAATCTGAGCTATCGTTTTTTATAGAAGATGAGATTAATCAGTATTTTGATAGAATATTTATTTGGTCAGGTAATTCTAATGTATTCCCTGCAATAATTAAACAATTGGAAGACAGAAAAAATGCGCCTCGGGATATTTTAAAGGGCGAGGTAAGAGCAATAATTTTTATAGAAGATTCTCCTCAATTTTATTCGGTCATTCTTCCAATGATTTATCGCGAGATAATGTATCATACTCAGCAGCTAGTGGGAAAAAGTCTAAATCACACTCAGAGACTGATTCACCTTCGTTCAAGAACAAAAATATTATTTGCCACCAATTTTGAGGAAGCCAAGAAATATTTTGATAAATATCATGATAATATTCTTGGAATTGTTTCGGATATAAAATTTCCAAGAAATAACAAGTTAGACCCCAATGCAGGAATATATTTGACCGAATACGTTCGAAAAAAAGAGCCACATATGCCAATTATCCTGCAATCAACAAATATAGAAAAAAAGGAAAAAGCAGATAAAGTAAACTCTGCATTTCTATATAAACGTTCAGATACCTTACTCTACGATATCAGACGGTTTATCACAAACAATTTTGGGTTTGGAAATTTTATTTTCAGGACTTTGGAAGGAGATTCAATTTCTGAGGCTGCTAATTTAAAAGAGCTGAAAAAACAAATCGCAAAAATACCGGAAAACATTATGGTGCACCACGCATCAAGTAATCATTTTTCAAATTGGATCGCAGCAAGAGGTGAGTTTGACCTTGCAAAAAAATTGAGACCAAAACAAGTAACTGATTTTAAAACTCCAGACGAGCTAAGAAAATATCTTATAGTCTCTATAGACACAAGCTTAGACGAAGAGAAAAAAATAAAGATCGCTGATCTCAGCCAAAAGGAAAAAGCAACGATTACCAATTTCACTCGGCTCTTTGGGGGCTCTCTCGGGGGCAAAGCACGTGGACTGGGATTCATGAATAAAATTATGAGAGATTCTAAATTGCGGGAAAAATTTTCAGATGTTCTTATCCAGGTCCCTCGCATCGCGGTCGTTGGCACAGACGCGTTTGATCAGTTTATGGCTGAAAACAAACTGTATGACTCAGTTTATAAAACAAATTCCAATTCCCAATTGGAAATTGAGTTTTTAGATGCACAACTTCCGTCAGGGTTGGTCAAATCACTAAAAACATTTATCAAGCAAGTGAGGTACCCTCTGGCCGTAAGGTCATCCAGTTTATTGGAGGACTCTCAGTATCAACCATTGGCAGGGATGTATTCAACGCTTATGATTCAGAACTCAGATAGAAGCACAAAAATACGAGTAAATCAGTTAAGCGAAGCTATCAAACGTATATATGCTTCCACTTTTTTCAAAGATCCCAGGTCAATTACATCAATATCTGGTTATCGCCACACAGAAGAAAAAATGGCTGTTCTTATTACCGAACTGATTGGACAGAATTATGGTGACAGGTTCTATCCTACTGTTAGCGGAAATGCACAGAACATTAACTATTACCCTGTATCCTATGCCGAGAGAAATGATGGTGTAGCAACAATAGCTCTTGGATTTGGAAAAACTGTAGTAGAAGGAGAAAAATCCTTGAGATTTTCTCCTAAATATCCTGATATTTTACCTCAATTCTTTTCTGTTCGCTCTACCGAAGAAAATTCTCAATCAATGTTTTATGGTCTCGATATGAATCCCAATGTAGACCCCCTATCTGAGGGAGAAAAAAATAACTTAAAAAAATATAGCTTGGACACCGCGGAGCTTGACGGCTCACTACGTTGGGCTGGAAGTGTTATCTGTCCTGAAGACGGTATCATTCGTGATTCACTTAGATACAAGGGGAAGCGGATTGTTTCGTTTCCATCTCTTTTAAAGTGGAAAGTTTTTCCTTTTTCAGATATAATTGATGAGTTATTAAAGATTGGGAAAAAACATCTTGGATGCCCAGTAGAAATTGAATTTGCAGTAAATTTATTTGACAAAGGGAAAAAACCAGAATTTTATCTACTGCAAATCAAACCCATGATAATCAGCAATTTAGATATAAAGAATGACATTAATATTTCTTCAGATGATGAAATATTTATGAAAAGTACTGGCTCATTAGGGGATGGATATTTTAATGAAATTAGAGATATAATTTTAGTTGATCCTGAACTATATCAGTCCAGCAAATCAAGAGATATAGCAAGAGAAATTGGATATTTTAATAAAAAAGTTTCTCCGAGATCCTATGTTTTGGCTGGTCCAGGTAGGTGGGGCTCTGCTGACCCATGGCTGGGAATTCCGGTAAACTGGAAAGATATTTCAAATGTAAAAATCATAATTGAAATAGGATTAAGTAGCTTTCCAGTTGATCACTCTTTTGGGAGTCATTTTTTCCAAAATGTAACAAGCCGGAGAATTGGATATTTTACAATTTCCCATAGAGGAAATAGAGACCTAATTGATCTTGATTGGATAAGGGAATTACCTCTAAAAGAGAAGAAGAAATTTTCCTCTTGGTATCAGCTAGATGAACCTCTGAGGATATCTATCAATGGTCAGAAAGGTCTCGGAGTGGGCTTAAAACCCCAGCTAGAAGAATCACCGGTCATGGACGAACAGAATTCTTCCGGAATTTAAAGACAACTTTACACAACTCCCTGATCAATCATAGCATCTGCAACTTTAATAAACCCTGCGATGTTAGCACCTTTTACATAGTTTACTCCATCATTCTCAGATCCGTGCTCGAGACAGGCTTGGTGAATTTGTTTCATGATATCATGTAATTTATTATCTACTTCTTTCCTTGTCCACTTTATCCGCATACTGTTCTGACTCATTTCTAACCCCGACACTGCAACACCACCGGCGTTGGAAGCCTTCCCCGGTCCAAACAACACATTATTTTTTTGAAATATCTCAACTGCGTCCGGTTCGGTTGGCATATTTGCCCCCTCAGAAACACACATACAGCCACTCTCTACTAGTGCGCTTGCGTTATCGCTGTTGATTTCGTTCTGAGTTGCACAGGGCAATGCAATATCACACTGAACTAACCAGGGGCGTTCGCCCTCCAAATATTTTGCGCCATATTTTTCTGAATATTCATGGATTCTCCCTCGCCGTACATTTTTTAAATCCATTATAAATTCCAGTTTTTCTCGGGTAATACCATCGGAATCATAGATTGAACCAGAAGAGTCCGAAACAGTGATTGGAATTCCCCCAAGGTCAAGCACTTTTTCTGCGGCAAATTGAGCTACATTTCCCGATCCTGATATAGCTACTTTTTTGCCCTCAAATGAGTCATTTCTGGTTTTTAACATCTCATCAGCAAAATATACACATCCGTAACCTGTGGCCTCAGGCCTAATCAGACTGCCACCCCAATTTAAACTTTTACCTGTCAATACACCGGTAAACTCGTTTTTTATTCGCTTATACTGTCCAAATAAAAAGCCAATTTCCCTACCGCCGACACCAATATCACCTGCAGGAACATCTGTATCAGGACCAATGTGGCGAGATAGCTCTGACATAAAGGACTGGCAGAAACTCATCACTTCATTGTCTGATTTACCTTTCGGATCAAAATCAGAGCCTCCCTTACCTCCGCCAATAGGTAACGTGGTTAAACTGTTTTTAAAAACTTGTTCAAACCCAAGAAATTTTAAAATGCTTAAATTTACAGAAGGGTGAAACCTCAGACCACCTTTGTAGGGACCAATTGCTGAATTAAACTCAACACGGTAGCCCCTGTTTATTTCTACCTCTCCCCTATCATTACGCCAGGGGACACGAAATATAATGACCCTTTCAGGTTCGATCATTCTCTCTAA
The DNA here is from genome assembly GCA_002346675.1 of Fidelibacterota bacterium UBA2986. Taxonomy (GTDB): domain Bacteria; phylum Fidelibacterota; class Marinisomatia; order Marinisomatales; family AB-629-J13; genus AB-629-J13. The sequence goes on from DEAI01000006.1 coordinate 50,887, forward strand.
TACTTTTGAATGTTTATACTGTGGATTTTCATCTATAAAATCCCACAGAGATTCTACCACTTCATAGACCGCTTGGTGAAACTCAGGTTCACCTGGGCTCTTTCTTTTTATCTCATCCAAAAATGCTTTGAACGATGATGCCATTTTATACTCCTTTTTTAAAATAAATTAGAAACCGAATTTCTGTGAAAATATAGATTGAATCCAAGAATTGACTATATTTTTTTTGTTTTCTTAAAACGATATCAGCTAATTTTCGTACCCTCTTTTGAAAGCTTTTATTATAAGACCATCTGTTTGAATGATATGAAAAGCTTTGAAGGGGTAATATATTTTGGCGGCGTAGCTCAGTTGGTTAGAGCATCGGAATCATAATCCGAGTGTCCGGGGTTCGAGTCCCTGCGCCGCTACTATTTCTGTGTTATATTTTATTTTGTACGCCTGGGAGGATTCGAACCCCCAACCTTCTGGTCCGTAGCCAGACACTCTATCCAGTTGAGCTACAGGCGCATAAGTGCTTGGAATTTATTTAATTTTTAAAAATAAAAAAACCCTGCAATAGCAGGGATTCAATTAAACCTTTGTTTTAAAGAGAAATCAGTTTTGTAGTTTCTTATTTTTTTCGGCCATTTTTTTATATTCAATATTCCACTTTTTATATAGTTTTATTACTGCGTCATGCAACTGGCCGTGTGGGGCACCTTTTTTATGGTAATCTCCCACAACTCGGCTGATTTCTTCCATTTGTTCCTTTGACAAGTGAGATGGATTTTGAGGTTGTGGGATGTGAGCCAATCCAACTCCGAGGCCAAAGACCATTACTAATAATATGTGTGATATATTTTTCATGCTCTGTTAAAACTTACGGGATTGATAAAAAACATCCAACACTTTTTTAATTAAAAACATGTGACACAGGCCACATAAAAAACCATTTATTTCTTTTTTTTGAATTTTGATAGCCAGAAACCACAGATCATAAGAAATATTATTAACACAAAATTTATATTGTTATCGTTAAAAAATAAATTAACTCCCAACATTAAAAAACTATAAACAACCAACAATATTCCAATATTTTTGTAAGACAAAATAATTTTAATTAAATCTAGTTTAAGGGTTCAGTTATGCTATTCTTTTTCCTATTCTGGCGAAAGAGTTTTTTCTGATATCTAGTTTGTACAAAATCTATCAAAATTAGAATTCCAATAATAAAATAAAAGGTTGCCTTACTCATTGGTGTAATCTCATATCCAAACAAATGAAGATGGGCCATGTGTCCCCCATCAGATAATAGCATGATTCCAACCACAAACAGAATAAATAGACCCAGCACTTCATACATTCGATTTTGTTCTAAAAATTGAGAGACTCTGTCCGAAAGCCAAATCATCAGCAGACCACCAATGACGATTGCAGTTGCCATTACCCAAAATACATCGGTCAATGCCATAGCACTTAAGATAGAATCAAAAGAGAATACAACATTCATAGATACAATTAAAAATATGACCATACTCACAGATTTTGAATGTTCTTCAGTGTTTTCATAGCTGCTTAATACCATCATGTGGAGAATCTCTTTGGTAGCAGTATAGATAATAAAGACGCCTCCAAAAATTAGAATAACACTGTGGAGATTAAAGTCACCTTCTATGATATTGTTAAGGTCAAATATAACTATGGAATGATGAAATGTATGAATGAGCTTTATAACTGCATACAAAAGTATAATCCTCAAACCAATGGCTATCCCGATTCCCAACCGCCGTACCTTTGCTCTTTGGTCTTCTGGAGCTCTTTTAGATTCCAGAGAAATATACAGGAGATTATCAAATCCTAGAACTGCCTGCAAGAGGGTTAGCATTCCCAAAGTTAAAATATTTTCTATATTAATTTTCCTCTCCTAAAATAAAACTAATTATTTTTAAATATATAAAAGCGAGTAATTTCATTACTCAAAATTTTCTAACCATTCCATTAAACCATTTTCCAATTCATAAATAGACGGCGCAACAAACAAACTGGGTTGATAATCGGTTGGTTCAAAGGGTGTTCTGCTTAATTTATCCAAATCAAAAGGTAATAATTCTGCTTTATTTTTATAGCTGGGCATTTCGCCTATGGATGATAACAATCCTGCGCCATATGCTTTAATATTACCATTTTCACTTACCAATCCAAATTCAAGGGTGTACCAGTAGGCCTGAATCAATCTCTGAAAACTCTCAGGTTTTGCTCTTCTAGCTGCTAATCCAAAATGATAATTAAGGTTTGAAAAAAACGGATGTGCAAGTGTGATAGCATGACCCACTAGTTCATGGATGATATCGGGCTCCGGAGTATACAATGGACTGCTATAATGACGAATATATTGAGTAGAACAAAACTTTCTGTCTGCTAAATTCAATAAAAAATGTTCAGGAGAGATTAATCCGCCAACAGGTATCATACTGAATCCAGTTAATTGTTTTAACTGAACATTTATCTTAAATAGTTGGGGAATTTTTTGGTCATTTAAATTGATCAAACTTTTTGCATCTAAAAAGTACTGGCAAGCATGTTCATTGTGTAATTGAAACAGCAGTATCAGCACCTGAGACCACATCTCATGTTCATCCCGGGTATATTCAACTGAAGGTATTTCACCACCTTTTTTATATCCATAAGCAATTTTTGCAATTAAGTTCCTTCGTTGGCGATACGCTTTATCACGAAAACCGGGATGATCCTTGTCTAACTCAACTAAGGGAGGGTGATCTTGTTCTTTCTGATACACTGGCAATTCATTTAGTAAGGAAATATAAAAAGAATTACCTCTTCATTATAAATTAAACTTTTAAGTTGGTTATAGAATATAAAAAAAGTAGGTTCTCTTTTCCATTCACAAAGTGTTATAGGAGGCCATCCATAATAAACGGGAAGAAAAAGAGAGACCTACTTTTAATGTTAACCACCCAATCAATATTCTACTCCTAAATCAATTCAAAGCGGTGATATAATGAAAGTATACACTAACATTCAGCGCAATGATAGTTATTCTATCTAAGTGATTTCAAAAAATTATCGATACCAATTTCTATAATACTGTCAAAATCATATTCATCAATCTCTCTCAACAAAAAAACATTCTGTATAATATTAAAAAATCCAATACTGTTGATCAATAGCTTTACAGAGATATCAACATCAATATTTTTTCTATATCCCCAATGATCTATACCATATCAAACCATAGTCTCAATTGGCCCAACTATATCTTTTTCATAAATTTTAGCGTACTTAAAAAATGTTTTTTTCTTATACATCCCTATATGTAAAAATATTTTAAACATTTTTCGTTGAAACGGGTCAGATCTAACAGCTCTGTGAAAATATCTAATCAGCTCACAACGGAAATCATCTTCGCTCTTAATGTCCTGTATTCTAAAGCCGATAATCATTTTAAAAAATTGATCGGCTAAAATACTTATGATTGATTCTTTACTAGAAAAATGTCGAAAAAGAGTCACCTCAGCTAATCCAGATTTTTTTGCAATTTGTTTAGTAGTAACCTGATAGAATGGTTTCTCATCAATAAGAGTTAGCGTACTATCAATTAGCTTGTCCTTTGTCTTTTTAGACATACAATAATTTACCTCTTCCCTAAGATTATACAAAGAGCTGGCTATAAAAAACCCCACGAATGTGGGGTTTTTTATAGCATAAAATGTAACTGTTTATTAAAAAGAATACCCCAAGCCAAGGCCAATTGAAGTAACCATTTCATCTCCAAAAAATGGACACAATGACGCCTTAAAGAATAGACCACCTTCTGGCTTTTGGTATCGGTAGCCAAGATTACCAGTTGGGATAGCTCCATCAGCGCCAATAGAAAAATCAATTTCTTCTATATTGCCTGAGTAATCTATAGACACCAGTACAACACCGCCTCCAATTTCAAGCTTATGATTTCCATCACCCATTAAGTAATTTCCAAGCACTGGAATCATTGTAATTTTTACATCCTCTGTTAATATTAAAGAGGTTTCAAAATCAACAGTAGTACTGCTAACAGTGAGTCCTCCATATCCAGCTCGAACTGAAATATTATCAGTAACCATCCTATCATAATTGACAGAATATACTAATCCATTTCCAAATAATTCAAAGTAAACTGTATTTGCTTGAGCATGTATAGAGGTTGCCCCAATAAAGGCAAATACCATTAGTAGTTTTTTCATATTTTCTCCTATGTTTGTTTTTGGTATGTGGAATTCAGTTCAGTGTAAGAAGAACATAAAAACGACTCGTATTACGATCTACATTAAGTAAACCAATTCTTCTAAAGTTATACTTTAAGAGTAAGTATTCCAAGTAAAATATATTTTGGGAATAATTTTCTATATTTTATAATTCTTATAATGTTCTATCCCTTTACACAACGAATAGAAAATCCGTTTCTCTTATTGTCTTCAAAACCCCTGCCGATACCTGAGTTACTATAAACAAGTAGCCTGTACCACGCATTGTCATTATTGTACTCGGTAGAGGACCAAAAGAATCCCGAGACGCCGACATGGTCAAAGTTACCATTGTTGTAGTAGCGGTAACCACTAGGAAGGAAATCAAAACCACTTTTCTGATCATATCCTAGATTATTTATTAAATCACCATCAGGCCATAAATCCGTTTCACCTACAATCTTACTCCCTTCATTTGTACCTCTCCAACCTGTGCTACTTACTTCCTCCTCATTCATCCCAAGATACATCTCTAATTCTTTAACCTCATCATCCGTAGGTACATTCCAGCCCTCTGGACATATCCCTCTATCATCATCAACCGCATACCAATTATACAAATAACCATAAGTATCAGCACTACCCTCATCATCATCATAAACTGCATAGGCACCTGTTTCTGTTTCATTTAACTCACTCCATTCAAAACTACTGTATCCTGTAGGTATCTCATCACCATTCCTGTAATGGGTCACCTTTAGATTCTCTGCCATCCAAAGCTGGCTACCAATTTGAACATTTTGATAAATATTACCATCTAAATCAGTTATCGTACAATCTTCTGTCTGTGTTATACCTCTATCTGTACAATCTTTATTCTTCTCGTTTTCACATGACAACACAAACAACACTAATGGTATGAATAGAAAGCGGTTCATTTGCTCTAATTTACCCCATCCACACTTTTTCACAAACAACACTAATGATATAAAATAAGAAAGCCCCATCATAAGACGAGGCTTTTAAAGGGAGTAGCCCGTACGAGAATCGAACTCGTGTTACCGCCTTGAGAGGGCGGCGTCCTAACCCCTAGACGAACGGGCCTTTCCAATAATCTGCTGGGGAGGAAGGAGTTGAACCCTCACTTACGGAACCAGAATCCGCTGTCCTACCATTAGACGACTCCCCAAAAGTCTGTCGAAATTTAATGCAGTGAAATTGAATGATAAAACACAATTGATGAAAAAAGGGCTCCCGAAGGAGCCCTTAGTAGATTAATGAAATAGTTCTTTTTACTTCATCACCATCATTTTTTTGATGATGGTTTTATTATCAGTTTTTAGAGTATACAAATACATCCCCGATGGTACATTAGACGCATTAAAAATTGCTTCATGAACTCCGACATCCTGAATCCTATCTACCAATCGAGCAATTTCCTGACCCGATAAATTGTGCACCAGTAATTTCACACTGGTCTGCTGTGTAATCTCATATTGAATTGAGGTAACCGGGTTGAATGGGTTGGGATAATTCTGTAGAAGAGTCAACTCATCTGGAAAAGATGAAACTGACCGCTTTCTCAGCTGCAGGTTATCCCCTAAATTTTCAATATTGATAATCCCTGAACCATTCAGAATATATTCAGTACCGGTTTCTGAGTTTATCAAAACCCATACTTTGCTATCTTCGGTATTTTTTTTAATATCAAAAGAAATATTGACTTTTTCAGTATTCTTCATCAACTCAATCTTTCCGTAATCTTCTGCGTAAGTCATATTATCTGAAAAACGAACATCAAAAGCGCCTACCGGTGGTTTTGGAGGGAGGCTGTAGCTGAGTCTCTCACTCTCCGGTACCTTTGTACCAAAGTAAAGAGGAATATTATTAAAGCGAATTACATTTGCATCTACTAATCTATTTAAAAAGAATTTTGTTCTGCCCTGATTCTCAGATGCAGCGATTGTGATCTCTCCATCATTATATGATCTTAACCAATATCCTTTTCCTGGCTCAATAATCTCTGCGATAGAGTATCCTACATCAAATGAATAGATTGTATTTGGTATGATCAAATTATCCGGATCTAAGATAGAATTTGAATAGACCGATGTAGAAACTCCTGAAATCATATTCCAATCTTCAGCAATCGGAATGGTTATTTCTTCAATTTCAAAACCGGTCAGAGTTGAAAAACCACCTTCATCATCAAAGCGAATCCAGTAACCTGTTCCATTTTCTAAATTGGATTCTAAATTGTATCCATTGTCAAATGAATACAGTGTATTTTCAATTGCATCTGGGAAAATGTATTGATAACTCGTATTATCCATCGTCAAAGGCAAACCAACTGTAACCCAATCAGGCGAATACGCCAGCATCATGTCCATAGTGGGGTCCTGCCAGTCATTGGTGATTTCTCCCTGGTAAATCTCTTTACTACTCGAGGAATAGGATTGAATTAATACAATGGTATGTATATTATTCAAATCCCAAGAAGGATCTAAATCAAAATGATGTGAGAACTGTCCTGTCTCTCCTTCTGCATATAGGTCAAAAGCAAAATGTTCATAACCTTCTACAGTAGCAAAATAATTGTTATTATAAAAATAGGTTAGAAGAAAGACTATCTTATTATCGCTGGTTGTAATATCTCCTGTCATAGCAATATCTGCAACTAGATCTAACCCACCATCATTTTGATTCAAATATGTAATAAAATCCATTTGGACTGGACTATCATCATTAATTAAATCATTATAAACATTCATATAATATGGGTACATATTGGTTCCACCACCGACCACATCCGTGTGACCATTAAATTCAACATGAGGAATTCCTCCGACGCCATACATTGAATTACGCTGGGAGTATCCGGGGCTGGTATGTCCGTCACCTTCCCAAATTAGGGGAATAACATTGGTATGATTTTCGTAAAGCTGTTTGAGCCCGGCCCGGGCATCAGGACAGTATCCTCACCAAGTTTGAGTGAAAACCTCACCAACAACTGAAATTTGAGTTCCAAAGATAAGTGAGTTTATGAACACACCCATGACAATCATTATTTTTTTCATTTTTCGCTCCCTTAATTCAATATTTTTATAAAAATTTATACTAAAACACTTCATCTAAAACCTATCTCTTCAAAAGTTACTCTGGAAGGTACAAATATTCTAGGATATCTCCAATTTTAATGTGATACCGGCAAAAGTGAATGCACCCGATTCGATTGATAAATTTTATTGGTCTGTACCGATTGGACCATTGACACAACATAGAAAAAAGGATTATCGTTGGAATATCCTTCCGGTTTTAAGAGAGATATTCGTGATGTATACATCTCATCCTTAGTAAGTGAACTGAATTCAGCACTTGAATTTAGATCTCTCATGACCTGCATATGAATCAGCTCACCATTGAAAGCTGCATATTCTATACTATCCTCAACAACTACTGCCCAAATCTTCACCACATCATTGATTGTATTAAACGGTCGCACTTCCAAATCAACAATAATGCTGTCACCACTAGCTGATAGATCATAAGTGTGTCCTAAATACATGTCACTTTCCTGTGCAATTTCAGATAAAACGATGCTATTGGCATTATTTTCTACGGGACTCTGTCCATTCAAAATGTGAACACCGTTAATTAAAACGACAGGACAAAACAGAATATTGTACATTGTCCGTCTTAGCTCAACATCAGCCGGATTATAATCATACATAGGGTCGATTGGCAGCGGTGAGTTCCAGTGATATCGAATTATAGTTATATTTTGGTCATAATCATACAAAATATCATCCAAAATATGGTTTACCGGTACACATGGACTGCAACCTACATTCGTAAACAATTCCAATAATACCGAGTTGGCATCTTCACAATTATTTGATTGATCATCATCACAATATCCACAGCCATCAACTACAGCATTACCCCCCCAATTTCCTGAACAGTCCTGAACACAATCATTGCTGTAATCCTCATCGCAAACATTACATTCATCTAAATATGCTCCCCCCCCACATTCACCATTACAGTCCTTTTCTGTACCATCCGGATAGCCTGGACATGCACAATCACTATCTCCATTACAAACTCCACAGTTATCAATAAGTGCTGTCCCGTTACACCTTCCTAAACAATCCAACTCCCCCGGACATGCGATCACCGATAAATCAAAATAAAGAACGGATTTAGAATAATCTGAGTTTACCTGAAATTTTAACAGTGAAGGTCCCTGCTCCTTACCATAAAATATAATATTGTTTTTACTTACGGAGACAATATTTACCTTACTCGTATCAGAAATAGTTAATAGTTGTGGTGTCCCAATTACTTTATTCAGTTGACTCATTAATGAGTCCAAATTATAATATAAAGTGTCTTTATGAATTAAATTATTTGAAATCACAATTTCATCTACGGGAGGGTCCACTGCATTCGGAATTAAATCACATCCAAAATAAATAAGAAAAATACTGACCAAGAAAAAATGATTTTTCAAAATCTAACTTCCAACATTAATCGCATCCCGTCAAACGGACTGATATATCGACACACTCCTCCGGTGCATCTCACCCCGCCTTTTTCGGCTCCGTAATTTGTTCTGAGTGTTATAATAGAAGAGGGTTTATAGGAAATTTCTCCGCTTATCCAACGTGCATTTTCATCGAATGAAGGGTCAGATGTCTGATCTGTAACCAATGAGAATGATAATTTTTGTTTCCAATCGACTGATAAAATTACTTGCTGATTTTTATAATTTTTTCCACTCTTTGAAACATTTTGTGTGCCAAGTAAACCGCTGAATACATAGGAACCCATTTGTTTAGAGAAATAAAACGGAATAAAGGAAATATATTGTTCTTTTGAGATTCCATCTGTAGAATAATCAGTAAAAGCAGCGAAGGATCGATTTTGGAATGTTATATCAGAATATTCCAGTTCAATATACCACTCTTGAAAAGGAAAATATTCTATATCCATTTTAGGCAAAAATTGAGTGTTTTTTAGTTCGCTGATTGATGTTCTACTGGCCTGAGAATAAATTCCGGTCAGCAAAAATGATTCACCTAAATTTTTTCGGTAATCTATATTAAACCCAACCTCATCTCCATAATCCACAACATGGGTCAAGTTTGCCAACAATCCAACCACATGTTGAGGAAGCGAGGTAGGTCCTAAATTAAATGGTAATGATTTTGAGGCAAGACGGTTAAAATTTATTTTATTATCAGACGACTCAATTCCATATTGATATAATTTATATTCGATCGTTAAAGTGGAATGATCAGGTAATGATCCAATCCATTGGGAATATAAAACAGTACCAGTTTGGTTAGATATGGATTCAACAGTTTTTAATACTGTACCATCAAATTCCTGCTTGACTAGAGGAAGGTCAAACCATTTCTTTAAAGCTCCGTATTCTATATTCCATTCCCAATTATCTGAAAAATACGTAAATGTAATCCCACTTCCAATGATAGTTGCTTCCTGTTCATTAGTATCTACAATGGTCGATGAAAGAGTCTCTATATTCAGTGATTCCATTCGGACCGGAGACCTAAATTTGGATAAAGTAAAATAACCAGAACTATTCCAATCTTGATCTTCTGGAAAATAACTTAGTTGAGCCCCTCCAGCATCATAACTAGTCAAAATATCCGGTGTGCGGTCAGCTGATGGAGAATATGAAGTAAACTCATTCCTTCTGCCATAGAGAGATGTGATTTGAATCTCCTCACTCAGATCAAAATCTACTCGTAGACCAAATGGACGGTTATCAAAATCTAACGATTTATCCTCAAAGAAGTTAAAGGCCAGCCCGTTTCCAAAAACGGCTGTTAAGTGCCCTGAATAAAGAGCCCATGACTCTTGAACCAAGTTAAAAGATAACGTACGAATTCCCGATAATTTAAGTCCATATTCCGGAGGTTTATTATAGACAAATTCCGAAGTAACATCCCAGTTATCCCCTTGAATATTTAAAGTTAAAAAATTTTCAGCATAGGTAAATTCATTTTCGGGTTGCATATTTTCACCATATCGGGAATAAATACTTCCTCTATATTCTTGTGCAAAAACACTGGTAAATATGCTAACTATAAAGATAGTTAAATATAAATTCATCTGAGAAGTGCTATTTTTTAATCTAACTTCGTAGAATCTGAGGCAGCTTTTTTAGTCCCATCCAATACATCTACAATCACCGCTTCCATTTCCTTTTCATCTCCAGGGATGTAACCGGAATGTTCCCATAATATTTTTCCATCTGGAGAAACTAGTATAGAAAATGGAAGAGCTTCTGTATTAAATTTTTCAAAGAATCTTTGCTCTGTATCTAAGTATATCGCATAAGAAATCTTCTTTGATTTTAATGTAGTAGAAATTTTCTTTATAGTTTTAGAGTCATCGACTGAAATTCCAACAACCTGAAAATCATCATCTTTATATTTATGGTGCATGATTTCTAATTCTTTCATCTCCTTCAAACAAGGAACGCACCATGTAGCCCAAAAGCTCATCATAGTATATTTTTCATTTAAAATCTTTTTTGTGGATATCTTTCTACCTTTTAATGATTTTATTTTTACATTAGGTAAATCTCGATACTCCTCTTTAATATCTACTCCTTCAGAGTATAATAATGATATGTGTGTGAAAATTAAAAATCCTATTATTTTGTATTTCATATTTTAACCCAATTTTATATTAACTTAGTCTCGATACGAGATTTATTACTTATATTCGACAATATAAACTAGAATTTTATTCCAATGCAAACATTTGCTCTAAATTCATTGGAAATAATAATAAGTTTTTATATATAACAAACAAATGTAAGTTATTACTTACATTTATAAATTATTTTCTTCTATCCTATCTAAGCTATCCAAAATTATTATCAACTTTCTTTTGTATTTTTTTCCAGGTGTCTCTTAGTGAAACCGTCCTATTAAAAATCAAATATTGTTCTGAAAAGTCTTCAGAGTCTAAACAAAAATAACCCTGTCTCTCAAATTGGATGGTTTCCCCTTTTTTAACGGTTTGAACTGCTGGCTCCACTCTGCTTCCCTTTAAAACACTTAAAGAATTCGGATTTATATTTTGTGTAAAATGCCCTCCCTCCTCCACTTTTGCTGGATTCTCAGTTGTAAATAATCTATCGTACAAACGAACTTCCATTGGCAGTGAATTCTCTGCCGATACCCAATGAAGTGTCCCCTTCACTTTTCTACCATCCGGAGCGGAACCTCCCTTTGTTTCAGGGTCATATGTACATCTTAATTCCACAATTTCTCCATTCTCATTTTTTATTATGTCTTTACAGGTGATAAAATATGCATATCGGAGTCGAACTTCTTTCCCCAGTGTCAATCGAAAAAACTTTTTGGGTGCATCTTCCATAAAATCTGATTTTTCTATAAATAATTCCCTGCTGAATGGGATCTTTCGTTTTCCAGCACTTGGATCTTCAGGATTGTTAATTCCCTCCACCTCTTCCACTTTATCCTCTGGGAAATTCTCTATTACTATTTTAAGAGGATCTAATACTCCCATAAATCGTAACGCTCGTTTGTTCAAATCTTCCCTTACCGAGTGTTCAAGCAGAGCTATATCTGCTGTCATCTCCCGCTTCGCTACTCCCAGATTTTCTGCAAATTTTCGAATGGAGGCCGGTGAATAGCCCCGCCTTCTCATTCCTGATATAGTGGGCATTCTCGGATCATTCCATCCAGACACGTAGTTGCCCTCCACCAGCTCCAATAGCATTCGTTTGCTCATAACAGTAAAATTCAAATTCAATCGAGCAAATTCAATTTGCCGGGGATGATAGACATTTAACTGTTCTAAAAACCAGTCATAGAGTGGTCGATGATCCTCAAATTCCAGCGTACAAAGTGAATGAGTAATTCCCTCGATGGAATCTTCCAGACCATGGGCCCAATCATACATAGGATAAATACACCATGCGTCCCCGGTTCTGTGATGAGATTCATGCAAGATCCTATAAAGAACCGGATCTCTCATATTCAGATTAGAGTTATTCATATCAATTTTTGCACGAAGTACTTTTGAACCATTGGAAAACTCTCCTGCTTTCATTCGCCTGAATAAATCCAGATTCTCATCAGTGGGACGATTACGAAAAGGGCTTTCCCTACCTGATTTGGTCAAAGTACCCCGAAATTGATTGATTTCTTCTGCAGATAAGTCACAGATAAATGCTTTTCCGTTTTTCACCAGAGTCTCAGCATGAGTGTACATTTCATCAAAATAGTCTGAGGCATACAGTATTTTATCTCCCCACTCAAAACCCAACCATCTCACATCTTCGATAATGGAACTTACATACTCTTCTTCTTCTTTGGATGGATTGGTATCATCAAACCTCAGATTGCACTGACCGTTGTATTTTTCTGCAAAACCAAAATTGATGCAGATGGATTTGGCATGGCCAATGTGAAGATATCCATTTGGTTCCGGTGGAAATCGTGTGATGATATTTTTATGTTTTCCTGAGGACAGATCATCTTCAATAATCTGCTGAATAAAATTTTTGGATTCAGTCATGATCAATTGGCAGTATTTCTACCGCTTTCTCTAGTCTTCTAATACATACATCCTTCCCTAAAACTTCCATCATATGAAACAGTGATGGACCTGCACCGGCTCCACTGACAGCCAACCGAACAGGATGAATAAATTTTGCAGGACTCAGCTCTTTTATATCGCTTAATTTTCTCAATTCAATTTCTATATTTTCTTGGGTCCAAGTTACTATATTTTTTAAGACTTCCATAAAATATATAATCAGTTCATTCACTTCATTAGTTTTCCACCGCTTTCTCATAGTTTTTGAATCATATTCTTGCGGATCATCAAAAAAATAATCGCTGGAATCCATCAATTCAATAATTGTTTTACAGCGTGGTTTCATGAGCTCAATAACAGAGAGCAAATAATCGAGATATCTACTATCTCCCCACAACATATTTATGGAATGAATTGAATTTAAAATATCCTCATTTTTCATTTTTAAGATCGTCTGCTGATTCACCCACTCCAGCTTTTGAATGTCAAATACCGCTCCTTTTTTTAAAACCCGCTCCAAAGAAAATTCACCAATTAGTTCCTCCAATCTAAAGAGCTCTTGTTCCGTCCCAGGGTTCCACCCCAGTAAAGCCAAATAATTTACCAAAGCGGAGCTTAAGAATCCCTGATCTCGAAATGCCTGTACTCCGGTAGCACCATGACGCTTACTCAACCGTTTTTTATCAGGTCCTAAGATCATGGGTAAATGTACAAATTGTGGAAGTCCATAACCCAGTGCATTGTATAAAATAATTTGTTTTGGAGTATTCGAAATGTGGTCCTCTCCACGGATAATGTGAGTGATTCCCATATCGTTATCATCTACAACCGCAGTAAAATTGTATGTGGGAGAACCGTCCGTGCGGGCTACTATGAAATCATCCAGCTCATTATTTTGTACAGTAATTTCACCATAAATGGAGTCTGAAAATTTTGTTTCTCCTTTTGGTATTTTAATTCTGATTACATTTAAAGTATTATTTTCAAGCTTTACTTTAATATTGTTCTGTGTAAGAGAGCGACATGTCCCAGGGTAGGTATAGCCTAAACCTGCTTTTTCTCTTTCGCCCCTGATTCTAGCCAGCTCCTCCTTATCACAAAAACACCGATATGCATTATCTGATGTCAATAATTTTTGAATTGACTTTTTATATATATCATTTCTTTTGGATTGATAAACCAGTTTTTCATCCCAATCACAATTCATCCAATTCAGAGATTCGCAGATCTGATCCACAAAATTTTGCTTTGAGCGTACTTTATCAGTGTCTTCAATCCTCAGCAAGAATGTCCCATTATGGGATCGTGCAAACAACCAATTGAATAATGCCGTTCTTGCACCGCCTAAATGGAGCTCTCCCGTTGGACTGGGAGCAAATCGGACTCTCACAGATTGGTTTGTATATTGTGTCATAATGAGGGCTCAAATTAAAACGAAAAAATCTTTCAAATAATTTACATTTTTTATAAATATCATACGTGTTCTTCTAACAACGGAGACTCAATACAAAACTTCGTGCAACAAAATGGAACGACTGAGTAAATTAAACTATATCTAAAAGAGATAAACCTATCCCAAGACTTGCAGTAATTATGATAACTAACATTGCCAATATATAAAGTGTCAGGAATTTAGAAAAATTTAATCAAAATTATTCCTCAGCTAAATAATTTCTAAACGCACGAACAACTGATACAGTATAACTTTTGTTATCAATTTATCTAAATAAACTTCATCTTAGATTATAATTTGAGTAGAAATACTGCCATATTTCTTTTAATACTAACGGGTATTTTATGGAGCACCGGTGGATTTATCATAAAGGCCATCCCCTGGCCTCCCCTAACTATTGCAGGCCTTAGAAGCGGAATCACATTCGCTCTGGTATACTGTTACAGTAGACCCAAGTTTTCTAACTTTGATAAGTACACCTGGGGCGGTGCATTATCTTACGCTTTAATGGTAGTATGTTTTGTAATCGGAAATAAATTGACATCAGCAGGGAATGTTATTCTGATTCAGTTTTCAGCTCCAGTATATGTGGCAATTTTTAGCTTTTCATTTTTAGGAGAAAAAGCCACAAAAGTAGACTGGATCACAATTTTTATCATATTGATTGGGTTAGGGTGTTTTTTTATGGATGAACTTTCCCTATATCAGCTGTGGGGGAATATTTTTGCACTTTTGTCAGGGATTGGATTTGCGGGGCTAACCCTCTTTATGCGTAAGCAAAAGGATGGCAGGCCTATTGATTTAGTAATTTTGGGTAACTTAATTACATTTTTACTTTGCACCCCTTTTTACGTTAAAGCGGTACCATTTGAAATACAACCCTGGCTTTTGATCACCTTTTTAGGTGTGGTTCAGCTAGGATTTGCCTACATACTGTATAGCACAGCAATAAAGTATGTATCTGCTCTGGATGCGATCATTTATCCCGTTGTTGAACCAATTTTTAATCCTATTTTTGCTTTTATCTTTTTAGGAGAATATATGGGTATAAATGCTCTGTTTGGAGGTGCCCTAGTTGTAGCAGGGGTCATAGTCCGTGGGATTGCCCAAAGAACTAACAATTAATAGCCAAATAGTTAGCAAAATATTACTCTGCTATTAATCCTATCATATCTTAATTAGAGTTCTTGTTTTACATCCAATTCAAACTTTAGTTTTTTCGCCGTTTTTAAATGTAATTTCTATCAATTAACTGATTATTTATATTATGAATGACACACCCTATAACATCCCAAAACCAGAAAATGAGCAGATAAAAAGCTATGCACCTGGCTCACCAGAAAAGATTTCACTAAAAGCAAAAATTACTGAGTTAAAATCTATCCACATTGAAATCCCGATCATCATTGGCGGAGAAGAAATAAAAACCGGAAACACAGGTGATTGTGTTATCCCCCATAACCATCAACATGTTTTGGGTACTTTTCACAAGGCAGGTGAAAAAGAAATTCAGCTTGCCATAGGCTCTGCCCTAGAAACGTGGAAGTGGTGGTCCAAAACTCCCCTTGAGAAAAGAGCAAAGATATTTTTAAAAATGGCAGATCTTTTAGCAGATTCATGGAGGGACACAATCAATGCTGCTACAATTCTAAATATGAGCAAAAATGCTTTTCAGTCAGAAATTGATGCAGCCTGTGAGCTCATAGATTTTTGGAAATTCAATGCCTGGTTTGCTCAGGAGTTATATCAGCAGCAACCCATGTACTCGCCAGATGGAATGAAAAATTCCACAGAGCACCGTTCATTGGAAGGATTTATTTTTGCTGTGACACCATTCAATTTTACCAGTATCGCCGCCAACCTCCCCTCTGCTCCAGCTCTTATGGGAAATGTAGCTCTCTGGAAGCCAGCATCCAGCACAGTTTACCCCGCATATTTTCTTATGAAATTATTCAAAGAAGCGGGACTTCCGGATGGTGTAATAAACTTTATTCCTGGAGATGGCTCCGTTGTTGGACCCTCCGTTATGAATCATCCCGATCTTGCTGGTGTTCATTTTACAGGGTCAACCGCTGTATTTCAAAATATGTGGAAAACTGTTGGTGAAAATATTTCAAAGTATAAATCATATCCCCGTATTGTGGGAGAAACCGGTGGAAAGGATTTTTGTATTGCACACGAGTCGGCACATATCGACGGTTTGGTTACATCAATGGTAAGAGGTGCTTTTGAATTTCAGGGACAAAAATGTTCTGCACTCTCCAGAATCTATATTCCATCAACAATTTGGAGAGAGGTAAAAGAAAAATTTACAGCGGAAGTAAAAACAGTTAATATGGGAGACCCTGAGGATTTTACCCATTTTGTAAATGCTGTCATCGATAAATCTGCATTTGATTCCATTACCAGATATATTGACCACGCAAAGCACTCTGATGAAGCGGAGATTTTAGTGGGAGGAAATTACGATGATTCAGTTGGGTATTTTATTGAGCCAACTGCAATATTAACCACCAATCCTATTTATAAAACCATGGAAGAAGAAATATTTGGTCCCGTTCTAACCATTTATGTTTATAACCCAGAAGATTGGGATGAAACATTAAAACTGGTAGATTCCACATCTCCCTATGCCTTAACAGGTGCTGTTTTTGCTAGCGAACCGAGCGTGATAAATGAAGTAAAACAAAAGTTGTGTCACTCTGCAGGTAATTTTTACATCAATGATAAGCCTACAGGTGCGGTAGTTGGCCAGCAGCCATTCGGAGGAAGTAGAGCATCGGGAACCAATGATAAAGCCGGTTCCATTTTTAATTTGATTCGATGGGTCTCCCAGCGAACCATAAAAGAAACGTTTGAACCACCTTCAGATTACAGATATCCATTTATGGATGAAAAATAGGACAAACACTTGAACAATCAAGATCAGATATGATATATGACCATTCGATCTGAAATAAATCCACTGAAAAAAGTTATCGTTCACACTCCTGGAGTTGAGCATCAATACACACTTCCGGAAAATACATTCGAATGGACAAAGGATAGAGATGGTAAAATGATTCATAACCCCGATTATTTGTTGTTTGATGATCTTATCTCACCTTCTCTCATGAAAGATGAGCACTCTCAATTGGTCTCAATCTTAAAAACATTTACTGGAGATAAAAATACACTGCAATTCTGTGACCTACTTTTGGATGTGCTAAATAATGATGGTGCAAGGTCTGACCTTTTGGAACAATGTCTAGCGCTAGATAATGAACTATACAAATGTGATCTTTCATTTGATAAACAAATGATCTTGGATTTGGATCCTTTTCAATTTTTAAATGTGTTATTATCTGGAAGAATGAACAAAAACGGAGTTCATCATTATCTAAGATGGCCTTTACCCAACCTTATTTTTACAAGAGATATAGCAGTAATGCTTGGAAATACACTTCTTCTAACCTGGGGAAAGCGGAATGTGAGAAAAAGAGAAATGCTTTTAACCAGTTTTCTAGCTTATAATCAGTCTATTTTTGAACCAATAGCTCTGTTTGATTTCCACAAACTATACCCGGACTTATCTATTGAAGGGGGCGATATTATCCTGTTTGATGAGAGCACTCTGTTCATAGGGCTAAGTGAGCGAAACTCAAAAGAATCAATTGATGGTATTTTACCCTTATGCTATGAAGAGGGCTTTAATCAGATCATTGTAGTAGATTTACCAAAAACCAGAGCTATCATGCACTTAGATACAATTTTTAGCCGAATCAGTGAAGAAGATATCTTAGTCTATCCCCCTTTATTTCACCAAAAAGAAATAAAGGGTCAAACCATTTCATTTTATTACATTGAGAAAAATCAATCAATTTTTGATGTAAATCCGGTTAACCATTCATTAGAAAATTGTTTAAAAGAAATTGGATATAATTTGAACCCGGTCTATTGCGGAGGGAAAGAACCTATTTCACAGGAACGTGAACAATGGTCAGACGGTGCTAACGCATTTGCACTTGAATCAGGTAAAATCATCAGCTATGCACGAAACCAGGAGACTTTGAAGGAACTAGAAAAGTTTGATTATAAATCTATTGATGCCGTAACATATTGCAGGGAAAAGGATCACTGGTTGAACTATGATGGAAAACTGAATATTACGATTGACAGCGCTGAGCTACCCCGGGGAAGGGGCGGCCCTCGATGCCTCACTATGCCGTTGGACAGATAATAATGTCAAAAACTGTATTAATTGGATTAGGTGGGAATGCTCTAGCACCTAAAGAAGAAAAGGGAGATGTTCAGCAACAATTTGCTCGTACAAGAAAAACTCTTTCAGAGGTAATGGAATTTGTGCGCCAGGGATACAACATATGCCTTACTCATGGAAATGGGCCACAAGTTGGAGCTGAACTACATCGTATGGATTTAACATATGACGCTATCCCTCCTCTCCCTCTGGGAGTATGTGTTGCAGGTACACAGGGCACGATAGGATATATGATTCAGCAGTCCTTTCAAAACGCGTTAAGGATTGAAAATATAGACCGGGAAGTTGTAACATTAGTTACCCAGGTTAGAGTGGACGAAAGAGATCCTTCAATTACCAACCCAACAAAATATATTGGAAAAAGATATTCAAAAGAAGAAGCTCATAATTTGAGTGTAAAATTTAATTGGAAAATAAAGGAACAGGAAATAGACTGCTGGAGACGAGTAGTCCCATCTCCCGATCCACTATACATTTTACATGGGAAATCTATTCGTGCCTTGGTGGAAAGAGGTACCATAGTTCTTGCTGCAGGCGGAGGTGGAATACCCGTTTACAATGATGAGAGGAATTTATTGGAAGGTTTAGATGCGGTGATTGATAAAGATTTAACCGCAGCAAAACTGGCTTGGATTGTAAGAGCTCACGAATATTATATTATCACAGACGTTGACAAGGTTTATTTAAATTATATGCAGAAAAACCAGAAACCTATCCATGAGATGACTGTCTCTGAAACATTAAAATATCAATCTCAAGGTCAATTTCAAAAAGGTAGTATGTTTCCAAAAATGAGATCTGCCTTATATTTTTTAGAACATGGTGGACAAAAAGCTGTCATTACTAACGTAGCACAACTAAAGGATGCAATTAATGGCAATGCCGGGACAACAATTATTAATGATTAATATATAAACCAACAATGAAAATACACGAATATCAAGCAAAAGAATTATTTAGAAATTACAATGTAAATATTCCTAACAGCTATCCAGCATTTTCAGTTCAAGAAGCGTTAGAGGCTTATGATAAATTGGACAGCGAAACAGTTGTAATTAAAGCACAAATCCATGCCGGAGGAAGAGGCAAAGGAGGTGGTGTTAAACTAGCACATTCAAGAGATGAAGTAGAGTCTATTTCATCTTCTATCTTAGGAATGAATTTAGTTACACACCAAACTGGATCTGAGGGGAAAAAAGTTCAGCGATTACTTATTGAGTCTGGTGTTAACATCGCTTCTGAGTTCTATGCAGGTATTGTTTTGGACCGTGTAAAAAGACAATTTGTTTTTATGGTTTCCACAGAAGGAGGTGTGGAAATAGAGAAAGTGGCTACAGAAACTCCCGAAAAAATTATCAAAGAATGGATTAATCCAGATACCGGCTTAACTCTAGAACAAGCAATTTCTCTGGGGAAATCTCTGGAATTAACCGATGAACAAATTCATTTTTCTACAGAAATTTTTATCGCGCTTTGGAATGTTTTTTATGAAATGGATTGTTCTCTTTTGGAGATCAATCCTCTCGTGGTTACTCAAGAGAATGAGGTGATGGCTTTGGATGCAAAAATGAATTTTGATTCCAATGCACTATTTTTCCACCCAGAACTTGAAAATTTGAGAGATGAAAGCGAAGAACATCCTGCTGAGCTAGAGGCATCCAAATACAAATTAAATTATATAAAGTTAGATGGTAATGTTGGATGTATGGTAAACGGCGCTGGGCTTGCAATGGCCACGATGGATATAATCAAACTACATGGCGGTGAACCTGCAAATTTTCTTGATGTGGGCGGTGTAGCAAATCCTGAAACAGTTTCAAATGGATTTAAGATCACACTATCAGATACAAATGTAAGATCAATTTTAATCAATATATTTGGTGGAATTGTACGCTGTGATCGAGTAGCCCAGGGAGTGATTGAGGCAATGAAAACTGTCAAGGTAGATTTGCCGGTAATTGTCCGGCTAGAGGGAACCAATGCCAAAAAAGCTGGAGAGTTATTAAATAATTCTCCATTAGATTTTATAGTTGCCACCAGTCTCAGTGATGCAGCTGAGAAAGCAGTATCCGCTGCTATAGGAGGTTCAAAATGAGCGTTCTAGTAGGAGATAACACTCGTTTGATCATTCAAGGTATTACAGGAAAAGAGGGCTCATTTCACGGAGAGCAGATAAAGGATTATGGCACAAATTTAGTGGGCGGAGTCACCCCTGGAAAAGGAGGACAAACTGCATTAGGTGTGCCGGTATTTAATTCAGTTAAGGATGCCAGATCTCAAACGGGAGCAAATACATCTGTTATTTTTGTGCCTCCCCGATTTGCAGGAAAAGCAATCATTGAATCTGCAGAATCAGGGATTGATTTAATTATTTGCATTACAGAAGGTTTACCAACTATGGATATGGTAAAGGTCAATAATGTCCTTAAGAATCTCCCCGCTCGCCTTATCGGGCCCAATTGTCCCGGAATCATCTCCCCGGGGAAGGCCAAGATCGGTATTATGCCAGGGTTTATACATGAACAAGGCGAGATCGGAGTTATCTCGCGGTCTGGAACTCTCACTTACGAAGCGGTACATCAACTGGTAGCAGTTGGATTAGGTCAGTCCACTTCTGTGGGTATTGGAGGCGACCCAATCATCGGAACCACCTTTATTGATATGCTTGAATTGTTTGCCAAAGATGGAGGAACCAGCGGAGTGGTTCTAATCGGTGAAATTGGAGGATCAGCTGAAGAAGAAGCCGCACAATGGGTCATTGATAATAAATTCACAAAACCCATTACAGCTTTTATAGCTGGGCAGACTGCACCTCCAGGAAGACGGATGGGGCATGCAGGAGCTATTATTTCCGGCGGCCAAGGGACCGCTGATGATAAAATAAAGGCTTTAAAGTTAGCTGGTATTCATGTAGCAGACAGTCCAGCAGAAATTGGTATAACAATGGAAAGAGCACTACACTCATAATTGTAATTGGAGAAAATAAAATTGAAAACAAGAACTTTAGCCATCATTAAACCCGATGCAGTTGCATCTGGTCATACAGGAAAAATAATCAGTAGAATTACCAATGAAGGTTTTTCGATTTTAGGTTCAAAACAAATTAAAATGAATCTTTCGCAGGCAGAGGGATTTTATGATATACACCGAGGAAAACCATTTTTTGAGGAATTGACACAATTTATGAGTTCAGGTTCTTGCATTGTTCTCGCTCTTGAAAAAGAGAATGCTGTGAAGGAATGGAGGAATGTCATTGGGGCAACTAACCCTGATGAGGCAGACGAAGGTACCATCCGAAAGCTTTATGCAAAAGATCTAGGACAAAATGCTGTGCATGGCTCAGACTCTGCTGAGAATGGGCAAAAAGAAATTGCTTATTTTTTTGCAGAATTTGAATTAATCTTAAATTGATTCATCCATTATTTTATCTTAGTTTATCAAAGTAATTAAAAAGTTTGGTCCAATGCGGATGATAAAATATTTTTTATTTTCAATTTATCTGGTTGTCTATTTAAGCGGCTGTGAAAAAACAAAGCCAAGTGGTTACATCGGAGAATCTATAACACTAACAGCAAAAAATCTGGATAATATTAAATCCTTAAAATATAAATGGACTATCTCTGAGAAACCAGAAAATAGCAAAATCAAATTAGATAGTGTAATTATATCAGAAGATGAATCATCTTTATCGTTTGTTCCTGATTTTGTAGGCCACTATAGTCTCAGAGTGTCACTATCCTGGTATGGAGAGGTCATTTCAATACAATCATTCTCACTAGAAATCGCCGAAAATGTAAAAAATGAGGTTAAATTAATAAAAACGGAACCATCGCCTACATCACCTCCATCATCTAGCTGGAAAGAAGATGATAAATCATGGTTGGAAGATTCAATTAAAAAACCGATCTTTAATAAAACTATTGAACCATCCTCCTCTTTTTTTAACCCTCCAAAGGACTCAAGTTTTTATACCATTCAGGTCGCCGCAAAAAAGGACGAAGAGAGTGCAGATATATTTATGAAAGAAATGCATGGAAACGGATTCGATGCGTATATTCAAAGATATTATAAAAAGAAATCCAATGAATTGTGGTATAGGATCAGAGTTGGGGCTTTCAATTCTAAAGATTCCGCAGTTGTGGTTGCAGGAGAAATTCAAAAAACCATGCAGTTGCAACCTTGGATTGATTATGTAAGAAAAACCAAGGAGTAAATACAATGGGACCTATGAAGTTATATTTTGATATCCGAGATATCATTAGAGCACCCCGTTTAGCCCTCAGTGGTAAAAAAATAATGATTATGCTAAGCGGAACTCTGGTTGGATATTTAATCTACTGGGTTTTCACAGCAGTTTCTTTTTCCCTTAGTGGAGTTTCAATTAATGAGATGTGGAATGAATATGGGCTCTATCCCTGTTTAGCAGGATCTGTTGATTCCCCTCCCTGGTATGCTTCTACTGTTTTCTATTTGGGAACAGCGTTGTTATTTATATCTTTATCATTAGCATGCACCGCGGTTTCAAGAGTTACAATTAAGCAGCTAAAGGGTGATGAATTCTTTTCATCTTCGGATTCTGCAAAATATGTAAAAAACCACTGGACAGCTGTGGTTATGGCTCCTATTTCTATCGCACTAATCATCACAGTTTTTATGTTATTCGCAGGAATTTTTGCTATTTTTGGAAAGATACCTTATGTGGGGGAATTTCTATTTGCCGTTCCATATCTATTTTACTTTTTTGGATCTTTATTCACTGTTTACACTGGAATCGTATTATTTACCTCATTGGTATATACTCCGGCGATTGTTGCAGCCGGTGAAGAAGACACCATGGGAGCTGTATTTCAATCATATTCAATAACATGGTCTCAGCCCTGGAGAGTTTTATTGTATCATGGGGTGCTCATTTCATTTATGGTTTTGAGCTTGCATATTTTTAGATGGTTTATGAAAGCTTCCTTTTCTCTTATTAACGGTGTATTTGGATGTGACTGGTTAATGGGAGATAAATTAAATAGAATTGTAGCCTATGCCTATGAGGGCGTATTCCCTACATTTATTAATACACTCTGTGGGAGTATATGTTGTACCTTTAAATGCATACAAAGTTTCTGCTCCACATGCCTCACATATATCCCATTTGATAGCGGTGGTGATTTAACGGGGACAGAGACAGTATCTGCTTTATTACTCAGTGTTTTTCTATTTATAATCATTTTATCAGTTTTATCATATGGTCTATCTATCCTCAGTGTTGGAGAAACATTAATGTATGTAATTTTTAAGAAAAAATCTGACAATGATAATCTTGTTGAAAGAAAGGATGAAGATGAGCTAGATGAAGAAACGGACCTTGATCTATCCGATGATGACGAGAGCTCAACTGATGACCCTGCAAATCAAATAAAAAATGATGCCAGTGATCAAGACTTAGGTTCTTCTGCTGAAGAATCTTCTGAATAAGGAAATTTCAATCTATCTAATTTTTAAATTTAAAAACTTTATTAGAGTACTATTCAGACAATGCTTTTGTATCGGAATGATTTGCAAATGGGATTTGAAAATAAGAATATATCAATCCCGAAAGGATCTCTTGAAAAATCAAGTTTTAAGTTTATTCAACCTGAAATTAATTGTGTTTTAAACTGTAAGTCAGATTACAGCGGATTCAAATTAAATGGAAATTTAAATTTTATTTTATCAATTATTTGTGATAGATGTATGTCAATTTTTCAGAATTATATGGATGTTCCATTTAAGCTTGTATTAAGCTCCCAGAATAATATTGTCAATGATAAGGAAAACTTTATGTTGTTTTCTGATGAAGCAGATGAGATTGATATATTGCCATTTATTAATGAAACCATACATCTCTCTTTACCCATGAAAATTTTATGTGCAGAAACATGTAAAGGATTATGTTCCCAGTGCGGAACTAATCTAAATTTAGAAATATGTAAATGTTTATCAGATGGAAAGCATACTCCGTTTGATAAACTAAACCAATTATTATCAAATTAGTTAAAGGAATAATTTATGGCATTACCAAAAAGGAGACAGTCAAAAACAAGGGGAAAGAAAAGAAGAACCCATTACAAACCAGCAGAGGTTAATTATTCAGATTGTCCTCAATGTGGGTCAACTAAATTACCTCATCGTACATGTCAAAATTGCGGTTATTATAAAGGGCGCCCTGTAATATCAACTAGTGACTGATAATTTTAGTTGAATCTCGCCCTAGACATCATGGGAGGCGATAATGCACCATCAGTGGCAATCGCAGGTGCCATGGAAGCTACTTCCCAGTTACCCAATGATTTAAATCTTACTTTAGTAGGAGATGAATCCATCATAAGACAGCATGTTGGTACAAACTTACCAACCAATATATCCATTTGTCACGCTCCTGAGACTGTAACATCTTCAGACCAAGCGTCTCGTATATTAAAATCAAAGCCAGAGTCATCTATTGTGAAGGGATTAAAGCTAGTAGAATCACAGAAAGCTGATGCCTTTATCAGTGCCGGAAGTACTGGAGCAGTTATGGCAACTGCTCTCTTGATATTGGGAAGAGTTCAAGGAGTACGCCGGCCAGCATTGGGAGCATATATACCAACAAATATGGGTGGAAAAATATTTTGTGACGTAGGGGCAAATCCCGAAGTGAAACCGTTTCATATGTTGCAATTTGCAATTATGGCATCCTATTATCTAGAACACATTGAGGGATGTAATAATCCAAAAATTGGATTGATTAATATTGGTGAAGAGCCGAACAAAGGTAGTGAGCTATATCAAGAAACTCATAAACTATTGAGTCAAAAATTATCAAATTTTATAGGGAATGTTGAGGGACGGCATTTACTTACAAGTGAGGCCAATGTATTGGTTTGTGATGGATTTGTAGGAAACACAGTTTTAAAGTTTGCCGAGAGTTGGGTTAATGTATTCAGCAAAGAAATTTCAATTCGTATCAAAGAAAAAACATCCTACAAAATAGGAGCTACTCTTATGAAGCCTGTGTTTAATTCTTTGAAAAAAAATTATGATTATGAGGAACATGGAGGGACCCCTTTATTGGGTCTAAATGGTGTTTGTATAATTGCACATGGGAGCTCAGGGATAAAATCTATAAAGAATTCAATTTTTGTTGCAAAAAAATGTGTTGAAGAAAAACTAGCTTTAAATACAAAACGAACAATTGAAACTTTTTTAGCTGAAGAAAAATGAAAGCTAATATAACTGCCACAGCAAAATATTTACCAGACAGAGTATTAACAAATTTTGAGCTTGAAAAAATTGTTGATACTGATGACGAATGGATCAGAGCCCGAACAGGAATTGAAGAAAGACGCTTAGTAAATGATGGGGAAGCTACATCCCATATGGCTTCTCATATTGGCCTTAAACTTTTAGAAAAATCCGGAAAATCTCCTGATGATATTGACGTTATTATAATTGCAACCTGTACACCTGACCTAATTGTTGTTTCAACTGCGGCATTAGTTCAAGAAAAAATAGGAGCACAAAATGCCTGGGGGTTTGATTTAATGGGAGCATGTACCGGTTTTATTTATGCATTGGAAACTGGTGCTAAATTGGTTGAATCTAATCAATATAAATGTGCAATGGTAATCGGTGTGGATACAATGAGTTCTATCATTGACTATACAGACCGAAATACTTGTATCCTTTTTGGTGATGGTGGCGGAGGTGTATTATTGGAGCCAACAACACAAAACGATGGATTATTGGATGCAATTTTACAGTTGGATGGCAGTGGGAGTACTTATTTAAATGTGCCGGCTGGAGGAAGTTTAAGACCTACATCAGAGGAAACTGTGTCGAATAAACAACATTACGTTTATCAGGATGGTAAAACAGTGTTCAAATTTGCAGTAAAAAAAATGGCTGATGTAAGCGCAGAAATATTGGACAAAAATGGATTTTCTGGAGAAGATGTGAAACTGTTTATTCCTCATCAAGCAAACAAGCGCATTATTGATGCTGCTCGAAAACGTTGCAAGTTATCTGAAGAACAGGTCTATATCAATATCCAAAAATATGGAAATACAACGGCAGGAACTATTCCTATTGCGTTGGACGAGGCAGTGAATGAAGGGCGACTGGAAAAAGGTGATCTACTCTTACTTGCTGCTTTTGGTGGTGGTTTTACCTGGGGAAGTATGCTGATCAGATGGGGAGTATAATTTGAAAACCGCTTTTATTTTTCCAGGACAAGGATCTCAGAAAGTTGGAATGGGTCGTGATCTATTTGAAGAAACAGAAATAGGTAGGTCATATTTCAGTATTGCTAATGATATTATGGAGTGTGATTTAACTTCGATTATTTTTGATGGTCCAGATAATAGATTAAAAGAAACACGATTTACTCAGCCAGCATTATTCACAGTCAGTACTATATTGGGAAAATTATTAATGGAAAGGGACCTGATCCCAGACTTTGTATCAGGCCACAGTCTAGGTGAATTCTCTGCATTAACAATTGCTAATTCATTTGAGTTTGAAATAGGTTTGAAATTGGTAAAGTGTCGTGCAAATGCTATGTATGAATCTGGAATATCACAGCCAGGTACAATGGCAGCAATCATTGGATTATCTCAAGAAAAAGTACAATCTATTTGTGATGATATTTCTGAAAGGTATGGTGTGGTCTCGCCTGCTAACTTTAATGCTCCTGGTCAAATTGTAATTTCAGGTATGGTTAAGTCAGTTAGCAGTGCTATGGAAGTTGCAAAAATATCCGGTGCAAAATTAGTTATAGAATTAAATGTAAGCGGAGCTTTTCATTCTATTATTATGAAACCAGCAAGAGAGAAGCTTGCAGAAATGCTAAATTCCATAGAAATTAAGAATGCAGATTTTCCTATTTTTCATAATTTTTCAGCAAAACCAACGCAAGATAAAGAAGAAATAAAAACGCAACTACTCAACCAATTAGAAAACCCCGTGCTTTGGTCAAGGTCAATTGAGAATATGATTTTACATGGAGCCAATAGTTTTATTGAAGTTGGGCCAGGAAAAGTGCTTACAGGATTAAACCGAAAGATTAATAAATCTATAGAATCTAAAAATGTTGGAACTCTATCAGAAGTGTACTCATGTTTGACCTAAAAGGAAAGACAGCATTGATTACCGGTGCCTCCCGTGGAATAGGTAGAGCTATTTCAGAGGCCTATTGTGAAATAGGAATCCATGTAGCAGGGATTGCCCGAGATATCACACCGATAAAAGACATGGAGAATTCTCAATCATATTCTGGAAATTTTAAGGGATATACTTGTGATATATCTGTTGGGAAAAATGTAAAAGAAACTATTTCGGAAGTACTTAAAGATTTTGGACAAATAGATATTTTAATTAACAATGCAGGTATTACCAGAGACACACTTTTAGTTAGAATGAGTGAAAAACAATGGGACGAAGTTCTAGCAATTAATTTAAAAGGTGCTTTCAATTGCACACGTAATATAGTTAGGCCGATGCTAAAAAATAAATTTGGTCGAATTATTAACATAGGATCAGTTGTAGGAATCATGGGAAACACGGGACAGGCCAATTATGTCGCTTCTAAAGCGGGGCTGATAGGACTTACCAAATCTACTGCTCAAGAACTGGCAAAACGAAATATTACAGTTAATTGCATTGCCCCAGGATTTATTAATACTGATATGACAGAAAAACTATCTGAAGATATAAAAGATCAGATGAAAAAATCCATTCCTATGAATCGATTTGGATCACCTCAGGATGTAGCTTCTTTGGCATTATTCTTAGCCTCAGATGAAGCTGGATACATCACTGGACAAACAATTACCGTCGATGGCGGTATGATTATGAACTAAAATAAAAAGGAGTTGAAATGTCAACATTCAATAAAGTAAAGGATGTTATTTTAGATAAATTAGGGGTTGAAGAATCTCAAATTACTATGGAATCATCCTTTGTAGATGATCTCGGTGCTGATTCTCTTGATACCGTTGAGCTAATTATGGAGTTAGAAGAGGAATTCGGAATAGAGATTCCTGATGAGGACGCCGAAAAAATCACTACTGTAGCTGCAGCGGTGAATTATATTGATAAAGATTAACTAATATAATCTACTTTCTTAAATGAAAGTTGTCGTTACTGGTTTAGGTGTCCTTGCACCAAACGGGCTTTCTGTTCCTTCTTATTGGGATGCCCTATGTTCAGGTCAATCTGGAATAGATACTATTACCGGATTTGATATAACAGATTTTCCTGTTACCATAGCAGGAGAATTAAAAGACTTCAATCCAGAAAACTACTTGGAGTCTCGTGAGATAAGGAAACTTGATCGTTTTTCTATCCTCGGTCTAGCTGCAGCCAAAGAAGCAATTTTTAATTCTGGGTTGAATTTAGATTCCGCGATACTTGATAGAATAGGTGTAATAATCGGAACAGGAGTTGGAGGGATTCATACGTTGGAAGAACAGCACACCGCTCTAACATCTCGTGGACCTCGTAGGGTTTCTCCGTATTTTGTTCCAAAAATGATTGCAAATATCGCAGCAGGACAGATTGCAATCAAATATGGATTTAAAGGACTAAATCAAACCGTAATATCCGCTTGTGCTTCGGCAAATGATGCAATTGGGTACTCATTAAGGTTATTAAGGGCGGGAGATGCTGATGTAATTATTACAGGGGGAACTGAAGCGAGTGTGTCTCCCCTTCCTATGGCCGGTTTTGCAAATATGAAAGCGCTAACTCCAATGAATGAAATTCCTTCAAAAGCCAGTCGTCCTTTTGATCTTGATCGAAAAGGCTTTGTGATGGGTGAAGGAGCAGGAATCCTTGTTTTAGAAACTGAGGAACACGCAAAAAACCGTAATGCAAATATATTAGCTGAGTTGTCTGGATATGGATCTACAGATGATGCTTTCCACGTGACCCAGCCAATTGAAGGTGGTCTGGGTGCTGTCAATGCCATGAAACTTGCAATATTAGATGGAAAATTGAATCATAACGATATCAATTATATTAATGCTCATGGAACCTCCACCTTTTATAATGATAAAAATGAGACTGCTGCTATAAAATTACTCTTTGGTTCCCATGCGGAATCATTAAAAGTGAGTTCTACTAAATCAATGACAGGTCATTTGTTGGGAGCAAGCGGCGCTATTGAGGCAGTTGCATGTGTTAAAGCCATTGAGACAAATCGAATTCCACCTACAATAAATTATACTACACCGGATCCTGATTGCGATTTGGATTACGTTCCAAACAATTCTGAATCACTAGCTATAACAGGCATATTATCTAATTCATTTGGATTTGGGGGGCACAACGCAGTTTTATCTTTTCGTCCTTGGAAAATGTGAGTTTATATATTGAAAAACCTCATTACCTTTTTATCTCAAATATTTAATACTCATCCTATTGAAAAGACACTTGCTTATCGATTTAAAAATAAAAACTATTTGTATCAAGCTCTGACTCATAGATCTATTAATTCTCACGCGAGAAAGAACTACGAACGACTGGAATTTTTAGGTGACGCCGTTATAGATATTATAATAAGTAAGTTCCTAATCAAGGAATTTCCAATGGGAGATGAAGGGTTGTTAACTCAAAAACGTTCAGGTTTGGTACAAAAACAATTTTTAGGCAGTATGGGAAAACAATTAAATCTAATTTCTTATTTAGACATTGACTCCACTGTAAATATTAGCAATAAGAAAGTGAGATCTCGTCTTGAAGCAAATATGTTGGAAGCACTACTTGGAGCTATTTACTTAGATGGCGGATTAAAGCCATGCCATAAAATCATATATGAAATAATTTGGAGACACCGACTAGAAGCATGGAAAACAATAAACTATAAAGGGAAATTGATTGAATACTGTCACTCAGGCTCATTAGAAAATCCTATATTTTTAGTATCAAATGTTAAAGGTCCTGAACATAAAAAAACATTTGAGGTCCAGGTAAAAATTAAAGACAGAGCTTTTCCTTCGGGATTTGGGTCAAATAAAAAGGCCGCTGAACAAAAAGCGGCTCAAAAAGCTTTGGTAGCACTAAGCGCTTGAGGACTTAATCATATTCTTTAAGTTGGTCTCTGATTACTGCCGCTTCCTCATATTTTTCAAGCTCCACTGCTTTTTTTAGCTTATTTTCTAAATCTTCTTTTTTATCACCAAATTCATTTATTTCAGAATCATTTTCAATTTCTTCATTTTGATTTGAGGCTTCTTCCATTACAGAGTCTTCAACAAAAATTGGTGCTTCTGTTCTCAAAGCAATAGCAACCGCATCACTGGGACGTGAATCTAAATTTAATGATCCAATATGCATCCCTTCTATTTCAATTCTTGCGTAAAAGACCCCATCAATTAAATCAGTGATTTGTACTGAATTAATTTTCCCATTTACTTCACTGATCATTGCTTTAATAAGGTCATGAGTCATAGGTCTTGGTGGCTCTGTATACTCTAAAGCAAGTGCAATAGAGTGCGCCTCACAGGCTCCTACCATAACCGGCAGCGATCTATCTCCAGTAATTTCTTTCAGTAAAACAGCATAGCTGCGAGTGGAATGGTGAAATGTAATTTTAGAAACTTTAACAGGAATCATACTAAAAGTTAGATAAGATGTTAGATGTGTTCAATGATTTTCATCACATGTTCGTATAAAATACTATCCATCCCTAGATTCCAATTCTGATTTCAAAAAATTAATTTTCGTAACCGGGGTGGGATCACTCTCAGATAAAATTGCACACCAATAGCTCAGCCAGTCTCCAAAATAAATAAAGTGAAATACTCTTTCAATGAAAGAATCACCTGAAACATTTATAGTATGTTGATCAATATTAATTTTCTTTAAAATATCTTGAGTAATATTAATTCTCTCTAAATTACGGGGATGACTTTCTAATTCAACCAACCAAAGAACAGCATAATAGTCAAAATAATCAGAGTTGTTCTCCCAGCCCACAATTTCATTATGATTCATTTCAGGTATTTCATTAGTATAAGCAAGCATCTTACTGTTTTCACATAGCTGGCCTTTTATACGTATAGCGAGTTTATCTGTTCTCCCTGTTTCACCATAAATCACCACAATTTTTTTATATATTTTCTGAGCTAAAGAAAAAGAGTTATTCCTTGAATTTTGAAGTGAATATTTTTCACGCAATGAAAATATTAATTTTGTTGTATCAATTAAAATAGATTCAAGTGGTACATCTATATCTAAAATTCTTTTAAGTAGAAACATCAAAGGAATAAGTGAAAACCCAACTGCTGCACGAGGCTGTAACCCTGGTGGAATGTTCAGCTCATCCAAACTATTTTTCTTTAATCGTGATGATAGTTCACCGCCAGTGGTTATACCAATTATTTGCGCTTTTTTAGAGTTTGCTTCTTCAAAAACTGAAAGAGTCTCTTCTGTATTTCCTGAGTAAGATGAACAAATGACCAAGGTCCTTTCATTTACCCAGTTTGGTAAGGTATAGTTTCTAGAAACAAAGAAGGGAACAGTTAGATATTTCCCAAAAATAAGAGATAATAGATCTCCTCCAACCGCAGAACCGCCCATACCAGCTAAGACAATAGAGTTTATATTCTTATATTTTTTAGATAAGTTAATATTTTTCCCAATCTTAATGGCCTCCTCCATCTGATTAGGGAAATCATAAATTGATTGAAACATATTTTCTACGTCTATTTTTTCCTTATTCATTTTTTTAATGATCTCTGTTTAGTATGAGTTTAGTAAATTGTAATAACCTGGAATTACATGGGTCTGGTATATATTTAAGGGTGTCAATTGCCTGATCAATATATGATTGAATCATCTGATCTGCCTTTTTAAGGATACCATTAGCCTCCAAAAACTCCTTTTGAATTTTTATGGATCTATCAATTTCTAAAATATTTGAATTTAAGTTTTGCCAGTCCTTTTGATTTTTTTCCCTTGCCAGAATAGATAAAATAGTTTGTTTCCCTCTTGTTAAATCACTGCCCAGACTTTTTCCCATATTTTTTTCATTAGCTGTAATTTCAAGCATATCATCTTGAATTTGAAATGCAGTTCCTAACTTAGTTCCGAATTTTTTTAATGATTGAATTGTTTCCAACTGTTGATTCCCTAAAATCCCACCCAGCTCTGTACATAGGCCAATTAACCATCCAGTTTTTTTTTCCACCATAATGAGATATTCATCTAATGTAATATTGGTATCATATTCGTATTGTTTATCATATGCCTGCCCCTCACATACTATTAGTGCTGCATCATTGAATGTTCCAATAACTTCCAAGGGATGGTTCTGTACTTTTGCTATCATACTCAATGACATTACATAAATACCATCACCAGCAAGGATCGCAGTGGATTCATCCCATTTTTTATG
Source organism: Fidelibacterota bacterium UBA2986 (assembly GCA_002346675.1). GTDB lineage: Bacteria > Fidelibacterota > Marinisomatia > Marinisomatales > AB-629-J13 > AB-629-J13. Next base: position 83,835 of record DEAI01000006.1, read on the forward strand.
TATTGTATGCTGACCATGACGCAAATCATCCTGGTCCATTATATCATCATGTACAAGAGTAAAATTATGGAGCAACTCCACAGCTATACCTGCATATTTGAGATCCTTTTCGGTAGCACCTAAAGAATCACCAGTAATATATAATAAAATTGGTCTGAGGCGTTTTCCTTCTCCTGAGAAAACATAGGAAATAGGTTCATACAAATATGTTGGATGTTTTGGGAGAGATAACACTCTGAGTGCATCATTAAATTCGTCCCTTAACTTAGTTATATATTGTGGAGTTAGGTCAGTGTTCAACTGATGTTCGTAGTTCACCAAAAGAATTCAGTTTATTCAATACAGTATCTTTTATTTCTATCATTCGTTCATTTGTTTTTGCTTCGAATCTGCAGACAATAACCGGCTGAGTATTCGATGCTCTTACTAATCCCCATCCGTCACCAAATTTTATCCTTACACCGTCAATTGTACTACAGTCATATTTAGAAGAGAAATAATCATGGGAGGTTTTAGCTATTTTAAATTTTTCTTCATCTGATTTACACTCTAATCTCATCTCTGGTGTTGAAAAATACTTGGGTATATCTTTTCTTAGTTCAGATAATGAGAGTGTATTCCTTGATAAAGTTTGAATAGTACGGGCAGCAACATAAATTGCATCGTCATAGCCGTAGTAATCATCAGCAAAAAATATATGACCGCTCATTTCTCCTCCAAATTTACACTTTGATTCAGCCATTTTTTGCTTGATAAGTGAGTGGCCTGTTTTCCACATTATGGGCCTTCCTCCCGCTTTGATGATCATATCCTCCAATGCCTGTGAACATTTTACATCAAATAGGATTTCATCTCCTTCATTGATCAATTCAGGTAGAAAGAGAGTCATCAATTGATCCGCCCATAAAATCTCTCCCTGATCATCCACAACCCCAATTCGGTCTGCATCTCCATCAAAGGCGATTCCTATATCATATTTTCCTGTTTTCATTTCAGAAATTAAATCTGATAGGTTTTTTTCAACGGTCGGATCGGGATGGTGGTTTGGAAAGTTGCCATCCACATCGCAATACAGTTCTTTTAACTCTATTCCTAGCTTTTTATATAGCCTCGGTGCAATGAGGCATCCGGCAGCATTTGCACAGTCTAAAACAACTCTCATAGGTCTTTCAAGAGTAATCTTATCTAAAACCATCTCCATATATTCCTTGCGAATATTATATGGGGCTTCATCTCCATCTCCTTCTTCAAACTTTCTAAGCTCAATAATTTTTCTAATATCTTGGATTGCTTGTCCATAAACCGGTTTATTAAACATAGATATTTTAAATCCATTAAATTCTGGAGGATTATGGCTGCCTGTAATTTGAACAGCACCACCTACTCCTAATTTAAACATACTGAAATAATTTACTGGTGTTGGAAGCAGTCCCAGTTTAATGACATCTATTCCCGTAGATAAAACTCCCTCTTTGAATTTATTCATTAGCTCAGGAGTTGATAATCTTATATCACCGCTAAGAGTTAGCTCTCTACCACCATTCCTTTTGAGATAAGTTCCAAATCCTTTCCCCAGAAGTTCAACCACCTCTGGGGGAAAATCTACAGTCACCTCTCCTCTAATATCATATTCTCTAAAAATATATGGATTAATTTTCATTGTTCCTTCTTGATATATAGTGAAAAACTAAGTTGAATAAGCGATTTAATTTAGTGATGTTTTAAATGGAGTCTTAGATTTCTTTCAGCACTTTACTCAAAAATCCTCCTGCATTTTCTAACTCTAGTTCAGCTTTCTGATGAGTGCATTTTTTTAATATCATGACAATCGCTTTTTTTACTGATTTATCGGCTTCTAGTAATTTTTCTCGAGCAGTTTCATAATCACTTTTGGTCAATTGTGTAATGATCCGAACTCCTCTATCTATCAGTTTTTCGTTGACCGCCATGAGATCAACCATAAGATTTCCATAGACCTTCCCCAATTTTATCATGGTCGTTGTAGAGATCATGTTCAATACCAATTTGGTTGCTGTTCCTGCTTTCATTCGTGTAGAACCTGTGATGATTTCAGGTCCTGTTTCTACTTTTATTAATGAATCAACCGTTACCGGATAATAGGGTTCAGAGTTGCAGACTATCATACTGGTTTTTGCTCCCAATTGTTGGGAATATGTTAAAGCTGATTGGACATAAACAGCTGCTCCGCTGGTGCTTATTCCGATCACAATATCTCCGGAGGAAACTCCATTTTCTTTTAGATCATGAATTCCATTTTCCGAAATATCTTCAGCGCCCTCAACTGATCTTTTTAGAGCTTTATCTCCACCTGCAATGATTCCTGTGAACCATTCAGAAGGTGCAGAAAAAGTCGGTGGAATTTCAGATGCATCTAAAACTCCAAGTCTTCCGCTGGTTCCTGCTCCAACATAAAATATTCTATTACCATTTTTCAGTGCTGTCACACAGTATGAAACAGTCTCTCTGATCTGTGGAATTGCTTTTTTCACTGCATCTGCTACACATTTATCTTCAGAGTTGATGATGCGTAGAATATTTTCAGTTGATTTTAAATCTATGGACTCCGAAATGGGATTCTTTTTTTCTGTTGTCAGATTTGCTCGAGATCTCATTATTCTGTTCAATAACTAAATAAATTTAAACTAAAATCTAACCAATTATAAATGAGTTTAGATAGTAATGGATATATCTGAAATAAAACAATGGTTAAATCTAAGTGTAAGAATTTCACAGGAATTTATTGAACAGTTTACAGATTGTGCAGTAGAACTTGGGGCAATCTCTGTCTGGATAGACTGTGATGTCGTGGAAAATGGAACACATTTTTTAAACCAAATAGAAAAAGATGAACTGATATTAACTCTCACGTTTAAACAGGACATCAACCCTGAATCTTTTTTGCAGGAACTATGCAGGGAGGTCGGACTGAAACAGATTCCATCTTTTGAGTTGAAATGGATTCCAGACCAAGAGTGGGTTTCTTATACACAGGACCTATATAAACCTATTAAAATCAGTGAAGCCCTCTGGATTTGTCCGTCATTTGAGAAGATCACAGATAAAAATGCAATCAATGTGATGATTGAACCTGGAATGGCCTTTGGAACAGGAACTCATCCAACAACCCAAATGTGTCTGGAATGGATTTCAAAAAATGCTCAAAATAAAACTAAAGCTCTGGATTATGGATGCGGAACGGGAATCTTAGGAATCACAGCATTCAAGTGTGGAATACCGTTTGTAACGGCAGTAGATAATGATAAAAAAGCACTAGAAATTACCAAATCAAATTCCAAGCTAAATGGTGCTGAAATAATTGTTGTACACCCTGAGACACCAATTAATGATTCTTTTGATATTGTCGTAGCAAATATTCTGGCAAACCCGCTAATTGAAATGAAAAATGAATTATCACGATATGTTAAACCAAGTGGATATCTGATCCTGTCCGGGATTCAAGCTCATCAATCTGAAAAGGTAATCCTCGAATATAGTAATTTGATCAAAATAATGATATTGCACACTCAAAGTGATTGGGTACTTTTAGGAGGCAGAAAAACCTAATTCATTTTTGTAAAATATCTTTTCGCCTCCTCCATCACTTTTGGTGCCAGCAAAAGCGTTGATATCAATGTAGGAATAACCATTAAGGCAAACATTCCATCCACAAAGTTTATGGCAATATCAAGGGAGACAATGGAAGCTACGAAAATCATACATACATAAAACCAGTTGTATGCCGGTTTCCATTTAGTTCCAAAAATATATCCTGCACATTTTCTTCCGTAATAAGAATAGCCAAACATTGTGGAGAGGCTAAAAGTCAGAACCGCCAAAATCATTAACAATTTCCCTGGCACGCCCATTTCCTTTTCAAAGGCAAGAGCTGTTAGAGTTACACCATTGGCCTCTGTATCATATAGCCCCGAAATCAATATAACAAAAGCGGTAACCGAACATACTATGATCGTGTCAATGAACGGCCCCAGCATAGCCACCAACCCCTCTCTAACAGGCTCTTTTGTTTTTGCCGCGCCATGTGCCATTGCCTCTGTACCGGTTCCGGCTTCATTGGAAAAAACACCCCTCTTAATTCCAATAATGATCAATGAGCCCAGTGCACCTCCAAGAACAGCGTCTCCAGTGAACGCATCTTTAAAGATCAATAAAATTAACGATGGGATTTCACTGATGTGCGACAATAAAATAAATACAGCTGATAAAAAATAAATCCCAACCATTAGGGGAACCAGTCTTGAGGCAACTTTTGCAATCCTTTTGATGCCTCCAAAAACAACTATTCCAACAACAATGGCAACACATATTCCTGTTATTCCATCTCCCAGAATTTGTGACTCCTGAAATAATCCCAGAGGTCTATGAACAAAGTCACGGATAATCTGTGCCAATTGATTCGCCTGGAAAAAGGTGAGACAGCCAAACATCCCTGAGATACTAAAGAAAACCGCCAGCGGTTTAAATTTTTTTCCCAATCCGGTCTCAATAAAATACATTGGTCCTCCCTGAATTTCGCCGGAATCATCCTCGCCCCGATACATAACAGAGAGTGTACAGGTGAAAAACTTAGTTCCCATTCCTAAAATAGCGCTCAACCACATCCAAAATAGAACTCCCGGACCGCCCGTATGAATGGCAACGGCAACTCCCGCAATGTTTCCCATTCCCACTGTACTTGCGAGGGCACTAGAGAGAGCTTCAAAGTGGGAGATTTGTCCGGGATCATCATCGGAATCATATTTCCCTCGCAATATGTTCACCGCATGACCGAGATACCTGAATGGAATCAATCTGCAGAATAATGTAAAAAATATCCCGCTTGATATTAGGACAACCACCAGAGGCATGCTCCACATAACCTCAGCAAAAGTTGACATTATCTTATCTAAATATTTAACCATTATATTTCTGCTTTAAAATACCTACCAATTATGTTTCAAATTAGGTGCAAATTACGGAAATTCATGGTTTAGTTTACACTAACAATGAGAAAACTTGACCTATACCTCATTCGCCAGTTTATTACCTTTTTAGGACTAATCCTAATAGGGTTCCAACTCATCTTTATTATTGTTGATGTTTTTGAGAACTTAGATAAATTCATTGACAATAAGGTGCCCCTGAAAGTTGTCATCCTTTATTATACTTATACCCTGCCATGGTTTATAAATATTGGTCTTCCAATGGCTGTCCTCATTGCAACAGTTTTCAGTATGGGCCTGCTGGTGAAGAGAAATGAGTGGACCGCAATGAAATCATCCGGAATCAGTCTATATCGAATTGTCATCCCGTTTTTGTTCGTCAGTTCCCTAGTGAGTCTGGGGTCATTTTATCTTGATAATTCCCTGGTAAGCTTGGGAAATGAAAAAAAAGCTGAGATTAAGAACGAATATATGAAACGAAAATCAAGTAATTCAAAAAACAAGCAGAAAGTGCTGAAAGATTTATTTTTCCAAAAAGAAAAAAAACTTCATCTGTCAATTTCAAAATTTAAGGTGAGAGATAGATCTGCTGATAAGGTAACGCTCATCTCACTGAAAAACGAGCTGCTTCATCAAAGAGTTGACAGCAAAAAAATGGTCTGGCAGGATTCTCTCTCTCTCTGGAAATTAAAAGATTACTCCATTCGAAATTTTGATGAGCAGGGGATGGAATCAACTGTGGTGATCTCATCAGAAGATACACTGATGAACGTCTCATTCACACCAGAAGAACTGGTTCAAAAATATAAATCTCCTGAAGAACTGAATATTTATGAACTGAATACCAGAATTAAAAAACTGAAAGAGAATGGTGTAAATACAGTCCGATGGGAGGTTGCGAAACATTTCAAAATTTCCTTTGCATTTACCAGCATCATTATAATGCTATTTGGTATCTCACTGGCTGTTATAAATCCATCCGGTGGACTCTCTTTGGGAGCAGGAATGAGTATTTTTGTGATCTTTTCTTACTACGCATTTATAAAATTTGGACAATCCCTCGGTATAAAAGGCGTTATCAGTCCCCTTTTGTCTGCATGGATGGGAAACATTGTTTTTATAATTGGAGGAATTATTCTATTAAAATTGGTTAGAAAATAGTAGAATATATTTTAGTTATTAAATCCGTTTTAATTTTTATAAAATTGCCAAATAGTACAATAGTATATAAATGATTAATAGCAACTTGATACATTATACAATAAAATCAATTCTTTGGTTTATACTCATAATGGTAATAGAAAATAATTTTGCCAGAGCCGATCCCTGGTTCCATATATTAAGTATTTTTTTATTAAGTATCCCTGTAGGATTGGGTGGTATTTACACAAACACTGTTCTCCAAATCCATAGATTAAAAATATTTTCTACTTTGGGTATACTATACGGATTTTTTTCTCGGAGATCTTTGAGGATCTGCTCATGGGTTTGTTGGGCTATATTTTCATCATTTTTTATGTTTATTCAATTTCATTTCTATAACAAATTAGATTGGTTTACTTTTTTCCTTGTTATCCCAATATTCGGTTTTGTTTTCAGAATAATTCAAAAAAAATCTGATCAAGAATTAAAACCTTATATAAGCACTGCTTTTACAATTCGTTTTACTAGATATATTGTCCCAATAATCATGCTGTCGATCTACGTTATTTTATCTCTTTTTTTCACTGATAAAGTTGAGTATTCTACAATGAATGAAGCTATAATTGCTAAAAAAGCTAATGTTTCAGATATAACGAGCAATGGGCTTGTTAAGAAAGTTGCTCTATCTTTGGCATTTTATAATGGAAGTTTAACTTTTGCACTTGGACATTTAGAACACTTCACTATAAATACATTCCTACAGTTGGTTCTATTTGGATTTGGAAACTTAGTGATTTTCTATAATGCTTGTGCAATTCTTACATGTTTCCTTATTCCTAGAGTTGAGTATCGACGTGTTTTTGGTCCATTGAGTGAAAAAAAAATTCCTCAGAAAGTACCTAATGCTCGCATAGCTGGTATTTCTGCTGTTACTGCATTCTTGAGTTTATTTATATATGTTCCTTTATTTGTGGGTATTAATGCATACGTTAAGTCACCTGATTTCGAAAGGATAGAAGATATTATAGGACGAGGTATAAAACCAGTGGTTAACATATTTGATGGAACTGATTATAGATACTATGAAACTGGAACACCAGATAGTATTCAGGCAACCACATTTGAGGCTTTGGTGACAATTAGATTATCTAAAAAACAATTAGAAGGTCAAATTGACCATGCATTTGATAATATAGAATTAAATGTAGATAATTATCTAGATTGGTATTATAGCTTGTCAGGTGAATATGGAAGATTAGCAAAAATGTTGTTCAATGAGCTTGATGCTTATATGATAGAAAAACTTGATGAACATTTAAAACAAGGGGATGCTTTTAAAAGGGTTGAGATAGCATTAAATGAAACGCTCACGAATCATAAAAATGCTCTAATTAAATATAATAATACTGTACAAAATATTTTGAAAAATAATAGGATTATTCAGACTGATAGTACAGAATATCAAGTGGTAAAAACAATAGAGTTAAAGAATTTAATCCTCCCTCTAAGTCATCAAGATGTGATTGGATTTGAGCAAAGGTTACGCGCTTCGAGTGGCGTTGGCGCAGCAACTGGTGTTGTTACGGGTGTAGCTGTAAAAGGCATTCTTGAAAAGGCAGCTAGTAAAGGCACTCTTAAAATGGCAGCAAAAGCATTAAGTAAGGTTATTTTTTCAAAAACAGCATCCGGTATAGGAGGTTTGATAGGTGCAACTATCGGTTCAATTATTCCAGTTGTAGGAACAGCAGCAGGAGCAGTTGTAGGTGGTACAGTTACTGCTTTAATTGCTGGTGTCTCTGTAGAAATGATTATGATTGAGCTTGAGGAAAAAATGAGTCGGGAAGATTTCAAAAAAGATATGCTTCTAGCAATAGAAGAAGCTAAGTTTGAATTCAAACAGAAAATATTAAACAACAGTCTTCGAACGGAATAAATCTCTCTAATTTGTCATATTCTTGAGATTTTTTGTTTATAATGATTTATAGGTGGGAATGAAATTATTTCTTTTAATAATATGGTATAAGAATCATATCCACTCTATCCTTTTTATTACTAATATTAAATATTTATTGTTTATTTATCATTATTATGATTATTATTAGTATATATTTAGGAGTAATAAATAATGTTCACTGGAGAAAACATAAAGGAACTCAGAGTCAAGCTTGGTATTCAGCAGACAGAATTGGCTGAAAAATTAAACACAACCGTTCATACCATCCGGTACTGGGAGCAAAACCCAAATGTATCCATAAAATCCAAGTATGAACCTATTCTTAAATTACTGTTAGAAGAAAATGTATACGATGAAAATATGGTATTGGTTAATGATGGATTTTTTAAAAAAATAAAAGAAAACTTGGCTCGCATTCCATTTCTCCGTGATGCAATAGCACTATACTTCTGTGCTGTTGCCCCTGAGACACCAATAAAGATGAAGGCGATTGCATTCGCGGCCCTTGCTTATTTTATAATGCCCATAGATGCAATTCCAGATGCAATTCCTATAGCTGGTTTTACAGATGATGCTGCTATGATTATAGGGGCTATAGCTACCCTTGAATCTATAATGACGGACGAATATCGTATTAAAGCTGAAGAATGGCTAAATAAGCTTACTTAATAAGTTAAAGGAAAATATTATTAATCAACTTTCCCTATTTACAAAATATAGTCTTCGAATAAGATTATCATCTATAGAAGATCTGTCACTTGAATCTATCGCAAAGATGGATGAGATTCAGATCTATGAGTTAAGTATCTCAATCTTTCAGATGATGGAATTCTGGATGGAATGTTTAGAAAAACTAGATATTAATTCTGCTAATATAACACCCTACAAAAAAGCTTTACTTGACATCTCTGACCTATGGTTCAAAAAAATGACCCAAGTGCTACAGCAAATTGACACCGGCAATAATTTTAGTAAAAAAATCAAAAAACTCATAAGTGTATAGTTTATATAATAAAATAGGAGAATACAAATATGAACATAAAAGAATCTAATATTTCAGATTGGAAAGACAAAGAGCCCAACCAAGAATCAGGGGGGAAAGTTCGTCAGAAATTTAAAGAATATTTAAAAAAAACCATTGGAAGTATCCCTTTTACAGAAGACGCTGTTGCCCTCTTTCTGTTATTTTTAGACCCTGAATATCCTTCCATAAAAAAAGGAGTTGCTGTTTTTGCGCTGCTCTATTTTATCACGCCAGTTGATCTAGTACCAGATACTTTACCTGTTGTTGGATTTTTGGATGATGCTGGAATAGTTGCAGCTGCAGTTAATATGTATCATGAAGACATTCCTATATATAGAGAGAAAGCAATAAAGTGGCTGGAAGATAATGATTTTAGATGATATGTCTATAACTCAACCAATTTACAAAAAAGTAAAACGGGAAAAATTAAAATCTGTTATAAATTAATACCGGTAATGTTCCGGTTTGTAGGGACCTTCTTTAGATACTCCAATATAATCTGCCTGCTCATCTGTCAATTTGGTTAATTCAGCGCCAAGATGATTTAAATGCAGTCGAGCCACTTCCTCATCCAAAATTTTTGGCAACACATATACACCAATATCCGGCGCATCTTTTGCTAACGCAATTTGAGCCAACACCTGGTTCGTAAAAGAGTTTGACATAACAAAACTTGGGTGCCCCGTTGCACAGCCCAGATTCACCAATCTGCCTTCCGCCAATAAAAAGATTTGATGTCCACTAGGAAAAGTGTACCTGTCAACCTGTGGTTTGATCTCCTCTCGATTTACATCTGAGTCTTCATTCAGAGGTGTCACCTGAATTTCATTGTCAAAATGCCCGATATTGCAGACGATTGCCTGATCTTTCATTCCGTACATATGCTTTTTGGTGATCACATCTTTATTTCCGGTGGTTGTCACAAAAATATGTCCCTCCGAAAGAGTTTTTTCTATGGTAGTGACCTTAAATCCTTCCATTGATGCTTGTAGGGCGCAGATAGGGTCAATCTCCGTTACAATCACTCTGGCACCGTATCCGCGCATGGATTGCGCGCACCCTCGACCCACATCACCATATCCACACACCACAACGGTTTTTCCCGCAACCATGACATCCAGCGCTCTTTTAAGTCCGTCTGCAAGTGATTCTCTGCAACCATAAATATTATCAAATTTTGATTTGGTAACTGAGTCATTTACATTATAGGCAGGGAAAAGAAGTTCTCCCATCTTTTCCATTTGCATTAACCGGTGAACTCCAGTTGTAGTTTCCTCAGATACTCCAATAATATTTTGGGAGACCTCGTGCCAATGATTAGGTTTTTTATCCAAAACTTCCCGAATTAATTCTTCAATTATTCGCTCCTCTTCTATGGTAGTAGTGATAGCAGGAACATCGCCATTCTTTGTAAAATATTCTTCTAACGCATATCCTTTATGAATCAATAGCGTCGCATCTCCCCCATCATCCACGATGAGGTCCGGACCGGAGCCATCTGGAAACGTCAGTGCCTGCAGTGTACACCACCAATATTCCTTCAAAGATTCACCCTTCCATGCAAAAACCGGTACTCCAGTTTTTGCAATCGCAGCTGCTGCGTGGTCCTGTGTTGAAAATATATTACAGCTAGCCCATCTAACATCTGCACCTAGGTCCACCAACGTTTCAATCAAAACAGCTGTCTCAACTGTCATATGAAGAGAGCCAGTTATTTTTTTGCCGGTAAGTGGTTTTTCATTTCCATACTTTCTCCGGGTTGCCATGAGTCCGGGCATTTCTTTCTCAGCTATCTCTATTGCTTTTCTACCCGCACCTGCAAGAGAAATATCTTTAACTTTATGCGCTATAGATTCTGTAATGTTCTGAGTTAATAATTCAGTCATTGGGCTCTCCTATTGTTTAGACTGAAGGGTTTCAACCATATCAGTTTTCTCCCACGTAAATTCATTCAATTCACGACCAAAATGTCCATAGGCTGCAGTGCCTGAGTATATTGGTTTTTTCAGGTCGAGATGTCTAATAATTTCTGCAGGGCGCATATCAAAATTACTATTTACTATTGTCTCAATTTCCCTTTCTGAAATTTTGTGAGTTCCAAAAGTATTTACCATTAATGAAACAGGTTTTGCAACGCCAATTGCATATGCAACCTGAACCTCACATCTGTCTGCAAGCTCCGCAGCGACAATATTCTTTGCAACATACCTAGACATATAACATGCTGACCTATCCACTTTTGATGGATCTTTTCCAGAAAAAGCACCACCTCCATGACGCCCCATTCCGCCATATGTATCAACTATGATCTTCCTCCCTGTTAATCCTGCATCGCCATGAGGTCCCCCTATCTCAAACATTCCTGTAGGGTTAACATGTATTTTAATATCTCCATTCCAAAGCTCACCGCAGACTGGTTTTATAACATGCTCTCTTATTTGCTGGGTTATCTCTTCGTGCGTGATGTCAGGAGAGTGTTGTGTAGATACCACAATCGTCTCAATATACTTTGGCTTATGGTCTTCATATCTAACTGAAACCTGTGATTTTCCATCTGGTCTGACCCAAGACAACTTTCCGGTTTTTCTCACATCAGATAGTTTTTTCGTCAATTTATGAGCTAAATGAATAGGCAGAGGCATCAACTCTTTCGTTTCATTTGTGGCATATCCAAACATCAATCCCTGGTCTCCGGCACCCTGTTCTCTGTTGTCATCAGCCGTTACTCCCTGTGAAATATGGGGACTCTGCTTATCCAATTTTATCATCACTTCACATGAATCAGAGTCAAACTTTAGTGCTGGATCATTATAGCCAATCTCTGCGATTGTCCTTCTTACTACAGACTCTAAATCAAAGCTCTCTTTTGAAGTAACTTCCCCCGCAACTCCCACAAACCCGGTTGTCGTCATGGTTTCCACCGCAACTCTGGAATCTGGGTCACCCCTTAAATACTCATCTAAAATTGAATCAGAAACAATATCACAGACCTTATCTGGGTGCCCCTCAGTTACAGACTCAGATGTAAATAAATACGTTGACAATTTAATCTCCTCAGTTTCTCAAACTAAATATATTTGCTAAAATACAGCCTTAAATTTAATAAATTAGTTTTGTAAACTAAATTATTTTTACTAATTGGTTTTAATAGATCAATGGATGTATAAATAGCAAACTAGTTACTTCTTTTAGTTGACTAAGTTAAAAAATAGTTTCATTTGAAAAATTGTTCCATCATCCCACCATCAACGTAATTATTATCAACAATATTAACTAAGTAATAGGTCTCATATATTTCTTGTAATATTTTAAATGATTCAGATTCCTGATCGTATATTGAGGCCCAATCATTCATCCACAAACCGAAAGCTTCATCCTTCCAAATTAAAAATGACCGTGTGTCTACAATGGTCGGCTGCATAATTTCCTTTCCTGGGAATACTCCCCACGTTACAGCCATTACACTATTTTCAGACAAGTTTGTAATTAATTTACCATCGATGTTGATTGCCTGATAGGAAATATTATCTGTTGATTTTAAATTTTTTAGAAATGTATCTAGCTTATCGTTTGATGTAAAAAACTCCAAATAGGCCTTCTGATAAACTCTCCCTCCTGATCCACCCCAGCCAACTATAGCATCCTCTGACGGTGCCCCATTTACGTTTGGCTGAGAGTTGATTGTAAAAAATCCCATCTCATTTAAATTGATCAGACTGCTAGAGATCTGTTGGCTTTCATGAGCTAATGGCATTTCACACCAGGGAAGACAATTGATCTCACCTTTACAGAATGATACAAATACGTCTTTTATATCTTCAATAGATTTTGGCTCTCCCCAGATTTTTTTCCTTTTTGCCTTTACTTTATCACTCTTTGCACCAGCTCTTATAGCATGATATTGATTTAATTCGCCAAATGTTGGGCTTGTTATATCACCCCAACGACCATTAGGAAAATCATCCCAGCTCTCTGTTCGAGCTAAATAGCTTACAGTTCTATTGCTCCAATATATAGGGCGCACGTCTTCAGCAGTTTTCCGGTCACCTAATGTCGATTGACGCCACGGTAGTTCCTTAATGATTCCCTGAGATGAAACAAGGTTCAGTGATCTTAAAATCTCTGAGACAGAGTGTTCCAAGTTCAGTGTATAAAAATGTAACCCCGGCACACCCTCCTCAATCAGTACTCTGCCCATCTCTGAAGCTTGGTCTACTCCATAATTAATCACACTAGAATCATCATCTTTTATTGATTCTAACTGTTTGGAGATTAAATTGGGGATACTAACTTTACAAAACTGTGTAAATTTTAAAAACCTGGCATAGTTATGGATAGGCATTATACCTGGGATTATTGGTACCTTTATCCCCGCTTTAACACATTTATCTCTAAAGAGAAAAAACTTATCAATATCATAAAATAATTGAGTAATAACAATGTCCGATCCAGCATCCACCTTTTCCTTAAGGAACTTTATATCAACATTGATGTCCGTTTGCTCTTGGTGGCCATCAGGGTATCCTCCCACACCTAAGAAAAAGTCATCTCCAAATTCTTTTCTAATATATCGTACGAGATCAATCCCATAGCGAAAGCCCTCTGCATGTTTCTCCCAAGTAAGGGATCCCTCTGGTGGGTCACCCCTTAGCGCCAAAATATTGGAAAGGTCACTTTCTTTTGCCTCCATAAGGATTTTCTTTATAGATGATTCTCCCATATTTGTACACGTAAGATGCATCATTACATCCAAACCAAAATATTTTTGTATAGTTTTACACATTTCTAGCGTTTTATCGGCAGTGGACCCTCCAGCACCCCACGTAACATCAATGTAAGCAGGATGAAGGGAGGCCATTCTATCGATCCTGCTATATAGATTTTCTGTCCCAAAATCTGTTTTTGGTGGAAAAAACTCAAAGCTATAAAAAGTTTTATCTTTAGCTATATAGTCTGCTATTTTTTCTGATATTTTCATTTTGTATTCTTGTTAATAAAGTGAGTTCTACCTGTAACTAAAATTAGTTATTCCCCAGTGTACTGAAGTAGCAGGATTCGGGATGGGAAAAATACCATCCGCATACAGATGCTGCGGGATTCATTGCGTATGTTTCTGTTAATTGAATTCCTGTGTTTTCTCCCACATTCAAGAGGGTCCAAATCTTATCCTTTTCACTGTGATCAGGACACGAAGGATATCCCGGAGCCGGTCGTATTCCAGTATATTTTTCCCTGATAAGCTCCTCATTAGTATAGTTTTCTGTTTTTCCATATCCCCAAATTTCTTTCCGAACTCGTTTATGAAGATGTTCAGTAAAAGCTTCTGCTAACCTGTCTGCTAAAACCTTCACTAAAATGGAATTATATACATCGTTTTGATTCTCGAAACTTTCCACTAATTTTTCTAGACCAATTCCCGTAGTTACAGCGAATAGTCCAATCCAATCACTTTCAGGAGCAATAAAATCTGCTAAACTGTAATTTGGCTTTTTCCATCCCTTATCAACTAACTGACGAGGGAAATGAAAATCAATATCTCCTACCTGTACGGTTTCATTACTTGCAGATGCTGTGAATAATCCTAAAACTCCCTTAGCCTTTAAAGAATTTTCTGAAATGATTGTTGATAATAATTCTTTTCCATCTTTCCATAACTTTTGTGCTTCCTTACCATATTTAGGATGGTTTAAAATATTAGGATATTTCCCCTTCAATTCAAATGCATGAAAAAAGGGAGACCAATCAATGTAATCACTAATTTTGTGTAGAGAATAATCTTTAAAAACCTTCAACCCAAATATGTTTGGCTGAGGGGGATTATATGAATTCCAATCTGTATTAAATTTTCTAACTCTAGCTTGTTCTAACGAAAGTATTTTTTGTTTTTTTGAAGATTCAGAATGAACTTTTCTGATTGATATATAATCATTTTCTATATTATCTACAAGTCCCTTACGTTCTTTCACGTTCATGAGTTTAGAGACAACTCCAACGCTTTTTGACGCATCTATAACATGAATTGAAGGTCCGGAATACATTTCATCTATTTTAATTGCAGTATGCTTTTTGCTTGTGGTTGCTCCACCAATCAAAAGAGGGACAGAGAATTGCATTCGTTCCATTTCTGATGCAACATAAACCATTTCATCCAGACTTGGAGTGATGAGTCCTGATAAACCTATCATATCAACATTTTCATTAACTGCAGTAGATAATATTTTGTCTGCAGAAACCATGACACCTAAATCAATAATTTCATAGTTGTTACAACCCAAAACCACTCCGACAATATTTTTACCAATATCATGAACATCTCCTTTAACGGTAGCAAGGAGAATCTTCCCATTGGATAAGTCACTCAATCCTAAATCCTCTTTTTCCTTTTCAATATAGGGAATAAGGTATGCGACAGCTTTTTTCATAACACGGGCAGATTTTACGACTTGAGGTAAAAACATTTTTCCTGAACCAAATAGATCTCCCACCCTGTTCATACCATCCATCAAAGGACCTTCAATAACTTGAATTGGGCGTTCAAATTTCAGTCTCGCTTCTTCAACGTCATTTTCTATGTAATCAACTATACCTTCTACAAGTGCAAAAGATAATCTATTTTCAACCGATTCCTTTCTCCATAATAAATCTTTGACTCTCTTTTTCCGTTTTCCCTTGAAGGACTTTGCTAGGTCCACCAGTTTTTCAGTTGCATTTTCATTGCGGTTAAATAAAACATCTTCTATAGTTTCCTTTAACTCAGGATTAATGTCATCATAAACCGTTAGCTGTCCTGAATTCACAATTCCCATATCCATTCCTGCCTGAATGGCGTGATAAAGAAAACAAGAGTGCATAGACTCACGCAACTGATTATTTCCCCGAAATGAAAAAGACAAATTGCTCACACCTCCGCTGATATGTACACCAGGTAAAGTCTCCCTGATCTTTTTTGTTGCCTCGATGAACGCTTTTCCATATTCGTTATGTTCTTTGATCCCGGTAGCAACAGCAAAAATATTCGGATCAAAAATGATATCTTCTGGGTTGAACCCAACTTGATTTATTAATATTTTATGGGCTCTTGTACAAATATCCACCTTCCTCTGGTAAGAGTCAGCCTGGCCCTCTTCATCAAAAGCCATAACAATTACCGCGGCTCCATACTTCCGAATAATATCTGCTTGAGAAATAAATTCTTTTTCTCCTTCCTTTAGTGAGATAGAGTTTACAATTCCCTTTCCCTGAATATTTTTGAGTCCTGTTTCCAACACAGACCATTTCGATGAGTCAATCATTATTGGAATTTTAGATATATCCGGTTCAGTTGAAATGAGCCTTAAAAAGGTTTCCATTGCAGATTCTGAATCCAGCAATCCTTCATCCATATTTATGTCAATTACTTGAGCTCCATTTTCAATTTGATGACGCGCCACTGTCAGCGCTTCCTCATATTTCTCTTCCAAAATCAACCTTTTAAATTTTGCTGATCCTGTTACATTAGTTCTCTCTCCTATATTGACAAAATTGCTGTCAGGCCTAATCGTGACTGGCTCTAATCCGGAGAGTTTTGTGTAAGAATTTATCTCTGGCAATTTTCTAGGGGAGATTGCCTCTATAATTTTTGAAATTGTTTGGATATGATCGGGTGTAGTTCCGCAACATCCTCCCACCATATTCAAAAGTCCTTCCTCTGCAAATTTCTGAAGCAGTGTCGCCATTTGTTTTGGAGAATCATCATATTCTCCCATCTCATTAGGTAGTCCTGCGTTTGGATAGACGAATACAGGAACATCAGCTATTTGTGCCAGTTCTGCAAGCCAAGGACGTATTTCCTTTGCTCCAAGAGCACAGTTCAATCCAACTGCAGCTACGTTAGCATGACGAATTGAATTCCAGAACGCTTCCACTGTCTGGCCGGATAAGGTTCTCCCACTTGCGTCTGTAATGGTACCGGAAATAAAAATAGGTATTTTTCTTTTTTGTTTTTCAAAAAGTTTCAGAATTGAAAAAATCGCAGCTTTACAGTTAAGAGTATCAAAAACAGTCTCGATCAGAAAACAGTCCACACCACCATCCATTAATCCCTGTGCCTGTTCAGTGTATGCAGAAACTAGTTCATCAAATGTAATATTTCTAAAAACTGGGTTATTGACATCAGGGCTCATGGACGCTGTTTTATTTGTGGGGCCAATTGCTCCAGCAACAAACCGATAACTGTCCGAATATTCTGATGCAGCTTTTTTAGCTAATTTTGCTGCAGCAACATTTATTTGATATACTGAGTCCTCACAGTCATAATCTAATTGCGAAATACTATTAGCATTAAATGTGTTGGTTTCAATTATATCTGCTCCTGCCTCTAAATATGATCTGTGAATTGCTTCAATTATTTTTGGTTGAGTAAGACAAAGAATATCATTATTTCCTTTCAAGTCAACTGAATTATCCTCAAATAATTCTCCTCGAAAATCCTTCTCAGTTAACGCATAAGATTGAACCATAGTACCCATGGCACCATCCATAACTAGAATTTTTTCTTTGAATAACTTTTCGATCATATTTTTTTCAATTTTCTGCTCTACTGATAAATATATTTCCGCATAAAAAAACTCCGGGCCTTAGCTCGGAGTTTATCCGCCTTTTTAGCACCCTTTTTTAAAGTCGTGGCAATATGGCTCAAATCACGACTACCAGAGTTTAAGAAGAATTTAGATTCTCCTCAAATTAATATTTACATAAGTATTGTTATACTAATATCTAAATCTAACCAACTGGTCTTTGTTTTATCTTTATTTTTGAAACTCTTTTAATCATTTTTCGTACAGCACTATCAATGGATTTTCTGACATTATCTGTTGTATCTTTTACATTTAACTTCCTCTGAGGTATTGAGAGATTCAACTCAGTGGTAAATTGGTTATTTTCTTGAATCAGGATAATCTGACACTGAACTGCACGAGAATGATATTTTAGGATTCGGGATACCTCTTTTTCGGCATAATCTCGTAGATTATTGGGGGCATTAAAATGCCTTGCAGTAAATTCAATATTCATGTTTTCTCCCTTCTGTTTTTTTTATTTAATCAATGGGGCCACCTGAGCGGATCTGATTATCTCCATTATCATAAAGCTTGAAATTTTTATGAAATTTCTTTACCAATTCTTTTGCAGATTGGTGATAGTCCTCTTCATTCTCCCATGCTTTAGAAGGGACAAGAAAGGAATCATCAGTACCACTAAACTCAGTTGGAACTCTAAATTTAAAATATGGATCACGAATCATTTTCAATTTTTCTATTGAACCATCTAAAATACCATGTACGATTTTTCTGGTAAGCGGTAAACTGATTCTATCTAATCCAGAAGAGGCACTAGCACCAATCCAACCGGTATTCACCAAATAAACCTGAACATTATACTGGTTCATCTTTTCTTGAAGCAACTTAGCATAGATGGTAGGATGAAGAGTAAGAAATGGTCCACCAAAACAAGGGGAAAATACAGCCGTAGGCTCTTTAACACCTCTCTCAGTCCCCGCCACTTTTGCAGTGTAGCCCGATATAAAATGATACATAGCTTGTTTTGAGGATAATTTCGCAACTGGAGGCAGCACACCATAGGCATCACATGTAAGGAAAATAATTTTCTTTGGATGTTCAGCTCGACTTGATTTACCACTTGCTGCCAGAGAGTTCTCGATAAAGCGAATGGGATAAGAAACACGTGTGTTTTCTGTTTTGGAATCATCATTGTATATAACTCTTCCAGTTAACTCATTATAAACTACATTTTCCAGCAGTGCGCCTTTCCGTATCGCGTTGTATATCTCAGGTTCAGTTTTCTTATCAAGGTTGATAACCTTAGCATAGCAACCACCTTCAAAATTAAAAATACCTTTATCAGACCAGCCATGCTCATCATCACCAATAAGTGGTCTCTTTGGATCAGTAGACAAGGTGGTTTTTCCTGTACCGCTTAAGCCAAAAAATAGAGCGGTATTTTTATTGTTTTTGTCAACATTCGCTGAACAATGCATAGACAAAATATCCTTTTGGGGAAGTAAATAATGGAGAACAGAAAATATACCTTTCTTCATTTCCCCACCATATTCTGAACCACCTATTATTGCTAATTTTCGTCCAAGATGAAATAAAATAAATGTTTCAGAATTCATTACGTATTTCTTGAAATTATGGTTTTTTACATCTGAGGCATTGATAATAGTAAAACTGGATTCAAAAGCATTTTCCAATAGTCCGTTTGACCGTATAAACATGTTGTGACAAAACAAAGCCTGCCACGCTTTTTTAGCAATCACACGTACACCAATCCCATGTTCTGGGTCATCTCCTGCAGATCCTTCAAAAAAATATGTATCGGTTTTTTCTCTGTTATAAAACTGTAATACTTCTAAAAGTAATTCATTAAATATTTTTTCTGAAATCTTTTGATTTACCGTCCCCCACCACAATTTTTGTGACGAAGAATCTTCATCAACAAAATATTTATCATCTGGTGAACGTCCAGTAAATTTTCCGGTGTCAACCATTACTGCACCGCTATCTGCTAATCTCCCCTCTCCTTTTTGCAGAATATGCTCTTCAAGCATTTCTGATGAAAGGTTTACATAAATATTTCCAGGTGGATTGAATCCGGTTAATTTAAATGATGAAGGATTTTTTGGTTTCATAACTTTCCCTTTTCTCCATGAGGATGTGCTTGACTGTATATTTCTTTCATTTTTTCGGTTTGTATGTGGGTATAAATCTGAGTACTAGATAAACTATCATGACCTAATAATTCTTTGACCGAACGAATGTCAGCCCCCCCCTCTAGCAAATGTGTGGCAAAAGCATGCCGCAGTGTGTGGGGGCCCGAACTACCAGAATCGGCAAAAGAAGCTAAATACAATCTGACTCTTCTTTGAACTGTACGGTTTGAAATTCTCTTATTTCTATTTGAAACAAATAAAGGGTCTGATATAAGTCGATTATTAGTTTTAATACCTCTTTCATTCAAATAATTATTAATAGAAAATTTGGCATAATCACCAAAAGGAATCAACCTCTCTTTTTTCCCTTTTCCCATTACTTTAACCTTTTTATAATTTAAATCTAAATGATTTACATTTAGATTTACTAATTCTGTTAATCTCATCCCCGTACTGTAAAATAATTCTAACATTGCGATATCACGTAATATAAGAAGTGACTCATTGAGTGAAACTCTCTTTTTTAAAAAGTCATGCAAATTAAATAAAATATATTTAATATAATGTTTTCGTTTAATATCTCCCTTTTTTATCTCTTTAAATTTTTTATAGATTATTTTTCCAATCTCTTTCCGTTGTTTTCCTATTGTGATCAACACAACCTGTATCTCTTTATTATTTAATTGAAAATATTTAGCTAATTCTTTCTTTTTTTTAGGCTCTAATTTAATCCAATTATCAATTGAACTTATTTTTTCTAAGATAATTTCTATTTGTTTTTTTTTCTCTTTTTCATAGGATTGAAACAAAACTATCCAATCTATAAGGGTTAGTTTACTTTCATCGATTTGCAAATATTCACAAATATTTTCCCATATTATTTTTTCAGATATTGTTTTTTCATCTATGTAAGAAGGAAGTGTTTTAGGTACTTTAGGATTTTCTATTAAAAGTGTAGGATTTGATACTATTATCTCCATTTCATTTAAATATGCATAAAATGATTTTAATGTCGCAATTTGACGTGCAATGGTTCTTGATTCTATTTTTTTATATTTATGGGGTTCTTTTACTGGTTTTGGCTGATAATCCCTTTTAAACTCTTCTCCCACAAATTCAAGAATATCATCACAAGAAATCTTAAGTAGATTTTTTTTATCAAAAAAATCTGAAAAGTGTATTAAATCTTTTTTATAAGAATCAATAGTATATTCAGAATAACCTGACTCCTTTTCCAAATATATTAAAAACTTTTTTATATTTTTATTAAGTTTATTAGAGCTCATTACTTTTTAATGATTGCAAAAGTAAATTTAATTCATCTGGAAGAGGAGCATAGATCTCAATATCTGATTTTGTTTCAGGATGTTGAATACAAATAGTTTCTGAATGAAGGGCATGACGGTTTAAACGTTGCAATCCTTTTTTCAGTATTTTCCCTACTTCAGGTATAAATCCTTTAATCTTACTTAATCCTCCGCCATATTTCTTATCTCCCAAAATAGGATGATTTTGATGAGCGGAATGTACCCTGATTTGGTGAGTCCTTCCTGTTTTCGGCATAAAGTTCACTAGACTATAGTATCGTCCTTCCTCTAAAACTTTATAATGTGTTACAGATGTTTTCCCTTTATCTGGATGGACTTCAAACAAGGTAGGATCTGATTTTTTCCTTAATAGATTTGTTTCTATTCTTCCCCCTTTTTCCTGCCACAATCCCCAGGTGATTCCCACATATTTTTTTTGAACTGTTTTTGTTTCAAACTGTTTGGATATATAAGCGTGGGCTGTATCTGTTTTTGCAATAATCATCACTCCAGAAGTTTCTTTATCCAGTCTGTGGACAATGCCTGGTCTAAATTCTCCATTCAAGGTAGACAAAGATTGAAAATGATAAACGAGTCCATTCACTAAAGTTCCTGACCTGTTCCCAACACCGGGATGTACAACCAAACCTGCCGGTTTATTGATCCCAATAATTGCTTCATCTTCATAGAGAATATTTAAGGGAATATTTTCGGAAGTTAAGTGCTCTACCTCAGAAGGTAAGTCTTCAATTTGAAGTGAGATTGTTTCACCACCACTTAACTTAAAACTGGAACGCCTATTTATACCATCTACTTTTACATTTCCATTTTGAATCATCAACTGGATTTTAGTACGAGAATACTCTGGTATCTGTGTTGACAAATAATAATCCAACCGCATATTTCCCGATTGAGAAGTAAGTGAAATATTTTTTATCGCAATGATTCCATATTGGGTGGTTTAGGTGAAAAGAAAAGAGTCTGAATAAGGAGTATCCCCATACCAATACTTACGGAAGTGTCAGCTAAGTTAAAAACATACCAGTGATAATCTCCAATCATAAAGTCAAGAAAATCAACCACTTCGCCATATAGTATCCTATCAATCAGGTTTCCTATTGCTCCACCTATAATTAGCGCAAAAGCAAGGCGTATATAAATGGAACTGTTTCTCTCTCTCCATAACATCCAAAATAAAATACATGTGAGAATCAGTGATGCTGTGGTAAAAAAATAAATCCCTCCAGGGAAATTCAATCCAAATGCCATCCCTGAGTTTTTAATAAACGTAAAGTGGAAGAAATTTTCTATTATGGGAACTGAATCAAACAGATTTAGAGAGTTTTTAATAAGTGTTTTTGTAATCTGATCAAAACAGACTATGACGGCACTCACCGCCAATATTTTCATTATAAGTTTAGCTTATCTTTAGTTTTACAATCCACACATTTGGTTGCGTTGGGAACTTCGAACATTCTCTCCTCCGGGATTAACTCTCCACACAATGCACACACACCAAATTCACCCGAATCAATTCTCTCTAGAGCAACTTCTAAATTTTTAATGTAACTATTTTCCCGAGATAAAAATAAAAAGTTTTTCTCTAATTGATGTGAGTCTGAGCCTGCATCTGCCATATGAAGACTGTAAATTGAATCTGGAGACATTGATTTTGTTGGTTTCTGATTTACGACTCCTTCCTTCATCTCACTTACTTCGAGATTTACATCATCGAGCTTAATTAATATTTGTTTTTTGAATTTATTTAGTTTTGCTTTTGAATATTTTTTTGCTGGCATGATTTCCTCACTTATTTTTATTCCTACTCAATGCAATAGGAAAAGAATCATCTTGAATATTTAAATATGAATCGTATTCTTTTCCTTTTGAATATTCTGCAATATTAACAGTTAGTGTCTCCGCACAAAAGTAATCTTTAAAATTTTCGACTGCCGAGAATGTAGTTGAAGACCAATCCGTATAAATCTGTATTCGATCTTCTACTGCAAATCCCGCATCTTTTCTGAGAATTTGAACTTGTCGGATTATATCCCGAACAATCCCCTCCTGAATAAGAGGTTCACTTAATTCTGTTGATAACCCAACGGTTATCCCATTATCTGAAGACGATGAAAAACCTTTTTCTGATAAGAAATCCATTATAAAATCATCCTCATTTAATGTAAATTTTTCTTTATTCAATTCCACAATAATTTCTTTTTTTATTTTAAGTTCATCCGCTATAAAACCAGAACTTTTTGAGTCTAAGAATTTACGTAATTCTGGCAATTTACTCCCCAATATTTGACCTAATATTTTTAAGTTTGGTTTCACTTGTAGCTGGATTAACTCATCAGGGGAGTCGGTCTTTCTTATTGTTTTTACATTTAATTCTTCTAACACAGTATTTTGATTATCCAAAATGAATTTCCAGTTTTCCCCTTCTGGAACATGAAATACGATCGAAGCAAGCGGCTGTCGAATCTTTAGATCAGCCTTATTTCGAGCATTTCGTCCCAATTCAATAACCTTTTTTAATAAATCCATTTTCTTCATTAATTCAATATCTATAAGCGATTTATCTGATTGGGGATAGTCGCATAAGTGTACGCTTTGAGGAGCCGATGGAATGGAGGTCTTAACCAAATTCTGGTAAATATTTTCAGTTACAAATGGCAGGATTGGCGCTAATATTTTTATAAGATTTTCTAGAACGTCAAATAGGGTTTGGTAGGCAATTTGTTTATCCATATCATCTTCGGTTTTCCAGAACCTCCTTCGGTTCCTCCGAACATACCAATTGGAAAGATCTTCCAAAAACCGCTCGATTTTTTTCATGGCTTTATCTAGTTTAAATGTATCCAAATGAGAATCCAACTCCTCAATTAATACATTGGTCTTGGATAATATCCATTTATCCAGAAGAGATAATACCTCATCCTTTAGATTAATTTTCCCAGGTTCAAAGCCATCTACAGCTGCATAAGTTGCAAAAAATGAGTAAATATTCCACAAGGTAATTAGCTTTTTGCGTACATCCTTTGCAGGACCATATCCAAACAGTAGATGGTGTTCCACGTTTTGTGAAGCATACATCCAGCGCATCACATCCACGCCCATTTTTTCTGCTGCATCTTCAAACCAAATTGCATTTCCCCATGATTTATGCATATCTCTTCCGGTTTCATCTTTTACCAGTGCATGCCCCAGTAGAGTCTTAAATGGGGCTTTCCCTTCCAGTGCTGTTGACATCGCTAATAGTGAATAAAACCAATTTCTGAACTGACCAGGAAAACACTCAGTAACAAAATCACCGGGAAACCATTTCTGCCAATATTCCCTATCAGAGTTATAGTTCATAGTTGAAAATGGTACGATACCAGCATCCAGCCAGGGATTTCCCACATCCAAAATTCTTGTTCCTACTAATCCAGTTTCTGGGTGACGGATTTTTACTTTATCAATCCAAGGGCGGTGGGGAGAATTACCCTCGAACTCATCCCATCCTTCTACCGCCAGCTCTTTTAATTCTTCCTTAGATCCAACAACAATAAATGAACTATCTTCAAATGTCCAGATAGGGAGTGCCAATCCCCAAAATCGTTTTTTTGATATCATCCAATCGCCCATATTCTCTAACCATTCATGTTCTCGCTCTCGACCCCATTCTGGAATCCACTCAATATCGTCTACCACTTTTTTAATCTCCCCCCGCCAATCCATGTTGATGTACCACTCATCTACTAGTCGAAAAACCAATTCGTCGCCTGAGCGCCAACAGTGGGGATATACATGGGGATAATCCTCTACATGAAAAAGATACCCTTTTTCCTTTAAGTGGTCAATAATTTCAGAGGTTGTCTTTCTATCAGTTGCAGATTTACCATTTAACCAGCCAAATTCTTCCTTGAATTTTGATTCTTCATCTAATGGTGCGATATTAACCAAATTTTCTTTTTCTCCTATACGGTGATCAATATCTCCGCAACCTGGTGCCATGTGAACAATCCCTGTCCCCTCACCAGCCACCACAATATCCCTTCCTATACTGTCTTTTCCCGGATCAATCACTCGATGTTGAGTGATTGCAGACTCATTTTTTTCTTCCAGTATTTTATTAGTAATTGGATATCCACCTAGAATTGATTGTGCTGGAAGGTCATCAAATGGTCCCTGATACTTTAGTCCTTTTAATTCTGAACCCTTTATAGTACCCAGGTTTTCAAATCCACCTCGTTCCTTAAACAGTTGAGCTATGGTTTTTAACTTCGGTACTCCCTCAATCCACTGGGATTTTTCCCTGAATTGCTTTTCCAACCGTTGATACCCTAAGTTCTCTTCTGCGAAATAGTAGATTGAACCATCTGCAGATCTCACCTTTACATACTCAAGATTTCCATTTATACCACACACAACGTTGGATGTAAGGGTCCAGGGAGTGGTTGTCCAAACTAACAGATACTCATTCTCTTTATCAACTAATGGAAATCTGACAAAAACTGATTTGTGTGCAACTAGTTTTCTTCCTTCAATTATTTCCATTTGTGAATAGGAGGTTCCTGAGCGTCCTGACCATGGTACCACGTCCGTTCCTTTATATACTTTCCCTCTATCGAATAATCTTTTCAAAAAAGACCAGATTGTGTAGTTGTTTTCATCAGACATTGTGAAATAGGAATTATCCCAGTCCATCCAATATCCTAATCGTTTTGATTGTTCGGTCTGAATTTTGGAATATTTATGAACTCTATCTTTACACATCTGAACAAATTTTTCTATTCCGTATTCTTCCACCTCACGCTTGGTTGAAAACCCAAGCTCTTTTTCTACTTCAACCTCTACCCAAAGCCCCTGGCAGTCAAACCCGTTTTGATAGCGTAGTTCGTGCCCTTTCATAGCCTTGTAGCGTTGGTAAATATCTTTGAGAGATCTTCCCCAGGCATGGTGAACTCCCATTGGATTATTGGCGGTTATGGGACCGTCAATGAAACTCCATTTGGTCTTTCCCTTATTTTTTTCAACCTGTTTCTGGAAAATATGGTTGGATCTCCAAAATTCCAGAACTTCGTGTTCTAGCTTAATGAAATCTACTTTGGCATCTACTTTTTTTATGGGCATGGTTTAATAAAAATATATCATAAAAACGGCAAGAATTTAGTTTAATTCATAGCAGTGGAAATATGATTAATCTCCAATTTTATGAATATTATATTAAATTTAGTAAAACAAAATATGGACTAGGTATTTTAGTACCATGTTAGGGTAACATTCTGATATTAACAGATTAATTTATTGGGGTGATATAATATTTATTCCCTCAAATCGAGTGCATAAAATCGTGAAACATCGTCTCTCTTAATTAATAGTAAAACAGCACCATCATCTTTAGAACTATCCACCAACTTCTTAAATTCTTTTTTTGAATTTACTTCATCAGATCCTACTCTTTGAATTAAATCTCCTTCTCTCACTCCCATTTCATAGGCTTCACTTTTTGGGTCAACTTTGGTGACTACAACACCGTTTTCATCATCATCAAAATTATATTTTTGAGCAAGTAAAGGTGAGATATTTTGTACTGAAAATCCAAAGGAATTATATTGTTTTCCTCCCACTCCAGAAAAATCCTGGGACTCAGTATTTAGCTCTTCAAGGACAACCTGTATTGTTTTCACTTTTCCTTTTCGAACAACTTTTACCCGACTTTTTGTCCCTGGTTTAGTTGCGGATACTACATTCTTCAAGTGTGACGGATCTCTAATCTCACTTTCATCAAATCTAATGATGACGTCTCCTTCCATAAACCCAGCTTTTTCCGCAGGACTCTCATCTACTATACTGCTTACCAAAGCGCCATCCCTCTTCTCAAGTTCAAATGCTTTTGCAATTTTATCATCTACCTCCTGTATATATACACCCAACCAAGAGCGAACAACATATCCTTTTGTAATGAGGTCTTCCATAACACGTTTTGCCATGTTAGAGGGAATGGCAAACCCTACACCTCGGTTAGATCTCTCAAATCCACCTGTTGCAATAGCAGTATTTATTCCAATTAAATCGCCGGTTAAATCCAATAGTGCTCCACCACTATTACCCGGATTTATAGCGGCGTCAGTTTGAATAAAATTTTCGTAGTGATCATTTGAAATCACATTACTTCGTCCCAGCGCGCTCACTATGCCTGCCGTGACGGTATGACTGAGATTGGTGGAAAAGGGACTCCCCACTGCTAAAACCCATTCTCCTACACGGACCCTGTCTGAGTCTCCCAATTTTAGCTCAGAAAGGTCATCTGCATCAATTTTGAGCACAGCCAAATCAGACTTTGGATCTTTTCCAATAATATCCGCAGAGAATACCCGTTTATCCATAAGTGTTACCTTTACTTCATCTGCCTCATCAATAACATGATTGTTGGTTAAAATATATCCATTTTCATCATCCACAATTACTCCAGATCCAATCGCACGACTTTTATAATGTCTTTTTGGTGAATCCTTTGGTGAAAAAAAATCTTCAAACGGTGTCCATTCCTGAAATGATCTTGTTTCATAGGTTTTTTCGGTCATAATTGTTACTACTGATGGGTTTGCCTCCTCCGCGACATCTGCAAATGTTTTACTGAATTGGCGGACAGCAGAATTTTGTGCAAAGGATATGGCAGAGACTAATATAAAAATAATATAATTTTGTTTACGCATGATAATTCCTTGTATAATATAATTTTTGAATGCGAGTGATAATAAAAAGTTTCAAAAATATTATTATAAATCGGTTTTATTGTATAAAGATAATATATTTATTCAGCGGATAATCTTGATTATCCGGTAAGTATATTATTAATTGTTTTAACTAAATTGGTTTATGAAAACTAAATATTATGCTGTCCAATGAGGTAGCGCTACCTGAATTATCTTTTGTAAAAAACGGAAAATCAATTCTACAATACCAATTCTTACCTAAGAATTTCTTACTTGCCCTAAATCCAAAACCAATGTTCATAAGTAATTCGTTATCAAACTGATTGTCGCCAGGGCTATTTTTAGAGCCGTTGACCAGGCCTATATCTGAAAATAAAGCGAATTCAAAGTTTGTCTTGAACCATTTTTTTGATAAATATCCTTCAATAGATGTTGAATATACCTGTTCAACTCCACAAAATTGCCGGTCATAAAAACCTCTTAGACCACCATCTCCTGGCAGGTTATATCGAGTTCGCGCATTTTTATTTCCGTAAAAACTTGATTCATCTCTCATCCAATTATTTTGAAATGCATCGTTTGACCCTGCTCCATGGATTGTAAATAATTCTTGTAAAGGTAAAGTAGATTCACCACTCCAAATTTTACCGAGTAACATCCTCCCTCTAATACCATATTTACCAAGTGGAAGATTTAAAATTGATTCATGTATCAATCTACTAAAACTCCAATCAGACCATCCATATGGAGCTATATCAACTGTAAGTTTCATTTTCAACGGCCCTCCCCTCATACGGGCAGATGTGGAGAATACTGCGGTTTGTCCTAAATCAAACAAATCCGTTCGAGATATATCTTTAACGTTCACAATATTAAAACCTGAGGTAAATGATCGCAGATTGATCAGGGGGTTAGTCTGTCCTAAGGATTTTTCAATTGTCACTCCAAAACTCTTCACCCCAGCCATATCAAACATATGAAATTGGAGCTTTGGCGCATTAGAGACCAGAGGATTTTTCCTCCAACCTGATATAGACCAAAATACTTTATTGCTTTTTGTTCCCAATGAAAAATGTCCCTTTAGATAGTCCCAGGGACCGTAGCTGCGGTTTAAAGAAATTCCAGGAATAACTCCATCTTTTTCGTGATAATGTACCAAAGGATTCCACTGAACAATATATTTTTCCCTTGGTGAATAGTTCATGTTTGGTCTGGCAAAAAACATCTCATGAGGAACTCTTCCAGAATAATTATTTCTAAAATCTACATCCATAGTCTGAGCATTAGGATCTAGAGCTATACTAACTGGCTCAGAAGAAACAGTATATCTTATCGTATCTTCCGATCTCCATTTATGATTTTTCCACAAAATTTGATGGGCCTCTCCATTTTCCATTAATGTCTCAACTAACTGAGGCATATCACGATTTCCATATCGTTTTATATTTAGAGAAATATCCCATTCCCCACTACTATTTTTTTTCTTATCCCAATCCTCAATACCATAGTCAAGGGTTCTGGTATCGTGAAGCCACGGATGAAAAAACCAATCCATATCCTCACCTGTAACTTCATCTACAACTTCCCTAAATTTTTTTTCATCAGGATGTTTAAGTTTCCATCTATCATAATAGGTACGCACTACTTTCAAAAACACTGAATCACCTAAAACATGTTTTAATTCCCATAACATCAGCGCTGGTTTTGTGTAAGCATTTTTTCTGTATGCGCTGCCATGTTTAAACATAAAAGATGACCTGCTAATAGGCTCATCTTTTCCGCTGGTCATAAATCGGATCGCATCCCACTGTGAGCGCGCCAGACTACTTGTAAATTTCCAATGTTTTTTTTGAAATGAATCATACCTCTTGGAGTTTTCAATATCAAAGCCTTTGGGGCCATGCCTATCCCTCATGTACCATCCGGTTTGAAAGGTGGTAAATCCCTCATCCAGCCAAGCCTCATCTACCTCATTATTACCTAAAATACCATAAAACCAAATATGACCAATCTCATGAAGGATAAGGCTTTCTGACTCGCTGCCGTTCATGACCAGCATTGGGTATTCCATCCCACCCCCCTTCAATCTATCGGTGGTTGTTACCTGTGGATATGAATAATCACCAAATTGTTTTGTTAACCACTCCAATGCCCACTCAGATCTGTTTACCACCTTTTTTGTCCATTTTTCCCCATTTTTTTGATTAAATAGTACATGCACATCAATTCCATTCCATCCCCCCTTCTCATAAAGAAAATCAGGTGACGCTATCCAAGCAAAATCGTGAACATCTTCTGCATAAAAAGTGACTTCCCTCCTCTGAGTAGAATCTGGCTTTTCATCCCTATTTTTAAATTCATCAATCCAAACACTCCATTTCTGTGAGGTATCTACCTCTACCATCTCCCAACCAGGATCACCATCTATGACTATCCCCGATGCTCCCACAACATAATTTTGAGGTAGATTTAACGAGACAATAAACGTACCAAACTCGCCATAGAACTCACCCTCTGCATGAAAGGGGATGTTGTGCCACCCTCTCTTATCATATACAACCACTTTGGGATACCACTGTGCCGCATTAAATTGCTTTTCAACCCTTCCCGCTCTTTCAATCTGTTGGCCAACATAGTGAGTCCAATCAATTTTTATAGTTAGAGAGTCATCTGGAAGTAATGGTTTCAATAAATCGGAAGATAATATTGTATCATCTATTTTATATACTTCATTTTTTATATCTCCAATATGAATGATTTCAAATGAATGAATCTCTATTTTACTAAAATACTCTTTTGGATTATCTATGAACTTTGCTGCTCTTCCCAATCTCCCTAAACGCGTCATATATTCACGGTGTTTAACTGATCCTTCTTGGAACGCATTTGGATATAAATGAAGGTGTATCTGATTAAGTGTATCCGGGGACTGATTGATATATTTGATGATAGAAACACCTTCATAGGTACTTGAGTCTGTATCAACAAAAATATTCATATCATAATGAACTAGCTGCTGCCAATAATCTTCTGCTGAAATTGATGAGATAGAAATGAAATTTATAAAAATAAAAATAAATAAATGATAAATCATGATTTTAATTGATATTTAATTGAGAACTAAGTAGATATGACATCAAAGATAATGTTTGAGATCATCATAAAACATTTTTTCTGACCTTGGGCCTACATATGTTTTTACAATATATCCTTCTCTATCTATAATAAAGCTGGTTGGTATCCCGGAAATGGGAACTCCAGTTGCCTGACTAAATGTGTTTGTAACAATTTCAGTTTCAGTACCGTTAATGTCAGTTAAAACAAAATAGTTCATTCCCCATTTCTCAGAGAATTTTGCAATTTGTTTGGGTGTACCTGAGGTCAGAGTTATTCCCAAAACTTCCAAACCTTTTTGTTGATATTTACTTTGCAGGTTCACTAAATCTGGAATTTCCATTAAACATGGTCCACACCAGGTCGCCCAGAAATTCACAAGGACCACCTTACCTTTGAAATCACTCAGAGTAACCCAGTCACCCTCTAGGGTTGCCAAAGTAAAGTCGGGCGCTTTTACTGAATTAGCCGGACGGCCTTTTTTACTGGATTGACTAGTGAAGTCGTTGGAGTTTTTTTTCTGGCATGAACTAAACCCTAATAATCCAAATATATATATTGATAATAAAATATGTTTTCTTTTCATAATGCCTTATCTAAAAATAATATAAATTCATCTAAATTTCTGGTCATACCTGGGAACTCCGCAATCACATCATCCTCAGGTGTCAAAAGTACGTAGTAGGGTAAGGCAGCGGTTCCAAACCGTTCAATCTCGTATTCCCTTTTCTCTTTATAATTTTCGCCACCATCTGTATATAGTTGTACCAGTATGAATTTATCAAAACGTTTCTTCACCTCTGGGTGTGGAAATATATTTGTTTCCATCCATCGACAGTTAGTACATGTATACCCCGTAAAATCAATAAATACGGGATCTCCCGATTCTCTTGCTCTCTCCAATCCATCTTCCAAGGATTGATACCATACATATTCCTCATGTGGATTATCAAAATCAGCACTCAAGTTTGATCTCACTTTTAAATCCGGTGGTAGGTAAGAGATTATCAAACCATGAATGGGTTGACCAATAAGTCCGGTACCTAGATACAATCCAAATGTAAGAAAAAACATAGAAATCATCAGCCGAGGAACAGAGATAGATTCTAAATGGGAATCATGCGGAAGGCGAATCTTTCCTAAAATATATAAACCGGTCAAAATAGTAATTATTGTCCAGGTTGCCAAAACAGACGTGTGAGTAAAAAATCCCCAGTTCCAGACCAGATCAGCATTGCTGAAAAATTTGAATGCAGCAGCCATTTCCAAAAATCCCATAACCACTTTCACTGAGTTTAACCATCCACCAGACTGTGGCATTTTTGCTAAATATTGGGGGAACAGCGCTAGAAAGAAAAAGGGTGTTGCAAAAGCTGTGCTAAAAATTATCATTCCAACGAGAGGCCAGAACCATTGTCCCTGAGATGCCGCTACTAAAAGCAAACCAACAAACTGCACCGTACATGTGAAAGAGGTCAATGTAAAGGTAAATGCCATGAAAAGGGTACCTATATAGCCACCTCTATTTTCTTGATTTAAAGAAAATTGTCTTAACGATTCTGGAAGCTGAATTTCATACATACCAAACAAAGACATAGCAAAATAAACAAACAGCCCCCCAATGAATAAATTTATCCACGGATTTGCGGCTAGCTGATTGGCACCAGATGCACCTAAGGTAACCGCCAGTAATAAACCCAATATACTGAACGTTGCAACTATACCGATAGTATAGGTAAAAGCCTGTTTAAATGAATTTGAATTATCTTTTTCACCTTGATGAGTGAAAAAAGAGACAGTGATGGGAATCATGGGAAACACACAGGGTGTCAAAAGTGCTAAAAAACCCATGGATAGTGAAAGTAGGATGAAAGCAAAAATACCTTCATTTATTGCCACATCCATTGGAGAAATTATTGCGGATGAAGTGTCCTCAATTTTCATAAAAGTCATTTTGTTAATTCGCGGAGCGCCTGCTTCAATCGTAAGTGGAATCATGAGGTCAATTGATTTAGGAGGCAAACAAATTCTTTCATTACAGGTTTGGTAACGTACCGACACCTTTAGTTCAGTCTCGCTTGGTTTTAAATCACCAATTAGTAAAACTGGAAAAATTAAGTCTAATGATTTTTCATGATAAGGGATATCCATTTCAAATCCCTCATCAAATTCAATAATTGGAGTAGGCTCCTGTACTACCCCAGATTTTTCAATTTTTTCATCCACAGTTTCAATCGAAGTTGCAACGGGGCCATCTGGAACATTATGAATTCCCCAAATATGCCATCCATCATCTAAATCTACTGAAATAATTAAGTTTACAACTTCTGATGCTCTTGGGACAGACTCTATTTTTCCTGAAAGTTTGACAGGATTTAGTTTCTGGGCAGTCAGAAAATTGATTACGAAAGTGAGTAAAAGTATTTTAATTAGTTTGTAGTTTCTTTTCATATACTGTTAGATATAAAAGTCAGTAAAGTTATCAAATTTACTCATTAACAATCCATCGTCTTAGTTTGGCTCCAAAGCTAAAGTATGATTTAATTTCATTTTTCAAGTATTGGACATTTTTTTCCATTGCTGTCTTCCCTTTTTCTATGAGGGAGTCCATTTTATTAAACTCTGCCCAGTGATAATACATTTCTTTAGGTCTTATTATATAGTGAGCGTTTGATGCTTCCCTAGATGATAAATGATAGTGGGTTACCTCTTCAGATCTTTGGATAATATCAAAAATATTTAAATTCAAGTTTCCATGTTTTAATTCTTTTTTTATATCCACAGAAATTAAAAAATCAGCATCATTTTTCAGTACAGCTACAGGGTTAGGTGAACCAGTCCCCCCATCAACTATAATTGCACTTCCATCCAGTGTTGGTTCTACATAACCGGGAATTGAACTGCTTCGAACTACTGCTTCCAAAAGATCACCCTCCGAATATACACAATTATCAGAGCTGACCAGATCTGTAGCAATAACTTTTAGTGGAACTAATAGTTCACCAAAAGTAGAAACAGGGATTAAAAATGATAGCGCTTCTTTTAACCTTGATTTTTTAACTATAGAGGACTTTTGCAATGAAAAAGCAATAACCATTCTATCCCTTACTTTTTGTGCAAACTGAGTCAGCGGTGACCGCTGACTGGAAACAGGAACCATTCTCTCTGTTCCCAACCTACGAAATAAATCATGATTGAAAAATTTTCGAAATCTTTCCTCTATCCACTTCGAATCCTTGGTGGCAGCATACATAGCCCCGACGATAGAGCCTGCACTGGTTCCAGCCAGGAATGAAATAGGAACATTGTGTTTTTCTAAAACCTGAAAAATACCTATATGCGCCAGCCCTCTGGCTCCACCGCCTCCCAGCCCTAAACCTATTTTCATTTAAGTTAAGAAGATAATAAAAAAATAAATTTATTCAGCTGAGAGCAACTCTACTTCAAAAACCAGTGTAGCATTGGGCGGAATGACACGCCCTGAGCCTCTTTGACCATAACCTAATTCAGGTGGTATAATAAACTTTGCTTTTGAGCCTATATTTAAGAGTGCAATACCCTCATCCCAGCCCTTTATAACTTGTCTTTTTCCTAGAGCAAACTTAAAAGGTTCACCCCTATCTAAAGATGAATCAAACTTTGTTCCATCCAATAGGCTACCAGTATAGTGAACTGAAACTCTTTGTCCTGACTGTGGTTTATCTCCACCACCTTCTTCCAATATGATATATTTTAATCCACTCTCTGTTTCTGTCGCACCTTCTGTTATTTTTTTAATTTCTTCACTTTGCTTTTGTGCTGCCAACAGTTTCTGATTTTTAATTTCTTCCTGTTTCTCTACGAAAACAGTTGGAGCATCAAATGCTTCAGATGACTTACCTTTCCGAACAATTGTTATTTTATCAATAATATCATCTTTCTCAATTGTGTCAACGACATCTTGACCTGATACAACATGTCCAAAGACTGTGTGTTTTCCATCCAACCACGGCGTAGATTTATGCGTGATAAAAAATTGACTTCCATTTGTTCCGGGACCAGCGTTAGCCATTGAGAGAATACCAGCCCCCGAGTGTTTTAATTCCGGATGGATCTCATCTGGAAACTTATATCCCGGACCTCCACTTCCCGTCCCCGTCGGATCTCCTCCCTGGATCATAAAATCACTTATCACACGGTGGAACTTGATTCCATCATAATAGGGGACACCGAGTGGTTTTGCGTTATTCTCTAAACTACCTTCTGCTAAACCTACAAAGTTTGCTACCGTCATCGGTGTTTTTTGAAACTCAAGGTTTAAAACTATTTCTCCCTTTGAAGTTTCTATCTTTGCCTGCATTGTACTCTCATCATTATTATTATTTCCTTTTTGGTTTGTTTCTGCTTTTTCCTCTGAATCAGAACTTTCATCTTTTTTGGAGCATCCAGCTATTAGGAATAAACCCAAAAACATTGTACTGAGAATCCGAATCATTTTGATCTCCTATTTAAATTGTTATTTTTTACCGGTACTACCACGTTTTGTAATTGGAACACTTTGTATACAATGGGGACAGTTATTCTGTTCCCACGATTTAATTTTTTCTGAGTGAACCGAATGAAAAGGATAATCGAATTCGATTTCACCACCAGTACGGTCAAACATGACAGAAATTCCTATAATATTTGCACCAGTGGATTCTGTCACTTTAATAAGTTCAAATAGTGAGCCACCAGTTGTTAATACATCATCCACCAATAAAACTCTCTGCCTCTTTTCAAGAACAAAACCTCTTCTGAAGATTAATTCTCCATTTACCCTTTCAGCAAATATCCCTCTTGTACCTAGTTGCTTCCCTATCTCATACGCTAGAATGATACCTCCAGTAGCAGCACCTACAACCAGATCAACATCATTTTTCCTAAATTTATTATAGATGGATGTACAAATTGATTTCACAGCTTCAGGCTGAGATAATAGTTTAAATTTTTCAAAATATTTATCGCTATGTCTCCCACTGGTAAGAAGAAAATGTCCTTCCAACAATGCTCCTGAAGTTGTGTAAAGGGAGAGCAGTTCCTTATTATCCATCAATAATATCCATTACCCTATTTCTATAATCTACAGCTGCAGATCGTATTGAGCCTTCAGATTTATCTCCTGAATAAATAATTCCTCTCGAAATCGAAATCAATGCGTGTCCATTTTGGTTTCCATAGCTTACACTTTTCTCTAAATTTCCACCCTGAGCACCTACACCCGGAATGAGAAATGGAAGTTGTGGTGCTATTTTTCTAAGTTTTATAATATCATCCGGCACAGTAGCACCCACAACTAAACCCACATTATCCATTTTATTAAATTCAACGGATTTTTCTGCAACTCTTTCATATAAGTTTATTTGTCCATTTAGACTGTTTTGAAAATCACCTGAAGAGGGATTTGATGTTTTACATAATATAAATGCACCTTTTTCCGGACGTTTTATAAATGGATTAACTGCATCCTCTCCCATATAAGGATTTACGGTCACAGCATTAAATCCAAAATGATCAAAAAAGGATTTTGCATATTGTTCTGCAGTATTTCCTATATCTCCTCTCTTACCGTCAGCAATAGTCAATGTCTGGCCATTTATGTAATCCAATATATCTTCCAGCCATTTAATACCATTACTTCCCCACCTTTCAAAAAAAGCTAGATTCGGTTTGTACGCTGCTGCCAAATCCATTGTAGCATCAACTACCTTTTTAGAGTGAGCAATACACTCAGGAATCGAAGTGGAATTCCCCAGCAATTCCGGAGAAATATCTAATCCCACACACAAGCAGGAGGATATATTCTCAATGTGGTTATTTAGTTGTTTATTAAACGAAATCATACTCGGAATATAATGTCTTCAAGAAATTACTCGGTTGTAAGATTTGGTCATTATTCATACAAAAACATTAATCTAATAATGTAATTTATACCGTGAAACAACTATCATTAACGACAAAATTAAAAACAAAATCTAGAGTAATCGCATCTAGCGGAGTATTTCAAATTGAGCTTTTGGAACACGTTGGCATAGATGACTATCCTTCACTATTTTCAATTTCGGAAAATTTAGTAAAAGAATATGGGGGGAAAGCAATTCTTACAAAAACAACCATCCAAAAGTATTTCAATAAATCAGGATCACTTCCATTTATTGCAAGATATCGTGGTGAATTAATCGGATATATTATAGGTATACTTCTTGAAGAACTGAATCATGAACCATGGGCAATAACAGATGAAAACTTTGGTAAGAAAAATACATTATATACCTATGCATTTGTCGTTCAATCTCAATATAAAGGATGTGGCTATGCAAAGATGCTTAAACGTGTTTACATAAACTGGGCAAAGAAAAGAGAATCTATTCAATTTATCACTGGTCACGTTAAAACCGGTGTATCATCGAACTTCACTGGCGATATAAAAATCATCAATAGAACCGATAATTGGCAGGGAACTGGAAAAACTTTTGAATACTATCGCAGAAATCTAGATCCAGATCAAATACATGCACTCAAAAAGGACCCTCCCATTACTATAAGAGTATAAAAAACCCCTGAAATCAGGGGTTTTTAATTTATTCATACAGAAAATATATTATGATCTACGGTCTTTGTTAACTCTTCTTTCATCTCCTGTACGTTTATCAGTGGCAGTTTCTTGTTGATCTGTTCTTCTAACGCTCTGCCTTCTATCAGATCCTCTTTCTTTATTCATTTTATTGTTCCCTTT
>DEAI01000025.1 GCA_002346675.1 Fidelibacterota bacterium UBA2986
AATAATAGAATTGTTGCTGCAGGTTCAATAGATAAAGGGCAAGGAAAATTCTCAGTAAAAGTTCCTGCCGTTTATGAAAGTGCTCAAGATGTTTATAATATTGGCATCATTACTAAGGGCGAAGGAACAGTTAAGCTTGGTGACATAGCTGAAATTCGAAGCACTTTTAAAGAAAATACCTCATATGCAAGAATAGATGGTAAACCAGCCATTCATCTAGATATTAAAAAAAGAATTGGTGAAAATGTAATCATTATCAATAAAAAAATAAGGGAAGTGGGAAATAAATATAAAGAGGATAATCTTCCAAATAACATATTTGTGGATTTTTCTGCAGACACATCTGACTACATTAACGAAATGATTACATCCCTTCAAAACGCAATTACTAATGCAATAGTTTGTGTGATGATTTTAGTTATAGCTGCGTTAGGTTTTCGTTCAGCCCTTATGGTCGGAATATCAATACCAACTTCATTTTTAATGGCTATAACTCTGTTAGCTCTATCTGGCGGTTATGTAAATATGATGGTTATGTTTGGGTTATTAGTCTCAGTAGGATTACTTGTGGATGGTTCGATAGTGATGGTCGAGTATGCTGATAGAAAAATGGCCGAGGGATTAAACAGAAAAGAAGCCTATACACAGGCATATAAAAGGATGATTTGGCCTATTTTATCTTCAACCGCAACAACACTTGCTGCTTTTCTTCCGTTAGTTTTATGGCCAGGTATACCAGGTCAATTTATGAAGTGGATGCCTTTTATGGTTAGCCTGGTTTTAATTTCTTCTTTATTCTCGGCTTTAATCTTCATACCGGTTATGGGCTCTCTTTTTGGTAAAACTGAACAAATAAATAAAGTTAAATTGGATCAGGAATTTAATTTTAATAAATTAAAGGGGTTTACCCTTACATATGCACGACTTCTTGAAAAATGCTTAAAAAGACCAATATTTGTTTTAGGGTCTGCAGTCATTGTAGTATTCACACTTATAGTGTTGTACTCAAACTTTAATGCTGGTTCACAGTACTCTGTAGATACAGATTCAAATCAAATGTTAGTTCATGTTAATGCTCGAGGGAATTTATCGCCTGAGGAACAATTAAATCTTTCAGTCGATGTTGAAGAAATAGTTATGAATGTTGACGGTGTAGATAGAGTTCTTACCTCAATTGGATCAGGAGAGGGTTTTAATGTTATGTCAGCAATGGGTGGTTCTGGTAATAGAACCGATCAAATTGCTTCACTTATGATTGAGTTATATCCAGTTCATGAGAGAAGGTCTGCGGATGAAATCAAACAAGATATATTGAGTCAGACAAAATTAATTGCTGGTATTATTGTTGAGGCTTATAAAATTGAAAATAAACCAGACACTGGAAAAGATATACAACTAGAAATCACTTCAAGTAACTCTAAAAACCTTGAGACTGTAACCAAATTAATAACTACAAAATTGGAAACGATGGAAGGGATTCAAGAAGTCGATAATACTATGCCTCTGCCTGGTATTGAGTGGATAATTAAAGTTGATAGAGAACTTGCTGGTCGCTTCGGAGCTGATATTTCTACTATTGGAGCTATTGTTCAATTAGTCACTAATGGAATTTTAGTTGATAAATATAGACCAGATAATTCAGATGATGAAGTCGATATCAGAGTTAGGTTTCCTGAAGAATATAGGATGATTGAAGAATTTGATAAATTGCGTATACCAACTAACAATGGAGCAGTTCCATTATCTAATTTCGTAACAAGAGCACCCAACCAAAAAGTTTCAACCATAGAAAGATTAGATGGTATGAGAATATTTAAAATCAGAGCAAACACCTCGATTAATCCTTCGACAGGAAAAAAATATCTTACAATCGATAAAAATATAGAAATACAAGAATGGGTCAATCAACAGAATTTACCTAATAATGTATCAATTAAATTTGCTGGATCAAATGAAGAACGAGAAGAATCTGCAGCTTTTCTTGGTAATGCTATGATAGGCGCTCTTTTTCTTATGTTTATAATTTTGCTAACGCAATTTAACAGTTTTTATCAAGCCATTATTACCTTATCTACTGTGATCTTATCAACAATTGGTGCATTAACTGGAATAATGATTGTTGGACAATATTTTTCCGTCATAATGACTGGTCTAGGTATAGTTTCATTAGCGGGAATTATAGTTAACAATTCGATAGTGTTAATTGATACTTATAATAGGCTTAAAAATGACCACGATGATCCACTTGAAACTATCCTGCATTCATCCGTCCAAAGATTCAGGCCAATTATTTTAACAACAGCAACAACAATGATAGCCCTTATTCCTGTAGCACTTCAAATAACAATCGGATGGTTTGATAGGAGTATTGAATTTGGCGGATTAATGGCGGCTTGGTGGGTACCATTCTCTACAGCTGTTATTTGGGGTTTGGGATTTTCAAGTGTTTTAACCCTTTTTCTTGTACCAACCCTTTTAAGTATGCCAATATATTTTCAAAGGAATAAATTTAATCTTTTAAATAGATTAAAAAATAGAATTCAACCTGCAGAGTAATTGATGATAAATATAGGCGTTTTTTGTTCTTCTTTAGATGGAAAGAAAGAGTTTTCAGAATGTGCTCATGAGTTAGGAATAAAAATTGCTGAATCCA
>DEAI01000028.1 GCA_002346675.1 Fidelibacterota bacterium UBA2986
CCACATGCCCAAGCCAGAATAATATATATTAATATCCACGTATTCTATATTTGAATATTTACTTGAAGAGATAACCCTATTACGTATAATACCCTGATGTGGATCAAAAATTTTATTAAAATCGCTCTTATCAGGGCCTGATTCCATTTGCCATGGTTTTGATGGCAGTATTTGGTAGTCATCTAGTCCAAATGCATTCTGCATATATAGCCTGAAGATCTCTCCATCTCTTCTCGTATATTTAGGTTCAGTCAGAGAAATATCTTCATATTTATCCACAGCTAGTATTACAGCCATACCGTTTGGATTTCTTTTTCCTATTGGAATATTTTTTTCAATTTCTAGTTCACCTAATTTGGTAGGATACGGGACTACATTTTTAGCACCAATCTCTTGTATAACTAAATCATTCTCACCTCTATAATGTTTCATCAGCTCGAGATTAATTTGATGTGAAACTGTATTATCTAGATAGTCGGTTGTTTTGAATTTAATAGAAAACTGTTCTCTCTCACTTTTAATCTTAAAATTTATATCAGTAAACTCACCAGGTTTCATCTCATTTAATTCTAAATATCCCGTAAAGTCAATTGCTGAATAGGTATGGTTTTCCAGTAAATTAAATTCTATTTTTTCAGTTAAACCTTGTCCAACATTTTGGATACGAACAGTTAGCTCTACGACTTCACTTTTTGGAATATAATTTGTTCCAAAATTGTTTTCGATAGCATAATCAGCTAGGATAATATTAGGTAAATCTACTGCCTTAGTATTTACAGAAAACTCATATGGCATTTTTATTTTAAAACCATTCTCATCAACTGCCATTATATTATACTTCCAATCTCCAGAGTTCACTTTTAATCCTGCTGAAACATCAAACTCTAAATATTTTGCTTCATCTATATTTAGATTATCTATTATTTTAATCGTGTCCATCATAAGCTCATCATTTACATCATTATCGATTGAAGGGCTTATTGATATACGAATATTTTTTGAGGGACTGTTTCCATTATTTAATATTGCAAAACGTAATTTCCCTCTCTCCCGGGCGTCTAAAGAATTATTGCTAGAATTTTCTATTAGCTTATAGTTTTTTATTTGTAAATCAGGTGGTGTATTTGTTTTTTCACATATAATTTGGGAAAATCCACTTGCATCTCCCTCCGCATCTATTGCTGAGATTGTATAACAATGCTCCTCATCATATCCCAGGTCTCGATCTAGATATGCGTTTGATGTAACTTTATCGATAAATATTGTTGAATCATTTTCTAGTTGCTTATATATCTTATACTCAAATATTCCTGAGACACTATTCCAGCTCAATTGATTTGATCTTATACCTCCGACCGCTTTTAATCCTCCGGGTGATTTGAGAAATAACTTTGAACAGTGTTTCTCAGATAGCTCACTCTCAACATTATATTTATCTATACTAGTGATCTGATAGCAATGAGTCTCACCTGGTAGACATTCATCTTTATAAGAATTAATATTAAGTTTTTTTATTAATGCACCATCACGGTAGAGATGGTAAGAAATGGCCAGGTCTACCTCATTCCAGATCAGGTTAATCGAGTTATCATTATTAAAAGATGATAATGTCGGAGGTTCCACATAATCTCTCGTGCGTATTTCATAAACCTCTGAGTACAATCCCTCAACACCATTAGCACTTACTGATGATATAGTATAATAATAATTAGTAGAAAAATCTAAACTATCATCGTTGTATATGGGCTCACTTGAATATCCTATAGTTTTATTATTTTGTTTTATATTGTATTTAGCAGCCCCCTTAACAGGATCCCATTTTATCGTGATATTATTTTTGGTTACTGTCCCACTAATGTTTTCTGGAGAACCGGTTAGTGAGCTATTACAATAAGATTCACTTAATACACCTGTGACACCATATTTA
Organism: Fidelibacterota bacterium UBA2986; assembly: GCA_002346675.1. Classification (GTDB taxonomy): domain Bacteria; phylum Fidelibacterota; class Marinisomatia; order Marinisomatales; family AB-629-J13; genus AB-629-J13. Next base: position 1,928 of record DEAI01000028.1, read on the forward strand.
CCAATCGCCATTATCTGATAACAGTATTTAACACCTGGATTAGTGTTAGTATCTAAATAAGTATCACCTTCAGTTTTAAACAACAATTTATCATCTCTATATATTTCATATTCTGTTGCCTGGGGTATTGTTTTCCAGCTCAGCTGAATAGATTTATCATCAACCGATGTATTTATTTTTTTGATACGCAATGCAGGGTCTTTTTGTATAGGCTTTACATTAGAGTATGTATATATCAATGGTATTTCTATTTCTTTTTTTAGATTTAATCGAAGCAGCAGGTCTCGATTCCTTGACTTTCGCGGATTGATTTTTATCCTGACCATACCCTCATCTGGGTGGTTAGCAACCAAATAATAATAATCAGGGTTAATATCGGAAAATTCAAATCGTCCCTTACGATTTGTTTTTACTAAACCGATTGGCGAATCATCGATTCCAAAAAGGGTTACCTCAGCCTTGCGTGAAGGTTTACCTTCATCATTAATTATACTACCCGAAATCGAAACCGTTTTTGAATAACAAAACCCAATTAATAATAGTGCGATGATTATATTTTTCATTGTCTTAATTAACACTACAATATTATTCCTGAGTGCCGTTTAGACTGGTACACAATTAAGGCAGGCGTAAAAGAACTCTATTGGGTTTTTCAGTAAAAAGCTGAGGAGTTTGTGGCAAACTAGAGTATAAACTTTTTGTTGTATCATGTACATTCTTACGAATGTAATTATGCAGTTCCTCTACTGTAATTGCCTTGTCTCCATTGTCCGCATCTCCCCGGAGGCCTTTTAACATATAATAAGTAAAGATCCCATTATTCGAGTCTGGATGGTCATATGATTTTTCAGTAGTATTTGCAGCATAAAAGGTTGTTATGCCTGTTGGCGGTATTAGCTCCTTCGGAAAAACTGGCTGGACTATTTCCTCGACATTTTTCTTCTTTTTCTTCTTTTTCTTCTTTTTCTTCTTGTCATCTGCAGCAGGCGCAGCAGCTGTTAGGTTTTGCTTAAAAGCAGAATTATTAAAATCAACATCCATAAAAACAAAAATGTCACCTATGTTATCAATTTTTTTTATCTCATGAAGCATGGAATAAAGATCTTTTATCTTAAAAAACGAATGAATCTTATTTTTATCTGCATCATAAGGAATAATACACTTTTCACCTGCTATTGTCGTACCCTCTCCAGAATAATATAGCATAAGGTCTATTGTGTCTATCTTAGAATATTCTACCACAGACTGTATCTTGTCTCTGATAAATCCTATATTTGGATTAAATATTTCATTAAAGTTATTTATTGTAACCCCATTATCAAAAAGCCAAAACTGAGATGGAACCATTTGGTGATTCTTGATTCCAAATAATTTATTGTAATACTCCCGAACAATTTTTACATCTTCTTCTGACGACGTATTCCCAGGAATTTTTTCTGTCCAAAACTGTTTATTGCCAAGAACAACACCAATGATATCCCTAGAAACATTGACATCAGGGAGCCCTGTCAATAATTTATGGTCTTTTGGCAATTGACCGGGTGGTTTAAAATCTGATACAGGAACATCTATAGCCTCTAAATCATCTTTCCCTTTATAGTGTTTCAAAACTTCTAGGTGTATTGGAATTGTTTTTCTTACATCAAAATAATCATACGTATCAAAGTAAACGGTAAAACGATCCTCTTTTGCAAGAACCTCAAAACTATAATCAAACCAAGCTCCTCCTGGAACCAATCCAAAA
>DEAI01000036.1 GCA_002346675.1 Fidelibacterota bacterium UBA2986
CGTTAGTAGAAAGAATTTCGTTTATTTTTAGTTGAGGAATAAACATGTCAGGAATTTCAAATGGATAATCACCTGGGTCGTATATATAATAGGCACCCATATCTGCCGTAGAACCATCTTCATCAATCGGAAATTCAGGGCTGCCTGCATCTATACAAGGGGAATCAGGTTTAAGCTCTAAATTATATACAGCTTGGTCAATAAATAGAGGATCAAAAAATAAATTTCCTTCACCATTAATCATCTCTGAATCTGAGAGTGAATAATTAACTGAAATTTCAGATAATTGATCTGCATAAATAGATAACGATAAACTACTTGAAAATATAGTGTTAACTATTTCTGCTGTAGCACCGCCCTCCCCTTCATTTTTTTCATAGCAGGATAGAGCTGTGTCATTATAGAAAAATGTATTATTTACAACATAGGCAACAGAATTATCTTTTATGGCCACACCATTCTTACACCCCACAATTAGATTCCTATCCAGAATCACTGAAGAACCTATACCTACTGAGATACCTTTATCGCCCGAATGAAAAATCAAGTTTGAATCAATGAGGATGTTTTCTGAATTTTCTCCAATATCGATCCCATCTGAATTGTATCCTGTGAAATTATATATACGGTTTTTTCTTATGATACCATTTGTCACATTATCCAAATCAATTGCATCCGTGTCCTCCGCATCAGAGCCGTAAAAAATACTGTTTTCAATTAGCGCATCACCTCCCTTAACATTAATAAAATCACATATGTAATCGCAAGCTATTGAGCTATTTTTTAAGATGATGGAACCACCCTCAGCATAAATTGGGAATTCAACATTTTCGATCTCAACATGATCTAATATAACATGAGAACCTATACTAGATATCGCCCCTTGATGTAGCATAGGATCCTCACCGGTAGATGCACCTACCAATCTCAGATGAGAAATAGTTGATGTGTCTGTGTCATTATCAAAAGAAACCGCTCCCCAGCGGACACTCCCATTTGAACCATGAGGAATGATTTGCACGGGGTTCTCTTCAGTGCCATTTATAATAAATTGCCCTTCCACTATAATATTTCCCGCTTCCGCCATTCTGATTTCTACACCTTCACTGATTGTAAGATTTACTCCTGGAGATATGACCAGATCTTGTACAACTGCATAGGGCTGTTCACTTGTAAGCAGAGTATTGTCTGCTATCACATCCGGTAATATTATCTCATCAGATATCTGAAAACCAGCTAAAAATAAACTGTCAGTAATACAGTTGTAATTTATTTGCATGGAGTCTGTAACTCCAACCCACCCAACAAATTGATAGCCCGGTATGGGCTGCGCCAATATTGATATGGGTTTATTTTTAAAATATGTTCCCTCTCCGCCCTCTTGAATCACGGGGACATCATTGATTAAGATCCTTCCTGAGCCTGGCGGGTCAACAACCACCGTGATTTGAACTGTGTCATCTAGATTCAATTCATCGATAAATTGATTTTGAACGATAATATGCCTGTTTTCAGAAAATTGTTTTATCTTATTCAACTCATCTTCCCAATGTCCCATTGAAGATATACCTCCCTCATCTCCCCAACGTTCAACATGGCGTGACATCTCCTCATATATTTTGCTGCTTAAACTATCAACAATAGAGTTGATCCTTTCAGGCAGAAATGTATTACTCAGGTGTGCGGCAGATCTCTGGATGAACCTATCTCGAAAGAGCTGGCTATTTAATAGATATTGAAAAAGCTCATAACCATCCATGAGGTTGTCCAAGAGATTGGTGTAGCTATTATTTACATTAAATCCTCTGTCAATATCAACGATCAACCACTGCCATTGCCCATCTTCCTCTCGGGATCGCCACCACTCTCTGTTGTGCCCCCAACTGGTATTTGCACAGTAAAGGGTCATAAGGATATGATCGATAAAGCTATCAACGTTCATCCACTGCCGAATCTGATTATAAACGATAGGGTCATTCAAATTGTTGTTCAGAATATAATCGACCATTGTACTGTAGTGATCTATGCTTCCCTCTATGACCATTAGTTGTGTACCAGACTGAGTTTGTGTGTACTCCAATTGATCAATATTTTCAGGATTAACATTGAAATTCTCATAAAAATATTGAGAATCAAATTTCTCTCGTATGTTATGAATTCCCCAATATGTTCCATTTAAATAGAGAGATGAAGGTGTATAGGCCATATACCCACAATCTATCATCCCTGACACAAGACTTTCGGTCATGGGATCCCTGATCAACGTTTCCTCCCAGTCATCGCCGCCGTTTCGAAAAACTATCCTTGAGAAATTGGCTATCTGTTTATTTTCAAATATTTGATAGCTAATTAAATCCTGACCAAACCGGTCTCTTGAATAGATCGTAAATGGTTTTTGGGGTTTAGTCCAAATATTAAGACCGCCAAGCCTAGCGCCTGCATTAGCAGTAAACCCACGCTCTCCATCAGAAGTGAAATATTGGATGGTGACCGGTATTTCTCTTTGCTTGTACTCATTTTCATAAATTCCAATATCATCATCCCAAAGTGTTTCTGGCTCAGCAATAAGAGAAACAGTAGGGATAAAATTTTGTTCATCAATAAAATAAGTGGCTGTTATTATTTCGCCGGGAAGCTTGCCCTCTTCAATGGACCTAGCCCTTAGGACAGTGGTTATATCTATGGTTATTTGGCTGGTATAAAAATTTGTATCGGTCCCGGGTCTGGAACCATCAAGAGTATAAAATATTTGTCCAGTTTCTGAAGAGGTAGAAAGTTCAAGATACTGTACGCCACTATAAAAACCACTTTCCAAAGATACTGAAACTTGTTCAGATACATTTGTTATAATTGTAGGTGGTGTATTGTTAGGGTTTCCAGGGGTTGGTTCTCCGAAGAAATACCAATCGCTCCCTTCCGTAGTCCGTCCAAATGACACATCGGTCAACTGAGCTCCAAAAGTAACTGTATCAACCATCTCTATATTAGCATATCCTACTCCGATAAGTTCAAGGTCAAAGCTGATATCCGAGCTTGTCTCACTTATCTGATGTAGCTCCACCGCAAAAACATTTTGGCTATTAATAATATCATTTTCTGAAATTGTCCACTCAAAAAACTCATCCTCATCAGACCCACTTACCACTGAACTAGCATGGGTATCATAGGAAATTGTACCATCAGGCATGTTGGTCCGTAAAATTTCACTACCATTCAAGTAAACTACCGCACCATCATCCCTTTTTAATCTAATTGTTAATATTTGAATATTGTCAGGGTCATCCACACTGAATATGTGGCGGAAATATGTGGTAATATATTTATTATTTTCATCTGGGCCAAAACTCACCTCTGTCTCTTCATCACCATCTCCATATCCAAGCTCTGCGTTTCCGGTACTCCAAGAATTATCATCATATTCAAATAGCGTCCAATCAGAGCTCTGATTGGAACCATCATCCAAATATTTCCAGGATGAGCCTTCTTGAATTAGAGTAATAGTATTTGTCTGTTCACCTCGAAATAACCCGATCTGCTCTCCCTCTTTACTTAATTTAAAATTTGTATGATAGTGCCTAGTTGTGTAGTCCGCCCACGGCCAGTAGGGTCTTATAAATGTTGCGCCAGGACCATTATTATAATCATCCGCCCAGATAATTAGATATCCTTCAGCGTCAATTATTGCTCCATCTGGGACCCTCCATTTTGATGGATTAGAAAGATCGTCTGTTAAAAAATATCCTTCTAGGCTGTAAGATGTCGAATCTGAATTATATAGCTCTATCCAATCTGTATAGTCATCAAAATCATGCATTTCTGGATAAGTGACCACATTTGATGCTAAAAACTCATTGATCAAAATATTCTGAGAATGGGTGAAATAGCTACAAAAGTAAATAAGTAATAAAAAATATTTTATCAGTCTCATACAATTAAAAAAATATTTTTGTTCAATTAAATTATAAATATTATCAAGAGAAGAATGCCTTTCCTTGATGTGTACTAATATCTTACTTTAGTAGCACCATTTTCTTTGTTTGTACA
>DEAI01000020.1:0-1082 GCA_002346675.1 Fidelibacterota bacterium UBA2986
TTAAGAAAAAATACTCATCACACCATTTTTTATGTTCATCATAATATGTTTTACTATGCTTCGAGCAGGCTCTATCCAAAATGGAGTGGAAGTGCTCTGTCTCTTTTTTAAATGGGATAGCTGGAGTTATATCTATACCGCCTCCGAACCATGTTTTAGAGGTTTTTAGAAAGCGAGAATTAAAATGCATAGATGGTATAAGGGGGGAGGTCGGGTGGATCACAACACTGATCCCAGTTGCCCAGTATTGAGGATTCTTTTTCGCCCCCGGAATTCTCTGTCTCATTTCTTCTGAAAACTCACCAGATACTGTGGATATATTTACACCACCTTTTTCTACAATTTTTCCTCTAATGCTGCCCATGGTGCCACCCCCAGATCCCGAGTGTTCCCAATCCTTAAAATCAAACTTATTTCCATCTATTTTTTCCAGAGTATCGACCAGGTTGTTCCTTAATGAAAAGAACCACTCCTTTACCATTCGTTGGTTATCATTCATTAAATGTCACCATCCTTTTATATTATTATTAATGATTGATTGGATCATTTTTATATGGTCACCGCAATCATTTAAACAGGGTATATATTCAAATTTTTCCCCGCCTTGCTCTAAAAATAATTCTCTGTATTGTATGTTGATCTCTTCCAAGGTTTCTAGACAATCAACGCTAAATCCTGGAGAAATAATCTGAAGATGCCTAACCCCATCATCAGCAACTTTTGGTATCATATCGTCTAAGTATGGTTGAAGCCATTTTTCATAACCAAAACGTGATTGGAAGGCCATGTCATAAAATTCACTGTCTAGAGATAGTTTTTCTGCGACCAAACGTGTTGTTTTATGACAGAAGCAGTAGTAAGGGTCACCCTCATGAAGATAGCGTTCAGGCATCCCATGATAACTAAAAATAAGTTTATCAGGCTTACCGTGTTTTGAAAAACTTTTATCTATCGATACTGATAGGGAGTTAATATAATTCTCGTCGTCGTGGTATCCAGAAATAAATCTGATATTAGGCACCCAGCTTTGGTCTTTTATGTGGGCGTTAATTGCGTCAAAGGTGCTAGTTGTAGTAGGTGAT
>DEAI01000020.1:1450-1873 GCA_002346675.1 Fidelibacterota bacterium UBA2986
TTTTTCTTTAAAGATTTTTAGAGCGTTCTTTATAGATGGGTTACCATATCTCATCCCTAATTCTATTGTGAAGTTTGAATTTTGCTTTTGCAGAACAGTAGCTAGTTCTTTTACTATTGATCTAGAGACTGAGAGCAAGGGTGACCCCTCATTTGTCCAAATAGCTTTATAGAGTTTTGCTGACCTTCTAGGTCGAACATTAAGAATGATTAGTTTTAGGAGAGGTACCCAAAAAATCCTCGGTAGGTCAACAACTCGCTTATCCATTAGGAATTCATTTAAATATTTTTTCAAATCCTTTGCTGTTGGGCTATCGGGAGTACCCAGGTTTGTTATTAGTACACCTATTTGTTTGTTTTTGTTTTTGAATTCGTTTTGCATAGATGTGGTGACTAGACTATTGCTGGACTAACGGAAATCTGA
>DEAI01000020.1:2212-3818 GCA_002346675.1 Fidelibacterota bacterium UBA2986
CGGACCATTTCGATGAAATGTCTGACATTATTTTCTCGTGCTTTAGGGAGAACCCCGTGACTGAGGCTGCATACCCAGCCAGACCTCTCAATATCACTCAGGTTACGAAAGATCTTAATGAAATTATCAACTTCCAATTGAAACTCTTTTTCTGGCAATAATAAGTTTTTCGGATCAAAGTTACCCTGCAAGAACCCACTTTCTAATTTTGGGAGTATTGTTTCAAGGCCTTTGTTCTCTCCATAGACCATACCAGCTAATTGATATTTGAGATTACTTTTTGGATCGACCAGTATGGGGTTTTCTTTACAAAAGTATGCCACTTGGTTTGGAAATGCGGAAAATATACCTTCCTTTATCTCTTCAATATATTTACCAATAAAGTAATTTGATTGTAACTGCGATGCGTTTGTGTCAAACATATAGACTATCTCAGCACTACTTTTAAGTTGCATCTCAATGATCTGGTATAGAGCTGGGATCAGTACATCGTAGAGTAATTTCTCATAAAATTCATTTTTATGCACATCATCAATATTAGTTTCGTTTTTTATACCAGTCCCGTAGGATAAGAGTGTCCACGGTCCTCCAACAAAACCAACTAAGCTTTTACTTTCTGAAAGTGCATCTCTGGTAATAGAAAGAGCCTTAGACTGGAACTTCATATCATCGACGATTTTATCAGAGGAATCTAGGTTTTTCAGAGAATCAGGAGTTAATAGGTTTTCGAAGGTTGGCCCTGGCTTATAGTCAAGCTTTAGACCCAGGGATTCTAATGGGAACAGAATATCGCTGAATAATATAGCTACATCGTAGTCAAAATCATTTATCGGACCCATCGCAACCTCTGTAGCAAGTTCGGGTTCTTTGCATAGTTCTACGAATGAATGTTTTTTCCTTAGGCCTTGATAGTGGGAGTGGTACCTGCCTGCTTGCCTCATGAACCAAATTGGTGGAACCTTCTGAGGTATCTTGTTGATTGCATTACTATATCTCTTATTTTTGATCATGTTTAATCTTGTAGGTTATTAAACCAGCTTTCATAGGATAAATAACAATCAAGTTTTTCTTCTCTTTTTATAATTTTTTTAAGTTTTTTATATGTATTTCCCATTCCGCATGCATGTTTTTTATCGATAATCTCTGGATATTGTTTTAATGCTGTTTTAAAAGCCAAAGTGCTCATCCAGAAGAATTCTTTTCTGTTCGCCATATCATCAGGGAATTTAGGATTGTTTAGCTCATATACATCAATTGTCTTCACTTTGGGAATATCATCATTTTTGAAGGTAAGCTTAGTTATTGGGAACTTTTCACCAATGAAAGTCCGAACAGATTCTATTTCTGTTTCACCCATACTGTCTGAGGTTCCATGAATCCAATATCCTAAATTATTCGCAGCTCGCCATGATTTCATACCACTTGTCCAGAGAATGCAGCTTGCATCAAATACCGGTCTATTTCCTAGAACATTTTTTCGTGTAATGTAAATCAGAGTGCTTTTCAATTTATTTAGCATCTGATTTTTATTAACATCTGAACGTTCAAAAATATTTTGTTCTTCTTTGTTTTTTGGAAACACATCATTCTTTTTCACTTTGGTATT
>DEAI01000032.1 GCA_002346675.1 Fidelibacterota bacterium UBA2986
CCTGTAAGGATTTTGAAATTGCGTAACCAGCTGTATCATCCTGTGCGGTATTGATTCGCTTACCTGATGCAAGGCGTGCCTGACGAACACCAATGTCATTATTGATGTCATACAAGGACTTAAGAGAATCCATTGCCTGGATATTAGCTCCAATTCTGAAAAGACTCATTTTTATTCCTCCGTTTAATTATTTATCTATCACTAAAAGGGAAAATCCCTTTTGTAGCTATTTCTAGCCCTTTATTCATTGACAACATTATCGGAAGATTATGAAAATTGATAAAATTTATGGATTATTTACTAGTAATTAATAATAATCAATAAAAATAAATAACGCTATTCAGCAATAATCAATATAATTAAATATTATATACTAATAATAGTATATATTTATTTATATACAGTTAAAATCTTTAAAATATAATAAAATAGTATAAAATTAAATGTTAATTATATATAATAATAAAAGCCCCCTACATATTGAGGGGGCTTTTTGCAGTGTGCTACCTATTTTTCTTTTCAGTTTACAATTGGAATTCTTTTAATTTGTCCTGCAGCATTTCGTCAAACATCTTATCCAGGTGTTCTTGTTTGACTTTCCACTGACCTCCAATCTTTAAAGCAGGAATCTTTCTCTGTTTTACTAACCGATAAACCGTCTGTTGTTTGATTTTTAGGTAACTTGCGACTTCCTTTATTCCTAAGATTCCTTCTCTCATATTTTGCTCCTTTAATTGATTTTAATATTCAATGAAGGGGAAGAACTCTATTTATTGCCTTCCCCGTAGTTCATCTCTAATCAATTTATCGGAACAATGAGAGGACTATCTGAGGAGCTGAATTAGCTTGACTCAGTGCTGATATGCCTGTCTGCTGTACGATCTGATGCTTTAGGAATTGTATCTGCTCATGTGCCATATCGGCATCTTCGAAATCACTTAGTGTGGCTTCAGTGTTTTTTGCAGTTATAGATAGTGCATCTGATTTCAGACCAAGTCTGATGATTGTATCACCAATTCCTTGAATTACATTTGCCAGGGCAGTAATTGCATCATCTACAGCTCCAATGGCGAGATTTGATTTGACTGTATCCTCAAGCGAGTAGACATCGCCAGTTGTACCCATACTGGATAAATCCGTAGTTCCGCCTATGGCCTCGGATGACGAATCAGAGAGGGCTATTGCAAGATTATCATCTTCATCTGACCCCACATGAAACGTAAAAGTACTACCAAAGATATTATCTCCATTCCATTTAGCTTGGACAGCAATATCATCTAGTTCATCTAACAGCTCTTTAACCTGATTCCTGATAGCGGTACGTTGATCATCATTCAGACTTGAATCTGCAGATTGTACTGTTTTATTTTTTATAGTCATCAATACATCCATCTGGGCTTGATAACCACCTTCTCCAATGGCAAGGATGCTTTTTGCATTCTGCACATTGCTTAAAGCTGCTCTTAATCCTAAAGATCTAGACTCTAGGGAGCGTGAAATTGCATAACCGGCAGTATCATCTTTTGCTGTATTAATTCGTTTCCCTGAAGCAAGCCGTGACTGAGCAACGCTTATTTCACTATTTGATCGGTAAAGGGAATTCAAAGCGTTTAACGCCGATGTATTCGCATGTATTTTGAAAAGACTCATTTTAAACCTCCGTGCTTATTTGTTCGATGACATCCTTGTCATTGAGTCATTAAATTAACTTGTAGATAAAAAATCACTGCGGATATCTTATCTCTTTTCTCTTTGAGCTTTATGGCTCAATTAGAGTATCGGCACTAAAAACAATAAACTTTAATAAAAATGATAAATATTTATATAAATAAATCAATAATAAATTAAAAACAGTGCAAAACATCGATAAATATGATTAATGTGTAATAATAATATCATTATATAACTAAATATAAATAATGATAATAAAAACAATATATTAATAACTATACATTAATATTTATAATAAGCTATTAAGCTTTAATATATATTTTTCAGCTTTCTCTCTGTTACCTTTTTTTGCATAAAGCGCAGAGATTCTTTTTAAAATGGTTATATCTGCCCCATAATTCTTATCCACTTTTAGATACAGATTTAGAGCTTTATTCAGCTGGTTTGTCTTTATATATGATTGACCTAAAATATCATATATATCTAAATCAACTTCTTTATTATCATCAATATATTTAATTAATATTTGAATTAACTTATTCCACTCCTGCAGTTTAGAAGATATTTCAATTATCTTTCCTAAAATTGATTTAGAAAACTCTTTTCCATCTAATTGTATAAAAGACTCCAGCGCTTTGTGATAATTACCTACTTTTATATATGTGTTGGCAATCGTTTTTAAAATTTTTTGTTCAGAAATTAACTTATCATTTCTAACCATCTCATTTGAAGAGTTCATCCTCTTGGTATTTTCCAAAAGTTTGGTAAGGTATTCTATTGAGAGACGGTAATCTTTTTTATTTTCTGAACATTTATATAGCATATAATAACCCCCCGATTGAATAGGCTCTAATTCAATAGACCTTCTAGAGGATTGTTCTGCTTTCTCCCAATTTCCTAAAAACGAAAATGTTTGTGCCAATACATTTAATGCGCTCACATGGAGATGCCTATTTAAATTTCCAGATTTTATTGCAATCTTAAAGTGATCTATAGCTTTTTCATGATATTTCAATCCGCTATAATTTTGCGCTAATGTATAGTGAGCATACGCATAGTCTTTTTTCTCTTTAACCATTTTTTCCAGTATTGGAAGATTTCGGATCAACTTCTTACGATATTCTTCTGCTGAAAGGTTATATCCTTCATGAATTATATGCATCTCTGAAATCACCTCTTTTAATCCTGCATCTATTGCCGAATTATATATTTGTTCATGGATACGATTTTCAAATTGAATATCTAGTCCATTAGGAAATAGTCTATGTGCATCTGAATATGTGACCTTATTTTCAAATTCATTTTTGCTGCTTATTTTGATGCTATAAAAATAATTTTTATTATTATTACCTGTTATTTGTTTTAATTCTGAGATTGAGCTCTGGTCCAAAGTCTCATCCGCGTCCATCCATAATATCCACTCTCCTTTAGCATATTTTATGGATTCATTTCTAGCTTTTGCAAAATGGTCACTCCACTCATAATTATATACCTCTGCACCAAAAGATCTCGCAATTTTAATTGTTTTATCTAATGAGCCTGTGTCAACAATTACGATTTGATCTGCGACATCTTTAACACTATTAAGGCACAGAGGAAGAGATTTTTCTTCATCTCTTACAATCATACATAGTGAAATGTTGGTACTCATGCGATAGAGGTCAATAGCTCTGAAGCTCTATCCATTCTACCCTTTTTTGCATATATTCCAGCTAGTGTCTTTATTGTATAGGTATTTTTGTGGTTATTATCTACTAAATTTTGAAAAATAGGTAGTGCATTCTCATAGTCACTTTTTAATAAATATAGAAAACCACATATCTCGTATAATACATTTAAATCTGGGCCAGTATATTCAGAGTCTTTAATTGAACCAATAAATTTATCTCTCTCAATATCATCCCACTCATAGAAGATTTGTTTCATCTCATCATATCCGCCACAAGCACTCCAAAGGTCAATCATTAAATTTAGAGAGAGCTCTCTATTCAAGTTGAACATATTTATTTTTATGGAAAAACCTTTTATATGATTGATTGAAAAGACACTATCTAGCGCATTTCCTGATTTAGAACTCTTAGCCCTCTCAATCTTTCTAGATAGTTTTTCTAAATGATCTATAGCTATTTGATATTGTTTTTGAGCAAATCCAATTTTTGCGAATTGATAGTGTGCTACAAACTGATTGGGAGCCGACTCTAAGGACCTCTCAACCTGAGTTTTCGCATTATCTAAATCATTTTTTGATAAATAAATATCCGCGAGCGTTGTATATGCACTGGCAATTAACTGAGTTTCTCCTGAGTTTAGCTTTAAAAATTTAGTTAAATGATAAATTGCTTTATCTTGAGTATTTTTATCACCTGAATAATGTTGACCCAATAAAAACTGTGGGAAAAAATCTTTTGGACTGTCCTCAATCATTCTGTGGAGTAGTGGCAAGTTCCTCTTTCGTTTCTTTTTCTGGTCAAACTTATCTGCGTCATAACCAAAATGGTCAATAATTATATTTGAATCTAAAATCTCAGCTTTCATTTCTTTCAAGCTGTAGGATATCTGTTCGTGAACTATGTTTCTAAATTGAATGCTAAAATGATTAGAAAACATCCTGTACGCGCTGCCATATCTTATTTGATTACTTGAGATATTTTTTATTGTAACGTTTACTCCCAGAGGGCGGTGTGAGGTTTTCAATATAGATCTTAGCTCATCTTTAGAGTTGCTGTTCAATCGCTCATCTGCATCCATCCACAATATCCACTTCCCTTTTGCATATTTTATCGATTCATTTCGGGCTCTTGAAAAATCATCACACCACTTGAAGTGGTGAACCTTTGCTCCATACTCTTCCGCTATGCGGACTGTATTATCATCAGAACCTGTATCGAGGATTATCATTTCATCCACAATATCTTTAACACTTTCCAAACATGAGCTCAGATTTTTCTCTTCGTTCTTCACTATCATACAAAGAGATAACTGAATTTCAACAGGATTCTTTTTATTCATCTGATACTGATATATCATAGTATTCTCTAACAGCATCGTTAGCTAATTCATCAGCTCTCTCATTACCCGGATGACCAGAGTGGCCTTTTACCCATATCCATTTAATATTATATTTTTGAACTAAGCTATCTAATTTCTGCCATAGCTCTTTATTCTTTACAGGCTTCTTTGCTGAAGTTTTCCAGTTGTTTCTCTTCCAATTAAAGATCCATTCACTTATTCCATTTTTTACATATTTTGAGTCAGTTGTTACTTCTACTATTGTATTTGTATCTATTGATTTTATTCCCTCTATTACAGCAATTAATTCCATTCTATTGTTGGTTGTTAGTTGCTCATAGCCATTTAACTCTTTTTCATGTTCGCCTGACTTTATGAGGACGCCCCATCCACCCACACCTGGATTTCCCTTGCACGCACCATCAGTGAAAATTTGCACTCTTTCTCCTTTAAAGTCCATATCCGAATCTACCCACTATCACATAAATGTTTCTCACCTCAATTTTCGCTATCACCTTTTTTTACAAAGAGGTGGAAACAAAAAGCACAAAGAGTGTAGCGATTAATAAAAGTGTTGTGCTGCGGTTTGTTATATATTATTTGATAATTATCTGATGATCCTACACTCGTATGAATTCAAAATATTCTATATTAGATTAGGTATTATAGAGATCACCCTTCGTATAGGATATAGATGAAGCTTTAGAAGTTTTGGCAAAAGATTTATTCGTAGTTGGCAATGACCCGTTTTTATTCTTTACTAAACAGCCTGCCATCATATCATGTAATCCTTGTTTTTTGTGAGTGAAAGCAACCATCAAAAATCCAATACCAATAATTAATGATGATATAAATTTACCAAAATATCTGCCTGAGGCTTTACCAAATGAAATTCTATTATCGTTTAAATCAGTAATAATAATACCTAAAGCTATTTTACCAGGTGTACCTTGTTTTGCGGAAGATTCAAATGCAGCAAAATAAATCCAAGAAACAATTACGCCAACAATTTGACCTGCAATCTCAAGAACCATATCCTCAACATAGGGATTATTAGATGCCATGATAAATCCAACTATTAAACCCGAAACCATGGCCATTAGCACAGTAATCAAGCTGTCTATAAAAGATGCTGCAACTCTCTTCCAAAATCCTATTCCAGCGAAAAAAAACGTGACCAAGGTGTGACCAAATTGGTAATATTTGACTACATTTGAGTACAATTAACTGCACTCAAAATCACCAGCAATTAAGGAAGGCTATCGTCGGTAAATGCTAAAATATTTGCACTTACCGACGATTTCAAATGGCGGGAACGCCTGGGAATCGAACCCAGCTCCCGATTTATCATCAGGACAACGGTTTTGAAGACCGCAGTGGGCACCAGCCTCACACTCATTCCCTTAATATTATTGTCTAATTATCTGATAATCTAATTCAAAATTATTTCTCAATTCTACAGCCATTTCTTTTGCAAATTTTCGACTCTCAAATGGCCCAACTCTAACTGCAAATAATGATTTATTTTTAGGGAGACTGTTTACAGATACAGAGTAACCACTAGCTCGCAATTTTTTTGAGAGGTTAGCAGCGTTTTGCTTAACACCGAACACACCTACCTGAATCATCCAATCTCCTACCTTATTCGCTATTTCATTGATCGCTGCTTTATTAGTTTGAATTTTAAGTCCCCTGATGGATTTAGGATAATATCCCAAATCACTTTGTTTTAAATAATAATTTGGAAACTTTTTAAAGAATTTGTTGACAGCCCACTGGGCAGAATCTAACTCACCTGTAGCGTCATAGCTTCGAATCATCATCCCTATAGTTTTAGATAAATCCTTAGACCGTGGATATCTAAATATATTTTTCTTAAGGTGTTTCGATGCCTGACCATATAAACCCAGAGCATAAAGATATTGTCCAATTTTATTGGATGCTTTTTCAGCATAAATAGATTTTGAATGTTTCTTGATAATTTCTCTATAGATCTCAACAGCGGACTCTCCATCCATCATAGTAGCTCCTGTATAATAGAGAACCCCGGGATCTTTTGGATACTTTTTTTTTAGTTTAGGTAATATCTGTTTAATTTTTTTTAACTCTCCTTTTTCAGCTAGAATAGATAGAGAGTCTAAGCTCTGGGTTACCCCATATGATAGTAATCCCAAAATAATAAAGAGAGTTTGATATATCACTGGTCTAATTCCAGAGAGGATTTTATCAGAGAGTCTACACCTGAGACAACCGAGACATCTGTTTGTTCAGGGAGACTGATTTTATGTTTTAATAAATTTTTAGTCAATGATTCCTCTTTTAATTGTTCGAGAAATGTTTGTGCCTTATCTCTATCACCTTTTTCTATCAAATGGTTAGCCATTCGAACCATGGCCTCTTTATTCTGAGGATATTTTTCAACAATTTTTCTATAGAGACCCTCTATCTCAGAGTAACGGTTTAATTCAAATAAGAGGCCTTCAATTTCTTTATAAATTCCTAACTTGGGGTTGGGAGTTAAAGTAACATACTGTTTCCACTGATGAAGAGCTGCTTCTTTTTTTCCGTTTTCCATATCAATTTTTCCTAAATAAAAATATGGATATGGTGAGTCAGGATTAATTTTTACTGCGTTTTTAAATTCTGATTCAGCACCGGATAGATCTCTGGAGTTCAATTTATCTTCTCCTAAATGAATATGGTATTTCTCTGGATCAGAGCTACTCCTTTTTCTATTTATTTTTTTTAATAATCGACTCCAGTGTTCTGCTTTTTTCCAATCTCGCTCAGTTTCGGAGAGAATTAACAGCAAATCGACCGCCCACTTATTTCGACGCTCTAGTTTTAGGATTTTTTCACATTCTCTCTTGGCCAGATCAATTTTATTTAGTGTGTGATAGTCTTCAGCAAGCGACTTGTGAATCTCAACTATCATTGTTTTTGATAGTCCCGGTCTGACCGTAAGAGATTGATGTATTTTTACCGCCTGCTCCGGAAACTCATCCCGTATTGTATTACCTAATAGAAGGTAAGCATCTACGTGATCAGAGTCTTTTTTAACCACCTCTCTCAGGAGAGAAATAGCGTTGTGTTTATCATCCCTGATCAGGCAGTGAAGAGCTTCGATATATAGGTGCTCCGGTTTTTTAGCTTTTCTGGATAATCGCCTAAATAATGAAATTCCAACTAAACTGGAAAGTAAAATTCCAGATGATATATAGGTTGATATAACCAATATGATTACTCTTCACTTTCAGCATCATAGATATCAGGTTCAATCGCTACATTTCTCAGATCATTTAATTCATCAGCTATGGATTGATTTTTATGCTTAAGAGATCTCAGCTCTGACTTTACTGAAATAAGTGTAAATACAGTTAATCCATATCCAATTAATATTCCAAGACCTACAGAAATAAGGATTAGTACAGCTACCTTAGTCTCCGGAAATTCAGTTAATATAAGGTTAACTTTAACCGTGTCTGTATTTTCCACGAGAACCAGCAATAGACTAAAAACTATTATAAGCCCTAAAAATATTTTAATTAGTTTCATACATATCCATAGCTATTATCAAGATATCTCTCCATGTAAACTGATACCTGATGTTTTCAATATATCTACATCTACAGTTTGCTTGATTTTAGTGCTTTCTTTTTTAAATGTGACCCATTTGTTTGTATCAGTTCTACCTGCCCAATGAGATGAGGATTTTTTACTTTCTTTTTCAATAAGGACAGGCTGAGCCGTCCCAATTAAATCTGAATTTTTATTTAATGTATGCTGCTTTTGCAGTTGAATGAGTCTCTCAAGTCTCTCTTGTTTAACGTTTTCAGATATATGGTCAGGGTACTCTACAGCTTTGGTAAATGGTCTCCCAGAATATTTAAAGGTAAATGCTGAATTAAATTGTACCTCATTCATAACGTTCAATGTTTCCTGAAAATCAGTCTCTGTCTCTCCTGGGAAACCAACTATTATATCGGTAGAGATCCCAATATGAGGAATTTTGTCCCTCATCATTGTAACCTGTGCAAGAAAGTGATTTTGTGTGTATGTACGATTCATCCGCTTCAATATTCGATCAGAGCCTGACTGAAGAGGGAAATGAATTGAATTACAAATATTATTTCGCGATGCCATAATATCCAATAGTTCTTCCGTTACATCCTGAGGATGGGGGGATGTATAGCGGATTCTCTGTACTCCTTTGACCTCTGAGACTGCCTCCAATAACTGAGTAAACCCGATAGAATTAAATTGATAAGAATTTACATTTTGTCCCAACAATGTAATTTCTACAAACCCATCTGACACTGCTTGAGACACTTCGGCAATAATGCTATCTATACTTCTGCTGCGCTCCCTCCCTCTTGTAAAAGGAACAATACAAAATGTGCAAAATTTATCACAACCCCGCATAATAGAAACCCAAGCATTTATCCCTTCCTTTCTGCTGGGGAAGAGATCATCGTAAACCTCATATCTAGACAGTTTAGTATCAACAATATGTTTTTTCTTATTATTTCGTTTTAGATATTCCGGTAATCGTCTATAACCATCAGGACCTAAAATGATATCTACATAGGGTTTATTAGTTAATATATCATCTTTTAGATTTTGAGCCATACAACCTAGGACACCAATTATTACACCTGGGTTTTCCCGTTTTACTCTATTGAACAGTCCTAACCTTGAATGTACCTTTTGCTCTGCATGATCTCTGATGGCACAGGTGTTAACGAATATTGCATCTGCTTTTTCCATTTGATCAGTTTGCTTATAACCTTCACTGTGTAACAATTTTTCAATGAGCTCAGAATCTGCAACGTTCATCTGACATCCATAAGTTTCTAAATAATAGGATTTATTCATTGTTTATTAAAGTGTTTTATAAGTCCAATCAGAAACTATCCTCTATAGAAAAAATCAAGTGGATTTTGGGGAGTACCATTGTATAATACCTCATAATGCAGATGAGGTGCTGTAGACCTTCCGCTATTGCCAGACTCACCAATAATTTCACCTCTGGTAATTGACTGTCCCTTCTTTACATTAATTTTTGATAAATGTAAATATTTTGTTTCATATCCATACCCATGATCTAAAACAATATATTTTCCATAGCCGCCTCTATAACCGGTTCGCTTGACTGTACCATTTGCTGGTGACTGAATGGGGGTACCACTAAAAACTGAAAAATCCTGTCCATGGTGAAACCTTCGCGCTCCATCGAATGGGTCTCTCCTGTAACCATATCCCGAATTTAAATACCCTCCCTCAACTGGTTTGATTGAGGGTATATATTTCAGCTTTTCTCTATTATTGATGATTTTTTGATGGATATCATCAAAACTACTCAGCTCTAGCTTTACCTTCCTAACGAGCGTTTCAATATCACGCTCAAGATTCGAGACATCAGAGCTTTTTTCAAAACCCGGTAGAAAAATATCAAAGTTTTCATTTAATCTTACTCCCCCAATTCCTACTTCTCGAAAATCATTATTAATAACGGGGAGACCGGTAACCATTCTTAGTTTGGTCTCCTGTTCCTCCAACTCAATAACTTTTTCATTTAACAAATTTAATTGGGATTCTAAATCGGTAAGCGTAGTGTTTAAATGGGAATAATTTGATCTAATTTTTTCAATTTTTGATTTATAAAAGTATTCTGTAATTGTATCTGCAGTGAAGAAAATAATGGCACCAGTTAGGCATAATATTATAGATAATACTCCTGCTATTTTTTTTAGAGTAAAGTGCCACTGGATTAACCTATTTTCCCCCTCACTTTGAATAAGAATCGATTTGTTCCGTATTTTCATAAATATTAATATAAAATATCCTGCGATATTACGAGGAGTTAGATTTTTATACAATCAATAATAAATTGATGGTTTTCAGACTTTCCTTCTTTTAGTTTAATAAAATATTCAATTTATTGTAAAATAAAACTAATTATTTATTATTCAGAATGATTTTCAGGTTGGTCTTCAGGCTTGAGAGATTCTTCTACCTTTTCTTCTACAACATCATCCACAGTCGAGATATCACTTTCATCTAACTTGTATTCATCTTTTACACGCTGGATATCATTTTTTTTATCTTGAATTAATGCTTGTAGATCATCCACTTTTTGGACAAATTCAAAAAACTCCGAATTCCCAGTAAAATTCACGATATTTTCTTCCTTTGCATGAACAGAAACAAATTTTCCTAACTTCTCATATAATTTAGAGAGGTCCCTTTCATGTTGGTGGACTTCCAATTTTATTTTACTGATCCTAGTTACCTCTTCTGTCTTTGAAACAGCAATTTTACCTACTTCCTCTGCTTTTTCTACAGCGACAGAAGTCCACTCCTTAACAGTTTCCTTTAATTCATCAAATAGTTTTGACATACTATATATTATTTTTCAAATTTTTCACACAAATATTTTCCTTCTTTGAATTATATCAGTAAAATACTCACATTCAGTATTGAATCTGTTGTAAAAACACGATTTCTTCCAACTCTTTTAATGTATCAAAAGTTTCCTCAGAAATTTCGTTATCAACCCTTATAGCGCTCATTGCAAAACCATCCTCTTTCCTGCTCAACAAGTAGATTCCAATATTGACTCTGCTTTCTCCTAATAACATTCCTACTTTACCTACAACTCCTGGGACATCTTTATTTTTAATAAACAAAATCGTTCCCTTCGGTTCGATATCAAGATCATATCCCATGAAGCGAACAAAACTCACTCTATTTGAATCAAAGACTGTTCCATGTATGGAAGAAGAGAAATTTTTCATTACAACTGTCGTCCTGATCAAATTAGTATATCCTCCTGTATCAGAAGATTCTCCTTTTTCTATTGTTATACCCATATCATTAGCAATTGTTTCAGCGTTAATTAAATTCAATCTCTCGCTGACCCTTCTGGATAGAAATCCCTTTAAAAATGATAATGTTAGCGGGTGTGTGTCATTAATTGACCCTGCACACTCTATTTTTATAGCTGAAACAGCACCGTCATTGAAATATCCTTGAGTCATACCAAGCTTTTCAGATAATTCTAGATATGGAGAAATATTATTTAAATTTTCAAAATTAGAAATTGGAAAATTGAGTGCACTTGATAATTTACCTTTATCTAAATAGTCTAGAACAGATTCACACACCGCTATGGAGACACCCTCTTTAGCTTCATGGGTAGAAGCCCCTAAATGTGGTGTAAAAATAATATTTTTTGCTTTGACTAATGGATGCTCATGCTTCAAAGGCTCAACAGAAAAAACATCCAATGCGGCCCCAGCTATAATTTGCTCATTTAATGCTAGCGCTAGCTCTTCTTCATTGATAATTCCTCCTCTTGCTACATTTATAATAACAGCAGTTGATTTCATCATTTTTAATCGATTTAAATCAAATAGATTAAGCGTTTCTTTGTTTATTGGTAAATGAAGTGTTATAAAATCAGACTTACGAGTGAGGGTATCTAAGTCCACAAGAGTAACTTCATCAGGATTTATCATATCTTGAGTTAAAAAAGGGTCATATCCTAAAATTTTCATTTGAAAGGCTTTACATCTACGATGGACCTCTCTCCCAATTTTACCAAACCCTACTATTCCAAGTGTTTTTCCCTTCAACTCTATTCCCACTAGAGCGTGTCTGTTCCACTCTCCTGCCTTTACAGAAGAGTGCCCTTGAGGGATATTTCTAGAAAAAGCTAACATCATACCAACTGTATGCTCTGCTGCAGAGATAGTATTAACCTCAGGTGTATTAACCACAACAATTCCTTTTCTAGTTGCAGCCGGAATATCAATATTGTCAACTCCCACCCCTGCTCGACCTATAATCTGAAGAGATTCTGTCGTATCCAAAAGCTCCTTATTTATCTTTGTTCCGCTTCTGACAATCCAAGCAGAAGCATCCGCTACATGTGTTTTTAACTCTTCCAATGTCCATTCCGGTAGGTAATCAATAGTGAGGTTTGCTTTTTTTAAAACTTCTAATCCCAGCTCTGATATAGGATCAGAAATCAATACTTTCATATATTTTCCCCTGCCAATAGATTTAAAGCAGAGCCAGATTTAAACCAGTTAATTTGTGCCTTATTGTAGCTGTGGTTGCATATAATTTTATCTTTGCTGCCATCTGAATGTCTAATAAGAATAGTAAGATTTTTCCCAGGTGAAAAGTAAATTAAATCAGTAATTTCAAACTCATCATCTTCTTTAATCAATTTATAATCTGATGTTTGAGCAAATGTTAACGCAAGCATCCCCTGTTTTTTTAAATTTGTCTCATGTATCCGAGCAAAGGATTTTACTAAAACTACTTTCACTCCAAGATGCCTTGGCTCCATTGCAGCATGTTCCCTAGATGAGCCCTCTCCATAATTTTCATCTCCAACTACTATTGTTCCAATTTCATTTTGTTTATAGTGGCGTTGTACATCTGGTACTGAACCATACTCTCCTGTAAGCTGATTGAGAACCAAATTAGATTTGCCATTAAATGAATTAATCGCACCAATTAAACAGTTATTGGATATATTATCTAAATGCCCTCTGAATCTCAGCCATGGGCCTGCCATTGATATGTGATCAGTCGTACATTTTCCCTTTGCCTTAATCAACAGTTTCAGTCCAGTCAAATTTTTACCTTCCCAAGGTTTAAAGGGCTTTAACAACTGCAGTCTTTCAGAGGCTGGATTAATTTTAATTTCGATATTCTGACCATTTTTAGAGGGATGTTTAAAGCCCCTGTCTTCTACAGTATAGCCCTTATGAGGATGATCAATCCCTTTCGGTTCTTCCAAATAAACTTTATTACCTTCATTATTTATTAGAGGGTCTTTCATAGGATTAAAGGTTAAATCTCCTGCAATTGTCATAGCAGTCACTATCTCCGGAGATGCAACAAATCCATGTGTGTTAGGATTTCCGTCATTTCGTTTTGCAAAATTTCTGTTGAAAGAAGTGAGAATTGAATTTCTATCCTGTCTCTCAGCACCATGTCGTTTCCATTGCCCAATGCATGGACCACAGGCATTTGCAAGAACAACCCCACCTAATTTTTCAAATATATCAAGATATCCATCTCGTTCCACTGTATATCTAATTTGTTCAGACCCTGGGGTAACTGTAAAATCAGATTTTATCGATAAATTATTGTCCAAAGCCTGCTGAGCTATTGAGGCTGCTCTTGTAATATCTTCATAGGAAGAGTTGGTGCAGGAGCCGATTAGACCTACGCTTAGCTTTTGGGGCCATCCCTTCTCTTTGACAGTAGAACCAAATTCTGAAATGGGAGTCGCTAGGTCTGGTGTAAAAGGACCATTAATATGTGGCTCAAGTGTAGATAGATTTAAATGAATTACATCATCAAAATAATTTTCTGGATTTTCATAACATTCAATATCTCCCCTTAAATCATTTTTTAGTGGGTCAGCAATATTCGCAATCTCAGCTCTTCCAGTTCCTCTGAGATATTCGCTCATTTTATCATCATATCCAAATATTGATGTTGTAGCTCCAATTTCCGCTCCCATATTACAAATTGTCCCTTTGCCCGTACATGAAATTGAGTCTGCACCCGGTCCAAAGTACTCTACAATTGAACCTGTACCTCCCTTAACAGTTAATATTCCTGCTAATTTTAAAATCACATCCTTTGCTGATGTCCATCCATTTAATTGACCCTCCAATTTCACCCCAATTAACTTAGGGAAACGTAACTCCCAGGGCATTCCTGCCATAACATCAACTGCGTCTGCGCCCCCGACTCCAATTGCTATCATCCCCAAACCACCTGCGTTAACAGTGTGAGAGTCTGTACCAACCATCATTCCGCCTGGAAAAGCATAATTTTCCATAATAACCTGATGAATAATACCTGCTCCAGGTTTCCAAAATCCCAAACCATATTTATTAGCAACTGACTCCAAAAATTTATATACCTCGTAGTTTGAATCTTTGGCGGTTGAGAGATCCTCTTCTGCTCCGGTTTGTGCTTGAATCAGATGGTCACAGTGAACTGTAGAAGGTACAGCAACCTTTTTTCTACCAGACATCATAAATTGGAGCAGCGCCATTTGTGCAGTTGCATCTTGTAAGGCTACTCTATCAGGGGAAAAAAAGACATAATCTTTTCCTCTAATAAATTCAGTCATAGTGTTACTTTCTGATAGATGTGAATATAAAATTTTTTCTGTTAATGTCAGTGGTTTTTTAAGATATTCCCTAATACTTCCTAAGGTGAATGTATATTGTGAATAGAAACTTTTAATTGTTGATAAATCGAACATAACTATTAAGATGGTTTAATTATAAAATAAATAAGGTTTTTCCGCGATAGAATTTAATTTTTATAGTAACTTATATCCAATCTGAATAATATCAATATTTGCTAAATTTAGTGTATATGCGCCGCCTATTTTTTATACTCCAGTTCACAATACTTGTCTCAGCTGTGATTGCACAAGGCTCATGGTCAATTATAGAATCTTCTAGAGTCCATTTAAAATTAAAATATATTTCTAAAGCAAAATCTTTAAATGAGATAGAAGTATTTTACTGTATTATTGGTCTCCCTCATTCACACAAACCATATTTTGATTTTAGCTATTCAAATCCTATTATGATACAAAACATACCAAGCTCCGATTTTCCTAGAGGTGTAGATTGGCTTCAATTTCAAAATCTGAAAGGATTGGAAACGGGTACTTTGGCTCTATCTCCATTGGATATAGATGGGACTGCCTATGAAGAGGTAATAGTAAATGTTTATTTTGATGATTCAATGTTTTCTTTCGAATCCGAAATTCCATATCAAACTGAGTCATTTTTAAAACACCGTGTGGTCAATTGGGATATTTCAAAAAATTGGATTAGCTATTTACCTTTAACTAGGAATAAAACTCTAAATGATATTCCATCATTTACACTTAATCATATTTCTGAAAATATTGATTACATTATGATTGGCTCTTCAGATTATAATTCACATTTGAGCCCCTTAATTCAACATAGAAATAGCTCCTTAGTTTTACCACTCAATACAATTTTTATTTCTACAGATTCAATATATCATACATATTCAGAAGGTGATGTCGATCCCCTTGCAATTAAATCATTTTTTAATGATGCTCTATCTATATCAAATGACCTTCAATACGGTTTGTTGGTTGGTGATGTGCCTGAGTTGCCAACTCTTTACGAAGGCAACTATGCATCTGATGATTTATTAGTCACTTTCAATGGAGGTATCCCTCAAATTGCTTTAGGTAGATTTCCTGCAAAAACATCACAAGATGTCAGTGCATTTGTAAATAAACTTATCCAATATGAAACAGAGCCTGAACTAGGATTGTGGAAGCAAAAAATTACTTTGGTAGCTGACGATGAAGCTAGACCTCATGTAAATGATACAACCCATATATCTTATTCTGAAAGATTATCTCATATTATTCCATCCCAATTTGATGTCCAAAAAGTTTATTTAATGGAATATCCTGAATCAAATGATGCATCTCTCTACGGAGTTTCAAAACCAGAAGCTACAGAAGATTTTTTTGAATTGATCCAATCTGGCACACTGATTATCAATTATATTGGCCATGGATCCTACCATAAATGGGCCCAGGAGGGACTGCTAGACAAAAATCGTGGTGATATTTCATTGATCCAGACAGGAAATAGATTACCCATTTGGATTGCAGGAACATGTTCCTGGGGCGCATTTGATGATACTGAGGACGATGCGTTCTCTGAAGATATAATCAGGTTAGAGGGTAACGGTGCAATTGCAATTATTACCACCTCGCGCAGTGTTTATGAAGGTCCAAATTGGATCTTGTTGAAATCTATATATGAGACAATGTTTCCGGGCGGTGAAATTACAGATATCCCTCTAGGATTAGTGTTACAGAGTGTGAAGACAGGGTCCATCACCGGAAAAGTTTTTCATTTATTTGGTGATCCAGCTATGATGATAAATTTTATTCAAAATCCTATTGATTTAATAATATCTGAACCTATAGAAATACTTACACCAGAGTCTGTTTCATCTGAACAATATTTGTCACCCAATGGTGGGACGGGACTGTTGATTGTAAGGGAATCAAACCGTATTGTTGAAAGAGAATATTCCTATCTTTCAACTTCAGGGTGGGTTGAGTCCTCAATCTCTTATTCACTCCCTGGAACCATTCTATCAGTAGGTGAAATTTCATTCACGAGTTCGGTTGTCAATGGATTTTTTTGGGTTCCTCTCGATTTAAATAACTCTAAAATTGATATAAAAATGTATATCCAAACAGAAACATTTCCCTATCTTAATGCACTGGGGTATAAAAAAGGGATTAACGTGATAACTAATTTACAAAACAATGATTTTGAAGGTCCTGAAATAGTATTCTCAAATAGTGTAAATGAAAGTCTTGGTTATGGAGATCATATAGACCCCAATTCCATTTTATTATTAACACTAACCGATGAGTCTGGTATAAATCTAACTGGAGAACCGGGACATGAAATAAAAATGCAAAATTTATCTACGAGTGAAATAAATTATTTAACAAGTCAGTTTATATATAATTCCGATGATATTACATCTGGTAATATATTATTGAATTTAAGTGACTTTAATTTTCCTCTTCATATTGAAGTTCAATGCTGGGATAACGCTAACAACTCTGCCAAAAAAGAAATTTTACTTAATGCTCTATTGAGCTCAAAACTTAATATATTCAGTGTATATAACTATCCCAATCCATTTAAAAGTGATACCAAATTCACATTTGAAATTACCGAACCTGCAATGGTCTCTGTCAGTATTTATACTTTGGATGGAACAAAAATTAAGGATATCTCCCCAGAATTATTTCCAGTAGGATATCATCATATTTATTGGGATGGTAGAGATGCATTTGGTAAGGATCTATTTAATGGTGTCTATATTTATCGGATAAAAGCAGAAGGCGAAAATGAGACTATCTCAAAAATCAATCGGCTTGCCATTTTTAAATAACCTTAAACAAAAACCTAAGATTATTCTAGCTTCTGGTTCTCCACGAAGAAGAGAGTTATTAGCACAAATGGGAATAACGTTTGAGGTAATGATAAGCTCAGTTTATGAAGATTTTTCTATAGATAAAACTCCAAACAAATTTGTAGAATTTTATGCTGAAGAAAAAGCAAAAGAAATTAGCATGAAAAATTCAGAATCAGTTGTGATTGGTGCAGATACAGTCGTTGTTTTAAATGATAATATTTTAGGTAAACCAAATTCTTTTGAAGAGGCATTTTCCATGCTCTCTAATTTATCTGACAGTGTTCACTCAGTTTACACTGGGGTTTCAATACAATGGATACAAAAGTCTATTTCAAATACCTTCCACTCAAAAACCGATGTTACCATTAAACCTTTATCAAATGATGAAATTGAGTATTATATTGAAATATATAAACCCTTTGATAAGGCAGGATCTTATGGAATACAGGATTGGTTTTCTGTGTGTGTTAAAAAGATTGAAGGATGTTATTTTAATGTAATGGGGCTACCATTAAATAGACTATATGCGGAACTGGAGTCCACTTTTAATAATCTAAATTTTAAATAGTGAGTTTATTTAAGTATCTCAACAAAATATAAATTTAAGCTTCAAACTTCACAGAAACCAATTTAGAAACACCTTTTTGCTCCATAGTGACTCCGTAAAGATAATTTGCAGCTTCCATGGTGAGTTTATTGTGAGTCACAACGATAAACTGTGTTTCATCACTAAACTGTTGCAGGACTCGAGTAAACTTACGGATATTTACATCATCAAGGGGGGCATCCACTTCATCTAAAATACAATATGGACTGGGCTTAAATTGATAAATAGCAAAAAGAAGTGCTATGGCTGTTAGAGATTTTTCACCGGCACTTAACATCCGCAAATTTTGATTCCGCTTCCCAGGAGGTTGAGCTCTAATTGCTATGTCAGCTTCCAGCGGGTCTGGATCACCAATGAGCTCAAGTTTTCCCTCACCACCCTCAAAGAATAGAGTAAATAATTTTGAAAAGTTGAGATTGATCTGGTCAAAGGTAGTCAGAAAAATTTCTCTAGCAATTTCATCAATGTTTTGAATTGTCTCTCTCAAGTTTTGTTCAGATTTTACCAAATCAGTTCGCTGACTCTGTAAAACATTCAAACGGTCCATTTCTTCATTATAATCTGATTGTACAGCTAAGTTTACTGCCCCAATATTTTCAATACTGCGATGTGTTTTTTGGATTTTTTCTTGGAGCTCGAGCTCATCTATATCAACATCTAGGTACTCCGGAATATTAACCTCATATAAATCTTTCAATCTATTTAATATAACAAGTTTCCTCTGTTCATTCTCCATGAGTTTTTGCTCAGACTCCTTCATATCTTCCAATAAGGATTCTCGTGATTTTTGTTCCGTTCGAATCTTAGTTTGCAGATCTTCGATTTCCTGATAAATGGTCTCTTTAACTTGAATCTGCAAATCTAATTTTGTCTTTAGTCCAGAGATCTGCCCCTCTAATCTATTGATTGTTTTATCTCCTATCTGAATATCTTCTTCCAAATTATTAATCTTTTGAGTCATTTCACTAGTTTCAGTAGCAATGATTGTATCTCTTATCTCTAATTCTTCAATCGCCTTTTCTGCTGTCTGTGCTTGCATAAAATATTGTTCTCTTTTGTTCTCCAATTTTACTACATCTAAATGCAGTGCTTGAACTTCTTCATACATGCTATCTCTGGAAACTCGTATTTCAGCTAGTTTTTCCTCAGATAAATTTAATTTGTTTGAGGTTTTTTCTACCTCTTTTTCTATCTTGTCTACCTTTTGTTTCGTAACTATACGTGATTTTTTTAGTTGAGTAATTAATTCTCTTAACTCGTTCAACTTAGAATTCTGGTAAGAAATCCTATCTTCAGTTCTTTCTTTTTGATATTTTTTTTGACGAATATCACCTTCCGTATGAGATATATTTTCTCTTAAATCTCGAAAGACGTTTTTCTCCTCTGAAAGCTTAACCTCTAAGTCAGAAATATTTTTTTCTATTTGATACTTTTTATCAGATAGTGAGTATTCTTTTTCAGATAATTTAGTGATAAGTTTTTCTAAAACCTTGAGTCTATCCCGTCGTCCCAGTTGGACAGGGCTACTTTCCAAGTCCTGAAATTTAATAATTCCCCTAGCAGATATTTGGCCTTTTAAATCCACACAATTCCAGCTATCCAGAGTGGAATGTTTTAGTGAATCTAAATCTGTACATAAAAGGCATTTATCAAAAAGATGATATTTTAATTTGCTTAACTCTTTTGAGCAATTAACAAAATCTGATATTTTGCCCAAAATAGCTGAATCTTTGGGAACGGATGATTTATTATTTTCAGAATTTTGTATTCCATCCAATGGTATAAAGCTTACATTACCCAGATTCTTCTCCTTCAATTTTTTAACTATAGAAAATACCGATTTTCTATTTTTGACTACAAGGCAGGAACACATTTCACCTAATACAGATGACACCGCTGTCGAGTATTTTTTATCAACTTTCAGTAAGTCAACCAACACACCTAGCACCTCCGGAAACTTTGATTTTTCTTCCAATATATATCTAGTTCCATCAGGAAATCCTTCATTACTTGAAATAATTGATTGATAAAATTTTATTTGAGAGGTTAAACTCTTAGATTCGCCCTGAATTTCAAGAATACTTTTATTCACTAAATCTAAATCTGCATCTAGTTTTTGAAGTTCAGTTTGATGCTTTTCCAACACTGAATTATCTTTAGATTTTTTTTCATTTAAATTAGAAAGGTTATTTTCTGATTCTTTGATCTCAAGACTAAGGGAACTGAGTGAATCGCTCAGTTGAACTAATTCTGTTTTTAGTTCTTCTTTAAGTCTGGATTTTTCTTCAATAAGTAAATTAGTTTTTTGATGCTGTTGGAGTGCCTCAGACTTCTCGGTTTGGGTTTTCCATCGTTTACCCTGTAATAGTTCAACCTCTTTTTGGATTTCCTTATAGCTTACATTCAGTGAGTCAAACTCTTCTTTTTTAGATTTATGGTTTTCAACACATAAAGATATTTCGGGAATAACCTCATTTACACGGTCTTTAGACTCTACTAAATCCTTTTTAAATTTATCTGTTCTATTTGCGTTGGTTTTTCTCTCACTGTTTAGACGGTCTATCTGGTTCCTTGTGGAATGACTTTGTTCATTCCAGATCAAATTTTGTTGGTTAGCAGAAATTATTTCATTTTTTAATCCGTTCCATTTTTTCTGTATTTCTTCAACTTCTCTGCTCTGGTCTTTATATAGTGTTTGGGAGCGCTTTAGTTCTCTTTCATTTATATCTTCTTGAGTGGTTTTAGATTCACGCTGTTGTGCAGTTTTTTTTATGATCAAAGATAATGGCTCTGCTTCTTTGTCTAATGCTTTAAGCTGAATGTATCCCAGACTGATTTCAAAATCTTTCAGATTTTCTTGAAGCTTTTCATAGCGTTTGAAACGCTTTAATTGAAGATTTAAATGCCTAACCTTTTCCTCTACTTCACTAATGATATCATCAACCCGAGATAGATCCTGCTTTACAATTTCAAATTTTCTTAGGGAGTGTTTGCGTTGGATCTTATACTTATTTATTCCTGCAGCCTCTTCAAACATTCTGAATCGGTCATTTCCTGACTCAGACAAAATTTGTTCTATCATTTTTAATTCAATAACTGAATAGGAATCAGCACCCATTCCTGTGTCAACAAACAAATCAAAAATATCTTTTAACCTGCAAGGATTTCTATTTAGAAAATATTCGCTCTCTCCATTTCGGTACACCCTTCTGCTTACTTCTACATCACTATATTCTATAGGAAGTCTGCCTTTGTTATTGTGTACAGTTAGCGAAACCTCGCAAACTCCCATTGGTTTCATTCCTTTTGAGCCGTTAAAAATCACCTCTTCCATTTTATTGCTCCTTAAAACAGAATATTTCTGTTCTCCGAGAACCCAACGTATGGCGTCTACGATGTTTGTCTTTCCACAGCCGTTGGGACCTACAACAGCGGTGATCCCCTCACCAAATCTCAAATCTTCTTTTTTAGCAAAAGATTTAAATCCATGAATTTTTAGGTCAGATATATACATAATTAATTTCCTATTTAAATGTAGAAGGGGCTACCCTGGGGGCCACCTAAAGCCTCTTCCTCCGAGCAAATGAAGATGAATATGAAACACCGACTGGCCTGCATCTTCGTTACAATTAAAAACCGTTCGATAACCTCCAATATTAATTTTCTCTTTTTCAGCTAGCTTTGATGCAGCCAACTGCATTTCACCTAAAACAGACCGATGTTTTTTTCTCACATCATTCAAAGTTGCAATATGTTCCCGAGGTATAATAAGGATATGAGTTGGGGCTTGAGGATTTATATCCCGAAAGGCAACTATATTTTCACTCTCATATTCCAATTCAGTTGGAATATCACCACTTAAAATTTTACAAAATAAACAATCACCCATGAGTTAGTTTGTTAGATTCAAACTATAATCACTTACATTAGATAAAACATAAATTCCTGCAGTCTCTGATCTCAAACGCCTATATCCAAGGTTGATTTGTGGTATATCCTTTCGAAGCATTAATTCAATTTCATCTTTTGAAAAATCTCCCTCAGGTCCAATAACTAAAGTTAGCTCGTTCTCTGTGGTCTGTTCTAAATATTGATTTAAAAATATTTTCCCCTGGCTATGCGCAGCCACAATATTATTTGTATTTTGGTTTAAGAAATCGGAGAGACTAGAATATTCAATTAATTCCGGAAATTTACTCCTCCCAGATTGTTTCCCAGCGCTTTGAATAATTCTGCTCAATCTTGAAAAATTTAAATTTTGTTTTCTACATCTCTCCATCCATATTAAAGAAATGTTGTTTACACCCAGCTCCGTTGCTTTTTCAATCATCCATTCCATTCTACTTTTTTTTATCACAGGCATGGCTAATTGTATCTTCCATGGGTTCTCACCTTGCCCAGGAAAAATTTTATGAATAAATCCCCGTGCTTTCCCATTTACAGATGTCAATTCGCCTTGATATGAACAACCCTCTCCATCTGTAAGCCAGATGTTCTGTCCCTTATTGAGCCTTAGTACATGTTTTAAATGATGTGATTCTTCCTCTGATAAAATAAATTTACTATCTTTTAGCTGACCAGGATTGACATACAGAAATATTTTATCAGTCATTTATTTTAACAGAAAAATCAATTTGAAATAGTCCTCCACTATAGTTCTTTCTTCCATCAGCTTCTTTTTTAAGTGGAAAGAAATCATAACCAGCAATGATTGACATAAAGGAATAAGGTGGGACAATAAATTTGATGCCACCTGCAATTTGCAAACTATAGTTCACCTGAGTTTCCGGTTTTTTCCATCTTTCAAAAAATCCCTGAATTGACTCATCTCCATCAAAAACAAATAGTGGCCCAGTTTTCGCCTGAATAAACGGAAAAAAGTTATTGGCAATTTTCCCCTGAAAAGGATAGTGTTGAATACCAATTGAGACAGGTAGAATCACCAGACTTTTTTGATTTCTTTCCTGAAATCCTCCATAGTTATAGTTGTTAGTCGGCATATCGCCAAGTCCCGTAATAAAATAGAGTCTCCCATCAACTCCCCAAAAGGTCTTCTCCCCCATTCTAAACAATTGCTGTATAGTCATTCCCCATCCATGGGAACCGGTTGAAATACCCACATTTGTCAACTTACTTTGACCCATCAAAGATGAAGCAATAAAAATAAGAAAAATAATTTTATTAGGTATTTGTAGATTCAATTTCAAAATATCAGATAAATTTCCGACAATGAATTTATCAAAATGGTTGACAGTTTACTAAAACTATTCATTCATTAAAACAACCTTTCCCAGAGGTCCAGATCTCTCAATATATTTATGAGCTTCTTTCACTTTTTCCATAGGAAATATTCGGTCCACAACAGGATAAATTTTATTATCATTGATAAGAGCGAGCATTTCCTCAAAGGTCTGAATATCACTCATTGTAGATCCAATAATAGATTGCTGCTTCATAAAAAGATGCCTTAAATCTATGGATACATCATAGCCAGTTGTAGCGCCACAGGAAACCAGCCTCCCCCCTACAGCAAGCATCCTTTTGGATAATTCCCAGGTCTTAGAACCCACATGCTCAAACACAACATCTATTCCTATCTTTCCTACAGTTTTTCGTACAACAGCGCTGATGTCAGTTTTTTTGTAGTTCCATGATTTTACAGCCCCCAATTTTATTGCTAAATGTACCTTTGCATCTGTCCCTCCAGCGGAATAAACAGTGCAATCAAAATAGGTTGCTATTTGAATAGCCATGCTTCCTACACCCGAACCCGCTCCCCACACAAAAACGGTCTCCCCCGGTTGTATTCTCGCCCGTTTCACCAGCATTGCATATGCGGTCTGAGTTGATAGAGGGAATGCAGCTGCATCAGAAAACGAGAGATGAGAAGGTTTTTTCTTTAACTGATTTGATTTTACTTTAATGTACTCACATTGGGTCCCGTTTGTAGTCTCACCTAGAATACCCAATTTAAAACAAAAGTTTTCTTTCCCATTTTTACAGTGTCTGCAGGAACCGCAATAAAGCAGTGGCTGAATAATTACCTCATCTCCAACGGAAAAATCTGACACCTTATCTCCACATGACTCTACAACACCTGCTCCATCACTACCCAAAATAAGCGGGAGAGGAACCCCCGGAATCCCTTTCCTCACCCAAATATCTAAGTGGTTAATTGCAGCGGCCTTAATTTGAACCAAAATATCATCGCTAGATGAATCAATTTGTGGTTTAGGAGTAGAGTCCCAACACAGCTCAGATCCATCTCCATGTTGATGAATCCTAACTGCTTTCATTTAGATAGAAATTTTTGATCTAAACTGTATTTCCCAGGACCAAGGCAAAACACCGCCGTAAAAATCGAAAAATATATCAAAGCACTTTCAGAACTTCCTGTGGTGGTTAAATGATGCATAGCAGCTACAAACATTGTAATTGAAGATAACAGTGCCGCATACCTTGTAAACAACCCAACCAATATTAAAACCGCACAAAGAGACTCAGATACAGCTGCAAAAAAACCAAATATTGGATTGGCAAAATCAATTATTCCAAAAAAATATTTTGTTAAAGTACTTCCCAGCCAGTTCCATTTTTCCGGAGATGTTATTTTTCCCCACCCATGATTTATAAACATAAAATAAGCAGGAAAAATTCTTAAAATTAGATAACCGCAATCTTTACAACTGCAATAACCACATAAAATATCCTTTAGCTTTTTCATTTCCTATCCTCTTCAATGTCTTCAAAATCTGCGTCACTGATGTTCAAATTATTATATTCAGTTTTCTTATTGTGTGGATTAGACCTAATTTTTTGATTATCCGAATTGGGAATAAGGATCGAACGTATCAATTTAAATAGCAGATATCCTCCCAAAACAAGCAGTATAAATCGCATACTTAACGCTTGACGATTGGATTAAAAAACTTAGTCCCTGCAACAGGCTCACGTATATATTTAATCACCTCATCCAAATCAGCTTCATTATTAACAAAATCTATATCATTTGTGTTGATTATAATCAGCGGAGTATCCTGATACTTGAAAAAATATTCACTGTATACCTGGCTCAGCGCATCTAGATACTCAAAGGACATATTATTTTCAAAATCTCGCCCTCTCTTGGAGATGTTTCTCATTAAAGTTTGTGTCTCAGCCTGAAGAAAAATAACTAAATCTGGTTTCAAAACATTCTTCTCTAGAAGATTTGCAACTGTATCATATAAAGACAGCTCTTTATCATTCAAATTCAGCGATGCAAACAGGCGATCTTTCACAAACATATAATCAGTTATAAGTAAATTATGAAACATATCCACCTGCCGTAAATCCTGTTGTTGACGATAACGATTCATAAGAAAAAACAACTGGGTCTGAAACGCATATCGATCTGGATCGTTGTAAAACTCTTCCAAAAATGGATTATTTTCATACTCCTCGAGCACTATCTTTGCGCCTAACTTTTCCCCCAGAAGTTTTACCAAACTGGTTTTCCCTACTCCAATTGGGCCCTCAACAGCTAGATAGTATAAATTCCTCATGCCCTGGATTCCAAACTGTGTTTAGACACGACCGAAGAATCAGAGCAAACATGTAAAAGTGTTGACACACTTAAGTTTATTCCCGGCACATCAAAATCAGGAGCTAGTTCAACAAATGGAACCAATACAAATTTTCTGAATGCCAATCTTGGATGAGGTATAGTGAGTTTTTCTGTCTCCAAAATTGAATCTCCAAAGCACAGAATATCAATATCTAGAGATCGAGCTGTATTTTTTTTTCTTTCTTCAGAGCGCCCCATCATCTGTTCAATTTTACAGGTGCGCTCAAACAAATCAAAAGGACTAAAATCAGTGCTAAATTCAATAACCGTATTTAGGTATTCCGGCTGTTCTCCTTCTCCTAAAAAGGGAGACTCATAAAATGATGCGCTTTTTATTGCTGAAATGTGATCATCCGTTCCAAAAATAGTAATTGCTCCTGCTAAATTAGCTTCTCTGTCACCCAAATTTGAGCCCAAGGATAAATAAACTAATTCAGGTTTCATTTCTGCTCCGATCTAGTTCAACTTCTACATAATCCAAGACACCCTTTACTGGTGCATTAAGCTTTCTGACCCGAACAATAACTCTTTCAACGGAAAATTTATTCAATAAGGTTTTGCTGATGTTTTCTGCTAGAGCCTCTATTAGGTTGTACTTTCTTTGGTGGGTACAGACATCCACAATTTTATAAACTGCCTCATAGTCCAGTGTGTCTTCTAAACGGTCAGATCTTCCAGGTTTATTCAAAGGACAAAAAAGCTCAAGATCCACTTCAAACTTTCCACCAAGCTCCTTTTCTAATTTTGAAACCCCGTGGTATCCGTAAAACAGCATCTTTTCAAGACGAATGACATCCATAAGGAAACGAATTTACCGACGGTCTCAAAATGGAGTCAAGGAGCAGACCTACAAAACCATAAAAGAAACAAAGAAAATTTATTTAAGAAAAATTAATTTTTGAGTTTGAACAAAATTTTTAGACTCTATTCGGGAGAGATATACTCCAGCACTCAGCGGATATCCAGCTGCATTTAGGCCATCCCAAACTACAGTATGAAAGCCACTTTGCATATCACCTTTTACTAAATTTCGGACCTCCTCTCCCATTAGATTATATATTGATAGCTTTACTTTTGATGTTATAGGTACGTCAAAACGAAAGGCTGTAGAGGGGTTAAAAGGATTTGGATATGCTGGATGAAACGCAAACTTTTCAGGAACTTCTAAAAAATTGTTTTTTTTCAATTCCAATATTTGAATCTCTCCTGGAATATTTATGTTTCCTGTGGCTGATAATAAATATTCTTCTTTTGTTTCCATATTATTGATGATCCAACTTTCCCCCGGAGTTTTTATATCATAGAAAAATGAAATCTGATCATTTTCAGAAGTAATTTCAATAATTCCATGATTTTTTATTGCTCTTACATTTCCTGTAAAACGTATATCAGCGCCTCCGGGAATCTTTGGAGGTAGCATGTAACTAATGTATTCTCTCTCTGAGAGGTCAGTGCCAAAGAGCAGCTCAGTTCCATTATTAAATCTCAGCAGATTAGCCTCAGGGTTATCTACAAATAAGTTTCTGGTTGCTCCACCTCGGTTCAGAGCAGTTGAGATGTTAATGGACCCCGCTTGGAGCGTTCTCAGCCAATATCCATTTCCAGGCTCTATCATCTCTGACTGAACATATGAACCGTTGTACCCATATATTGTACCCGGAATGATAATTCCTCCCGGATCATTAATCATATTTACGTCTATATCTGTGGATATACCTGAAATAAGATTCCAACCTCCGTTGAGTTCTAGGTTCAATGAATTGATTGAAGTCCCCGACATCAAAGATGTTCCTTCTGATTCAAATCTCAGACAATATCCTGTCCCCGGTGTGAGTTCATCCTGCTGAATATAACTTTCATTAAATGAAAAAAGGGTGCCCTCAATAGACTCAGGAAATACAGATATGACTGAATTGTCTTCTACATTTAACGGTAGACCGATCAGGTTCCAGTCAGAAATATATGAAACTTCTATTCCCCCACCGGTTGCCTGTAAAAAACCTGTTCTCTCTAAATTACCGCGATACATACTCCAGAATCCCTCCGCTATTCCTGGTGTCTTAATATCCACAGCAACGATACTTTCACTTGTTCCTCCCAGTAGCTCTAAATCTCCATCTAAATCCATATCACTTACGCTTGGAGAGCTGACAAACGGCAGCTCAAACTCAATGGGTATTAGTTCATAGGAAGAGCCATTCAAGTGAAACACAAGAAACTCAACTCCCCCATTTGTAGTAATTATCTCTGGTAAACCATCGCCCTCCAGATCAGCAAATACCGGAGACCCTAAAACATCAATACCTGTATCTATGGGCCAACCTGACAGAGAATTCCCATCTATATCGACGCCATAAAGAAAACCATCTTCTGAGCCAAAAAATATTGCAGGACCTGAGTCTGTATCTAATATACCAGCAGATGATGGGATGTCGTCCCCGGTTTGAATTTGAAACCTTATACTCCCATCAGAATTCAGAGCATAAAATGAGTTATCACGGGAACCAGCTAAAATGATTTTCGTTCCATTCACGTCCAAGACCACGGGAGCAGTTCTGAAATCACCACCTGCTGAAAATGGAAAACCATTTGCTATCGAACCATCATCAAAAACAAGGTAAATATGCCCATCATCAGTTCCAAATACAATATCATCTTTTCCATTTCCGTTAAAATCTGCAAGCGCCACTCCTCTCTGTATTTTTTCATCTATCTCAATCGGAAAGTTTTCTACCGCGGTCCCATCATGGTTGATAGCAAATAATTTACCGGGATTGCTGTAGCCACCGAATACAATTTCCTTTTCAGGGTCATCATCTAGATTACCTATTGCTGGAGATCCCATTAAATATTGTTCTGAGTCAAAGTCCAGTTCCAAATTGCACTCATCATCCAAAACATAGAGATGCTTACTCTTAGATGTGAGGATTATCTCTAGGTCGCCATCTCCATCAATATCACTTATCGCCGGTGAGCCCCAGATCTGATTTCCGGTGTTGAACCAGCATACATCGCTCCCATCTATATTTACAACTCTGAAGTATCCGTTATAATCTCCAAACAGTACTCTTCTACCTGAATCAAAGTGTACTGTAGTTGGTGAAGAGATAACCTGTGATATGGTTTCATAGGGCCAACCATCCTGATATTCGATCAGACCATATTCTACGTCTAGACTGATGGGCTCTCCCTCACCATCCAAACCCACAAAAATAGGTTCAATAATAGTGACCTGCTCTTCAGTTATTCCCTCTGCGATCCACGGCAGCTCAAATAGCACCGTTGTGTCACCCGGAGGAATTCCAATATTTTCAAAAGAAAAAGCTACCAATAGTCCCTCTTCGTTAATAAAGCAGGTATAACCATTTTCTAGAGCTGCTCCACTCAGAGGATAAATAACTTTTGATGTAACGCTCTCTCCCGCGTCATTATAAAAAGCACTATCAACAGGCGCGAAAAGGTTTTCGGTATCCCCTTCAAGTCCAAACTCCATTTGAAAACCAAAAAACTCTACATGTGAAACCATAGATACCTCAATACTGTTGTCATCTGCAAATGAGACCCATAGATTAAGATCATCACAAAATATCAACGAGCTTGTCAAAAACAAAAGACTGAAATATTTTTTCATCACTTACTCCAGATTACCGAGAAATTATAATAAATGAGGTCATGGAAATATTTGCTAAGTAGCCCCCGGGGTCCGTTATCGTGGGCCAGTAATCATAGCACTGATTGCTTGATGATGCCCAGCAAATTTCATATTCCATCACATTTTCTTCCCCAGGAATTAGATATTCGGTGATATCCACTACATAGGGCTCCACATCCAGACCGGGACACCATCCCTGCCTTCCATAGCCCCAGGTCCCCCACTGATTTGGGATCACTCCTCCAGCTATCTGATCAGTTTGCATGCAGGTTGTATTTCCACCTGCGGTCGGATGAGACTTATCAAAATTATATACACCACCGTTCACACTAAAAAAGTGCCGGGTATTGCAAAACTCAGCACAATTTCCTGTGTCACTTCCCCATCCATGGCCAGTGATATAAGTGGAAAACTCTACCTTCACCGCGTCCTCCGGAATAGAAAAAATTATGGGCTCATGATTATTGTTATAAACAGGAACCCCTCCTGAATAAAATCCTCCTCCGGTCCACATTGGAATGAACTCCTGTCTCATTCCATCTTGGTTTTCACCTTCAAAAAGCCGCAGCTTAATAGTTAAAATTCTATTGGGCCAACCCCCTATCATAAATTTAAACATCTTTGTCCCACCTGAAGATAACATTGCCATATAGGGAGTGATATCAGTTACCGAGGTTGGCTGTCGGTCAAACGGTGTGATCCAACGCGCTATCTCGTGGCATCTCTGGTTATAGTTCCAGCTTTCTTCAGGACACTCCTCTTGAGAGACATCATCTAAATATTCAATTGAGTAACATAATTCATTTTCACTGTCCCAGGAGTAGCCCGCCTCAAGACATGGCTCCTCTTCCAGCGGATAATAAATTGTTTCGTAACACTGCCCCTGGCATACATAAAAGTGACCGATCCTGTCATAGTCATCACAGCTGGAGTCAAGGTAGCCATTGCAGGGTAAATGAGCCTCAATCTCCATTCTTGTAAAGCTTGAGAGAAAATCAGAGTCGGGGAGCTCTACCAGAGTTGATGTGGTCGGGGACCAGCCACCTGAGTAGAGAGTGCTATCAAAAACTGTCAACTCATAGTATTCTTCTTCCTCAGTTATAGCATCCCAAACATAGTTATAATAGTGAGCCTCATGTGCAAGATAGTTGACATAGGTTCCGGTGAAACCATTGGGATTGCCCAGATATCCAATTTCTTTTAGCTTTTGGAAGCGGTCAATTCCAAGCGCGTAATTTCCGCTCAGAGCTTCTGACAGCCAGC
Organism: Fidelibacterota bacterium UBA2986; assembly: GCA_002346675.1. Lineage (GTDB taxonomy): Bacteria > Fidelibacterota > Marinisomatia > Marinisomatales > AB-629-J13 > AB-629-J13. The sequence continues at coordinate 30,859 of DEAI01000032.1, forward strand.
TGTTAAGAGAGTCAACCGGTGTAGGTACAAAATGCAGATGTTTTTTCCAGTGAGTTTGTAGTTCCTCTGACATTGTACTCAAAATCTCATCATAAAACCCCATTACAGTCGTTACATCCTCCAGAGCACTCTCCCGACTGGATAAAAAGAAATAGTGGACATTCATCGGAGAATTATTCAAGAGAGCTTCCCTCTCTCCTGATATCCAAAGTGGCGTGGAATAGTTAACTGATGGGCTATAATGAATAAAAATATATGATTCTTCTCCGTTCCACTCCTCTTCAAAATTCCAAGTTCCAAATTCTGCGAATTGGGTGCGGTTTACAGTTCCTACAACATCCAGCTCATCAATGACACTATCTTGGTTTACGTCTGCCATATTAAACTGTTCTTCAGTTAAATCAAGATCTCCTGTAGACACTCTGTTGCTCCAGATAACATCCAGAGCATCGGTAACTCCGTCATAGTTTATGTCACCTAAAACCTGTGAATTTATATCCACCAGTTGAAATGGACCTGCTGTATCGTAGTAGTGTGTTCCGTAGGGTCCGGGAGAAAATTCTTGTGAATAAACAGGGATATTTATAAGCAAAACAAGTATCAATAGTGTTTTTACTTTATAATTCATTTCTTAGAAATCTTTTTAAGAGTTTGTTTATAGTTGTGTTTCATATGGAGAATTAACTTATTCACAAATTGGGGGATTATTGAAATAAAACATCTCAACAAATTAAAATAATTTAATTGTTGTTTTACAAACAATCTGCTTCAAAATAGTTTTTATAAAACCATATAATGGTTCGACTGATTGGCTCATTATTATAGGTATATAATAGAGCACGTCACTGATCTAAAATCTGATCAATAATCTCAACAATATCACCTTCAGGAAATTGAGAGTTTAGATTAAGCTTTGAATAGAAATATCCCTCTTTATCCAAAAAGATCAGGTCTCTATCCTGAGACTCCCAGTGCTCCCAAACGTCATATGTATCACTATCCTTGACAAAGGGAAGAACCCTGCCCTCTACCATAGGAGTCACATCATTTGAATTATTCTTACCAACCCCGATTATGCGCAAATTTGAGCTTTCTCCACCATAACTTAAAAACAGACTATTGAGAGAGCCGAACCGGCTCTGGCATACACCTCACGTCTCAGAATAGGGGAAATAATAGGCTGTTACTTTGCCTCTAAATGTTTCTGGTCCAATTAGCTGACTCCAAGTAGAAGACTCGGGGTTTCTATCTGTAAGCATGAAACTGAGCTGGCATGAGGAGCCATCGCCATTACAGACACCACACTCATCAAAGACAGCTGTGCCTCCCCACTCTCCTGCGCAGTCCTGCAAACAATCATTAGATATATCAACATCACAAATTCCACAGCTATCCAAGCGAGCTTGCCCTCCTTCAACTCCTTCGCAGTCAATATATTGAGGTACGGTCTCCTCTTCTTTGATTTCATCACAGCAAAAGAACAATAAAATAAATGGTAAAAGTATGATTTGTTTCATCTCTTCAATTTACCCTTTCCAAAATATTTAAAAAAGAGATGCTACTTCAATATCTCAATTTTCTTGGTCTGTATAAACTGATCTTTTACCAAATCAAGATCAGTTTGTCATTCACAAGTATTTACACATTCTTCTAAAATATCAAATGCTTCAACTCCACAGCATCCTGTTATAAATTCTTCACATTTACTGCTATTTTGATTGTAATAGTATGTTGGACAAATCCCCTCACAAGGACCTAACTCAGGCACTATATAGCATTTACTATCTAGTAAATCTATTTTTTCGTCTTTATCCTCACAAGCCAAGAACAAAACTAATGAAAACAGTAAAAGACGGCTCATCTCTTGAAATTAGACCAGAATCATTTTTATTGAAAGAGCTGAACTACTTCAGCAGCACCATCTTCCTGGTCTGTATAAACTCTCCAGCCTTGATCTGGTAAAGATAAACACCCGCACTGGCAGGTTTACCCATTGAGTCAGTTGCATCCCACTGTACCGACCTGAATCCCGCGGTCTGTGATGTGTTTACCAGCTGTGTTATCTCTCTTCCCAGCATGTCATAAATGCTCAGAGTTACAAACGCATCTGATGGTAGGTCATACATGAGCGTTGTAACAGGGTTAAAGGGATTCGGGAAGTTCTGGTGCAGGGTGAATGTAGATGGAACTATAATTTCCTTTGCCAGTACATAGCTCTCTCTTGATGGAACAGTTAGCTCTCCGGAGCCCTCAAGAGTATAATCTTCTCCGTTTCCTGA
>DEAI01000017.1:0-2082 GCA_002346675.1 Fidelibacterota bacterium UBA2986
TATTGAACAAATTCATGATGGGTCTTGGTTTCATGATAAGGCAAAACTTTGGATTTTTTTACCATCAGGAATTATTCTTTTTGTTTTATGGATCACAGGTTTTTATATGTTTTTATTACCTTACATAATTAAAGGAAGAAAAAATAAAAAATTTTAAGAAAAATTTATTTTTGATTTTAGTACTTATCTTATGCGCGTGTACTTCTACGACATATGATTTAATTATTATTAATGGTTATATAGCAGATGGTACAGGTTCAAAGTTATACAAATCCAATATATATATTAGAAATGGCAAGATAGTTGAAATTGGAAATAAAGATAATGCTATTGGTACAAAAGTAATAAATGCTGAAAAACTTATTGTAGCACCAGGCTTTATTGATATGCATACTCACTCTGAGCGTAAAAGCCTAGAGTTTCCAGCCGTTGAAAATTATCTTCAACAGGGTGTAACAACAATGGTTGGGGGTAATTGTGGTAGTTCACCAAACCCCATTTCTGATTTTATTAGCAAAACTGAATCTATAGGAATTGGACCAAATTTAGCTTTATTAATAGGTCATAATACAATTCGCCGGCAGGTTATGGGGACAGAAAATAGAATTGCTTCAGATCAGGAGTTAAAAGAAATGCAAAAGCTTATCCAAACTTCAATGGATGATGGTGCGTTTGGCATGTCCACTGGATTAAAATATATTCCTGGAGCATATTCAAATACAGAGGAAGTTGTAAAACTTGCATCCGTAGTATCAAAAAATGGTGGTTTTTATGCAACACATATGCGAGAAGAAGGCATTGGATTAATTGAAGCAACTGAAGAAGCAATAAATATTGGAAGAGAAGCAAAATTACCTATACAGATTTCACACCATAAAGCGGTTGGAAAATCAATGTGGGGTCAGTCAATAAATACACTTGAAATGATAGACAAAGCTAAAGCTGAAGGGATAAATATTACGGCCGATCAATATCCATATACTGCAACAAGTACAGGATTAACAGTAGTCTTTCCAGCCTGGTCTCTATCTGGTGGGACAAAAAAATTAAAAGAACGATTAGATAATCCAACTGAGAGGAAAAAAATTAAAGATGGGATAGTATGGAATATTGTTTATGATCGTGGGGGTGGCAAAGCTTCTAGTATAGTGATTGCTAATTATCCACCGAATACAGAATATAATGGAATGAACTTAGCTGAAATAACAAATTCCAAGGGACTAAAAGCAACTCCAAAGAATGCTGCTGAAGTTCTAATGGATCTAGTTTATGATGGAGGTGGATCAGGCATATATCATTGTCTGAATGAAGACGATGTAAAACGTATTATGGCTCATCCTCAAGTAATGCATGCATCTGATGGAAGTACAATTGAATTTGGGAATGCACAACCGCATCCAAGAAATTATGGAACTTACCCACGTGTTTTAGGAAGATACGTAAGAGAAAAAGGTATAATTACTATGGTTGAAGCAATTCGTAAAATGACAACCTTACCTGCTTCTGTTTTAGGGCTAAAAAATCGTGGGAAAATTGAAAAAGACCATTGGGCTGATATAGTTATATTCGACCCGGAAAAAATTGTTGATAATGCCACTTGGGAAAAACCACATCAATATCCATCAGGGATTTCATGGGTTATCGTTAATGGCTCAATTTCCATTAATAATGGAATTTCTTCAAAAAAATTAAATGGAAAGATTTTAAAGAAACATGAATCTTAAAATTTTTAAATATCTAATTATTTTTATCTTAATCTATTTCTCAAATTTATCATGTGTAAGAAAAGCTCCAGTATTTGGAGAAAATGGAATGATCGTGTCTACAAGTCGGCATGCATCTCAAGTGGGGATTGATATTCTTAAAGAAGGTGGTAATGCCGTAGATGCAGCTGTTGGTGTAGGCTTTGCGCTTGCTGTTACTTCTTCTTCTAATGGAAATATTGGTGGTGGTGGATTCATGGTGACAAGATTCTCTAACGGAAAAACTTTTACTTTAGACTATAGAGAAATGGCCCCTGCAATGGCTGAACGAAATATGTATTTAGATGAGAATGGGGATATAATAAAAGGCAAATCAAGA
>DEAI01000017.1:2484-4245 GCA_002346675.1 Fidelibacterota bacterium UBA2986
ATTGAAAGATTACTAAGACCTTCAATCAATTTAGCAAAAAATGGATTTGATTTATCAAATTATGAGGCCGAACGATTCAATAAGAATAAAGAGCGTCTCAGCAAACATGCTGAGACTAAAAGAATTTTTACTCGAGATGATCGCAAATGGAAAGCAGGAGATATTTTTTATCAAAGTGACCTTGCAGAGACATTGGAAAGAATTGTAAAAAATGGCCGCGATGGATTTTATAAAGGTAAAACAGCTGATTTAATTGTTGAAGAAATGAAAAATGTGGGAGGTTGGATCACACATAAAGATCTGGAAAACTATAAATCCCTATATAGAGATCCAATAGAAGGATCCTTCAAAAATTACGATATACTATCAATGGGCCCTCCAAGCTCAGGTGGTATCCTATTAATACATATGCTCAATATGTTTGATGAAATAATGAAAAAATCAGAAAGTTTATCTATTGATTTGAGCTACAATTCAATTGACTATATTCATATTCTCACAGAAATAGAAAGAAGAGCCTACGCTGACCGCGCAGAGCATTTAGCAGATGCCGATTTTTGGGATGTTCCAGAGGGGATGCTATTATCTAAAGATTATGCAAAGGAAAGAGTTAGTTCAATTGATTTAAGTAAGGCAACATTATCATCAGATATTTCCCATGGAAATTCATATATAGATCAAAGCGAAGAAACAACACATTATTCAATTGTAGATAAAGAAGGGAATGCGGTGTCAGTAACTACAACAATTAATTCCGGCTATGGCAATGGAATAACTATTACGGGGGCTGGATTCTTAATGAATAATGAAATGGATGATTTTTCTAGTAAGCCTGGTGAACCAAATATGTTTGGACTATTAGGAAATGAAGCAAATGCAATTGAGCCCAAAAAACGACCATTAAGTTCAATGACACCGACAATAGTTTTGAAAGATGGGCAACCATTTCTTATTCTTGGCACACCTGGTGGGTCAACAATAATAACTACAGTACTCCAAAATTTATTAAATGTTGTAATTCATGGGATGGATATAAGAGAAGCTGTTTCTTCTCCCCGGGTTCATTCGCAATGGATGCCAGATATGGTTTTCCATGAACAGCGTGGTCTTTCAAAAAGATTAATTAAAAAATTAACCGCACGCGGCCATGAAGTAAAACTAAGAGGTAATATTGGTGAAGCAAATGGTATTATGATAGATGATCAAGGATTTTGGGGTGGACCAGACTCCAGAGGTGAAAATACTGCTATAGGATATTAATTTAGTTTTGGCAATTCTGATAATATCTCTTTAATCAATTCAATAAAATTTTCACTATTCATCTCTGCTGACTTTATAACCTCTTCATGACTCAAAGCAGTTGAGCTAATACCTGCAGCAAAATTGGTAAGACAAGATAATGTTAGTATGCTCATCCCTAATTCTCCTGCAGAAATAATTTCTGGTACAGTACTCATCCCAACTGCATCACCACCCATTCTTTGCATGTCTAAAATTTCCGCGGGTGTTTCATATGAAGGACCTAAAGTCCAACAATAAGTACCAACATTTAAATCAAGAGATAATTTTTTGCCAGCTTTAAGTGCTAGATCGATCATTTGAGGACAATGGTAAGGATCACCAGAAAAAAGTTTTGGATCCTTTGAATCATATCGGTAAGTACAATCCATGTGACTCTTAACCACCATAAAACTACCGGGTACAAAGTTAATATTCATTGAACCAGATGAATTAGTTATGATAATATTTTTAACACCTAAT
>DEAI01000030.1:0-31266 GCA_002346675.1 Fidelibacterota bacterium UBA2986
GATGAAGAAGCAAAGACTGAGACTTCAGAAGGAGATAAAGTTGATGAAAATGGAAAGATAGAAGCCCCTGGTGAAGGTAAAAAGAAGAAGTCGTCTGAAGAAGAAAAATAAATAGTAAATGCAGAGATTTATTTTAGATGAAACCAATAAAAAATTGTCAGATGCAAGTGACTATATTTAAATCAAAAAGGAGATGCATGAAATGAAGGAATTTATTGAAATGGTTGTGAAGCAATTAGTAGATAAACCTGATGAAGTTGAGGTAAATGAAGTCGAATCTGAAAAGAGGATTATATATGAATTAATGGTTGGTGATGGTGACTATGGAAAAGTAATTGGTAAACGTGGCAAAAACATTTCTGCTATTCGCTCACTCATTTTTGCAATTAATGCTAAAGAGGGTGGTAAAAGAGCTAGATTGGACGTAATAGACCAATAGATAAAATGGAAAAACTGTTTGCTATCGGAAAAGTAACCAAAGTATTTGGTAAAAAAGGCGATGTGCGTTGTAAACCATTGTCCCGCTATTTTGAAGAGTACATTGATGAAAAGCCTCTTTATGTTGGAATATCTGAAGCGGTAAATACAGCAGTGGAATTAGAAGCGGTTATTCCATCTGGGAAATTCCCTAGTTATAGATTCTCCGGTGTAGATAGCCGCCAGTCAGCTCAATCAATGATTGGTCAAACTGTTTATGTGGGAGTCTCTGAACATGATCAAATTAATTGGATTTCTGAAGATTTAATTGGATTTGGTATCGAAACGACCAAACATGAATATGTAGGGATATTAAAAGAGATTCTCTGGTTACCCTCTAACGATGTATATGTAATTCTGAATGGGAAAAAAGAATTTTTAGTTCCTATTATTCCTGAGGTGGTAAGGCATCTAGATTGGGATTTTGAAACAATTATTATAAATCCAATGGAAGGATTGTTGGATTGAATCGAATTGCAGTCATAACTCCAGTCCCGGATCTTGTAACCAAAATTATTCAGGAATCAATTGTAAGGAAATCGATTGAAAATGGTCTAGCACAAATTGATGTTGTTAACCTTAGAAATTTTACAGAGGGAAATTATCGGCAGGTTGATGATGCTCCTTTTGGCGGTGGAGATGGAATGGTAATGATGGCAAAACCTTTTTTTAAAGCTATAGATCACACTATATCAGAGTGGAAGAGGTGTGAAAAAATTGAAATCGTTTATCCCTCTCCTCAGGGGAAGCAATGGTCTCAAAACATTGCAAAAGATTTTGCTCAAGAAAAGAATATTATTTTTCTATGTGGTCACTATAAGGGAATTGATGAGAGAGTAATTGAAAAATATGTTACTTATGAGTTTTCTCTTGGTGATTATGTTATTTCTGGCGGAGAATTATCTGCAATGGTTATGTTGGATAGTATTATTCGAATGATTCCTGGAGTAATCAACTCATTTGATTCTGCAATGTCAGATTCATTTATGAACGGACTTTTAGATGCACCTTATTATACTAGACCTAGAGAGGTTGAAGGAAGATGCGTCCCGGATATATTGTTGAATGGAAATCACAAAGAAATAGATAATTGGAGGCAAAAAAAAAGGGAAGAGAGAACTGAAAAAAAACGAATAGATTTATGGAAAAAATTTAATACCATGAAAAGAAATGGAGTATCAAATGAATAGATTACGAGAATTGACAAAGGAATATTTAAACGATAATTTGCCTCAATTTAGAGCGGGAGATAGGGTGATAATTGATTATAGGGTTGTTGAAGGAGGAAAAGAACGAATCCAAAAATTTCAGGGGGATGTAATTAGCCGAAGAGGAGGTAGTGGAATGGAAGCAACATTTACCGTAAGAAAAATCTCTGGAGGTATTGGTGTTGAGCGAATTTTTCCGATTCATTCACCTATGATTGCAAATATTGAAGTCCTCCGAAAAGGAAAGGTACGTAGAGCTAAACTGAATTATCTTAGAAAATTAAAAGGTAAAGCTGCAAGAATCACAGAGCTTAAGTAAACAGTACTTTATAAGATTTTCTCTCACAATTGTGGCAACTGTGAGAGCATTTATTATCTATTTAAACCTGCCTTCAATTTATGAAGAATGACAGGAAATTAATACTTGGGATAACGACCGTTTCCCATATGAGTGTGCACAGTTTGATGCTCATATTTCCTACAATAATGTTGGTATTAACCTATGAGTTTTCTACAGGGCTTGCAATGTTGGGAGTTATTGCTTCTCTTAGTACATTTATGTTTGGTCTAGGTGCATTGCCTACTGGAATTTTAGAAAAAAAAATGGGGTGTTCTTCTTTATTGATGTTATATCAATTTGGGACAGTAATTTCATCTTTAATCATAGCTAGTGCTCAAAATTTATTTGTATTAACAGTAGGTCTAATACTTACTGGTTTATTTTCAAGTATTTATCATCCAGTGGGTTTAACAATAATTTCCCGAAACATTGACAAAATCTCTAAAGGAATGGCTATTCATGGAATAGGTGGTTCATTTGGTCTTGCTCTTGGACCGTTAATTGCAGCTGTATGTACTGATACCTTTTCATGGAGACTTGCCTATATTACTATTTCGATTTTGAATTTTATTTTATTAATAATCACTTTTATTTTTTCAAAAAAATGGAATATTCAAACTAACCATGGTATAGAAACGGAAATACCGATCAATGAGACAAATAAATCTGCCTTGAAATATTATTTTTCTATTTCAGTCCTAATGGGATTTGCCTTTACAGGATTTACTACATATTTACCAACCCATTTTGCTGTGGAAACTCGTACAATTTTTTCCAGTTTTTCTGATACAATGCGAGGTGGTATTTTCACTACTCTTGTTCTCCTTTGTGGTATTTTTGGACAAAGTATGGGAGGGTGGGCTGGTGAAAAATATTCGATATCCAAATATTTATTTTTGATAATTCTTTTCAACATTCCTTTTTTTATACTATTGGGACTTGTTTCAAGATATTGGCTTATTGGAACTGCATTGCTGCTTGGTATAATTCATTTTAATTGGCAGCCTGTCGGCAACTCATTTATCGCTAAATATACTCATTCTAACCAACGTGGATTGGGATATGGTATAAATTTTTTCTTAAATATTGGTATTGGATCAATTGCAGCAGCAGTTGGAGGATTTATTGCTGAAAAATATTCAGTAATTTATGTTTTTCCTGTGATGGGTGTTGTATTGACCCCTGCTTTAATATTTTGTTGGATTTTAATTGGAAAAGTAGATGGAAAATAACCATATTTAGGTGGTTATATACTCTTAATTATACCTACATTAATCAAAATTAAAACTTATTCATCATAATTAAACTAACTAGTCAATCGATATATTAGAATATTAAAAAAATGATTTATAAATTAAATAACAATGAATGATCAATTAAAAATTCTTCCATCTGTTTCTAAAGTATTACATGAAGTAAAACATTTAACAGATATAAATAAAAGGGTATTAACAGTATGGATTAAGCAGGAGCTGTCTAAATTACGAATAAAGGCAAAAAATAGTAAATTGGAATTTGACAGAAAAAAAATTATCCACCAGATTGTTTTGATGGTTATAAAAAAGTCTGAAGGGAGTTTAAAACCAGTTATAAATGGAACCGGAATTGTACTACATACAGGTTTGGGAAGAGCACCTTTACATCAAAGAGTTATTAGAAATGCAACTAGAACTCTTGAAGGATATTCAAATCTAGAGTTCAATCTGGATACTGGAAAAAGAGGAAACCGCCAAAGTCACCTCAATGATTATTTCAAAGGTTTGACTGGTACACATTCTTCTTTAGTTGTAAATAACAATGCTGCTGCTGTTTTATTAGGAATTAATACACTTGCAAATAAAAAAGAAGTAATTGTTTCCAGAGGACAGGAAGTTGAAATTGGAGGATCATTTCGAATTCCCGATATTATTGAAAAAAGTGGTGGAATTTTAAAAGAAGTTGGTTCAACAAATCGCACACATAGAAAAGACATTGAAAATGCAATAAATTCAAATACAGGACTGTTACTCTGGGTTCATACATCCAACTATAAAATTCAAGGCTTTACGAAAGATATATCTTTGGAAACGCTGGTAGATATTGGCAGGCAAAAACGATTACCTGTAATGGCAGATTTAGGAAGTGGAGCACTTGACCAAGTATCTGATTTAGGCCTTCCTAAGGAATATCCGGTTCGAGAAGTTGTCAAGCTAAATCCTCAGATTATTACTTTTTCTGGAGATAAGCTATTGGGCGGTCCTCAGTCAGGAATAATTTTGGGCTCAACAAATTTGATGCAAAAGTGTATCCAAAATCCAATTTATAGGACGATTCGATGTGATAAGTTTACCCTTTCTCTCTTGGAAGAAACATTAAAATATAATAAAGATACAAATCAGGCTAATCAAAATTTGACCCTATCTTTACTGGCAACACCAAGGAAAAACTTACTAAAAAGGGTGAAACGAGTCATTGAAGCTCTTCCTCAAAAAGTTGTAAGGTTATATGGAATATCTTCAGTTGAAACAGAGGTTGAAGCTGGAAGCGGTTCTTTACCTGTAAAAACCATTCCCAGTGCGGGTATGGTATTTTATTCAAAAAAGTATAAACCCTCAGAGCTAGCTAAAATATTTAGGATGTGTGATCCTTCGATCATTGGTTATATTCATGGAAATAAATTTTTCTTAGACTTCAAATCTGTACTCCCACGACAAGACAAAATCATCACATCAATTATTCAGAAATTCATTTCATGAATCAAGTTGTTATTGGAACAGCGGGCCATATAGACCACGGTAAAACTGCACTTGTTAAAGCATTGACAGGTGTAAATACTGATAAGTTATCAGAAGAACAAGAAAGAGGGATGACCATAGATTTAGGATTTGCATATTTAAATGATAGAGTTACAATTATTGATGTCCCTGGACATGAACGATTTATCCGGAATATGGTAGCAGGAGTTTCAACTATTGATTTTGTATTACTTGTTATAGCTTTGGATGATGGTATTATGCCTCAGACAATGGAGCATTTAAATATCATAAGTTTACTGGGAATTCCAGATGGAATTGTTGTGCTAACAAAGGTTGATTTAGTTACAGATGAGCAATGGGTTGAATTAGTAAAAGAAGAAATCCAAGAAAAGGTAAAAGGTACTGTACTAGAAGGGAAGCCTATGGTAAAAACTTCTATACAATCAAATGAAGGTATTCGTGATATTTATGATATTATATCATCTTTGGAAAAGAAAGAAAAGATTGAGCAGTCAAATGATTATTTTAGATTACAGGTTGATAGAGCTTTTCATAAGACAGGATATGGATTGATTGTAACAGGAACTGTCCTTTCAGGTAAGACTTCAGTGGGATCATCTATTGCTGTAGAGCCATCAAATAAAACAGGAAAGGTACGAGGGCTCCAAAGTCATGGAAAAACGGTTGATTCTGTGATGAAAGGTGATAGAGCTGCTATAAATTTATCTGGATTGAAACTTAATCAAGTCTGGAGAGGATCTGAATTAATAACGCCTAAATCCAATTACTCTACTCAAAGAGTAATAGCTGAGGTTACACTCATTGAACAGACTAAATGGAAAATTAAATCACAACAAAGACTTCGAATCCATTTAGGTACATCAGAAACTTTAGCAAAAGTTGAATATATTCCACAAACTATTTCTTCAGGAGATACTATTAACACAATTATTAAATTTGATAATCCTGTAACTACTTCTTTAGATGATAGATTTATTATTCGAGCGTATTCTCCCATGGATACTATTGGAGGTGGAATAATCTTAGATAAAGATCCTAAAGGGATATGGAAAATTATAAAGCAGAATTGCAAAAAACTATCTACGGACATTGAAAAGCGATTGATTCAATTTATTCAATTTGAGACAGAAAGACCTAAGTCAATCCAATTTTGGTCAAACAAGTTTTCAAAATCAAAGAAATATATTCAAAGTTTAGTCAATAATTCTGACCTTATTTTGGAAAAACAAGATATGATTATTTCCAATGAAGGTATTTTTGAATGTAAAAAAGAAGTAATGTTATCTTTAAAAACTTTTCATGATAAAAATCCTTATCGTTCAGTTGTCAATTCGGAATCTATACGAAATGAATTAAACTACAGTAGTAAATGGTTTGATTTTCTTATCTCAGAATTAGATGGAAAAGAATTGAATGTCCAAAAAGCAGGGATAGCACTAAAATCTCATAAGATTGAATTACAAGATAATGATAAAAAGATTATAGAGAAGATAAAGACATATGTAAAAAAAAATAGCTTATATCCTTTTACAGTATTAGAACTATGTGAAAACATCAATGGCGAATATGAACAAATCCTTGAACTACTTCATATTATGAAACGAAGTGGTGATTTTTTAAATATCTCTAATCAAATTTGGATGAGCAAATTAGATTGGGACTCTATGCTTAAACTGCTTTATGAATATTATCGATTAAATGATACCCTCAGTATAGGAGAATTTAAATTAATGACAAGCCTTACCCGAAAAACTGCCATTCCAGTTCTTGAATATTTAGATAAAATAGGTATAACTATTCGCAAGGGAAACGATCGTTTCAAGGGAACAAAGTTTCCATCGAATTATAAACAGGTGTGATTATCCCAACTATGGTAAAAGAAAGCAGAAATATAACGAATGAAAATGAAAGTTCGGGGACTCCACTTATGCGTCAATATGGAGAAATAAAATCCAAATATCCTGATAGTATCGTTTTATTTAGGATGGGAGACTTTTTTGAAACTTTTAATGAAGATGCTACAATCACTGCAAAAATATTAGGAATTGTTTTAACAAAAAGAGCAAATGGTGCTGCAGCTGATGTTCCGCTAGCAGGATTTCCTCATCACTCATTAGATAATTACCTCCCCAAAATAGTGGATGCTGGTCATAAAGTTGCAATTTGTGAACAGGTGGAGGATCCAAAGTTTGCAAAAGGAATTGTAAAAAGGGAAGTAATCGAAGTGGTGTCACCGGGGACACTAATTGTTGAAAATGAATCAATTTTAAAGGAAAATAATTTTATTGTATGTCTCAAATTCTCAAAAAATGACACTGTGGGATATTCTGTTTTAGATCAATCCACGGGTGAATTATATATGGGAGAAACACCGAAAGGGACACTGGGCCAAGCGCTTATCCAATTTAAGCCGAAGGAAGTACTGCTAGATGAGTCTCATATATGTACTACATCAAAATGGTATCAAGAATATAAACCTTTCATCTCCCGGGTTGAAAATTGGGTATTTGATTTTGATCATGGGTACAGACTTTTAATAGATCATTTTAATACACCATCTTTAAAGGGGTTTGGCTGTGAGGATTTAAAATTAGGCATTTGTGCAACCGGAGCTTTAATGTATCAGCTAAAGCAAAACCTAAATTCGCCGTTAAGACATATATCTAAAATCACACCTATTTTAGATGAATCAGTTATGGGTTTGGATAGCTTTACAATACGAAACTTGGAAATATTTAATTCACTTTCCACCCAAGGTACACACGGAACTCTAATAAATATTATGGATCAAACAGTTACCCATGGAGGAAGTCGATTACTTAAAAAATGGCTTTATAATCCATTGACTGATATTGGTCGCTTAAATAATCGGGTTGATATTGTAGAAAAATTTACAAATAAAAAGTCACTTTTAAATTCCTTAAGGGATTTAATGGTAAAGACCTCCGATCTGGAGAGAATAATTGGTAAAATAAATCGATTTAAAGCATCTCCAAGGGATTTGTTGGGGCTAAAGAATTCCTATGAAATAATCTCTGATATACTTATAAAAATTCAAGAATCTCCTAAATTGAAATCATTAAAATTGGATATATGGTTTAGAAATACATCACAATTATCAGAGAAAATACATTCCTTGATAAATTCGAATTCTCCTGCAAACTTGAAACTCGGAGGAGTCATAGCTGATGGGGTTAACTCTGAACTAGATGAATTGCGATTACTAGTCAAGAGTGGTTCTGAGTGGATAAATGAATTACAAAAGTCAGAAAGAGAAAAGACAGGAATACCATCGTTGAAAATCAAATTCAACAAAGTGTTTGGGTATCACATTGAGGTAACAAAAACTCACTTGGATAAAGTCCCCTTAGAATATATGCGAAAGCAAACCTTAGTTAATGCTGAACGATTCATCATTCCAGAATTAAAGGAATACGAAGAAAAGATACTTACTGCAGAAGAAAAAATTTCGGACATTGAATATAGAATATTTTATGAATTGTGTGAAGATATATTGGCTGAATCTCATACTATTCAAAAAAATGCGGAAGGATTAAATAAGTTGGATCTATTAACATCGTTTGCTTTTTTGGCAATTCAAAATAAATATGTTAAACCCAAATTCATAAAAAAATCAACTTTGGAATTAAGTAAATCTCGACATCCGGTTGTCGAAAAATTATTACCTATAACTGAAAGGTTTGTCCCCAATGATTTATCAATCAATACTGAGGGAAAACAGATTCATTTAATTACCGGTCCTAATATGGCAGGTAAATCAACATATCTGCGTCAGGTAGGGTTAATAATTGTAATGGCGCAAGTTGGATCATTTGTACCTGCAGAGTCTGCAAACATTGGAATTGTTGACCATCTATTCACAAGAGTGGGCGCAAGTGATAATTTAGCAGGAGGGGAAAGTACTTTCCTCGTGGAAATGATTGAAGCAGCGAATATTTTGAATAATGCAACACCAAACAGCTTAATCCTTTTGGATGAGGTAGGTAGAGGTACAGCTACATTTGACGGAATGTCCTTAGCTTGGGCAATAACAGAATATATACATGAAAATCCAAATGTTGCAGCTCGAACTCTGTTTGCAACGCATTATCATGAGTTGACTGCTTTAGAGAGTACACTAGAAAAGTTAACAAACTATCATGTGGAAGTTAAGGAGTACAAAGATAAGATTGTTTTCCTTAGAAAAATTATACCAGGACCAGGTGATAAAAGTTACGGAATTTATGTTGCAAAAATGGCAGGGTTGCCCCAAATAGTTATCAAACGTGCTAATGAGATACTGGCCCAGCACATATCACAATCTAAAGGAAAAGAAGTTAAGAAACGCAGCTCCAACCTTAAAACACAAGAATCCCTTTTTGATTTAGAAGAAAAAAAATTACGGGAAGAGTTGAATCAATTGGATGTGAACTCATTAACTCCTCTAGAGGCTCTTCAAATGCTTTTTGATTTGAAAAACAAATTTTAATTATATTGGCAATTCCCTTTAAATTATCGAATTTCAGAAATTTTTAAAAAAGACAGTTCATAATGCATGTAAGAATTAAATATTTTTCCCAACTTGTTATTAGTACATCATTGATATTGGGAAGTTCTAAATTTCATTCTATTACAGACCCTTCTTCCCTATCTTTAGGTAATGCATTAACAGGGGCTCAATTTTCTATGGATGCAGGAGTAATAAATCCTGCAAGAATGGTTCACTTTAAAAAAGGACACATACTGTTTACACGTGAATCACGATTCTCTGGTTCATTAAATAGAGAAATTGTTTCATATCGAAGTAAGTCAATACCAATTAAATTTATTTTTCTTCATGAAGGAGTTTATAACATCCCCAATACTCAAAATGCTCTATATGATTTGAATGGTGATGGAGTATTGAATAATAATGAACGGCTTATTAAAAATCAGATATCATATTTTAATCAACACCGTTTTGGATTGATATTTCAGCATGCAGTTATTTTTAATAATTTTATAACTGGAATTGGAGTAAGTTCATTTTTCTCATCAACTCTAGGTGAAACTGCGCATAGTATAAATATTAATGGGGGAATATTAAAGAAATTTTCGACAATTTTTACTGTAGGTTTGGAAGTTAAAAATATTCCAATTATACCATTGAATTGGTCCTCTGATAGAAAGGAAATTCCCCGTCCTGAGATTTTTTTAGGGGGGAGTATAACTCCTATTTTACAATATTCATGGTATCAACTCAATTTATTTTTTGATGGGGGCCTTTCTGTTGATGGACGAACACTTGATGACGATTTTCATATCTCTGATCATGGGGGAATAATTAGATACGGTATTGAATTAGGTGCAGATGATTTTTTTACACTTAGATTCGGTCGATCAAGAAAAAATAATTTAGGTGTAGGTTTTAATCTAAAAGGTGAAAAAATAAATATAACTTACACTTTAGATATGATAAAAGACTGGGGTGCATCAGGAAATGGTCACGTATTGTCCTTATTAGTGGAAGGTAATACTCTTAAAAATTGGTTAAACTATAATTAATTTTACAATTGAATGAGACATGATATCTTAATAAGTTTAGCGACTGTAAGGGAAATGAAAATTGGTTAAAAGTATGTCTGGATTTGGACAGAACTCTGTTCAAACAAAAAAGGGAACATATACTGTGTCTGTTCGAGCTTTAAACTCAAGATATTTGGATATTAAATTATCCGGTGTAGATGGATATCCTGAGTTGGATCATTCTATTAGAAGTGAGGTCAAAGAAATATTAGAAAGAGGTAGTATTCAGCTTAGCATAAATCTGGAATTTGGTATAAATGGAAAAAATGAGATTCAGTTTAACCGAGAACGATTTGAAAAAATTGATAATATTTTGTTAACAATTCAAAAAAAATATGGTAGACATATGAATATTTCTGATGTTATATCATCAAAAGATTTATTTATGGATGCTCCAGTAAAAGAGGTTGATGAACCAGCGATCCTTGATTCAATTAAAAAAGCATTAATTCAGGTTGATACAATGAGGATAAAGGAAGGTGAAAAAACGGCAAATCATTTAGTATCTTTATTGGAAGAAATAGCTGAACTAATTTGGGGGTTGAAGGAAAAATCGAAAAGTGTATATCAATATAAAATCCTAAAATACAGAGAAAAAATAAAATTACTAACTGATGAAATGGATGTGGATGAAAACCGCATAAATATGGAAATTGGAATTTTAGCAGATAAAACCGATGTATCAGAAGAAATATCCAGAAGTTTGAGTCATGTGGATCAATTTAAACATTTGATGGCTTTGGATGAACCTGTTGGTAAACGAATGAATTTTCTTACTCAGGAACTAAACAGAGAGATCAATACATTGGGAGTTAAATCTTCAGATGCCGATATTAGTAAAGATATCATTGAATTAAAATCCAAAGTAGAAAAAATCAGAGAACAAGTTCAAAATATTTTATGAAATTAATTTTTACAATTTCAGCTCCCTCAGGAACAGGAAAATCTACTTTGTGCAAAGCAGTTCTGAAGGAAATTCCAGAATTGACATTTTCTGTATCCTGTACTACTAGATCAATTAGAGAGAATGAAACAAATGGTAAAGATTATCTTTTTATAAAACATTCAGAATTTCAAGCAAAAGTTAAAGCAGGTGAATTTGCAGAGTATGAAGATGTACATGGACAGTATTATGGAACTTTAAAATCATCTCTAGATAAAACCATAATCAAAGGTAATCCTTTGTTATTGGAGTTAGATGTAAAGGGGGCAATGTCTATTAAAGCATTGTACCCTGATCAAACGCTATCAATCTTTGTTAAACCACCAAATGAAGGAGAATTACGGAAAAGATTGGAAGGTCGTGGAACAGATAACATGGAGTTGATACAAAAGAGATTAACGAGAATACATATGGAGTTGGAATATGAAAAAATGTTTGATACCAGTTTCATCAATGATAACTTGGAATCTGCAATTAAAGAATTAAAACATATAATTTTTAATGAACTTAAAGGAAAAATACATGAATATTAAATCTATTTCATTTAACGATATTGAATCCAAAACAAAAAATATCTATGAAGCTGTAGTAGTTATTTCCCAAAGAGCGCGTCAAGTTTTAAGAGATAGACTTGTTGAAAGAGCAATGAGGGAAAATACTGAAGAAGAATTAGGTGTGTTAGATGAATTACCCATAAATGATAATTATGAAATTTTGGAAAAACCATCAAGTGTTGCAGTACAGGAATTTTTAGATGGTCAGTTAAGTTGGAGTAATACTAAAGAAATAGAAATGGATAATTAGTGCCTGATTACCCTCTGGATCATGAACTAATTCGTTTTTTTGAGCAGACGAAGGAGACATTTGGTCCTAAATTTTATGAAAATTGTTTATCAGGTGATAATGTAGATTCAAATACTAAATCAATTTGGTCTGATCAATTGAGTGAATTTGGTGAGTCTATTTCATCTTGTCAAGAGTGTCAGTTAGGTAAACATAGGAATAAATTTGTTTTTGGTATTGGTGACCTTCATGCAGATTTAATGTTTATTGGAGAAGCGCCAGGAAAAGATGAGGATTTAAAAGGGGAACCGTTTGTAGGGAAAGCGGGAAAATTACTAGATAAAATATTGTCTGCAATTAATATGAATCGTCACGAAAACGTGTATATTTGTAATGTATTGAAGTGCAGACCTCCACAAAATAGGGATCCATTACCGGAAGAAGTAGAAAAATGTGAGCCATATTTGATTCACCAAATTAAATTAATTCGCCCCCAATTGATAGTCGCATTGGGAAGAATTGCTGCCACTACTTTATTGAGGATAGATGGAAATTTAAAATCTATGAGAGGGAAATTACATGATTACCATGGAACACCGCTTAGAGTTACATATCATCCTGCAGCACTTTTAAGAAACCCTGATTTTAAAAGACCAACTTGGGAAGATTTCCAGTTTATAAGGGATTTTATTCAAAATTAGAATTAATGATGTCTGAAGAACAAAATACTGGTTTAAAAGCTCCTCCTCAATCTCTTGAAGCTGAGGCTGCTGTTTTAGGAGCTATGCTTTCTAGCAGGGAGGCTGTAAGTAAATCACTTCAATGGCTAAGGCCAATCCATTTTTATAAGACTTCACATCAAAAAATATTTTCTGTAATGGTGGAATTATTTAATGATAATGAACAAATTGACACTATTTCAGTTTCTGATAAATTGAAAAAGAACAAAAATCTTGAGTCAGTTGGTGGCGCTTACTTTCTTACTGGTTTGGTAGAGTCAATACCTACCACAGCTAATGTAGAAAGTTATGCTAAAATTGTTTTGGAAAAATCCTTATTAAGACAACTTATCAAAGTAGCTCAGGATTTATCTAATGAAGCATATGATGATCATCGTAAGGCAGAAGAAATTTTAGATCGTGTTGAACAATCTATATTTGCAATTACCCAAACAGGATTAAAAGGTGGGTTTCAACCTTTAGATAAAATATTACATGAATCTTTTGAGCAATTAGATTCTATTGCACAAAAAGAAGGAGGAGTAATTGGTGTCCCCTCCGGTTTAGCTGATTTAGATGATGTGACATCGGGTTTCCATCCGAGTGACCTAATTATTATTGCAGGAAGACCTTCAATGGGAAAAACTGCACTTGCATTAAATATTGCTAGAAATGCTTCGATTGATCATAAAGTTGGTGTGGGAATCTTTAGTCTTGAAATGGCCAATAGTCAATTGGCAATGAGGCTCTTATGCTCTGAGGCAAAAGTTGACAGCCATTTGGTGCGTACCGGTAAATTACCCAAGGGGAAGTGGAAAAATCTAAGTATGACTGTAGGTACCCTTGCCGATGCACCAATATATTTAGATGATTCCCCTGGAATCTCCATTCTTGAACTAAGGGCAAAAGCTAGACGTTTAAAAGCAGAAAAGAATATAGGTCTTATCATAGTAGATTACCTTCAATTAATGCAAGGGCCTCCATCTGAAAGTCGTCAGCAAGAAATCTCAAATATCTCTCGTTCGCTTAAGGCTTTGGCAAAAGAATTGGACCTTCCAGTAATAGCGTTGTCTCAGCTTTCAAGAGCAGTAGAAACACGGAGTGATAGAAAACCAATTCTCTCTGATTTAAGGGAAAGTGGAGCTATTGAACAAGATGCAGATGTTGTTATTTTTCTTTATCGTCCATTTGTGTATACAGAAGAAGAATCAGATGATGGTAAAGTTCATATTATAGTTGCCAAGCAAAGAAATGGCCCAGTCAGAACTGTAATGGCCTCATTTATTTCTCGTTATACGAGTTTTGAAGACTTATCTTTTTATGGAGAAGAAGATATTCAGGTGCCTTTTTAATGGCAAATACGCTAAGTCGTTTAATTCCTCAAATTATAGGGGAATATCCAAAATCATTTATTACTCTATTTGATAAAATTTCTATTTCCTCCTCAAATAATGAAGATGAGATCAAACAAACTTTATGGAGAGCATATGAGTTCGGAGAATCATGTCACTCTGGTCAAAAACGTATGTCAGGTAAACCTTATTTTAAAGATCATTGTGTAAGTGTAGCAAATATCCTCGCGGACTGGAAGATGGATTATATTACAATTATTGGTGGATTACTTCATGATACTGTGGAAGATTCTAATATCTCTATTGATCGTATAAAAAAATTATTTGGTAAGGATGTAGCTCAAATGGTAGATGGTGTAACAAAATTGGGTCATATTGAGTTCACAAGTAGACAGGAAAAACAAGCAGGTAATTTTATGAAATTACTTTTATCTGTTGCTCAGGATTTGAGAGTTGTGATGATTAAATTTGCTGACAGACTACATAACATGAAAACTCTTCATTACATGAGTAGATTAAAACAACATCGGACTGCAAGAGAGACTCGGGATGTGTACATTCCATTGGCTCACAGACTCGGTATGGCTGCAGTAAAATGGGAACTAGAAGATCTTGTAATGGCGACTCTTCATCCCAAAAAATACAAGGAGATAAAGTCAAAATTAAAATCTACAAAACGACAGAGAGAAAAAATTATTAATCAAGTTATAGACCCTCTTGTACAGGAGATGAAAAAATTTGATTTAGATGCTAAAATATTTGGTAGGCCTAAATCAATTTATTCAATATATGGGAAGATGATAAGAAGAGAAAAAGTTTTTGAGGAAATTTATGATTTGCACGCTATCCGTGTTTTGGTGAAAAAACCTGAACAATGTTATCTAATTCTTGGTTTGATTCACCAGTTATACTCACCTGTTCAAGAAAGATTTAAAGATTTTATCGCCAATGCAAAAACAAACGGATACCAATCAATTCATACAACCGTTATCGGACCAAATGGTAACTTGATTGAAATTCAAATTCGAACATTTAAAATGGAGAAAACAGCTGAAATTGGTGTTGCTGCCCACTGGCGTTATAAAGAAGAAAAAGATTTATCGTCTGATTTAGATGGAAATGTAAAATGGTTAAGAGAGCTGATAGAACTTCTGAAGAGTGAGACTGCAGATCCAAATGAATTTATGCATTTACTGAAAATTGATTTATTCGATGATGAAATTTTTGTATTTACTCCTAAAGGTGATTTATTTCGGCTTCCAAAAAATGCTACTCCTATAGATTTTGCATTTCATATTCATTCTCAAATAGGACTTCATTGTTTAGGTGCCAAAATAAATCATAAAATTGTTCCTTTAAATTCAGTTTTAAAAAATGGAGATCGGGTGGAAATATTGACTTCTCCAACTCAAAGTCCAAGTTATGGTTGGCTTAAGTTTGTTGTTACATCTAAAGCAAGGACACTTATAAACCGCTATTTAAAATCTGTTCGTAGGAAAGAGTGTATTCACATTGGTGCTGAAATCTTAGCGAAATCTTTAAAAAGAAGTAAGTTGACTTCATTATTAAAAATAGTTAATAATTCACATTCTGATTTTGGTTTTAAAACGAATGATGAATTAATGGAAGCGATTGGCAATGGGAAAATTACAGTAAAGCAAATTGTACGTAAGTTGAATCCTCAAAATCTATCAACTATTTCCAATGAAGAATTTGAATCCGGTGAGAAATTTATTGAACAGGCCCGCTCTAAAACAGCAGGAATAAAGCTCCAGGGAATTACAGATTTAATGGTTCATTTTGGAAAATGCTGTAATCCAATTCCTGGAGATGAAATGATAGGATTTATCACAAGAGGGAGGGGTATTACCGTACATCAGTCAAAATGTAAAAGTCTTCCATTACTACAGAAAGAAACTGACCGATTGGTTCCGGTGGAGTGGGATGTTAAAAGAAACGAAAATTTTAATGTTCGATTGAAAGTTACCTGTGCTGATCGTAAGGGAGGCTTAAAAGAATTGACAGAATGCATTTCCGGACAAAATGTTAACATTGCAAGTCTTGATCTAAAAGTTGTGCATGGATTAGCTAAAATGATATTGGTTATTCAAGTGCGGAATCTTCGTCAACTGGAAAGAGTAATTAAAAGAGCCTCCTTAATTAAGGGAATTGATTCAATAGAACGAGTTGGGAGATAATAACCCTCAATCAATGCGTGGGAGAATTCTTGGCATAGATTACGGTTCCAGTAGAGTTGGATTTGCAGTGTCAGATCCAATGCATATTATCGCCACCCCTTTGAATACGGTCAAAAATAGTTCACTTGAAGACCTCTTTGATTATATTGATAAATTAAAAAATGAATATGGTATAAATTCAATCGTAGTGGGATTGCCATTGAATATGAAAGGTGAAGAAACTAAGCAAACAAAGTCTGTAAAAGAATTTTCAACATATTTAGAACAAAGAAGCTGGAAAGTCATACTTGAAGATGAGAGACTTACAACGGTAATTGCAAAAAAAGAGATAATAAAACAAAACAAAAGTCCGGGGAAAAATAAATCACTCATTGATAAGACAGCTGCTGCATTGATTTTGCAAAGTTATTTAAATAAAACTAATTCTTATAAAATGTAAAAGTTTTTATTTTGAATTTTCCCGATTATAAGAATCTACTTCTTTCCGTTTTAAGCGGGTTTTTAATTGGCATATCCTATCCATCGCTTCCTCTTGGATTTTTGGCGTGGATTGGATTCATTCCTTTATTTATTGTATTAATCAGTTGTAAAAATAATTATTTATTTAAATATGGATATTTAGCAGGTATTACATCCCATTTTATAACACTTTATTGGATAGGTTTAAACAGTGGAGCAGGGTTTGTACCAGTATTTCTTTCCCTCATTGGAGCTGTATTTTATTTATCATTGTATTGGGGATTATTTACAACAATCCTCGGTATTTTAATAAATATTAAACCATCTTTTCTTTGGTTTTCGCCTTTGATATGGACTTCCTTAGAATGGATACGCAGTTTTGGACCTTTAGGATTTCCATGGATTGATTTAGCACTTACTCAAACCCGTTTTCTTCCACTAATCCAAATAATGGATGTAACGGGTTCATCAGGTGTGTCTTTTTGGATTATGACATTAAATGTACTTTTGTTTTTGTTTTTCAATTCAAAAGATAGCAGAAAAAAATATGCTGTTTGTGCCATTGGATTAATTGGACTACTCTGGATTTTCGGTTTAATGAAAATTAACTCTATTGAAAATATCCCTTTAAATAATTCAATTCAAGTTGCAATTACCCAACCTAATGTAGATCCTAATGAAAAGTGGGAAAGAAATAATAGGGAATCGACATTTAATTTGATGCATATGCTTTTAGATGAGGCAATAAATATGAATCCTGATTTGATACTTTGGCCTGAAACGGCATTGCCGAGTTATTTAAGACTGTCAAGTTCAGACCGAAGGCCAATACAAGAAAAGGTAGATAATTATAATATTCCCTTGCTTTCTGGGACTATTGATAAGCAATTCTCCAAAGGAGGATTTCCTTTATATTTCAACGGATCAATTTATTTGCAACCAAATAAACCATCTGAAGTTTATCATAAAGTAAAATTAGTTCCTTTTGCGGAATACGTTCCATTGTCCGATTTTTTCCCAAAATTGAGTGAACTAAATTTTGGACAGGGGAACTTTACCAAAGGAAATGAATTTACTTTATTTTCAATTGGTGATGATTACTTCTCAAATCTTATTTGTTATGAATCTAGTTTGCCGGATGTAGTTAGAAAATTTGTAATGAGAGGAGCTAAGTTTCTAACTATTCAAGCAAATGATGGGTGGCTAGGGAATTCCTCAGGTCCGTTTCAACATTTTGAGTTAGCAATATTGAGGGCAGTGGAAAATAGACGATCAATTGTGAGAAGCGCAAATACCGGAATTTCTGGAGTAATTACACCTTCAGGAAAAGTTAAAGTACAAAAAAATATAGGGGAACGAAGTGTTTTTATAGATAGTATTCCACTATTTGAGTTAAATACATTTTATACTGAGCATGGAAATATATTAGGTAAATTGAGTTCAATTATGATTGTTTTATCTTTAGGAGTCTTGATTTGGTTAAAAAAATAATAAACTTTTATTTATTAATTCATATAGTAGTATTTACGAGTCATGCATTTGCCCAGACAGAATCAAAAGGAGAGCACTCACAGTATGTATGGCGATCATTGATGGTTCCTGGATGGGGTGAGTTTTCATTAAATGAGTATAAAAGAGGGAGATTCTTTTTTATAACTGAGTCTATACTTTGGATTGGGATGGGAAGTAGTTTTTTGAGATCAAATCTTGAAAAACAAACTTTTGAATCTTATGCGCGGGAACATGCGGGAATAAGTTCTGGCAGCAAACCAAGACAATTTTGGATAGATATTGGTAATTATGATAGGCGTGAGGAATTTATAGCTGAACATTTACGGTGGCGTGATTATGATGCTATAAAAGCGTATGAAGACGTAGAGTGGGATTGGAATTGGAATTCTGAAAAACAAAGGAATTATTTTGAATCCATTAGAATTAAAAGTGACAGATTACTATTAATGGGAAAATTTTTTATTGGAGGGATTGTATTAAATCATATTGTTTCAGGAATAGATGTACTATATTTAAGTAGAATTAAGTCAAATACGAAGATAAATTTATCATTGAATCCAATGTATGAGATCAATAGTGGTACCGTTAATATGGTGCTTTCAATCTCATTAAATTAGTTTGGTAAAATAATTTCCTATGCCACGGTTTAAAATTATAATTCAATATGATGGAACAAATTACTGTGGATGGCAATCTCAAAATAATGGTATTGCAGTCCAACAAGTTCTAGAAAATATTATCGGAGAATTCAATAACGGAAACCACATAAAATTAACAGGAGCAGGACGTACGGACTCTGGTGTCCACGCCTTAGGGCAAACTGCCCATTTTAATTTAAATACACATTTAGATACCTGTACGCTTTTAAAGGCAATCAATGCTAAATGTCCTATTGATATTTCTGTGATTAAGTGTGATGCTGTTTCTTCTGATTTTCATGCACGATTTTCAGCGGTCAGACGAATCTATAAATATCAATGCTATTTTGGAACCAATCCACTCTTTAGAAATCAGTGCTGGTTTTTATCTGAACCAAGTTTAGATAAATTAAACTCACTAGCGGATAAAATCACTGGAATAGGAGACTTTTTATCATTTTCAAAATGGGGTGGAGAAAAGAAAAACACAGAATGTGAGATCTTTCAATCTGTATGGAATAAAGTTAATAATATGGTAATTTTTACTATATCTGCGAATCGATTTTTGCACCATATGGTTCGATATTTAATAGGAACTATGATAGCAGTTGAACAAAATAAATATTCTGAAGACGATTTCATTCAATTGCTTAATTTGCCGCAGAAAAATGTAGCTCTTCATAAGGCACCTGCTCAAGGGTTAATTCTGGAAAAAGTTATTTATGAATAAAATATTTGTCTTTTTTATTTTAGTTGTTAATGGGCTTGCATTACAAGATGATATTTTGTCCTCTCGACACAATGCGATAACCCGAGCAATTAAAGATATCTCTCCTGCTGTTGCAAGCATAAATGTTATTCAATTAAAAGAAGTATCAAGAAGGTCACCGTTTTCAGACCCATTTTTTGAGTTTTTCTTTCCCTATGAGTTGCATCGTCAGAAAGTTAAAAGTTCTGGCTCTGGAGTTGTTATAAGTCCGGATGGATATGTTTTGACCAATTTCCATGTAGTTGAAAATGCCCATGAAATAATTGTGACCCTTCCAGGAGGCGAAGAGTATGAATCAGAAATTATAGGTAAAGATCGCTATACCGACTTAGCGCTTTTAAAAATGGAAGGATCTGATTTTCCATTTGCATTATTGGGAAATTCTGATGATTTAATCATAGGAGAATGGGTAATTGCTTTGGGGAATCCATATGGTCTTTTCGATGTAAGTGACCAGCCTACAGCTACTGCCGGAATTATTAGTGCCGTGAATATGGATTTTGGATTACAAGAATCAGGGCAAATATTTCAAGATATGATTCAGACAGATACTGCTATAAACCCTGGAAACAGTGGAGGGCCTTTAGTCAACGGGTTAGGAGAAGTCGTTGGAATCAATACATTTATTTTTACAGGTTCGAATTATACTCAAGGTTCCATAGGAATTGGGTTTGCAATTCCCATCAATCGAGCAAAAACTATTGCTGAGGAACTAAAAAATAAAGGCAGAATTGACAGAGACTATTCAACAGGTTTACAAGTACAGTCTTTGAACAAACGGGTTGCTCGATATTTAAATTTACCATTTGTGGAAGGAGTCATTGTAGTTGAAGTTGAAGAGGGAACATCAGGATATAAAGCAGGGATTGAAATTGCAGATATAATTTTAGCGGTAAATGGAGTTAAAATTACAAGTGCTCATGATATTAAAAATGTTATTCTAAACCAGGATATTCGGTCTGGAGAAGAAATAACTGTTAAAGTTTATAGGGATGGACATACGAAATTAGTAACATTAAAGTTAGAAAAATTAAGTAAATCGTATTTGTATTGATGATTGTAAAAGAAGGATATCCGTTTATTTTAGGGTTTTTAATTATAGCTCTTGGTTTGAGAGCAGTTGGTTCTTTGTTAGACTATCAATTGATAGTTAACCTTTCCATCATTCCTGCATTATTACTTCTGTTTTGTCTTAATTTTTTTAGGAACCCAAAAAGAGAAATTCCAAGTGAGGATGGGATAATAGTCTCGCCAGCAGATGGAAAGATAGTTAAGATAAGTCAGGTGGAAGATCCTAATATTGGTAGTGGGAATATAATTTCAATTTTTTTAAATGTATTCAATGTCCATATAAACAGAACTCCAATTGATGGGACTGTAAAATTAGTTAACTATAAAAAAGGCAAATTTTTGGCAGCCTTTAATCACTCAGCATCTGATGAAAATGAACAAACAAATATACACCTTGAATCTTCAGCAGGATTAATAAAGTTAAAACAAATTGCTGGTCTCCTTGCTAGAAGGATACGTTGTTATGTCGATGATGGTTCGCAACTAAAAAAAGGAGAAAAATTTGGATTTATTATGTTTGGTTCGAGGGTGGATATTATTCTTCCAGAGCACATAGATTTAATGGTTAAATTAGGACAGAAAGTCAAAGGTGGTGAATCAATCATAGGGAAATATAATGAGAAGAAAGTATAAATCAAGTAGACTAAAAAGAAGACGATTTAACAAAAGAGTTATTCCAAACTTGTTAACTGTAATCAACATGTTTTTAGGCTTTATATCAATTGGAATGCTTATAAATGGTAAACCAGTTCACGCAGGTTGGGTGATTCTAATTGCAGGAGTATTTGATTCTATAGATGGTAAAATTGCAAGGCTTTTAAATATTCCATCAAGATTTGGTACTGAATTTGATTCTTTTGCAGATACTATCTCTTTTTGTGCATCTCCTGCTCTATTGATTTATACAGTCTATGTGAATGGAATGGAACCAATATTAGGTGGTCTCATTAGCTTTATACCGCTTGTTTTTGGGACTATTCGATTGGCTCGATTTAATTTAGATTATTCTGAGTCTAAGGCATATTTTTCGGGTCTTCCTACCCCGGTGAGTGCTCTAACACTCTATGGTTTTTTTCTGTTTCATTTTCAGTTGAGTGGACATCATGGAGACCCGCGTATTCTACTTGTTTTGATGGTTATCCTTGGATTTCTTATGGTCAGTCCATTGAGATTTAATAAGCTTCCTATTTTTTCATTTAAAGAGGGGAGGTCAAACACTATACGTCTCTTAGGATTAGGACTATTTATTATATCTCTATTTATTTGGAAGGGGTTAGTATTATTTCCAATCTCAGTGTGTTATATTGCCTACAACATCATTAATTGGCTTATAAGTAATCGTATACATCCTTCAGAAATAGGTGAAATTGAGAACCGGGTTGATGCAGTTGAATAAGCGCTCTCTTGGATTCATTTTCATTGTTCTATTTAGTGGAACAATAGTTGGCTCAGTCTTGGGTGAACTTATTGGTTGGATAATGCCGGAGGGTGTAGTAAAACAATTTTTTCTAATGGGAGTACATATAGATTTAGCAGGATTAGCAGGAATAGAATCAGGTGTAATTGTTTTGAATTTAATTGTGTTAACTCTGAAGTTTGGTTTAACTATCAAATTAAATTTTATAGGATTGGTAGGGTTGTCCGCTGCTTATTACTTTTTAAGATTTTTCAGGTAGTGAAACTCAGGTAAAATCAAATTATTATTTTAACACAAAGGAGCAGGTATGTATCATGTATATAGAAAAAGCGATGTTTAATCTCGGGCCTTGGGAAATTATACTAATTTTATTAGTTGTTTTGTTACTGTTTGGAGCAAAGCGTCTTCCTGAGCTTGCAAAGGGCTTAGGGCAGGGAATTAAAGAATTTAAGGGTGCTATGAGTGAAGCAAAACAGGAGATTGAGGATGCAACAGATGTAGAGAATTCAGATTCAAAGAAAAAGGAGGCCGATAAATCTGCAGCTGACTAATATGTTTTAAATTTAATCTATAAAAATTTTCACTTATATTATCTAAACAAATACCTGAAATGATATTTGCTAATCCATTATTTTTAATAGTTTTACTAATAATTCCAATCTACGAACTATGGTATCGTAAATCTGGGAAAAAGCGTGAGAGCGTAGTTCAAATTTCATCAAAATATTTGATGACTGATTCGTTGATCAAAAGCGGGAAAAATAAGCATTTAATATTGAGGGTGATGAGCACAAGTATTTTAGTTCTTATCATATTTGGACTTTCCAGACCTCAGCTAGTAGATAATTTACAAAAATCAAGAGTCGATGTTGTGGATATTGTTTTAGTGCTAGATATTTCTAGCAGTATGTTGGCAGAGGATTTTAAACCAAATAGGTTGGAAGCTGTTAAAATAAAAGCAGAACAGTTTATACAGAGTCGATCTGGAGACAGGATAGGATTACTGGTTTTCGCAGGTGAAACATTTATTCAATGTCCGCTTACAGTGGACTCGGATGTTATAGGGAAGTTATTAGCAGAAGTTTCAGTTGCAGAAAAGAAATATGATGGAACCGCAATTGGCATGGCGATTGTAAATGCTGTAAATAGACTCCGTGGTAGTAATGCACAAAGTAAAGTTATGGTTCTATTATCTGATGGGAGTAATAATGCAGGGGAACTAGATCCTCTAACTGCGGCAGATATAGCTAAAGAATTTGATATAAAAATTTATACTATAGGAGCAGGAACAAATCAGGCAACTACTTTTATCCCTCGCCAAGGATATATCAGAAATGAGATAGATGAGAAAACTCTACAAGAGATTGCCAACAGAACTAATGGTAAATACTTTCGAGCATTAGATGAAGAATCACTTGAAGATATATATAAAGAGATTGACCAACTAGAGAGGACAGAAATTGAAGTAAAACAATATACTCAATATAGAGAATTGTATGCTGTTTTTCTTATCCCCGCTCTATTTCTGGGGCTTTTAAATGAGCTAATTGAAAGATTCATTTTTAAGAGATCATTTAAATGAATATACAGTTTCCATTTGTTTTTTTATTTCTAATTGCAATCGTAGTTATCCTTGTTTTGAGTAAAAATAAAAAATCACTTACATATATACTTCAAATTCAATCTGAACATCTAAAAGACCATTTTTTGCACCAAGTTGATTTAAGTAAAAATAAATGGAAAAAAAGGTTCCGCTTAGCAGGACTAATCTTTTTGATGATATCTGCTTCAGGTGTCCAAATTGGGACAAAGGTTAAACCTATAGAGAGAAAAGGTGTTGATTTGATTTTTGCGGTAGATGTCTCTGTCAGTATGAATGCAGAAGACGTAAAACCTAACCGTCTGGAAAAAGCTAAGTTTGAGATAACTCAAATCATAAAGCAATTGAAAGGAGATAGAGTGGGAATCATCGTTTTTGCTGGGACAAGTCACCTTTATTTACCGCTCACATCTGACTACGAGGCAGCTGTATTGTTTTTAGATGAAATTGATACAGAAATGATCCCTACCCAGGGAACGTCTATAAGCTCTGCACTTACTACGGGGATTTCTGCTTTTACCGAAGAAAATGAAAAATACAAAGTATTGATATTGATTACTGATGGAGAGGATCACGAAGGAAAGGCAATAGGGATAACGGAGAAAGCAACTCAAACGGGAATCATAATCCATACTGTTGGTGTTGGGTCGGTCTCTGGTTCGCTAATCCCTGTGGTAGATAAAAAGACAGAAAACTCATCATACAAAAGAGACCGCCAAGGGAAATTGATTACTTCAGTTCTAAATGAGGGTATTCTAAAGGAAATAGCGTCCGCGGGAAATGGTATATATCTGAGGTTTGATAATCGGTCAGCTAGCTATAAAAGTATTACTGCGGCTATCAATCAAATGGAAAAAAAAACAATCAGCACACATGAATTCTCTGAGTATGAAGACCAGTTTCAATATTTTGGGGCTATAGCTCTATGTATGTTTTTAGCAGCTTTTATTATTCCAACAAAAAAAACATTAAAAAGAAACTCGGAAGATATATTTTGAAGTTTAAAAAAATGCTTACTATTTATCTTGTCTTTCTTTTTGTTCCTCGATTAATGGCAGATGAAGATAAAGGAATTAAATATTTTCAAAATGGAGATTATGAAAAAGCCCTACAATATTATGAATCTGTACTTCAAAAAGAAATTGATAACAAGGAGGCAAAGTTTGGCTTGGGAACAGTTACTTTTCAGACAGAAGATATCCAGTCAGCAGAGGAAGCATTTAAGCAAACTTTAAGCTCTGAAGATATTCAGCTCCAATCTAAGGCACACTATAACTTAGGTAATTTATATTACCATAAGCAGGAATTAGATCAAAGTCTCGCTCATTTTAAAAAATCAATTGAATTAAATCCATCTGACTCTGATGCAAAGTGGAATTATGAATTAGTGCAGAACATAAAAAGACAACAACAAAACCAGAAAAATGAATCTGAGGATGATTCCAAAAACAAAGAAGAAAAAGAACAGAAAGATCAATCGCAACAACAACAAGACAAAAAGCAACAACAAGATAAAAAAGAGTCAAAAGAAAATCAGGAACAAGAGCCTTCAGAATCAGATAAAAAAGAGGAGGAACAAAAAAAGGAACAAAAAGATAATAAATCCCAAAAAGAAAATGAAAAGAATCAAACTGAAGAAGAAAACCAACCACAGCCCAACCAAAGTCAAGAAGAGAAAGAGTTAGCAGATACAAGCAAGACTAAAATGAATGCTCAAGCCATACTCAACGCGCTAAAGGATAAGGAAAAAATTAATAAAAGACGTCAAATTAAACCTATGAAATCGAGGAAAATGGAGAAAGATTGGTAAATTAAATATGGCTATATTCACTCATATTTTGAGATTCGTTAGTAAATATCTACCTCTAGGTTTTACCCTTCATTTTGTTTTTGGTTTGAGCGTGAGCGCTTCGGTTGACCAAAATAATTTATCTTTAGATGATGTCCTCGAGTTTACAGTTGAAGCAACTGACGCAAGTGAAAACCCTCAGGTTGATATTTCACCATTGTCAAAAAATTTTTTGACAATCAGTGGACCCAGCCAACAGACAAACATCTCATGGGTAAATGGACGGATGACATCAACGCGCAGCTTATCTTGGACCTTATCTCCTAAAAAAACAGGTCATCTCTATATTCCTGCATTAGCTGTAAAGCTGGGAAAATCCAACCTAAAAACAAATCCGATTAAAATACAAGTGTTGAAAAAAGCTTCTAGATATAAAAAAGATGACTCCCCAAATCACTTTATTCAAGTTCTGGTGGATAGGGAAACTGCATATTTAGGTGAACAGATCACTGTTACTTATCAATTATTTACCAGAACTGATTTGTCTATTGAAAGTGTTGATTTACCAGAATTTGTAGGTTTTTGGACAGAAAACTTATATTCACCCCGTCAAATTAACATGAGAGAGGTGTCTCTTAGTGGAGTTCGATATAAGAAAGCGAAGCTATATAGCGTTGCATTGTTTCCAACAAAAACAGGTAAACTATCTCTAGCTTCTTATACGGTAAACGCCAAAGTATTTGTGGAGTCAAAAAAATCAAAAAGGCGTGATCCGTTTTTTGATATTTTTGATACATTCTCCTCGCGACAGAGTGTTCGCAAAGTGCTAAAGTCTGAAATTAAATCGATCCAGGTATTAGATTACCCAAATGGCAAACCGAGTGATTTTACAGGAGCAGTTGGGAGTTATACAATTCAAACATCTGTAGATGTAAATAATGTCAAAGCAAATGAAGCGGTTACGTTTTATATAGAGGTCAATGGATCTGGGAATCTCTCGCTATTTAGTCTTCCAGATTTAACCTTTCCTAGTACCATGGAAGTATTTCCTCCAGCTAGTGAAATTAAAAAGGACTCATTTCGGGATGAGATTACTGGAACAATGCGATGGGAATATGTAATTATTCCAAGGCAGCCAGGGAAATTTAATCTCCCCCGTGTAGAGCTCCCATTTTTTAATCCAAAAACAAAAAATTGGAAACGTGCAAAAGCTCACTCTATTCTGGTTTCAGTGGCCCCTGGGACCAACCTATCCAGCTCTCCTCAAGGGTTAACCAAACAGGAAGTAGCACTTTTAGGCAAAGATATTCGTTATCATAGAACAGGTATACCAAAATGGAATCAAGGAAAAGATATATCATTAATTGTCGTGGTATTTTATTCTCTAGCTGCGTGTGGTTTTATCTTTCCCGGAATCATAAATTCATTTCAAGATAAACACCTTCAGGGAACAGGAATTCGCCAGTCCAAAAAAGCTCTACAAAAAGCAATCAAATCAATAAAAAATCTTAGAGATGACCAGTTTGACCTCTGCGCAGGAGTTATTTATACATATTTAAAAGAAAGATTTTATCTTAAAACAGATATATTGGACCCGTCTACCGTTTCTATATTATTAGAAAATGTTATCTTATCTGAGGAATTAAATGAATTAGTTGAGCTATTGAATAGGTTTGATGCGGGACGATATTCTCCACAGTCAAGCGGTTTAGATGGAAATATCATTTCCACTGCTATAGGTGTTATGAATAAAATTGATAGACATGGTTAAAAAAATAATTATAGTATTTTTAATATCGGTTGGATTAAGTCAGAGCCCTGATTCTTTGTTTATAAAAGGTGTATCTCAAATGGAAAAGGGAAACTATGAGCTGGCGACAATAACATATGAAACAATTTTAAATCAGGGTTTTACACATGAAAACCTGTTTTATAACCTTGGAAATGCATACTATAAACTAGGAAATTACGGCAATTCTATCTGGGCATATGAAAAAGCACTTAAGATAGATCCTCTGGACAAGGATGTGGAGTTTAATCTAGCGCTTGCGAATACTCATGTAAAGGATAGAATAAACACTCCAGAGACCTTTTTCCTATTGAGATGGTATCGTGTTTTTAAATCATCGTTTACCTTTTTTCAGTTTTTATCTGTTTCAGCTTTATTGATTCTTTTAGCGGCGTTCAATTATTTTTTGAAAAAGCAATATAGAGTTGGGCTAAATTGGATACCGCTTCAGATTTGTCTGGTATCATCTCTTATTTTACATGGCATAATATTGGATAAATATTGGGACTCAAAAGAAATAAATGAAGGGGTTATCATTGATTATGAGGTTCCCGTATTTTCAGGTCCGTTTGTCCGCAATGATGGAGTATTGTTTAAAATTCATGAGGGGATAAAGGTTTCCATTTCTCATGATCAGGGAGACTGGGTGGAGATATCATTGTTAGATGGTAAAAAAGGGTGGGTAAAAGCTAACCAGTTGAGAGCCTTGTGATAGCCCTAAGATTAATATATTTAGGAATAGATTTGGTCACATCCAAATTATGGAAAGGGACTATTATTTTTGTGGTTATCGTTCCTCTTTTTGGCCAAACAAAAGAAGAATTTGACCCATCTCGAATAAAAGATATTCCTGTGAAATGGCCACGCATTTATCATTCATTTTTAAAAGAGAGTTCTGCCGTAAATGACACATCAGTTCTTGATACTTCCATCTCAGAGGTGGACGGCTTTAGGATACAAGTTTTTGCTACCGGTTATTCCCGCTCAGCAGACAGTTTAAAAACTATATTGGAACAATTAGGATATAAAGATGTTTACATTGCTTTTGATACTCCTGTATATAAAGTTAGAGTTGGTAACTTTGTATCCCGTAATGAGGCTGAAAAAACGAGAGAAATTTTGGTCAAACAAAAATTTGATACGGCGTGGATTGTAAGGTCAAAGGTATTTGCGCGAAAATTTCGTTTGATTGAGTCAATGAAACACTGATAAATTTATCATTCAATTATGCTTTATATTACACCTTATGTATCTGAGATATCACATAAAAAAACAATTACTTTAATTGGGGCTGTAGCTCAGTTGGGAGAGCGCTTGAATGGCATTCAAGAGGTCGTCGGTTCGATCCCGTCCAGCTCCACTAAAATTTTGATTTTAAAAAAGAGATTAAATTTACTGTGAACCAAAACACTAGATTGGTTTATTCTACAAACTCTAATATATCAGTAGATGAAAAAAATGTAGAAGATCAAATTGAAAGATCAAAACAAAACCTTAGAATTTGGCTAGAAAAAAAGCCCGGAGGAAAAAAAGCAACTATAGTTCGTGGATTCTTAGGACCAGAATCGGAATTAAAAAAATTAGAAAAAAAATTGAAATCCCTGTGCCATGTTGGAGGAACAACCAAGAACAGGGAAATAATGATACAGGGAAACGTAAGGGATAAAGTAATTCAATATTTAATAAAAAATGGATACAATGCAAAACCGAGCGGGAGCTAACTTTAAATTGATGAAACATATTATAACAAAAAATGGGTCTATATTAACTCTAATTTTAATGGTGTTAGTGTCCTGTGCAGAAAAGAGAGATTTGAGGGGAACTCTTACTTTTGTTATCTCTTCAAATGTCAGGGCACAGTTTGACCCCTGCGGATGAAAGAAAAATCCCCTTGGCGGTCTGCCAAGGAAATCTACATACATCAGTGAAATAAGAGAGCAGGGTAAAGATCCAATAATATTGGATGCAGGTGAGGTATTATTTACATCTCCAGTGGTGTTGGATAACACCCGCTCTGCAGATGAATATAAAGCTAAAAATATCGTAAAAGGGTATGAGGAAATTGGATGTGATGCAATAAACATCGGTGGATATGACCTTGCGGGAGGGGTAAAATTCTTAGAGGAAATAATGGATTCAACAGAGATCCCGTTTATCTCTGCAAATCTTAAGCATAAAACAACTGGAAAGCTGTTTTCTGATCCTTATGTAGTTATTGATAGGTATCCATTTAAGGTTGGCATTATTGGCCTAACTAATTTATTGAAAGATGGTAACCAGAAAATTATCATGGATGATATCTATGCAGCGGGTAATAAATATATTAAAGAACTTAAGGATAAAGCAGATTTTATTATTATGATGGTCAACGCTGATAAAAATGAGAAAATGGCTATACAGGATAAATTCAGTGATGCTGATTATATTATTATGAGCAGGGATATTACCAGAACGAGAAAAGGTCAGCCATTACCCGCGAACGCACCACCTGCATTTTGCCCTGGAAAACAAGGAAAATATATGGCATTGCTTGAGCTCGAAGTATCAGATATTGATTCACCCTTTGTAGATGAAAGTTATTATAAAAAACAGATCGCTCATTCAGAGCGACGGTTGGCAAACTACCAAAAGAAGGATCCCGACAGGCCTCTAAAAGAAATTTATGAGGAAAATAAAGCTGTCTACCGCCAAATTGTAAGTATGGAGAACCAGCTATATCAAGGAAGATCTATAATCGCAAAGGCAGCAAACAAAATCCGATTTGATCTGATTCCAATGAACAGTAAAATTCAGGATGACCCTGAAATGTTAGCTTTTGTAGATGGTATATTAGTGAAAGATAAAAAACTCCGTGAAAGCTCTTACACACCTTTATTTAAAAAATGATATTTGATACCCCGTTAAAGCAAGGGGGTTTATTTTTAATTATTTCTATAGTTGTTGGTGCATTATTCAATAGCCTGCGAACCGATTTTAATTCAATTCCCATGATTACCGTAGTAGTTGAGCAAGCTACAGGTGAAATGCTTTTGGAAAACCAAAGTGATTCCAACGAAATAAGATCAATAACAACAGATCAAGCGCTATTGCTGTACAATGAGGGTATCCTATTTGTGGATGCTAGGGATATAGAGGAGTATGAGGAGGGTCATATTCCTGGGGCACTATCATCAGAAGATTTCATGGAACTTACATTTCAAATTGAAGAAGTTCAGTCAAAATCAGCTCCAATTATCACTTATTGTGGAGGTGGAGAGTGTGCAAAAAGTGAGGACCTTGCCTATGACTTACAGGCAACCGGATATAATCAGATTTATATTTACTTAGGTGGTTGGATGGAGTGGGAGAATAAAGGATTTGAAATAGAAAAATGAAAATTGTACTCCAAAATCCTATCCTGATTTTGATGATTCGCTTGTTTTTGGGAGGGCTATTCATTTATACAAGCTTAGATAAAATCACAGACCCCCAGTCTTTTTCACGGGACATCGGTAACTATCACATTATCCCTTATGGATTAGAAAACTCCATGGCGGTCATCTTACCTTGGCTTGAGCTATTAATTGGTCTGGCTCTTATATCAGGTTGTTTGGTTGATGGGGCAGCCCTAGTTTCAATGAGTTTACTTGTTATATTCATTGTCGCTATTGGTTCAGCTATTTTAAGAGGATATAATATCGAATGCGGATGTGGATTGAAAGAGGGAGAGGTTGTGGGAACTCAAAAATTATTGGAAAATACTATCTTGTTTTTGTTGGGATTTTTAATTTTAAAACGTGATAAAAAGAAATATGAAATTTTTCCCAATACAGATTGACCTGATACAAAAGACGAATTTAACTTTCCACCCCTTTTTGCGAGAGTAGCTCAGTTGGTAGAGC
>DEAI01000030.1:31582-43395 GCA_002346675.1 Fidelibacterota bacterium UBA2986
CAACCTTGCCAAGGTTGATGTCGCGGGTTCGAGCCCCGTCTCTCGCTCAATGCCCCTTTAGGGGCATTTGTGTCTTCTCTATTCAATATGGTATATGGTACCTAATTTTACAAATCGACATTTGAAATTATGTTTTCTATTGTTTGTGATATTAAGCTTTGGGTGCACCAGAACCAAACAAAATCCATTGTTGGAATCTCGAGATAACCCAATTGATTTTTCATCTATAACTGTGTATCATATTTCTGAGGCAACTGATAATGTTCTTTATAAGGCTGACCAGAATTTAAAAAAAATCTACCGAGTTAAAAATTCTGATAGAACCTATCATAATACACTCATCCCTCTAGATAATTTAGGAAATATAATCGATAATGTTTGGAGTCCAACCAGTTTATTGGCATTTACACATCCTAGTGAGGAGGTGAGGAAGGCTGGACTTGCAGCAAGCCAGAAAATTGAAGAATATTTAAACTCTCTATCAGTTGATGAAAAACTCTATAATGCAGTCTATAGTTTTTCTCAGTCTCCAAATGGGTTAGATCTCCAGAATATGGAGAAGAAATATTTAACTGAAACTCTTCGAGATTTCAATCGGAGTGGGTTTGGTTATGGAAAAAAAGTAAGAACCCGTGTAAAGAATATTTTAGATCAACTCTCAAAATTAGGTTTAAAATTTGAAAAAAATATTTCTGAAGCAAGAGATACACTTTTTCTTTCTGGTAGACATTTAAAAGGGCTCTCTTTTGACTATTGTGAATCCAGAGAAAAAGAAGAAAATTTCTATGCCATCGATCTATCATATCCCAGCTATTACTCCTTTATGCAGTATGCAGAATCTGATAGCGCACGGAAAGAGCTAAGATATATGTACTGGAATAGAGCGTCGAGCGTTAATATTTCTGTCCTCGACTCTCTTATACTTTTAAGAAATCAATTATCAGAATTATTGGATTATAAGTCATTTGCTGATTATTCTACCGAAACTCTAATGGCAGAAAATGCTGCTACCGTGTGGGAGTTTGAAAGTTCACTTCATGAAATGATTATGCCAAAGGCGTTGGAGGATTATTATAACTTGCTTCAAGTTAAATCAGATATAACGGGCGTCTATGAGTCTACTATTGAATCATGGGAGTCAGACCGATATGAGCACCTATTGAAGCTAAAAAACTATATGCTGGATAGTGAAAAAGTAAGCGAATATTTTGAATTATTTCAGGTCGTTGAGGGTTTATTTGAGATTTGTAATAGGTTGTTTGGCATAAGTTTTAATCAGATTGAATCTCCTTCGGTCTGGCATGATGACGTAACCATGTATGAGGTTTATGATGAACTCAGTGGTAACTTATTGGGGAGATTTTATCTTGACCTGTTTCCCAGAGAAAATAAGTATTCCCATGCGGCAGCGTTCAGTATTACCATGGGTAAATTAACTGAAGATGAACGTCAGCTCCCGTCTTTGGCTCTGGTCTGTAATTTTCCAAATCCTCAAAACGGAAAACCGTCTCTATTGCCTCACGATGATGTGGAAACTTTTTTTCATGAATTTGGCCACCTGCTACATGGTATTTTGACAGTATCACCGCTTTACAGCTATTCAGGGTTTTCAGTGCTAGATGATTTTGTGGAAGCACCATCTCAGATACTCGAAAATTGGGTGTGGGAAAAAGATGTCTTAAAACTATTTGCAAAACACTATCAGACAGGCGAAGTAATACCAGATAGATTAGTGAACAGAATGGTCGCCGCAAAAAATGTTAATTCAGGTTTAAACACTCTGCAGCAGATTTTTTACGGAGTCTATGACTTTACTTTACACGACTCTTTTAATCCTTATGGTGAATTAAATACAACGGATATTGCTAAAATACTTCAAAATGAGTTGACACTATATCCCTATCTTGAGGGAACAAAAATGCAGGCATCTTTTGGCCATTTAGTAGACTATGAAGCAGGATATTATGGATATCTCTGGTCAAAGGTATATGCGCAGGATATGTATTCAGTTTTTAAGGAGAACGGAGTTCTTGACCGGGAGACCGGGAGACGGCTCCGAAAAATTATTTTTGAGCCTGGTGGGACCATTCATCCTAAAATACTTATAAAAGAATTTTTAGGTAGAGAACCAAATATGAATGCATTCCTCTCAAGCTTGGGAATCGAGCCAAAATAATCTAATTAAAGAATGTGAATTAATAAAATGAAAAATAATGAATTAAAATATGGATTTAGACTGATTTCTGAAGAGAGAATAGATGAGATATCTTCTATTTCACGTCGACTAATGCATGAGCAGAGTGGAGCAGAGTTGCTACACTTTGAAAATACGGATAACAATAAAGTGTTTTTAATTGGATTTAAAACTCCACCAGATAACAGCCGTGGCATTCCTCATATTTTGGAGCACTGTGTATTGAACGGTTCGAGAAAGTTTACCTGTAAGGAGCCCTTCGTGGAATTACTGAAGGGATCTATGCAAACCTTTACCAATGCAATGACATACCCTGATAAAACCGTGTACCCTGTTGCAAGCACAAATAATCAGGATTTTTTCAACCTCATGGATGTCTACATGGACGCAGTATTTTTTCCAAATATTTATTTAAATTCTGATATTTTCAGACAGGAAGGTTGGCATTATAAGTTAAATAATTCCGAGGATAATTTAGAAATAAAAGGAGTGGTCTATAATGAGATGGAGGGTGTCTTTTCATCTCCAGAACAGATTTTATTTCGTTCAATTATGAAGTCTCTTCTACCTGACACTATATATGCAAATGAGTCTGGGGGAGAGCCAGATGAAATACCCAAACTGACGTATGAAGAATTTATCGCATTTCATAAAAAATATTACCATCCATCCAACTGTAAAATCATATTGTACGGAGATGGAAATCTAGAAAAGCAGTTGGCATTTTTAAATGAAGGGTATTTAGATCAATTTCAAAGAAAAGAAATGAATATCGATTCCTGGATGCAAACAAAAATTCCAAAAAATAAATCAGTGGAATTGGTTTATCCTCTCTTAGAAGATGAGTCTGAAAATGCCAAAGCATATCTCAATCTTAGCTATGTAGTGGGAAATAACTTAAACCCTGAAACTGTATTAGGGATGGATATATTGGAACATATCTTATTAGGGACACCAGCTTCACCATTAAAAAACAGACTGCTGAAAGAGAATCTAGGTAAAGATATATTTGGTCAATTTGATAGCGAATTATTGCAGCCAATTTTTTCTATCACAGCAAAACACACTATCCCTGAGAAAAAAGAAGAATTTGGAAATATTATTAATGAAACTTTGAGCTCCCTAGCTGAAAATGGAATAAATGAACAAATTGTGCGAGCATCTGTGAATATAAAGGAATTTAGACTAAGGGAGGCAGATTTCGGTGGATATCCCAAGGGGCTAGTTTTCGGTCTGTCATCGCTGGCACATTGGATTTATTCTGATAACCCATTGGAAATACTTGAATTTGAAAAACCTCTGAAATCCATCAAGGAAAAGATAGAAAATGGGTATTTCGAAGGTCTGATTAAAGAATATCTAATTGACAACCCTCACCGGATTACCATTTCACTGCTTCCCAAAAAAGGACTGACAGAGGAGAGGATGCTGAAAAAAACTGAAAATCTCAAAAATTATAAGTCTGAGCTCTCAGATAGTGAGCTGAACGCCATTATTGCTGAAACAAATAATTTAAGAGAGAAACAGATAGCTGAAGATTCGGAGGAAAATTTAAAAACAATACCACTACTGAAATTATCTGATTTAAATAGAAGATCAGATAAAATTGAAATTATCTCTGATGATATTGATGGAAATCGCAGCCTGCTCCACACCGGAGATACACGAGGAATTGGTTATGTAAAATACTTTTTTGATGCACAAATGATTTTCCAGGATGACCTGAAATGGACCTCTTTACTGGTTTCCATCTTAGGGAAGGTAAACACAGAGAAATATTCTTATAAACAACTATCCAACGAAATTCTATTTCACACCGGAGGAATAGGATTCTCACTGGATACATTTCAGATTGAGGACTCAGAAGAATTTTTGACAAAATTAACTGTATCAACCAAAGCATTGAATCCTAAAATAAAAGACTCTAATCGATTGATCCATGAAATTCTATCTAGCTCAAAATTTGACGATAAAAATAGAATCAGAGAAATTGTTCGAGAGCTAAAATCTCGTATGGAAATGACAATAGCACACTCTGGTCATCAGGTTGCCTCTACGCGGTTACTATCTTACCTCAACTCAATTGGAATCCACCATGAATGTACAGGTGGTTTAGAATTTTATAGGTTCCTCTTTCAGTTAGATATGGATTTTGACAACAAGTATGAAACACTTAAAGATAAACTTAAT
This sequence comes from Fidelibacterota bacterium UBA2986, assembly GCA_002346675.1. Lineage (GTDB taxonomy): Bacteria > Fidelibacterota > Marinisomatia > Marinisomatales > AB-629-J13 > AB-629-J13. Next base: position 35,967 of record DEAI01000030.1, read on the forward strand.
AAAATACTCATATCAGTCTATAATAAACAAAATATGATAATTGGAGTAACGTCAGATCTAGACAGTGAAAAGCTATTAAAACATGATATAAAAGATTATCTTATGCAATTGCCAGATAGTAAATCATCAAAACAAACTATAACAACAACTCCGAAAATTCTAAATGAGGGATTGTCAATTCCATCTCGTGTTCAGTATGTCGCTCAGGGATACAATTTTAGAGAATTGGGATTCAAACACTCCGGTGCAATGACCGTTTTTAGCAGAATTGCAGGGCTGGATTATTTATGGAATACAGTTAGAGTCCAGGGAGGCGCTTATGGTTCGTTTGTCTCACTGGCAAGAAACGGAGATACAGTATTTTCTTCCTATCGAGACCCAAATTTGAAAAAAACACTACAAGTGTTTCAAGATACAAATGAATATCTAAAGCAATTTAACCCATCTGAACGGGAGATGAGAAAATATATAATCGGTTCGATCTCTTCTCTTGATAAGCCGCTGACACCTAAAATGAAGGGCTCAGTAGGAATAGCCCGTTATTTTAAAAAGATTAATGAGGACATTATAAAAAGCCACAGAGAGGAAGTCAGGGGAACAAAGCCAGAACATATTCGTGAGCTAACCGAAATGATAGTTGCTGTGTTAGAGAAGAAAGTAATTTGTGTTGTTGGAAATGAGGGAAAACTTCAGAAAAATAAATCAGTTTTTGGAAAAATCCTGCCCATCTTTAATTGACTCTAAGGCTTCCACTATTTCCGGATCTTTAAATAGTTCAAGGCTAAAAATGATTGAGGAAATCTCTTTGGCTGCTTCATCTTTGGAGAGTCCCGAGGATTTTAAATCTTCCCACGCATCAGTTAAAATTTTTAGATCAGATTCATCCCTAAAAATTTCATCCAATACAACGCTGGGAACGTCAAAATCCCTCAGATGTTGATACATATTTAATTTATCTAATTCCACGATTAAAATTACTGTAAGAAATTTTCTCAAAAAAACATTATGTGCACATTGGGAGTATGTGATAACGAAATGTAAATTTACCACCCTGTTTTTTTGAAAAATTTAAAATGGCGTCGTACCCAAGTGGCTAAGGGACCGGTTTGCAAAACCGTTATTCGCCGGTTCGAATCCGGCCGACGCCTCTGTAGTTTTGATGCCCGGGTGGTGGAATTGGTAGACACAAGGGACTTAAAATCCCTCGGATGTATAATCCGTGACGGTTCGAGTCCGTCCCCGGGTACATCACTTTTCTCTGTTAGAAACTCCTGATTTACCATCGGGGGTTTTCTGTTTTTAGTACTTATAAAAAAATATTGCTAAGTGTGTCATACCTATTCAAGGATATACCAAATATATCTAAAGAGTGGACACACTTTTGGCGGACACACTTTCACCCCCACCCAGACCTTGGGGGCACCCCTTATATCTAATGATAATCGGCCTCTCACATCAAACAGGGGAAAATACCCATCCTTGACATTATCAGCATCAGAGTGTATTATCTGCCATATCTATTCAAAGATTTATGAGAAATATACGGTCTATAGTTACACTTTTTGTTTTAATGGTGGTGCCTGTTATAACCTGGGGTCAAGATTTTTCTGCTGAAATGACTCTTTCCGGTGGTGGCGATTCTTTTACTCTTACATTTGGTTTTCACCCAAATGCCACCGATGAATATGATGCACAATTTGATGAGTATGCACCCCCAGCAGCTCCTTCACCATCATTTGATGCGGCTCTGATTTGGAATGGTGACAGATATTTTACCCAGATATTGAATGGATCGGTGGATGATCTGGTTGAGCATGAGTACAATATTTCTCTTGCCTACGATACGAATGGTTTAATTGATTTTACATGGGATAATACAAACTGGGGTGTTCTGGGTTCTTTTATGCTTGAGGATGCTTTTGGAGGAATGTTGGTCTCCGTAGATATGACTGCAGAAAACAGCCTGACCCTTGATAATCCGGCTATTACAAGTCTTGTTCTTAAGATCACACCAACTGGTGTGAGCCAGCCTACAGCAGAATTTAGCGCTGAGAATACATCAGGATATCCTCCGTTGACTGTTTCTTTTGCAGATGAGTCAGTGATGGGCTCTTCTGATTTAGTTGGCTGGTCCTGGGACTTTGGTGATGGTAATTCATCTACAGAACAGAATCCTGTTCATGTCTACTATTTTCCTGATGTCTATACTGTGGGATTGACAGTAACAGATGAAAACAATTTTTCAAGAACAATAATAAAAGTAGATTATGTTACGGTCAATTCCTTTCCAGAGGGATCCTCATGGGAAGATTTGGTAACTCCTACATCCCTTTCTGGAGTATTTCAAGGACAGGCCCAGCTTAATGGTTCACCAGCATCCCAGGGAGACTGGGTGGCGGCCTTTGATGAGAATGGTAACATAGCAGGTGCTGATGAAGTTATTCTGGATCAAGAGACTGCATATATCAACCTGAGTATTTATGGTGATAATGATGCAACTCCTGATGTAGATGAGGGAATGGATGTGGGAGAAGATTTTATTTTAAGATTATGGGACAGTTCAGCCAACACCATTTATGAGTATCCAGAACCGTTTGATTGTTGGTATCATAATAGTGGTGCTCCAATGCTTGGTTGTGGTGATTTTAACACAGTTTATGAATTTAATCCTCCTGCCAATCCAATTCTATCACCTATTGATGACCAAATAATAGATGAAGATAACTTTTCTAACATTAACCTTTCTGCAACTGATCCTAATGATGATATCCTAACCTTTACAGCATCCAGTAACAACAATAATATATCCACGCAAGTAACAGAAAGTATTTTAACACTGACCCCCTCAGAAAATTACAACGGAACAGCATCAATTACGGTTACTGTTAGTGATGGGATGCTTACTGATTCAGAAACTTTTACATTGACGGTGGTCCCTATTAATGATGCTCCGGTGGCGAATGTTCAGTCTATTACCACGGATGAGGACACTGATGTATCAATATTGCTGATGGGTACAGATGTTGATGGTGATGCGCTAATATTCGAGGTTGTATCCAATCCATCAAATGGCTTGTTAACCGGAGAAGCGCCTGTATTGTCCTATAATCCATTTGAAAATTACAACGGGCCAGATAGTTTCACATTTTTAGTAACCGATGGAACTTTGTCAGATATAGCAACGGTGTCAATTGTGATTAACTCTGTTAATGATCCACCATTAATTTTGCCTATTGGCGACCAGGTTATTAATGAAGATACTACGATTGATATCTCATTATCAGCATCAGATCCTGATGGAGACAATTTGACATTTACTGCTGTTTCAGACAATGAAGATATTTGGGTTATTATATCAGGGAATACACTTTCACTGATGCCCTCAGAAAATTACAATGGAACGGCATCAATTACGGTCACTGTCAGTGATGGGATGGATACTGATTCAGAGACTTTTACATTGACAGTTAACCCGGTAAATGATCCTCCCAATCCTTTCAACCTCCTAACCCCAGCAAACAATGACACCATTTGGCTTGGAGATGAGGATGACCTTTTAGATACTCTAACCTTCTCCTGGGAAGAATCTATTGATGTAGATGGAGATGAGATAGAATACACACTATATGGTTATTCCTATTCTGAAGTTGGAAATAACACTGAAGACCTTCACTCTGTGTTAGATTACTATGAGGTAATGATTTCAGATAATTTATACTTGTTTGAAATAAATTGGTATGTAGAGGCAACAGACGGTGAAGAAATCATACAAAGTGAAGAAACCTTCACTCTTTACATTGACAGAACCGAGATGCTACTTCCTCCTGTCATCAATGAGATCATGCAGAATCCATCATTCGTGAGTGACTCTGATGGTGAATACATAGAGATATATAATCCTAATGATGATGACTATGACCTGGAGGAGTGGGTTATCAGTGATTATGACAATGACAGCCATACTATTTTAGACAGTCTTGAGATTCCACCCTATGGATATGTAATTCTCGGAAGAAACGGGGATTTTACAACCAACGGTGGGGTAGAGGTAGACTATGAGTATGAGGGTATCACCCTTGGAAACAGCAGTGATGAGGTTGTTATTACATCACCCCTTGGATTCTTTTCAGACACTGTAGCCTATGACAATGGTGAAGCCTTTCCTGACCCTAATGGAGCCTCCATGGCACTCCTGGACCCGTCCCTGGACAACAGTGTAGGTGCAAACTGGGTTGAATCAACACTTCCATATGGTGATGGTGATCTTGGGACACCTGGGCTTCCTAACTTTTATCCTTTTATTGAGGTTGTAGATTATCTTGAGTTTGACACCACCTCTGTGGGTCTCTCATCATCCCAATATCTGCTAATATACAATTCAGGTAATGGACCTTTGATAGGAGATTTATCTATTGGTGAAAATTCAGGGAGCACTGTCTTTAGCCCTGTGGAGAGTAGTTTTAATATAGAGCCATATGACTCTGTTAGTATTGAAATAATATTTACCCCTGAAGAGTATGGAACGGTAACCGATACTCTTTCTATATCTTCAAACTCACTGGAAGATGATCTTACTACTGTTGTAATGTATGGATTTGGCTATCAGGCATCATCTGTTATATCTGTTACCCCTGACTCCCTGAACTTTGGAGAGGTACAGGTTGGACTCTCAAGCACACTTGATCTTACCATCCATAATGTGGGTGATGATATCCTGGTTGTGAGTGATATTTCATCTGACTCACCTGAGTTTGTTGTGTCCCTAAGTGATGTGAATATTGAGATTGGAGAGTCTGCAGTCTGTGAGGTCACCTTTACTCCAGGAGGTTTTGAAAACTACTTTGGCAACATCACTATTGAGAGCAATGACTTTGAGAACACACCACTCTATGTTTTTTTTATGGGAGAGGGAATTGGTCCAGAGCCTGATATTCACGTCTCCGCTGATACCCTTGACTTTGGTGTTGTCTGGGAGGCCAATACAGTCACACTGCCATTGGTTATATCAAATATTGGCCTTGAAGACCTTGAGATTGAAGAGGTGGAGTTTGGTATGGGTGGTGAGTCACCTTTTTCAACAGACTTTGAGGATACGACACTTGAGCCTGGAGACTCAGTAGTTGTAGATATATCATTTACCTATATTGATGAAAGACTGTTGATTGAAGATGTTTTTGCTATATACAATAATGATCCTGATGAATCTGAAAAGGATGTGGTTCTAACATTTGCCTTACCAGAGATTGAAGTCAATCCTGATAGTATTTCTGTTCAACTTGAAATAGGAGAAACCGAAACTCAAACCCTTACCATATCAAATACTGGCTCTGCACCGTTAGAGGTTGAGTTAGGTACAGGAGTAACCGTCACCGATATAGATGGTAATATCTATGAGACTGTACAGATAGGTGAGCAGGTGTGGATGGCGGAGAACCTGAAGGTAACCCATTACCGGAATGGAGATGAGATACCTACAGGATACAGTAATGATGATTGGGAAAACCTGTCTATAGGTGCTTATACAGTTTACAATGGTGATTCTCTGAATGCAAATATTTATGGAAATCTCTACAACTGGTATGCAGTGGAAGATGAAAGAGGCGTATGCCCAGAAGACTGGCATCTACCCACAGATGATGAGATTAAACAATTAGAGATTTATCTTGGTATGAGTCAGGAGGAGGCAGACGATTGGGGATGGAGAGGGACGAACGAAGGAAGTAAACTTGCAGGAAGGGTAGATTTATGGGTTGATGATGCTTTAGAGAATAATTCAGAATTTGGTACAAGTGGTTTTAACCTCCTTCCTGGTGGTTCCCGCAGCTGGATGAATGGTGGTTACGGCGGTATGGGCAACTTAGGCCACTTTTGGTCTTCTACGGAGAACGATGGCAGCAATGGCAGCAATGCGTGGGGGCGGATGTTGAGTTGGGATAACTCTGAAGTCCACCGGGACGACGGCAGTAAGTGGAACGGGTTCTCTGTCCGTTGTGTAAGGGATTTAGACTATTTGACTATTTTAGATTTAGATGAGCCGAACAATGAGGCTTATCGCGACGGCGATTTTAGAGATGAATGGCTTACCCTTTCTGCAGACTCACTCACCATTCCACCTGATTCTTCTTATCATATTGATGTCACCTTTGATGCAACAAACCTTGAGATTGGTGAATACCTTGCTGATATTAACATCTCAAGCAACGATCCCGATGAGCCAGTTATAACTGTTCCTGTAACTATGGTTGTTAATGAGCTCCAACCATATACAGGCCCCATCTGGTATGTATCCAACACAGGCTTAGACTCAAACATTGGTTCAGAGGAACTCCCTTTTGCTACAATACAGTATGCTATTGATGTATCAAGTGATGGGGATACTGTTTTAGTGTATCCAGGCACTTTTTATGGAGAGATCGACTTTCTGGGAAAAAGCATAGTTCTTGGATCATTATATTTGTTGGAAGAAAATGAATCCTATATTGATGAAACTATTCTATCTAATTTTGTAAATATTAGTTTGGTCCAAGACTCCGAATTAAATGGGTTCACTTTTCAAGATATATATATTAATTCAGATGATGGGATACAGGCCATAATTTATATTGAAGATGCTTCTCCTAAAATCATCAATAACCGATTTGATAATTTCTATTTGTTCCAAGGTATTGAGTCTGCAGTTATTTATTGTGAAAATTCAAGCTCAATAATAATGAATAATGCATTTACCAACGGCAGTGTTGGCAATGGTTATATATTAGGTGGATATATTTTGAGCAAAAACTCAAACCTCACGATTAAAAATAACCAAATTGAAAATGGGTACGTAGGTTTCGCAGAACCTTCCGGATATATCGTATCTGTAAATTCAGAAGATATAATTGAATCAAACATAATTATAAATGCATCTATGGGCTATTGCTGGGTATGTGCTGCTATTGCTATTCTTGACGGAAGTAACTCCATAATCCGTAATAATTTAATTCTGGAAACATCTGGTGATGGTTATGGTGCGCTGGTTGCGAGTGAGAGTCAGTATATTTCAAACAATAATACTTTTGTATCCAATAGTATAGGATATGCGAACCTATCAAGTGATGGCACAATAATTAATGATATAATTTATGGTACAAACAATCCAATATACATAGATGAATATTCAAGTATAGAAATATCCTATAGTAATATAGAAGGAAGCTGGGAAGGCACCGGAAACATAGACACAGATCCACTCTTTGTTGCTCCTGATAGTGGTGACTTTCACCTTCAGGAAAACTCCCCCTGTATAGATGCAGGTGACCCAGATTCACCTTTAGACCCAGATGGAACCATTGCTGATATGGGGGCTTATTATTATCATCAGGAGAGTGGTGTTCCCACAGAAATTATTATTGACTACCAATCAGGCTGGAACTTGGTTGGCTTACCTCTT
>DEAI01000041.1 GCA_002346675.1 Fidelibacterota bacterium UBA2986
GGTGCTGTTGAAATAGCAGCAACTAAGAAACGAGATAAGCGCGGTAAAAACTTATCTGATACTTAAATTTGGAAATAATTCTAGACTCAATTAACCAAACGAAGAATAAAATGAAAAAGATGACCAGCTTATTTTTACTATTTATCAGTTGAGCAGTCCAGCGCTAGTACCAATAATAATAAAGAGGAACTAATAATGAAATTTGACATAAAAAATATCTTAATTGGGTTTATAATTGGAGTATTTAGCACGGTACTCGTAATAATAGCTATTGGAGATATTGATATTCACACTGAATTTAAGTTTGGAGATGACCTAGATGCAGACAACAAGGATATAAATATTACCATTGAAAAGAGAATTGATAATAATGGCCTAGATGTGATAGAGGTAGACGCAATAGGTAAGGGCTCCGTCACTATTGAAGATATTGAGAGTGAACTCGGTAAAGTTTTTACCAAAAATAACATAGATGCCTTATCGGGAGTTGAGGTTAATATAACACTTGATGCGGGATTTGATAATCAGTAGCTCCCTATCTCAGTGATCTTACCTTAAGCGTTCATATTTATCATAGGCAATCCTAATTTGTGTAAATTAAAGCCAATGAAATATCTATTACCCATGCTTTTACTTCTTTTTGTTGTCTTTTCTTGTGATGATGAGAGAGGTATGGCACTACAATTTGAGTGCGCTGAAACATCAATGAGGGATATTGATGGAAACTGCTATAACACAGTTAAAATCGGAGGTCAAACCTGGATGGCAGAGAATCTAAAGGTCACCCGCTACCGTAACGGTGATGAGATATCAACAGATCACAGCAATGATGACTGGAGAAACCTCTCCACAGGTGCATTCTCAGTTTACGGCGATAGTGAGACCAACACTTTCACCTATGGATATTTATATAACTGGTACACGGTAGACGATGATCGAAATATTTGTCCCGAGGGTTGGCACGTACCCACAGATAACAACTGGTCAGTATTGACCGACTACTTAGGTGGCATAAATGTGGCTGGAGGCAAAATGAAATCTACCGGAACAATTGATAGCGGTGACGGGATATGGATAGCACCTAACTCATACGCTACAGATGAGAGTGGCTTTACAGGGCTCCCCGGTGGATACCGTATTAAATATGATGGCACCTACAGCAATATAAATAAATACGGATACTTTTGGTCCTCAACAGATTTTAATAATAGCAACGCATGGAGCAGAAGACTAGACTATGATATGTCGTCTATCTATAGGGGCTACTTTTACTACAAAAATGATGGTCTCTCTATTCGCTGCGTAAAAGACTAAGCTAAATAAACTAAGCAATATCTTATCTAAAGTAATTTATTAAGAAGCTGTAGAAGCTGGCCAAAATCATATCCTATCTTTTATCATAAATCACCCAATATTTTTGTATTTTAAGTCCGAAATAATATAATAGTAATGAAATCAGAAAAGATTGTATATTTAATTCTCTCTTTAATAAAGAAGGGGGAGAATAAAGTATCTACCTTTAGAGAGAAAACAATTAATTAAGTTAAGGAAAATTGAAATGAGTGATACAAAGCAAGGAACAGTTAAGTGGTTCAATAATTCAAAAGGATATGGATTTATAACACCATCTGAGGGTGGAAATGATTTATTTGTTCATATGAGTGATATTGAAATGGAAGGTTACAAGACCCTCCGTGATGGACAGGCCGTTGACTATGTTGAAGGTACAACAGAAAAGGGACCCTGTGCAAAAAATGTGGTACCACAATAGACTGTTTCAAGCCTATTAAAAGATGTTTATTTTGTACTCATCTTTTACTAATTATAGCCCCTTGATTTTCAAGGGGCTATTTTTTTACACGATTTAATTATTCAAAATATTTTGTTTTACAAAAAGTTTTGAAAAACTTAATTTATGGGTAGATTATCGAAGACTGAAATTATATATGAGAAATAAATAAAATGCCAGAAGACCTTTATATAAGAAAGAATAGATTCGGTCAGATTATTGAAAAAGGGACTTATTTCAATAAAAAAAAACATGGAGAGTGGATACGATACGGACGATTGGGGCAAAAATTAGAAATGAAAACTTATGCCGCTAATGAACTAAATGGTAAATATCAGTTTTACTATGAAAACGGCTCAATACATGAGGAGGGTTATTACAAAAACGGACTTCAGAACGGAAAGCAGACTATTTACTATGAAAACGGAAATATATTTAAAGAAGGAATGATGGAAAACGGTAATATTAAAGGAGAGTGGGAATTTTATTACCTAAACGGAAATATGGAAGAGAAAGGATGTTTGGATGGAGATATTAAACAGGGATTTTGGAGAAAGTATTATGATAGCGGTGATATATCAGAAGAGGGTACTTATGTGGACAATAGAAAGACCGGTGAATGGATAAGCTATTGGGCAAATGGAGAGATAAGGAGTAAGGGATCTTACGATGAGAAACACAATCAAACTGGTGAATGGTTTTATCATCGTGAAGATGGGACAGTATCTGAAGTGAAGGACTTTAGTGAAGATGATGAATATTATTAGGGTGTGGATGAGGTTGCCTAAATTTTTAAAGCTGTGTGTATTTCGTTAATTAACTTCAAAGGAGGTGATCAGTTGTCTAAATCAATTAGAACGCTGACCTCCGCAGGGTATACTCATTAACACACTAATGAGATAATTTCTGTGTGAGGTCAGCTTTACAAAATCAAAGCCCCGAATAGAACTCGGGGCTTTGTCATTTTTATTTAATCATAAAATTGTAAACATTATTAAATTCAAACTCGGTGAAATTTATAAACCAATCATACAATAAATGTTTGATTACCAGATCATTCCTTTATTTTTTCCTTTATCATTTTTAGATATCTCTTAATAAAAGGAAATTTGGTACTCCAAATTCCAAGACTAAATGCAAGAAAAACTAAACCCGGCCCTGGGGTAACCAGCAAAATGAGACCTAAAATAATAAATATACTTCCGAATATGGCTACAAATACTTTACTTATCATGTCAAAATGTTATCAAATAGTTGAAAAACCTTAGTTAATTTTTGCTACAAATTAGAATAAAATTATGATTATCAAAGCCAAACCTGAAGACTTCATATTTTGGACAAAAGCAAAGACCCGATGGGGAGATATGGATGGATTACGACATATTAATCATGCGGCATATCTTTCATATATGGAAACAGCTCGAATGGAGTGGCTCGAACAACTTGGGTTTGGAAATGAAAGATGGAATTCAGAGCTAGGAGTAATTTTAGCATCAGCTAAGGTTGATTATTTTTCTCAAATACATCATCCTGAAGAATTGGATATAGGTCTGGCAGTCCCAAAAATAGGCAGAACAAGTTTTGATCTACTAACAGGAATTTTTAATAAAGGTAAATCAAAAATCATTGTTCAGGCAGTTTTTGTACTTGTAACATTCAATTATAATCAAAATAAGAGTATTCCTGTTCCTAAAAATATTCATACTCTATCAGGAAAAAAATAACAGTTCTTCCATAGGACGCAATTTGAAATTTGATGTAAGATTTATACCTATGATTTTAAAATTTTCACTCGAATGTTTTTTGGAGAATTAAATGAAATTATCTATTGAATATTGCAACGTCTGAAACTATTTGCCTAGGGCAGCCAGTATGGCTACCGCATTATTGGACAAATTTGGTGCTGATATTAGCTCCCTTTCAATGATACCTTCTGGTGGTGGTGTGTTTGAGGTTACAAGAGATGGATCATTAATTTATTCCAAGAAAAAAACAGGTGATTTTCCCGAGATAAATGAAATAATCTCACTTTTAAAGTGATCATAGAGTCAAATAAAATCTGAATCAATGTTTTTCAGATTTATATAGAAAAATTATATTCATAATAATTAATTATGTTAGTTATGAATTTTAATTCAGGATTTTAAACACTGAACTATTATTACATACTATTTGGATTTTTAACGCTCATAAACGCTCAAAATACTCTGCCACACGGAGATTTTACGAATCTTACAAAAAGAGTATATTATTTTACAAAAGTTGAGTTTATTACTGAAGAGGGCGAATTTAATGAGGAAATTTGTACCTTTAACATTCCAGAATTAAAAGATAATAGTCCTCCTTTTGTAGCAATTTATTATAAGAGAGAAAATTCTAACTGGTTTACCGAATCTCTATATCGCAAACGTGTGCGATTCAGTTTTAAAGATGGCATGCTCAAATTAGATCGTACAAATTTTTGGGACTGGTTTGAGCTTGAAGAAATACGGGTTGTCATACTGTTTTAATAAGAAGATTTGTTAGAAAATATCAATAATCAACGTAATTTTTAGTGGTTTATTTATATCAATTATAGAAAGAGAGAATTTAAAATGGCAAATATTAATAAAGTTATTTCATCCACAAAATCATGGAATTCAACCTCATGTGAACTAATTATTTTTGGAATTTATCAGGATCTAAGTATGACAAAGGTCGGAGACGAAATAAATGAACATTTAAATAAAGCAGTGACCAAAGGAATTAACTGCGGAGGAATAAAAGGCAATGAAGGAGAGAATCACTTATTTTTTAGTGATACAAAAAGATTTCTTCTCATTGGACTTGGAGATAAAGAAAATTATGATGCCGAAACCACGCGAAAAACTGGAGGTAGATGTGTAAAAATTGCATTGAAAGAAAAATGTACATCAGTTTGGATAGAGATATTGCATAATAATAATAATGAGGATTTTACTCGCGCTTTAGCAGAGGGACTTGTGATGGGGAGCTATCAATTTCGAGACTATTTTACTGATAGTGAAAAAAGCAATGATATACCAATATTTATCGAACACGCAGAAATATTTAATGGAGATGAAACAGAAATATCAAGAGGATTTGCCTCAGGAATTTCCGTGTGTTTGGCAAGAGATTTAGGAAACCACCCTGGCAATGTGACGACCCCGAGCTATTTAGCAGAGACAGCTCAAAATATTGCTAAAAAAGGTGGTATGACCTGTACTATTTTTGATAGAGAACAATTTACAGAGATGGGAATGGGTGCTTTGGCAGGAGTTGCTAGAGGAACAGATGAACCTCCTAAGTTTATCCTGTTGGAATATTTTGGTTCTGATAAAAATGAAAAACCAGTTTGCCTAGTGGGAAAAGGATTAACTTTTGATAGTGGGGGAATATCAATAAAACCTGCTGGTAAAATGGATGAAATGAAATATGATATGTGTGGCTCAGCGGTAGTACTTGGTGTTATGAATGCTTTGGCAGAACTTAAACCAGAAATAAATGTTGTTGCTGCAATACCGTCAACTGAAAATATGTCTGGAGCTAAAGCATATAAACCGGGTGATATTCTTACAGCTTACAACGGTAAAACAATTGAAGTTTTGAACACAGACGCAGAAGGACGCCTTATCTTAGCTGATGCTCTATCCTATATTAGTAAACACTATGAACCGAAATACATTTTAGATTTTGCTACTCTTACAGGAGCAGTTCTTATTGCCCTGGGTCATATTGCCACTGGTATTATGGGGACAGATCAGTCACTCGTCTCTAAGGTAAAAAATAGCTCAGATAATACAGGTGAAAAAGTGTGGGAGTTTCCACTATGGAAAGAATACTGTGAACAAGTAAAATCTAAAATAGCTGATGTGAAAAATGTTGGAGCTGCAAGACAAGCAGGTACCATTGCCGGTGGAGCATTTTTGAAGGCATTTGTAGGAAAAGATATTCCATGGGTTCACTTTGATATTGCCGGAACAGCTTGGGGTGGCGATGTAAAACCATATACCCAAAAAAACAGTGCTACCGGAGCTATCGTTCGTCTTGTTTTAGATATGTTAAAAGTATAAGCAGTAAATGGAAAGTGCCCAGTTCGTCTATGTCATAATTGCTATCATAGTTGGTGGATTATCTACTTTTCTTTTGTTGAAACGTAGCACTGGAAATATATCCCCATCTATTGATACAGACAATTATGTATCAAAAGATCTCTACGATGTAGAAAAAAATAGATTTGATACTATTGAAAATGATATAAGGAAAAAAGAAGATCTGATAATTACTCTCAACTCTGAAATTGCAAAAAAAGATGAGAGTATTTCAAATTTAAATGAAAAGCTAATAGAAGAAAGAAAAAGACTAAAGGAACAGCACGAACAGCTAAAAACGGAATTCGAAAATCTAGCAAATGAAATTCTGGAAAATAAATCAGAAAAATTTGCGAAACAGAATAAAGAGAACCTGGATAAAATATTAAATCCTTTAGGTGAAAAAATAACAGCATTTGAAAAATCGGTTCAGGATAAATATGAAAAAGAAATTGAAGGTAGAAGTGGGCTTGAGGAACAAATAAAAAATCTTACAAAATTAAATCAACAGATCAGCGAGGATGCCGTTAATTTAACGCAGGCATTGAAAGGAGACAGTAAAACTCAAGGTGATTGGGGTGAATTTCAACTGGAAGTACTGCTGGAAAAATCGGGACTTGAAAAAGGACTGAATTTTGAAATACAGGCACATTTTAAGGATGAAGAAGGTAATCGTAAACATCCCGATTGTGTTATAAATTTACCGGAAAATAAAAATATCATCATAGATTCAAAGGTTTCCCTTACTGCATATGAACAATTTGTCAATTCTGAAGATGATGAAGAAAAAAATATATTATTAAAAAAACATATTGACAGCCTAAAATCTCATATAAAAGAATTGGCAGGGAAAGAATATTCTAAGTTATACGATATAAATACACCTAATTTTGTTCTTATGTTTATTCCAGTTGAACCTGCTATGATTCTTGGATTTCAGGGTGATAGAGATCTCTATGATTTTGCCTATTCAAAAAACATAATCTTAGTAAGCACCTCAACTCTGATGGCAATAATGAGTACAATATCGTACATGTGGCAGCAGGAAAATCAAAAAAAACATGTTATGGAGATTGCCCGTTTGTCAGGAGCTCTTTATGATAAGTTTAAAAATTTTGTGTCTGATATCGAAGGTATTGGAAAATCTATTGGACAAGCAGAAGGCAAATATGATGCAGCAATGAAAAAACTGTACACAGGAAAAGGAAATATCATAAGCCGAATTGAAACCATTAAGAAGTTAGGCGCAAATACTTCGAAATCTTTGCCTCAGGAGCTGGTAGATAAATCTGAAATAAATCTAGAAGAAGAACTTGAGTTAATTAATGAATAATACTATTTTGACACTTATTTTTATTTTTTCATTCTTCAGTTGTGTGGAGCCACCTGAACATGATTACGGATTAGTTGAAAACTTACCTGTAGTAATAAACACAGATAATGTGTTTACCTATTCACTTTATGGTGATAAATACACGTCTGAAGATACATTCGATTTGCAACTGCTTCTTTCCGATTCTATTCATAAAGTTATTACGAGTTTAATTGTATCAGATTTTGCAGGCTCTAACAGAGATACAACTGTTATTACTGTTGAAAAGGATTCAACAGTTGTTGATGTTTTTTCCATTACATCTAATTATTCATCAAATCCCACTGAAACGGAAGTAGATTCTGTATTTTATCTTCCCAAACAGGTTTCTGTCAAACTTGACCAATTTAGCGGGAAATTAGAATTTTTAATGATTCGGAGTGATTTATAGATATTTCATAAAGATATGACATTACTTTTAGAAAGTTTTAAAGAATATTCAACTCAGCTCATTTCAGTAGGACTAGTATTTGCCCTCTTTATATTAGCAGGTCAAATAACAAAGTGGATATTTATCCGCATAGGAAAGTCCAACAATCCCAGTACATACAAAATTTATAAGCTGATTGCGTCTACATCTAATATTGGTTTAATAATAATGGGAATTGTTACAGCATTGGGAACTCTGGGAATTGATGTGTCTGCAATTGTTGCCAGTCTTGGATTAACAGGGTTTGCAATCGGATTTGCCTTTAAAGATGCCTTATCCAATTATTTAGCGGGGATTATGGTTATATTATATAAACCATATGATATTGGAGATAATGTGAATATCATAGGATGTGAGGGAAAGATATCTGAAATTGACCTACGTTATACAACCATCGAAAATGATGGCGAAATACATATGGTTCCAAATTCTGTATGTCTTTCCAAAACAATTACAAAATTTAAAAACAGTAATAAATAATTATTCTTTTGCCTCCCATTCAGGGCAAAGCAAATGTTTGTAATCGCACCAGTTGCAATGGAAACCCGTTTTTGGTTCAAAGTCGTTTGAACGTATCTTCTCAGAAGTTTCTAATATTAGGTCTTTAACAGTATTTAATTCATCAGAATTAAATGAGTAAGTAGATACAGGATTTTCTAACTCCCTTAAAAAATACAGACTTGAAGATGCAGGAGTCTTCTTAATATTTTCTTCCGTTGTTTGTTCAATATATATACAGTAAATAGCAAGTTGAATGCTTTTTTCGGCTTTTGAGGTTGTTTTGCTGGTTTTATAATCGATTACATTACATCCGCCGTCAATTTCATCAATTCGGTCAATTTTTCCACGAATGATAACGTTTTTAGCTAATGTAAATTCAAATGAATGTTCTCTAAATAAAACATTTGGCGGATCATGTTCTGTTCGTCTAACATATTCTTTTAAAATAGACTCTCCCTGCTCTCTAAATTTCTCTTCTCGTGCGGAATAATCAAATTCATCCTGGTTCCATTCTTCATCTAACAGTCTTAAAATTCTATCCTCCGTCAACTCTTTTTTAGGTTCGTGGTATCGTTGGAGTACTCTATGAATAATACTGCCAAAGGCCATTTGAGGTTTGCTTTCAGATTCTGGAACTCTATCTAAAAAAGATAAACGATATTTTAGCGGGCATTTTTGATAAGTTTCTATTGCTGTTGCAGACAAAATCAGTTCTTCATTTTTTGATATTATAGAATATGTGTCCATATCAGAGATAAGTTCTTTTGTCCATTTTTCTTGTTTGTTTGGTTTAAAAGGTATTCCATTTTCAAAATCTTTAATAACTCTCAGAGCGTTGATTATTTTTTCTGCTTTATCAAAATTGTCTTTTGTTAGTGCGTTCTGAAGTTTTTGTTCATAGCTATCACGTAATCCAATATTTGATATTTGTGTATTGAATTCTTTTTTGATTGATTCCATTGATTCCTCTTCAATTAATGATTTATCCAATTCTTTAATATATTTTGATGTAGCTTTAGTTGGAGCTAACAGAATCAACTGTTCTTTTGCTCTTGTAAGAGCTACGTAAAATAATCGCCTTTCTTCTTCATAATGGTATTCTCTTGGTGATAAATTTGTATGAGATTTGTAGGGAAGCCATTCATCTGGTATTTTGTTTATTATCGATTCTCTTTTGAAGTTGACCGGGAAACTTCCGCTACGGTTGTAGGGTATAATTACTGTATTAAATTCTCCGCCTTTTACACCATGTATTGTACTCACCACAACACAACATGGGTTGATATTCTCTGTTGGATATTGAACAGAAATCCCTCCGGTTTCCATAAGAGTCTCTACATATAGATTAAACTCCTTTAAACCACGATCTTTGTAACCTCTTTTTGAAAACTGCTGTGCTTTTTTAAATAATCGACCAATATTAATAAGTGCCAATTGATTGAAATAATCATATTGATTAGTAAGGGGTCTCAATATTCCGGTCTGAATGCATATATCCCACAACATCTCCCCAGAAGATTTTTTAATGGACTGCTTCTGTAATGATTTAATCAGTTTGATAAGAGAGTTTAATTCTTTGTAAGATGGTTGGTTAATACTTTGACTAAGTATTTGGTCAAAATATAATCTTTTATGTTTATGATTTATAGGTCGTATGATATCCACAGCCTGATTAACTCCAAACTTTTCTTTTAATAGATAGAAAAATGCTGACTCCCTATAAGTTCCTTCTCCAACAACCTGACACCAAGAGTTAAGAGTTTTAATTGGTTTTAATTCAAAAAACTTAACAAACCTGTTATTTATTGGAATCTTTGCCTGACGTAAAAACTGTAACATTGATTTTGCTTTTTTAACTGATCTGCATAGAATAGCTATCTCTTCAGGAGGTATACCTTTTTTAAGATTTTTTTTAATTAATTTGAGTATAATATCCTTATGTTGATTCATATCAGCATATATTAATTTGGGCTTTGGTCCCATATTTTTATTACTAGCTTTTAGTGTTTTTAAAATTCTTTCAGTATTATATCCTATTGAATTATTAGCAGTGTCTAAGATATTTTGATGAGATCGAAATGATGTGTTTAAAGTGATCTCTTGGTAATATGGATGTGATTGGTATGATTTTCTGAAAAATTTAAGATTATATTTACTGGCTCCCCTAAAACTATAAATTGTTTGGTCGTCATCACCCACTACAGTAATAGAACAATTTTTATTTGCAATTAGGCCAATTACCTCATTCAAAGCATAATTATTATCCTGAAATTCATCAATGATGATATGACAATATTTGTTTTGAATATTTAACAAAATAGATGGATTGTTTTTTAAAATATCTCTCGCCTGAACAATCATATCTCCATAGTCTACTAATCCCATTTGAAGTTTAACATCTTGATAAAAATTGAAAATTTTACGAACGTCTTTTAATTGATTGATCTCCTCTTTAGTTAGTATTGAATCACTTAATAACTCAGTATTTAAATTATCAGGAAAAAGCAATTCATCTCTAAATCTGTTTATTAGTGAGAGAGAAGCGGAAGCAGCTCTGTGTGGATTGAGAGGGAATTCGTCCGAATAAAATGGCTTTAATTTATCAAAACTACTGAGTATATGGTATATTGCTTCGCTTTCTTCAATCAATTGCAAATGATTATTGTTGTTCCCATACTCCTTAATTAACACATAGCAAAAGGAATGAAATGTGCTTATATATGATTTGCGAGCTGGTTTTCCTATTTTTTTAACCAATCTATTGGTCAATTCACTGGCTGCTTTTTCTGTATAGGTGATGACAAGAAGATTTTCAGGATCAATTTTTAAATTTTTAGTTAAATAAATATATCTATATAGAAGAGTTGTAGTTTTACCAGTTCCCGCTCCAGCTACAATCATCAGTGGGGCTGCCTTATGGCATATCGCATCTGATTGATCCTGAGTTGCCTTAAATACATCTCCATGTGTATATATCATAAGGTAAAATTAAAGGAATTGAAAACAAGAAACAGGTAAATTGATAGTTTAGTGTCAATGATATAATTTTTTAAATTCTTTATAGATAGAATCAAATAAAATATTTAACCTTTTAGATAATATACAGTCTAAGGGGACAAATGCGATGCAAAGCGACCATGAGCTCATTAAACAATTTCAAAGTGGAAACAATTCATCTTATGATAAACTTGTTAAAAGACACCTCCATTCAAGCTATCAATTTTTTCTTAAGTTCACAAAAGATCCAATGGACGCAGAGGACCTTGCTCAGGATGTATTCCTTAAGCTATATAAAACACTACATCAATTCCGTTTTGAGGCTGCGTTTACCAGCTATCTCTATAGGATTCAACTTAATACAGCCAATTCTTTTATTCGAAAAGCGCGTTGGAAAAAATACCTACATCTTGATCAGACAGAAGAGCCTGCAAGCAGAGATAAAGAAATTGAGAATAATTGGACGAAGAAAGAGTTATGGGACCAAGTTGCATCACTTCCAAAAACTCAGAGAATGGTAATTATAATGAGAATTGCACAGGACTTACCCTACAAAGATATTTCTGGTATTCTTGGAATTAGTGAAGGCTCAGCAAAAGTGAACTATCATCACGCTATTAATCAATTAAAAACAAAATTTAATAAAACACAATGAAATTTGAAAATCAACTGAAAGAGATTTTATCCACCGATTGTAATGAAATTAATGAAAATAAATTTATTTCAGAGGTACACAAAAGACGATCTAATAATAATAAAAAAAATCAGCAATTAGTGCAGACGATATTTGCTGGAGCATTTATCATCATATTTGGACTAATCACTGTAGGATCACTAGAAGAAACATCCAATAATATTGACTATATAGTGACAAACACAGATGCTTTTAGTGAAATAGACACATCTGCTTATTTAGAAGATATGGCACTATTTCTAGTTGATTCTGATGGAGATATATTTGAAACAGTTGAATTTTTATTTGAAATGGATTTGAATATTTTAAATCAAGAAAGGGATATATAATCATGAAAAATGTAATTGTAATTCTATTTTTTATATTCAGCACTTTTAGTTTAGGACAACCTGAAAAAAAAGACAAAATGGATATGATGATCGCATGGAAGTTGACAGAACATCTCAAGCTAACAAGCGAACAGTCGGAAAAATTTTTTCCAAGATTTAGAGAGCATCGAGAAAGAATGACTAATTTGACAGAAAATGAGCGGGCACTATATAAGGAATTAAAAGAAAATATCGAACGGGGAGATGCACTTTCAAACAGCGATTTGAATAAGTATTTAAAAGAGGTGTCTGACTTGAAAATAGAAAAAATAAAAAATCAGAATTCTTTTATTGATGATCTAGAAGGGAGTTTGAATAACGTTCAACGGGCAAAACTGATTGGATTTGAACAGCGTTTCCGAAAGGAAGTAAAAGATGAATTGAGACATCATAAAAAAGGTTGGGGAAAGAAAGAGCGTAATCATTTTAAAAAGAAAGATAAACAATTCTGGAAATAATTTATAAAGGAGTGTTAGCATGACTTACTTAAAATATATTCTGATATTAATAGGATTTATTTTTACTGCATGTGAATCTGAAATGGACTCATATGCATACAGAGAAGTTCAATTGAATAGCCTACTGGAAGGAGATGATGCACTTGGTCTGGATGGATTAGATGATGAAGGAGCCACTGATGACTATCAAGAGGGCATTGAAACTAATATTGGTACAAAAATTTTAGAATCTTATCATCCGGACAGTGGGTATGTGTTCAGATTTGGAAGAAGAATAAATTCTGTTGAAAAATCAATTACCTATACCCATGAGGAAAATATTTCAATTGCGGAAATCATTCGAACTGTCTCTGGAGATTTTATATCTAAGATCATTGATACAACAGCAAATGATACATTTATATTTGAAAAAGATTTTCAAACTGAGTTTCAGCGTAGAGTACGATTTATAAATGAATCAATATCTGAAAATCAAAGAAGATGGAAAATTGATGCATTGACTCTTGGAATTGGTGGCACCGGTACAAAGATGAATATCCATAAATTGGAATATTACACATTTGATAATAATGAAAGTTGGGTCTCAATCTTTCAATTGCAAGATGGATTAGATGAGTTTATTCCTCGTGACTCTCTTCCGATGTTTGATGCCTGGAATGATATAAAGGTTGAACTAACTGTATCCAATCAGGGACCTGAATTTGATTATGAAAGTGGGGAGAGGGTTTCTTTCCACTATGGAAAGAGCAGATGGCATAAGGCCAGAAGAAAAATGTATGATGGTGGTCAAATAGGTGATCAGACAGCAAATGATAATATTTTTACTAAAATATGGACTGTACACGGGCCTGGGTTGGGTTTTGATAGAAGAGTTTTTAGAGGATTTTTTAGTGTAATTGATTATCAATCTTTATTTAATTCTGAAGAGGATTTACATACTACAGTATGGACATTACCCTATATTGTTAATCGATAACAAAATACTACTGATAGAAGGATAAATAATATATTAACTGTTCTTTGTTTCTCTTTTTGTTTTGACTTCATTTTCACGTCTATCCATAAGCTTATTTACTTTTATCCTTAAAAAGCTTAAAGGAAATAAGTTTTATTTTATTCTCTTACCATTCCTACTTTATGGACAAGAAGAACTCACATTGGAAAATTGTTCAACTTCAATCAACCATAATGTTTCTTCATTTTTTCAGAAATATTTCCAATGTGTTGATGTTTCATTAAATAGGGAATTTTACTACGTGATTTATACAGATAATCTTCCTCCCCACCTATCTTGGTATTATCCCGAAGGTTCTCCCAATCATATTGAATTTGAAAGCCAGGGACCTGGGTATTATCAGAACCCCAATTCAATCCAGGAACAAAATATTGTAATATCTATTCCGTTGGATCCTGTCCCTAGGGAAATAGATATTACTGAATTTAATGTAGATGGAATTGTTGGAAATGATGTAAATGAGTACGGAATGGGGGCAAGGGGCGTAGCATTAGATGGTGTGGCATTGTTTAATCCTCTCGCAGCTCCGGGAAATAATATTGAAAATGAGCAATATTCTTTCGATTATTACAATGCCCATCCTCAAATGTCAGGGATGTATCATTATCATACAACAACAAAAGGCCCTCTGGAGGTTTTAGAATATAGAGAAATAATTCAAACACCAGAGCCTGGAAATGGAGAAGTAGAGTTGTACGGAATTATGTGCGACGGTACTGTGATTTTAGGGTGCACAGAGTTGGATGGTAGTTCACCAATCTCAGATAATTTAGATGCACAAAACGGCCACGTACATGATTTGCAAGATGAAATGGGGCAAGTTCATTTTGTAAATCGGTATCATACGCACATCTGTCCAGAGCAATTTACAAACCATAATTTTACACCCGAAATAATGTATTATGAAAATTGTATCATGAATGAAATGGGAGAAACTTATCTTGATACAATTGATTTGGTAATCATTACAGAGATTATGCAAAACCCAACCATGGTTACTGATGCTAATGGAGAGTGGTTTGAGGTATATAACCCGAGCGTAGAATCAATAAATATGAACGGATGGATCATAAGTGATCTAGACAACGACAGTCACATTATTACATCTGATTTGGTTATCCCACCATTTGGATATATCATATTAGGACGTAATGGTAACACTGCTGAAAATGGAGGAGTAGTGGTTGATTATGACTACAATGGAATTAACCTTGCAAATGGAAGTGACGAATTAATTCTAATCTCCTCTAATGGTATATTATCTGATATTGTATTGTGGGACGATGGAGAAACATTTCCTGACCCAGCTGGTGCTTCCATGGCACTTTTAGACCCAAGCTTGGATAATAGCATTGGTTCAAACTGGATAGAGTCCACATTACAGTTTGGTGACGGTGACTATGGGACACCGGGAGAAGCAAACTCTATTATACCTATCGCTGTTGATGTTAATTATCAATACGATTGGAACTTGGTTGGCTTACCTCTT
>DEAI01000003.1:0-17882 GCA_002346675.1 Fidelibacterota bacterium UBA2986
GTTAACGCAGTGAATGATGCTCCGCTGGCGTTTGACCTTTTAACACCTGAAGATAACGAAACTATTTTTATTGGTGATGATGATGATCTGTTGGACACATTAAGTTTTTCATGGTCTGAGGCAGTAGATGTGGATGGAGATATTGTTCATTACAGTATATTTAGAACCGATAATTTTATAGATGATTCTTTGTTTGTAGGCGAGGAAGCCCATTGGACAATACCAGTACAGGATATCTATGAGTTGATGGAACAGAATCAAGTCTCAAATTACATGTTGACCTGGTATGTTAAAGCACACGACGGAGAGTTTGATGTGCAAAGCTCACAGATATTTACCTTCAACATTGATGCTACTGAGTTGTTATCGATTGAAGTTCTGTCAATGGTTCCAGAGTCATTCAATCTATATCAAAACTTTCCTAATCCTTTTAATCCGAGCACTCAGATTGCCTATGATATCCCAGAAAGGGGAGAGGTTCAGGTGCTGATTTATGATTTATCTGGTAAGTTGGTTACTTCTATTAATGAAGGTATTCAGGAGCCGGGTCAATATAAAATCAATTGGAACGCTACAGACCGATTTGGAAAGAAGCTTAGTGGTGGAGTCTATATCTACCAGATAAAAACAGAAAAGTTTGTAAAATCAAGGAAAATGCTTCTATTAAAATAATCTAATTTTAATAGTCTTAAATGGAATGATATAACAAATGAATTTGTCAAATGAAATGAAACTGATTTTTAATCATTTGTTTAAGGTAATTCTTGGAGCATAAATTGGGCATTCCTATATTTGGCACCTTTTTTAATAACAAAATATTTCAATCTGAATTACAATTCTCATATCAATTTAACGTATTGATAATAAACTTATTTATAAATGAGCTGGGGGAAGTGTGTGTTCAGAGAAATTAATTCTTAATTAAGTAAAGCAGGAGAATAACATGTTGAGCAATCTTAAAGTAAGACCGGTAATTTTATTATTTAGCCTTTTTATATCGTTAGGGTATAGTCAGAATTTCTCTGCCTCTCTGAATGCTTCTGGAGGTGGTAGTGATTATGACCTGACCTTTGGTTTTAATTCAAATGCAACTGATGCGTTTGATGCTGATTATGATATGTACGCACCACCAGCGCCACCGCCACCAGCCTTTGATGCTGCCCTGACATGGGATGGAGACCGGTACTATACCCAAATTCTTGCTGGCGACGGAGATTTAAGTCAGCATGAGTATATTGTTGCCTTGGCATATGGAAGTGATAACTTGATCACCATCACCTGGGATAATACCGGCTGGAGTGATATGATGAGCTCGTGTGTTTTGCAGGATGCATTCGGCGGAGTGATGATAAATGTGGATATGCTTTCAGAGACAAGTACAACCTTAAATAACCCTGCTTTTACACAGTTAAAGTTATTAGTAACCCCAACAGATTATTCTGCACCAACAGATCCGACAGTTTCAATTACATCTCCTGCAGATGGTTCTATCCTCAGCTCCGGTGATTTCACTGTTGAATACTCGACCACAGATTTCACCATTGGTGGAGCTGGATGTGATGACTGTGATGGTCATGTTCATGTATTGGTGAATGGTTCACCAAACGCCTATGGTGATTACATGGTTTATGAAGCAGGCCCGGTTTCTCTTGCTGGTGTACCGGTGGGGGACCACTCTATCACGGTGCAGCTTGTTGACCCTAGCCATCAGCCTTTTGATCCATCAGTTGAATCAACTGTAAGTGTGACCGTACAAGAAGAGGATGTTAATAGTTCTCCTGCCGCATCCTGGACTTGGAGTGCCGATGGTTTGACCGTTATGTTCTCAAATGCATCTACCGATCCAGATGGTGATATTTTGACATACAGCTGGGATTTTGGCGATGGAAACAGTTCAATGGATGAAAGTCCAACACATATGTATTCAACGGATGGAACCTATGAGGTTACCTTAACTGCAAGTGATGGCGAGCTGGAAGATTCTTCATCAGAGTCGGTAACTGTGATGGGTGATGAGCCACCCAGTGACGAATTAGAATTTACCGCTATGATGACAGGCTCAGGTGGTACTTCAACATATGATGTGACATGGGGTGTGCACCCAGATGCAACCGATTCTTATGATAGTGATTTTGATATGTATGCACCGCCTGCGCCACCACCACCATCATTTGATATGGCAATTACTTGGGGTGGCGACCGTTATTATACACAGATCGTTGGAAGTACAACCAGCGAAGTGGAATATGGACTTAGCCTACAATTTGCAGATGATGGCATGATCAATCTCTCTTGGGACAACTCAGGGTGGACATCGGTTATGTCCTCATGTGTTTTGGAGGATGCTTTTGGAGGAGCAATGATAAGTGTGGATATGCTTTCTGAAAACTCTCTAATGCTTGACAATCCTGCTTTTAACCAATTAAAACTTAAGTTTACTCCGAGAGCTCCTGTACAGGGTCCGGACGTTAGCTTTTCAGCTGATCCTACAAGTGGTTACTCTCCACTTACGGTTGCATTTTCAAATATGACAACTGAGGGAGATACAACTATCTCTGAATATTCCTGGGACTTTGGTGATGGTGGTATGAGTACCGATGAGAGCCCCAGCTATACCTATGAAAATTCTGGGACTTATAGCGTATCTCTTACCGCAACAGATAACAATGGAATAGTGATAACTGAGACCATGAGCGATTACATTATGGTTATGGAGCCTGTGGTTATAACCGCTGATTTTTCAGGGGATCCGTCGGTTGGAATGCCTCCACTTGAGGTAAGTTTTATAGATATGTCTGTTCCAAGTACTGGATATGAGCTTACATCATGGTCCTGGGATTTTGGTGATGGCAATATGAGTGACGAGCAGAGTCCAACTCATACATATGAAAATTTAGGTGAGTATACGGTATCCTTGACTGTCACTGATGATACAGGTTCATCCACAGAGACCAAGGAAGGATATATTCGGGTCGTTGATATTGAGCCAGGAGACCCTGATTTTGCGCTATCCTTGAGAGCAGATGGGCCATCATTTGGTTACGATTTAAATTTTGGATTTTCTCCTAATGCGACAGACGAATATGATGAGATGTATGACCTTTATGCGCCTCCGCCACCTCCGCCGCCGTCATTTGATGCGGCTCTAATTTGGAATGGTGACAGGTATTTTACACAAATATTGAATGGTTCGGTGGATGACCTGGTTGAACATGAGTTTAGCATTTCGCTTGCCTACGATACGAATGGTTTAATTGACTTTACCTGGGACAACACTAACTGGGGTGTTCTGGGTTCTTTCATGCTTGAGGATGCTTTTGGAGGAATGTTGGTCTCAGTTGATATGACTACTGAAAACAGTTTGACACTTGATAATCCGGCTATTACCAGTCTTGTTCTTAAGATCACA
Source organism: Fidelibacterota bacterium UBA2986 (assembly GCA_002346675.1). Classification (GTDB taxonomy): domain Bacteria; phylum Fidelibacterota; class Marinisomatia; order Marinisomatales; family AB-629-J13; genus AB-629-J13. The sequence goes on from DEAI01000003.1 coordinate 3,410, forward strand.
CCAACTGGTGTGAGCCAGCCTACAGCAGACTTTAGCGCTGAGAATACATCAGGATACCCTCCGTTGACTGTTTCATTCGTAGACGAGTCAGTGATGGGTTCTTCGGATGTAGTTGGTTGGTCCTGGGACTTTGGTGATGGCAATATGAGTGATGAGCAAAATCCAACTCACTCCTATGAGTCCGACGGAAACTACACAGTTTCTCTTACGATCACAGATGTTACAGGACTTATGGATACAGAAACAAAAACAGATTTTGTGACTGTAATTCCGTTTAGTGGTCCTACAGCAGCGTTCAGTGCAGATAATACAGCGGGCTTTCCGCCTCTTTCTGTAAATTTTATGGATGAGTCCACAACCGATCCTGGATATGATATCGTATCCTGGGAGTGGAACTTAGGAGATGGTTCAACCAGTACTGAGCAAAATCCATCTCATATTTATGATGAAGGTGTCTATACAGTTTCTTTGACAGTTACAGATGAGAACGGTTTGTCGAATGAATTGGTTATGCCGGGATATATAACTGCACTTTTTGAGGATCTTTGGCCTCCAGCAAATTTGAGTGGTTATGCTCAGCAGTCTGAGTCACAGGTCAATGTTCATCTGGAGTGGGATGCTCCTGAAGATCCAAATAATATTACTATTAACTGGGACAACGGTGAGAACAACGATGGTATTGGCCTAACTAATGGCGGTGACTGGTCCTATGCAGCTAAGTGGGATGCATCAGATATTGTTGGATATGATGGCTATTATTTACATTCAGTTGACTTTTTCCCTCGTGGAATATCAACAGCATTCACCCTGAAAATATGGATGGGTGCAAACGCAGGTATTTTATTATATGAGCAGGCGGTCAACGACCCTGTGTATGAACAGTGGAACACAGTAACCCTAGATTCTCCGGTTCAGATCGATGCATCTGATGAGCTGTGGATCGGATTTGGTCTAAGCCAGCCAGCAGGAGAGTTTCCTGCAGGCTGTGACGCGGGACCTGCCGTGCCATTTTATGGAGATCTTTTATCGTTAGATGGTACCGCATGGGAGTCCATGGCAACCAGCTATGGCTTAAACTACAACTGGAATATTCAGGGCTCAATATCTGCTGATAGCAGAGGTCTTGAAATTGGAAATGATCCGATTGTTCTTAGCAATAGAACAACTAATACTGACTACTCAGAAACAAAGATTCTCCCAATTGCTAGTGGACAGTTAGGGCAGCCAGAGAACTACAAGTTGTTTGACCTGAATACCCGTGATTTTCAGCATTATAAAGTATATCGAAATGATGTAATGCTGGAGACTACGCTGGATGAAATGTATGATGATATGAATGTCCCAGATGGCGTCTATCAATATTATGTGACAGCCCAATATGATGGTGGCGAATCAGAGCCTACCAATGTGGTAGAGATAACCGTTTATTTTGATCCAAATGTTGTTATGGTTGATATGCATATTACGCTGGATGATTTTCCTGGAGAAACCACCTGGGATCTTGTGGATGCTGGTGGTAATATGGTTGATTCTGGCGGACCATATACCGAAGCAGGTGGTATGGTGGATGTTAGCTGGGCACTTAATACCGGTGACTATGTTTGGACCATATATGACGCATTTGGTGATGGTATTTGCTGTGGATGGGGCGAAGGCTCTTACGAGCTGTCCATGTTTGGTGAAGTATTTGCAAGCGGTGGTGAGTTTACCACTGAGGATGTGGTACCATTCAATGTCCCTGTATTGATCTTTGGAACATTAGAGGGTACTGTTTCAGATCAGGATGGCGCTCCGCTATCAGGTGTAGATATTGATCTAAGCGGTAGCTCACTGGGACAGACAGGAGATGATGGAACCTATAGTTTTGAGGCGCCTGTTGGCCTTCACACCGTAACAGCAAGTTTAATGGGTTATATGACTGATTCGCAGACAGGAGTTGAAATTTTAGAAGAACAAACAACAACCGTTGACTTTGCGCTTCAGGGATACCCAGTTGTATCTGTATCAGGTAATGTAACAGGATATGATGCCCCGGATGGACTTTCCGGCGCTGAGGTTACTCTTACCGGTTATGCTGATTACGGAGCGATAACAGATGGCAGTGGTAATTTTAGTCTTGCTGGTGTCTATGGCGATCATAGCTATAATTTAAGAATTTCAAAAGATGGATATCAGAGCTACAATGAGCAGTTAGATGTAGGTGGAACCGATGTGAATGTTGGTACAATTGACCTTCTTGAGTTCACTGAACCTCTGTGGCCCCCGGAAGGACTCCAGGCAACGGTATCTCAACAGACCGATGTTCATTTGACATGGAATCCTCCTGTTGATCCAAACGCAATTGAGTTATACTATGATGACGGAACCTATGAGAATCACTGGTATGTGAGTAATCCTCCATCGTCTACAAACCAGCTTGCGGTTGGATTTACCTATCCGGAAGACTGTATTTTGAATACAGGAAAATTTGAGATGTCATTTGACCCAGGCGCGACAGACTTTGACTGGAACGTGTTAGGTGGCAGTGCAGGTGGTCCAGATGCAAATGATGTCATTGCTAATGGTACAGCAAATTTGACAGGTGACCCAGAGGGTTCCTGGTATTTTATTGATTTTGGTGGTATTGAGATCGAAGCTGACCAGTGGTTCTATCTCAGTGTTCAGTATCGTGATGGACAAACCCCAGGTGTAGATATATACTACGCTGGTGGTGATGGAACAGCAGATGATGCATACTCATGGTACACAGTAGATGGATTCTCATGGAGTAATTTAACGGGTGTTACAGATCTTATGATCAGGGCCCTGATCTCAACAGAGTTTGTCAACTCTATTGTGCTTGATCCTATGCCATCAACTCCAAACCCCAATGCAACTATCATGCGCGCAGATGCTCAGCCACAGTTGGATGAACATGTTCTGGCAAAGATAACCAGTATCCCAACAGCGGATCCGCAAATTACAAGTCCGATCACACGTGATCTGTTGGGATACAATGTCTATCGTGATAGTGAAATGATAGATTTTGTTGTACCTACAGAAGCGTGGGACAATGACCTTGCTGATGGAACCTATACTTATTTTGTTACTGCTCAGTATGATGGCGGAGAGTCGGAGCCATCCAACTCTGTAACTGTAACTATTGAATATGTGGATGTTGGGCTTGTGATCATTGACCTTGATCCAACGCCAACTGGATCAGCAATTCAAGATGCCCTGCAGGACATATATCCTGGTGGGGTCATGATTGCTACAAGTTTGGATGAGTATGACCTCATAGGAATGGATGCTGTATTTGTCCTGTTGGGAATTTATTCAAGTAATACGATTATAGGCGGAGGAGCTGAACAGCCTCTCATCGATTATATCAACTCAGGTGGAAACCTCTACATGGAAGGTGGAGATATGTGGTACTATGATCCACAGTTTCAGGGTGGATACGATTTTGGGCCTGAGTTTGGTATAACCGCTGTTGGAGATGGTACGGGTGATCTTACGCAGGTTGTTGGTCAGGGATTCCTAGAAGGATATAGCTGGAATTATTCAGGTGAAAACAATTGGATAGACCAAATAGATCCTGCCAATGATGATGCCTTTACCGTATTCAGGAATGACCAGGTTGGCTACAACTGTGGTGTTGCACATGACCCGGGTAGTTATAAGACCATTGGCTCTTCTTTTGAGATCGCAGGTTTAGGTGGAAATAACTCACTTGAGGATGCACTTCAGGGAATCATAGATTTCTTTGAGATCGGTGAACCTCCCGGTTTTGTGGAAGGTACTGTTACATTAGATGGCGGCATGGGAGATGTTTCTGATGTGATGATATCAACTGATGACGGTGATGAAACTTATGCAGATAACAATGGTACCTATTCACTTTCAGTACAGCCAGGGACATATGATGTTACCGCACACTTAGTTGGCTATCAAGATGATGTTGAGACAAATGTCACGGTTAACTCTGAGCAGGTTGTAGAAATTGATTTTACTCTTACAGCTATCCCATCTGTTAGTGTTTTTGGACAAGTTGTTGAGTTTGGAACTGGAACTCCTCTTAGTGGGGCAACTGTTACGCTAAGTGGATATGCAGATTTTGGTGCTATCACTGCGCCCAATGGTAGCTTCAACATCGATGGAGTATTTAGCGGACAGACATATGATGTAGAAGTTGCATATGGTAATCTGGAGACATTTACAACAACCATAAATGTAGGTGACTCTGATTATAATATGGGTGTGATAGAGTTAAGTGAGTTTGTTTATCCGCCAACTGACTTGAGTGCTCAGGTTGTAAACTATAATGATGTTGTGCTGAACTGGCACTCTCCCACTGGTGAAGGTGGCGGCGGCGGCGGAAATGGCTTGTTAACCATAGAACTTTTTACAGATGGTTGGGCCAGTGAAACCTCTTGGGATTTGGTAGATCAAAATGGTCAGATTATTGAAACCGGTGAAGGGTTTGAAAATGATGCGCTTTATACCATGGAGATTGAGTTGGAAACAGGTGACTACACGTGGACCATATATGACTCCTATGGTGATGGTATCTGCTGTACTTATGGTGAGGGATATTATCAATTGACACTTGATGGAGAAGTTATTGGTACCGGAGGCGAGTTTGCTGATATGGAAAGCGTAGATTTTACAGTAGGTGCGAGAAATCATGTAAACTCAATAACAACTTCCTATATTGATGGAGAAGACCTGCCCATTGGAAAAGGTGAGACTTCACTTGTGGGCACCGTAGATATAACCTATAAGACCATCGAATACAACTCACAGGATGAGTCAATTCGTGATCGTGAGCTGCTTGGATATAATGTGTATCGGAATGGATCTCTGATTGAAGAGGTTTTTCCAGATACACTCTATGTAAATGATAATGTTCCAAACGGATTCCATATATTTGGTGTTAGAGCTGTCTATACATCTGGAATCTCGGAAGCGATTACGGTTGAGGTAGTGGTTGATGCACCTCTTGTTGCAGATTTTGAAGCAAGCCCAACCGATGGTTTTGCTCCATTGAATGTACAGTTTACTGATCTATCTGTAGACTTTGGAACTCCAATTGTTGCATGGTTTTGGGATTTTGGTGATGGTGGTTCAAGTAATACGCCGAACCCATCCCATACTTATACAATGCAGGGGACCTATGATGTTTCTCTGATGGTAATGGACGCGTCTGGAACCACAGCTCAGGAAACTAAATATGATTATATCAATGTCCTGAATGAGCCAGGTCCAGGTGAGTTTATAGCTTCTATGACAGCTACAGGAAATGATATTACATACGGTATATCTTTTGGTTTTGCGAGCAACGCCACAGACGGATTTGATCCGGGTATTGACTTGTACGCACCACCTGCTCCACCACCACCGTCATTTGACGTAGCGCTGACCTGGATGGGTGACAGATACTATACTCAGATACTTGGTGTGGATGTAGGAGTTGAAAAGGAATTTGGAATTGCTCTTCAGTATCCAGAAGATAATATGATAGTTCTAAATTGGAACAACTCAGGCTGGTCTGGTTTAGGTACATTCATATTACAGGATGCTTTTGGTGGAGGTATGATCAATGTGGATATGACACAGCAGGAGAGTTTAGTACTTGATAATCCTGCGTTTACATCGCTCAAGCTGCTTGTTACTGCAGGTGATGGTCCACCACCTGGAGATACAGATGACATTGCGTTAATGAATAACTGGAACCTTATGTCTTTTGATGTAGATATTGAAGAAAACGCACCGGCAGATGTTTTCAGCTCATTGATATCAGATGGTAATCTGATTTATGTAACGGGATTTGGTGATAATGGGTCTGTATTTTTTGATCCAAATGGTCCTGGTTTTTTAAATACCTTGACCTCAATTGATGCTGGGTCTGGTTATTGGGTGAAGGTATTCAATGGGACAAACCTATCTGCATCTGGAATGGGCATTCCACAAAATTATGGTATTGATCTGCAGGGTGGATGGAATCTTGCTGGGTTCTGGCTAGATCCAAATATGGCACCTGAAGATGCATTTGCCTCACTGATTAATAGTGGTAATTTGGTATATGCTACAGGATTTGGTGATAATGGAGCTACATTCTTTGATCCAAATGGACCAGGATTTTTGAATACTCTGACCGCTCTTGAAAATGGTTATGGGTATTGGATAAAGGTAAACAATGCCGTTTCTAATTTTCAGTATCCTGCTGGCGGTGGCTTTTCAGCTAGACAGATCGCTTTGGATGTCAATCCTGAGATTAACAAAACCAATCAGTTTATGTTCTTAAATGGAACTGTATCTTTTGAGCACATCGATTATTTTGTTGGAGAAAAGGTATCTGTAACAACACAGGATGGTATTTTGGTTGGTGAGTTAGAAATTCTTGAAGATGGAAATCTAATGACTACCGCTGTCTATGGTAATGATAATACTACCAGTGGTAAGGATGGTGCGTTTGAAGGCGAGCAGTTGGTATTTACCTATGGTGATTTTGTATCAGCACCAATATCAGTTGAGTTTGCCCCTACGATGGAACTAAGTAAAGTTGACTTACTCTTCCAGAATATTCCACAGGAATTTGGATTAGCGCAGAACTTTCCCAATCCATTTAACCCGGTGACCAGTATTCAGTATATGCTCCCTGAATCTGTTGAAGTTCAGCTAATTGTTTATGACTTAATGGGTAAAGAAGTAAGAACGCTCGTTAGTGGTTCACAGACTGCTGGATATAAGACTGTTGTGTGGGATTCAAGAGATGACTCTGGTATCCCTGTCAGTGCAGGAATGTATATCTATGAATTAAGATCTGGTTCTTTCTCTGCAGTTCAAAAAATGGTATTGCTGAAATAATCAAATACTGATTCAATTACTTTCAGGGGGATGACATAAGTTGTCCCCCTGTTTTTTTATATAGTAAATTTGATAATGAATTTTAAAATACTGTCATTATGTATTGTTGTCATTTTCATAAATGATACTGAATTACTTTCTCAGTGTCCTTGGGAGGGGTTAGTAAATCCAACTAACCAGTCTGGAGTATTTCAGGGACAGGCCACAATAAATGAATTACCATTATATTCGGATGATTGGGTGGCAGCATTTGATGGAGAGGGAAACTGTGCGGGAGCAACTCAAATTACGATAGTGGACAATATCTCATATATAAATCTTGCGATTTACGGTGACGATGGAACCTCTCAAAATATAGATGAGGGAATAAACGGAGGAGAAGAATTTTACTTGAAATTATGGATTTCTTCCGTTGATACAGTTGTTGAGTACGGTAAAAGTTTTAACTGCTGGTATAATAACAATGGCGCGCCAATGGTAGGTTGCGGAGATATTAACACGGTATATAATTTTACAAATAGTGAGCTAAGCATTAATAATGGGATTGCATATAAAGTAACGCTTAATGATAATTATCCAAATCCATCTAACTCAGGAACTACAATTTCTTTTGAAGTTAACTTATATGGAAAAATTATGTTGGATATTATTGATATTAATGGTGTTTTAATTAGCCGATTAATACAAAATAATTATAGCCCTGGTGTTTATTCAGTCTATTGGAATGGAGAAAAGAAGAGTGGAGAAAATATAGTTTCAGGTATATATTTTTACAGATTATACTATTACAAAAATAATCTAATTGAAACTCTTACAAAGAAAATGATGATTTTTAAATAAAAAAGGGACAATATTTTGCCCCTTTTATATTTAACCAGAATGTATGTTTAAGAAATTTTAATTTCCTTTGATTTTGATATGGTTTGCTCTGTTTTTGGAAGAATTATTTTTAGTTCACCATTTTTAAAGGATGCGCTGATCTTATCAATATTTACATTTTCTGGCAGTGTGAATGATCTATTGAACTTTCCATATCCACGTTCAATTATGTAAACGTCTGTACGCTTTTCTGGATATAGTCGCTCTCCAGAAACAGTCAAGACACTATCATCTATATTTATTTTAACATCCTTTTTGGATAGCCCCGGAAGGTCAGCTGTAAGATTGAATTCAATCTTATTTTCATGAATATCCACACTGGGAAGCCAGTGTTCCGATTTTGTTTCTGTTGATTTTCCAAAAAAATCATCCAAAAAGTTATCCCATTCATTAATATGTGATGTCATCGATAAATTAGGTTTCCATTTTATTAAAGACATTGTTTTCTCCTATTTAATTTTAAATTGTTTTCTCCTATTTATCAACAAAGACCATACCCAAGATAAAATAATGTAATTTATACTATATTGTGCGCCAAAAAGGCATCTTGGCGTCTAGTTTTGTCTATTTAGTACTGTCATTATGACATTCACAAGAAAACTTTAATTTAATAATGGAATAGGAGATTTAAATTTTGAGGGTAATTTTATACATTAATATGATTTATTTATGAGTTTAGCAATATTTGGAGGAACGCCCATACGGGAAAAGCCATTCCCTGTATGGCCCCAACCTACAAGAGATATCGAAGATGAAGTTTTAAAATGTCTTCACGGTGAAAATTGGGGAATAGGAAGCAAGGTTGTTGACCGCCTCTGTGAATCTTTTTCTAACTATCATGATTCAGATTTTGCCATTGCAACCAACTCCGGAACTACCGCGCTCTGGGTTGCACTAAAAGCCGCAGGGTTAAAGGCCGGCGATGAGGTCATCGTTCCAGCCTACACATTTATAGCTACAGCGTCAAGTGTTCTAATGGCCAATGGAATACCTGTATTTGCAGATATCGATATTAATACGGGCAATATCGACCCAAATTCAGTTAAAGAAAAAATAACTGATAGGACGAGGATGATCATACCGGTACACATTGGCGGAACACCCTGCGATCTGGATTCCCTTAGGTCCATAGCTGAATCAAACAACCTAACTATAATAGAGGACGCAGCCCAGGCCCATGGGGCGGAATGGGATCGTAAAAAAGTAGGAGCAATTGGAACTGGCGGCTGTTTTAGTTTTCAAACTTCAAAAAATATGGCAGCAGGTGAAGGTGGTATCATAATATCCAATGATGAACAGTTCATGGATTCCTGCTTTTCATATCATAATTGTGGACGAGTAAGAAGCGGTGGCTGGTATGAGCACAATCACCTTGGTGGTAACTTTCGAATCTCAGCGATTCAGGCAGCGCTTTTGATACCTCAATTAAAAACTTTAGATCATTTTCTAAAGGTTAGAGAATCAAACAGAAAAATATTGGAATCATCTATTTCTCATATTGATGGAATATCAACTTTACAAACATTGCCAAAAGTCACAAGGTCGGCCAACCACATTTTTATTTGCAGATATGATGAAAAACAGTTTAATGGTATCTCAAGGGATACCTTTTTCAAAGCGATGCAGGCAGAGGGTATTTATACCTACCAAGGATATAAACCTCTTTATAAAGAAAATTTGTTTATAATCGATTCATCAGAGTATCCGTGGTTGAGAGATGTTGACTATAGGAATATATCTTTGCCTTGTACTGAAAGACTCTGTGAAAAGGAATCGATATGGCTTAAGCAGAATTATTTGTTGGGTTCGCCTGAAGATACACAGGATGTCATTAATGCGTTTGAGAAGGTGACATCTGCAATGAAAGCCGAACCGAATCTCTTTCTTGATAGAGATAAAAACAACTAACTTTGGCGGTATTTTTTTAATAATAATTGGAAAGACAATGATTGATTTGAATTCTAAATTATCTGCAATTGATGTTCCCGTAGATTGGGTTGGTCTTAGAGAAGTTCGTGAGACTACCACCACAAGAATGATTAGGGATGGTAACCCTGAGTATAATGATTCATCAACTACACACGGAGTTATGGTAGAAGTACTAAAAAACGGTCAAATTGCCTACTATGGCACAAAAAACCTATCAGCCAAGGGCATTTCAGACGCTGCTAAAAAGGCAGCAAAATTAGCCGAATTAACAGCTCCCTATGCTGTGCACAGTTTTGACTCCAATGTTCGCCCTCCATTTGATGGAAATTATCAGTCAAACTATAAAAAAGATCGTAAATCAATAAACGCAGGTGAATTGAATGAACTTCTATTGAAATGTAATAGAGAATTAAAAATATCAGATAAAATAGTAAGCGCTAGCTCACTTTGCGTGATTGTTGAGTCTGACCATCATTTTATCAGTAGCAATGGGAGTGATATAAATCAGGAATTTTTACTTCTTGAGTTTGATTTGAGAGCTACCGCACAGGATGGAAACAATATGCAGACACGTACTTTTGGGGGAATGCGTGGAAACTGTTTTCAGATAGGATTGGAATATTTTGATGAATTGGAAATGTTAGCTCATGCAAATCGAATTGGAGAGCAGGCACTGGAATTATTAACTGCAGAAGAGTGTCCAAATGAATCAACAGATTTGATATTAGCATCTGACCAGATGATGTTGCAAATACATGAGAGTATTGGTCACGCAATTGAAGTGGATAGAATATTAGGTGATGAACGTAATTATGCAGGTTGGAGCTTTGTTAAGCTTGAAGATTTTGGAACATTAAGATATGGTTCATCCATCATGAATGTAACATTTGACCCTACAGTCTCTAATCAATTTGCTTCATATGGGTATGATGATGGAGGACTGAAAGCAGATAAACAGTTTTTAATAAAGGATGGAATCCTAGTAAGAGGATTGGGAGGAATGGAAAGTCAGATAAGATCTGGGGTGCCTGGCGTAGCAAACTTTAGAGCGAGCTCTTGGAATCGAGCTCCCATTGATCGAATGGCAAATATAAATCTAGAGCCAGGAGATTGCACTTTTGATGAGCTTGTTAGATCGGTTGAGCGCGGCGTTTACATGGAGAGTAATAGAAGCTGGTCTATTGATGACTATCGCAATAAATTTCAATTTGGGTGTGAATATGCGAAACTAATTGAAAATGGAAAATTTACAAAGACATTAAGGAATCCAAATTATCGAGGGATAAGCAACTCATTTTGGAATAATCTAAAAAATGTAGGGGATAAAAGTACTTTTGGGGTGTATGGAACACCAAATTGCGGTAAAGGAGAACCAAATCAGGTAATTCGAGTTGGCCATGCCTCTCCTGTATGTTTATTTAGTAATGTGGATATTTTCGGAGGAGCTTAACCCATGAAAGATTTATTTAATAAGTGCACCGAAATGTTATTTAATTCTCTAAAGGATGGCGAAATCTTGAAAGTTACATTTTATGGTGAAGACAGTCAATTTATTAGAATAAATAACGCTAAGATTAGACAGTCTGGATATGTTGAAGATGCAGATATAACAGTAACCCTAATTAAAGATAGTAAAACCTGTTCAAGAACGTTTACAATTACCAATAATGAAGAGGACAATCAAAACCTTTCTTTAAATGTTTTAAATGAAATGAGGGGTGAAGTAAGACAGCTACCAAAAGATAAATATATTGTTGAGCCTCAAAAAACTGGCTCCACAGAAGAGATCAGTCACTGTGACCTTCTACCTCATGACGAAGTTATTGATGCGCTTTTGCCAGTGATGCAGGGGGTAGATTTAGTGGGAATTTGGGCATCCGGAAGAATGTTTAGAGGGTCTGCCAATTCTCTCGGGCTATATCACTGGTTTGAAACAGATTCATATTCTTTGGATTATTCTCTGGTAACTCCCAACCACCAAATGGTAAAGGGAACATTTTCAGGTAGGGAGTGGAATCAGAAAAAATATGAGGACTACATAAATAACTCAAAAAAGAAAAGCGAGCTATTAAATCGAAAGCCGGTAAAGGTGCCTCCAGGAAAATATCGTGTCTGGTTTGAACCAGCAGCTGTAAGTGATTTTATTGGAATGTTTTCATGGAATGGTCTAAGTGAAGCGTCTATTCAGCAGGGATGTAGTGGGTTTGGTAAAATGAGATCTAGTAATGAACTTTTATCTCCTAAGTTTACACTAATTGAAGATTTTGCATCTGGATTGGTCCCCAGATTTAACTCAGAGGGAGAGGTTGCTCCTGAATCATTGGTTCTTATAAATGATGGTGAACTTAAAAATACAATGGTCAGTTCGCGAACAGCCGCTGAGTATGGTATAAACTCGAACATGGCAGAAAATGGAGAATACCTTCGTTCTCCCAAGATGGAAAAAGGAACTCTTTCATCTCAAGATGTGTTGTCGTCTGTTGAAAATGGATTGTTTATCTCAAACGTACATTATTTAAATTGGAGTGATAACCCTTCCGGTAGAATTACAGGGCTAACAAGATATGCGTGTTTTCAGGTAGAAAATGGCGAGATCACAAGCCCAATCCAAACCATGAGATTTGATGATACATTTTATAGAATTTTTGGGAGTGAACTTGAAGCAGTCGGAAAAAATTCCTATATGATTCCCGATGTTTCTACCTATTTTAGACGTAGTATGGAAGTGATGGATTGTCCCGGGATGTTAGTCAATTCTTTCACCCTTACTCTTTAGAAATCTTGTAGTGCCCGGAACAGGAGTCGAACCTGCACATCCATGCGGATACTAGACCCTGAACCTAGTGCGTCTACCAGTTCCGCCATCCGGGCAAATTGGACGGCAAAGTTACTGAAGAGTAAATTTGATTCAAAATGATTAAACAGCTATTCAAATATAATTAACCATAATGATTCTGGATGAAATCAAAAATAGTAGCTACCAACAAAAAAGCATACCATGATTACTTCATTATTGATACCTGCGAAGCTGGTATTGTGTTAAGAGGCAGTGAAGTAAAGAGCATAAGGGAAGGGAATATAAATTTAAAAGATTCCTACATTACGATTCATAAATTTGTAGTAAAAATGAATGGTGTGCACATCAGTAGATATTCCCATTCAGGCTATACAGATCATGATCCATATAGAGAAAGACGGTTACTGCTCTCTAAAAAAGAAACAACTCAACTCTCTAGAAAGGTTGCTGAAAAGGGTTTTACATTAATTCCAGTAAAGTTATACTTTAAGGGAAGCTGGGCAAAGGTTGAAATTGCACTGGCAAAGGGAAAAAAAACATATGATAAGCGAGAATCGATTAAGAAAAAAGATTTAAAAAGAGATATAGAAAGAGAGCTAAGGAGAAGATAATGTTTTTATCACCTGACAAGCAGATGAAAATTATTTCCCGAAATGTTGAGGAAATTATACCTGAAAAAGAGCTGTTAAAAAAACTGGAAAAATCCTGTAAAAATAATTCACCTTTAATAGTCAAACTGGGTTGTGATCCGAGCCGACCAGATTTACATATAGGACATTCAGTTGTCCTTAGAAAATTGCGTCAATTTCAAGATTTAGGGCATACCGCAGTCCTTGTAATAGGAGATTTTACTGCTATGATTGGTGACCCCTCGGGCAGAAATAAAACCAGACCTCAGCTGACAAAGCAAGAAACATCTTATAACGCGAGCTCGTACGTTGACCAGGCAGCTTCAATTTTAAATATAGACAAATTAAAGATAGTATATAATACCCACTGGCTATCAAAAATGAATTTTGATGAGGTAGTTAAACTCGCCAGTAAATATACAGTTGCCCGAATGTTAGAGAGGGATGACTTTACAAAAAGATTTAAGAGTGAGGTTCCCATATCAATACACGAATTTTTGTATCCTTTAGCACAAGGGATGGATTCAGTAGAGCTGAAAGCAGATATAGAATTGGGTGGAACGGACCAGAAATTTAATTTGCTTGTGGGACGTGATTTACAAAGAGAATATGGGCAATCTCCACAGGTGATAATTACAAATCCAATTTTAGAAGGTACAGATGGAATAGAGAAAATGTCTAAGTCTTACAATAATCACATTGCACTGAATGATTCTCCAGAAGAGATGTATGGAAAAACAATGTCAATTCCAGATACTTTAATTGAAAAATATTATCTACTTGCGGCAGATTCCGATGAAATTGTGATAAATAAAGTTAGAAAAGAATTAAAAAATACAAATCCAAGAGACTTGAAAAGAAGGTTAGCCAGGAAAATTATTGAAAAATATTATGATAAGAATCATTCAATAGAAGCTGAAAAACAATTTGATCATATTTTTATTAAAAAAGAAATTCCCGATGATATTCCTGAGTGCTCTATTAAGACCGAAACTCTGCTGGTTGAAATATTATTTAAACAAGAGTTAATAAAAAGCATGACAGAGGGCAGGCGCTTGATTAAACAGAACGCAGTAAAAATTAATGGTGATATCTGTCATGATATTCATACTAAAATAAAACCTGGAAAAGATTACACAGTAAAGGTTGGAAAAAGACGGTTCTTAAAAATAGTATAATATTTAATTTCCTAAAATAAAAAATAAATCATCGTTTATTATTTATGTTTAACCGTTTAAAACAAACTTCTAAATTTGAACCACTTATTTTACAATATTTTATAATACTGAGGAAAATTTATGGCAGACAAAGTAATAGAATTTAACGATGCTAATTTTAAAGGAGAGGTGCTAGAATCTGAGATTCCTGTTTTAGTTGATTTTTGGGCAGA
>DEAI01000003.1:18189-61434 GCA_002346675.1 Fidelibacterota bacterium UBA2986
TTTTTGGGCAGAATGGTGCGGCCCATGTAAAGCACTAGCTCCCACTATTTCAGACCTAGCAGATGAATATCATACTAAAATGAAAGTAGGAAAAGTAAATGTTGACCAAAACAGCTCCACAGCTTCAACTTATGGTGTAAGAAGTATACCTACTTTATTAATATTTCAAGATGGTTCAGTTGTCAATCAAATAGTAGGAAATGTACCAAAAGACAGTATTACTAAATTGCTTAACCAGGTAGTTTAGCTTAACAATAGAGGGAATTTCATAGTTGAAATTCTGATTTAATAATATTTTATTAATAACATGATGCGAAAGAAAGTCATAATAATAGGATCTGGACCTGCAGGGTTAACTGCCGCAATATATACTGCAAGGGCAAACCTAAGTCCGATTGTTTTTGAGGGAAGTCAGCCCGGAGGTCAGCTGACTATTACAACCGATGTGGAAAATTATCCTGGTTTCCCTGAAGGAATAATGGGCCCAGATTTAGTAGATTTATTTCGAAAACAGGCAATTCGGTTTGGAACAGATTGTGAATATAAAACCGTAACAAAAGTTGATCTAAGCAAGCGCCCTTTTAAGGTTTGGGTTGGAGGGTCCATTTTTACCACAGAAGCAGTAATTATTTCTACTGGTTCTACTGCAAAATTGTTAGGACTCGACTCTGAAATGGAATTAATGGGGCATGGTGTTTCCGCATGCGCGACGTGCGATGGATTCTTTTTCAAGGGCAAATCAGTGCTTGTTGTAGGTGGCGGTGATTCAGCAATGGAAGAATCATTATTTTTAACCAAGTTTGCATCGGAAGTACAGATTATCCATAGAAGGGATGAATTTCGGGCATCAAAAATAATGCAAGACAGGGTTTTTGATAATGACAAAATACAGGTTGTCTGGAACACCAATATTAAAGAAATAAAAGGCACAATTGAAACTGGAGTAACTGGTGTTATATTGCAAAATACTCTAACAGGTGAGGTCACTGATTTGGATTGTGATGGAGTGTTTATGGCCATAGGACATAATCCAAATGTATCTCTTTTTGATGAGTATTTGGAAAAGGATAAACATGGATATCTCCTTACAAAAAATAAATCTTCAAAAACAAATATCCCGGGTGTATTTGTCTGTGGTGATGTACAGGACAATCATTACAAACAAGCAATTACAGCAGCGGGGTCTGGATGTATGGCAGCAATAGATGCAGAGCGATTTATTGAGGCTCATCCTCTTGCCTGACTTTCTTCCAATCATTTGCACAAAGTTAGGAGTGAGTGATGAAAAAAAGATTAGTATATGAACTGAAAAATATTGAGAAGAAATACCATAATAACACGGTATTGAAGATTAAGCACCTACAGTTTCACCCTGGAACTATCTATGGAATTATAGGTCCTATGGGAGCGGGAAAGACAACATTATTTAAAATATTAAGCGGTAAAGAAAAGCCGTCCACTGGTAAATTAATATATGAAGAGGAAGAGTTTAAGATTAATTGGTTGGGGAAAATTAAACCTTTTGATTCCATTTGGTATGGAAATATTGAAGATTTAGACGGCAAAAGAACTGTCTCAGAGTTACTGCCTAGATCGAAGAATATGACTCAAGTAAAGAATAATGATGATTATTTTAATTCAAAGAGTAATAAAACTTTACTCTCAGAAAAAGTGGATAATATTTCTCCTAGTGAAAAAGCATGGCTATTGAAATGTATGTTAAGAGGACAAGACCCACGAGTTTTAATTTTAGATGATTATGGAGTATATTTAGACCATAAAAGAGAGATAGAATTTCAAAAATTAATTATAAAAATGAACAAGGAGTTGGGAACAACTATTATTTTAGGAAGTCATAACGATAGAAATATTAAAAAATTTGCATCGGTCCTAATTTATTTTGACAATGGCCATATTTCAAAAATAAGGCCTGGGATATCAAGTAAAAAATCCAGAAAATAATTGTATATATTCTTTTTAGATAGTTTATATACTTAATATAACATATAACTTTTTAGAAAGTTATATTAATGTAATATGAAACAAAATAGATACACTGAATTAACGCAGAATTTCAATAATAAAAACTTAATCATTTTGGGTGACATTATGATGGATGCTTATTATTGGGGAGAGGCAGACAGAATATCTCCGGAAGCTCCAGTTCCAATTGTCCAGGTTAAAAAAGAAAATTATAGAGCTGGTGGAGCAGGAAATGTTGCTTTAAATATCAAGGGATTGGGTTCAAGCCCATTATTAATTGGTGTTGTAGGTTCCGGTAAAAATAGAGATAAACTTCTAGAAATATTTCAAAACAATTCCATAGGTACGGATACTTTATTTAGTTCAAAAGAAAAAAATACTACAATAAAGACCAGGGTAATTGCGCAAAATCAGCAAATGTTACGATTTGATTTGGAGTCAGCAAAGTTAATCTCGACTGAGATAGAAGATAAAATAATTGATACCTTAAGAATACATATTAAGGATACAAATGGACTGATATTTGCCGATTATGGAAAAGGAGTTTTGACAGCTAAAATTATTTCAGAAGCAATTCAATTATCTCAAGAAAACAATGTTCCTATTTATGTTGATCCAAAGACCCAAGATTATAGAAGCTTTGAAGGAGTCTACTTACTTAAACCAAATTTATTGGAATTTGAATCTATAGTTGGCAAATGGAAAACCGAAAATGAGTTTATATCATTAGGTTATAAACTCAGGGAAAAAATAGGAATTAAGAATTTATTAGTGACCCGGGGAGCAGAAGGAAGCACTCTTTTTACTAAAAAACAACATTATTCTATTCCAACTAAGGCACTTGAAGTACATGATGTATCTGGAGCAGGAGATACAGCGATAAGTACCTTTGCATTAGCTGATTTATCAGGGGCATTTATTGAGGAGTCTGCTCTTCTTGCAAATTATGCAGCAGGCTATGTTTGCGGAGAGGTTGGTGTTGTCCCTATAACACTGGATAATTTAACCAAAATAGCAAATTATTATATTTCTTAAGTTTAAATAATGCCCTTTTCTAAGTAAGCTTTAAACTATTATTTATTGGATAAATAATTTTAATGAGCAGGTTTTGGTTTCGAAATATTTTTATTCTTTTTTTTGCTTTTTTTCACTTTATACGTGGACAATTTGAACCAAGATATGACCCATTTGATTGGATTATTTTCACAAAACCTGGCGCTATTACCTCAATATCTGAGGGATACTCATATATTTATTTTGGTACAGAAATGGGTGGAGTTCTAAGATATCATATTTATGCGAATAAAATGGATTTTCCTTTAACAATGGCTCAGGGGCTATCATCAAATAGAATACAGTCTGTACATTTTGATTTTGAATCTGGAGTTTTATGGGTAGCTACAGATAAAGGTCTTGATTATTCTCACATGAGGGAAGGTGGTTGGACTCACCTGAAAAAAAGAGATATCGGTATGGATATGAATAACCCAGTTAAAAAGGTAGGCTCCTCTCAGAGATATCTCTGGATTCAATCTAATAATTCGTTTCTAAAGTTAGACCAGAATTCTGGGAACTTTTTGTCTGTTATGTCCCATCCAGATGATGAAAAAATAAATTGGAGTGCTTCTTCCTCTATTGAGGATATTAAACTTGAACACCCCATAGATACTTATATTATGGTGGAAGGTTGGATATATAACAGTGGAATCTTGATTGATCCAAGCGGAAGAAGTAAATCTATATCTACATTTTATTCATCTAGATATGGTGATGTATGGATGGGAATTAATGATGGAACAATATTTAAAGGGGATTATCATATGGAAACATTTTATCCCATCACATATGGATTAGCTGAGACAAATGTATCTGCCTTAAATCTATCTGAATCTGGAACTTGGATAGCAGGAAACTCTAATCCATCATTAGGGATAACTTATCTTAACCCAGAGCAAAATTATTATCATCTTTATGAATATGAAGTCAATATCAATATGCCCCCCCAAAAAATATATTCACTATTGTCTCTTAAAGATGAAATATGGTTTGGAGGAGAGCTAGGGATATTAATTTATAATACCAATAGAGATTACTGGAGAATTTTAGATGAATCCAAAATTAATTTAAAAGGATCTATTACAACAATGGCTTGGGATTCTAGCTTTGTTTGGATTGGCTCTAATTATGGTATCTCTAGAGTAAATCCAGTAAGTAAACGTGCTGAAATAGTTGGTTCAGTTGAAGGCGTAAGTTTTGAATCTTTTTTTAAAAATGAGTCTATATATGATATAGAGTATATTGAAAAAAAAATATGGATAGGAACTGAGTATGGATTATTTATATATGATGATATGAGTGAGTCCATTTATGATTTCCGTAAATTTGGTAATTTTTCTATTTTAGGTGGAGAAGAAAATCAATTCTCTGAATTTTGGGAAATAGAAAAATATAAAAACGTAGTTTATTTTGCAACCAAACAGGGAATAATTTCTTATAATACCTTAACAGGGTATTGGAATATGCTTTTTCGCTCTCATTCAATTCGCCAGCAAAGAGTTACATCGATGGTATTCAATGATCGTTATGGATTTTTTGGAACTAACTTTAGTTTATTAAAGTTTGATTTTAAACACCTTTTTATCGATGAATACTCTTATCCGATAATTGGTCAAATCAATGAATTATCTTTAGAAGATGACCAGCTATGGATAGGGTCTTCACAAGGATTAATACGTTATTTATGGAAAAATGAATAAAATGCAATTTAAACGAGGATATTTGAAAGACAGTTCCACTATAATTCTTTTATTATTGATACCGATTATACTATTGTGTAAAAAGAATAAGTTAAACAATATTAGTAAAATACGTCTAAATACGGTTCTTGTTGCTGCAAAAGCTAAAGAACAAATAAGTATTAAAATTTATCTTGAAATTCCATATAAATCCCTTCAGTTTGTGAAAAGAGAGGGTGGCTTTGTCTCTGGGTATGAAGCTCAGATTGCTGTAATAAACAAAAATAATGAATTAGTTCATAATTTTACCTGGTCAGATTCAATTAGAGCACAAAATTATTTAGAAACTATTATGAAACAGGAAAAGGTTACACTCTATTCAGAAAAATTCCTTCCCACGGATAAGTATGATGTAATAGCAACAGTTCTTGATTTGGAAAGCAGAGAGTTTTATAAGGTAAAAAAGGATATAAAACAAAATAGATCAAATATTTCTTATATATTTAAACCCATTGTATTGCTAGAAAAAAAAGGGGAATGGGGATTTAAGCCTGACCTTATTCCTAGTTGGAATTATTATTTATCTTCAGGAAAAGATTCAGTGCATATTTTTATTTCAGGAATATGCTCCTCATCAGATTGCGAACTATATTGGAAGATAGCGAGTAAAATAGATGATGAGAAAATTATCGCCAATGATTATTTTCCTATACAAAACAGATATATCCAAAAATATATAAAGCTTCCAATTTCCATTTTTTCTGAGATATCCTACTCATTTTCTGTGACCATTAATGATAGAGATATAAATGATGAACAGCTAGTAGAGTTAGTTATTTTGAAACCAGGGATTTCAAATATGATAACAGATATAAATGAAGCTCTAAATCAAATGAAGTATATTTTAACATCAGACGAGAAAGAAATTCTTAAAAATGCTAAAAAAGCTGAAAAAGATCAATTATTTAAATCATTTTGGGATTCACGTGACCCCACTAGCGAAACTCTACAAAACGAATTAATGGATGAGTACTATAAAAGGATATCATATACGAAAGAACATTTTAGCGGTTTTCAGGAAGGTTGGAAAACAGATATGGGAATGATCTACATCTTATTTGGATATCCAGATGAAGTAAAACGATACTCAGACTATTCTAGTCAAAAGGCATTTGAGAATTGGTACTATTTTTCCATAAATAAGTCGTTCAAATTTGTGGATGTCAATGGATTTGGAGATTATCAGTTGGAGTCCCCTCATTTTTTGAGTGTGCCTTGATTAGATCTAGGCTGAAAGATAAACTTACATATAACACCTTCCTAATATAGAAACTGGTGTACTCAACAAAGGGGGGATTATTATAATCATAATACACGTTAATAAACGAAAATAATAAACTTAGATTATCGTAATTTCGACATTAATTAACTGACTTGATTTATTATATTTGGGAATACTTTCCACATTAACAAAACCATTTAACTGGTTATCCGGTGATCTTGCTATGGATTTGGGTACAGCCAATACCTTGATTTGGCTTAAAGGTAAAGGAGTAATAATCAATGAACCTTCTATAGTAGCACGCTCAGTTCATGACGAAGAAATTTTTGCTGTTGGTAATGACGCAAAGGCGATGGTGGGTAAAACACACCGTAATATTGAAACTGTTAGACCGCTAAGAGACGGTGTTATAGCCGACTTTAATATGACTGATGGGTTGATACAAGGATTTATTCGTAAAGTGAATTTAAACAGAATTGCAAGATTTAGGATGGTCATTTGTGTCCCCAGTGGGGTAACCTCAGTAGAGAGAAGAGCTGTAAAAGATGCAGGAGAGAGAGCCAATGCAAGAGAAGTCTTTCTTATCGAAGAGCCTGTTGCAGCAGCTATTGGGATTGGGTTAGATATAAGTAAGCCGATAGGTAACATCATTGTTGATGTGGGCGGAGGAACTACAGAGATAGCTGTTATTTCTCTTAATGGTGTAGCTACAAAAGAATCCATCCGAATAGCAGGAGATGAAATGGATGAAGCAATCGTTCACTGGTTTCGTAACGAACATAAATTAGAAATTGGATTGCCTACCAGCGAATCAATTAAAAAAACAGTCGGATCGGCGATGCGAATGAAACCTGAAACAATTTCGGTAAAAGGAAGAGATCTAGTGAATGGTATTCCTAAAACGATTGAAGTATCTTCAGATGAAATTCGTCATGCACTTAAAGACCCGGTTAACAATATTGTGGAGTCGGTTAAACATGCCCTAGAAAAAACACCTCCTGAATTAGCATCTGATATTTTAGACCGAGGAATTATCCTGACTGGGGGTGGCAGTTTACTTCATGGTTTGGATCAAATAATACGTGAAAGAACAAATATACCAGTAAATGTTTCTGAAGATCCTCTTTTATCAGTAGTAAAAGGAACGGGCATGGTTTTAGAAAACGTGAGGAAATATAAAGATGTTCTAATGTAATTTTATGAGAAAACTACTTTCATTATTTGTAGAAAAAAAACATCACTTTTTATTTATTATTTGTACGTTAATTTCTTTTATACTTTTATTTTCAGATGCTTCCTCAAAAAATATCAATTTATTTCGATCAAGAGTAATTGATATATTCTCTACCATCTATAAACCTGTAACATGGATTAAATATTCTTATACTTTAGATGCAGAAAATGCATTACTAAGAGAGCAGGTAATCAGATTGTCTCTTCAGGTTTCTTCAATGCAGTTTCTGGAACATGAGAACCAAAGATTGGAAGAATTGCTCTCCTTTCAAAGAGAAAATCAATTAACTCTCTTACCATCAAAAGTAATAAATAAAGGAATATTGTCAAATGTAAACTCCCTAACAATTGATGTAGGTAAAAAATCTGGTGTACAAACCAATGATCCGGTTTTAACGCCTAAGGGAGTTATTGGGAAAGTGTTGCTTGCAGGGGAATCTTCTTCTATAGTACAACTCATCAGCGATATAAATTACAGAATAAGTGTAAGGTTTATACCATCTGGTAGTACAGGAATCTTAAGATGGTATGGAAATAATAAATGTAAAGTAATGGAAGTTCAAAAAAATGCAATAATAAATGTGGGAGATGGTGTAGTTACCTCAGGCTTTAGTAATATTTATCCTAAAAATTTATTGATTGGATCAGTAACAGGAATAGTTGACCAAATGGGTAGTTTTGATAAAATAGTTATGGTTCAAATACAAGAAGATGTAGAGTCCCTTTTAGATGTTTTTGTAGTGCTTGAGGATATACATGAATCAAAATAAACCCATTGCTGTAGGTTTTATTGTATTGCTATTGCAAATTATTCTATCTGATTTTTTGTCCTTGGATGGAGTTCGCCCTGATTTTATTCTGATATTTCTCATTTATGTAAGTATTAGACTTGGAACTTTCGAGGGAGTATTATATGGATTTAGCTTAGGTATTATTGCAGATTTACTTGGAGTGAGTAGCTATTTTGGTTTGTCGCCACTTACATATACAATAACAGCTTATATACTTGGTATGTTATATCAGCATAGGCATTTCAGTTCTCAGTTTCAATTTCATGCCACTTGGTTATCCGTAATATTTTTTCATTTTCTGTGTAATACATTTATACGTTATCAAGAAACTGTTTTTGAATATCCATTTTATTATATATCCTTATGGTTGTTAACTACCTTTTATACTTTAGGTTTTGTAGGGATTCTGCAAATCTTAAACCCGCTTTATCAAAATAACTAGATGTTAAAAGCCGAAAATATTATTCAGCTCGGTCAGCTGAGAGTAGTGAGAGGGGTTTTGCTGTTTTTATTTTTCATATTAATTGCTAGGTATTTCCAAATCCAAATTCTTAACCATGATATTTATCATAAAAAGGCGGAGGGGAACCGAATACGTGCCATATCTTTACCAGCTCCTCGAGGGCTTATATTAGATCGAGATGAAAATATATTGGTTGATAATTATCCCACATTTATTCTCTCAGCGATTCCTATAGAGTTTAATGATAAAGAAAAAAAGATTGGTTTAATATCTGATTTAATGGGAATCTCAACTGATATTATGGAGATAAATTACTCCAATTATTATAGAAATAAATTTCTACCAGTTAGATTGGCCAAAAATCTTAGCTTCAAACAATTGAGTATATTGGAAGAAAATAAAACAAGTTTAGGTGGAACATATTATGGAAAACTACCAAAAAGATTTTATACTGATCACTTAAATGGAATTCACTTTTTAGGCTATGTTGGAGAAATAAACCGTAAAAAAATAAATCAATTAAGAGATTCGCATTCTTACACTATAGGTGACTTTATAGGTTGGAGTGGTATTGAAAAATACTATGAAGAATTATTAATTGGAGAAAAAGGTATAGACTTTTTTGAAGTAAATGCCATAGGTGAAATTGTTGAGAATTTATCAGATAAAACTGTACAGCCAGTTCCGGGTAGTAATTTAAAGTTATCTATTCATTCAAAATTGCAAAAATCAATGGAACAATTAATGAAAGATAATAGTGGTTCTGTTTTGATCTCTAATGCGTATACTGGAGAAATCTTATCCTATGTAAGTTCACCTGATCTATCAACTAAAAAATTATCTGGCGGGACTACGCAAAAAGATTGGGAGAAAATAATAGCTGATTCAGATACCCCATTATTAGATAGAAACACTTCTGGGCTATATCCCCCTGGATCGATTTTTAAACTGATAACCCTTTTCCCACTTTTAGAAGAAAATAAAATTTATTCATCGTGGGAAACAAATTGTGGTGGTACATATAGTTTTGGAGACAGAGTATTTAACTGCTGGAAGGAAGGTGGGCATGGAACGGTAAATATGGAAAATGCTGTAGCTCAATCCTGCAATATATATTTTTATCAAGCGGTACAGTCTCTAACTCTAGAAAAATGGAGTGGAACATGTAGAAACCTTGGTTTTGGATATAAAACTGAAATTGATCTACCCGAAGAAAAAACTGGATTAATTCCTGACCGACAATATTTAAATAATAAACATGGAAAATGGGGCTGGTCAAGGGGGGCTATGTTAAATTTAGCTCTAGGGCAAGGTGAAATACTGGTAACTCCAATTCAACTTCTACAGTTTGCAAACATAGTTGCGACAAATGGTAAAACAAATAAATTACATTTTCGTTTAGGTAACACTTCTGAGCTTTTGTTATCTGAGTCTTATTCAGATAAAACTTGGAGATTAATTCAAAAATTTATTCGGTCAACTATTACTCATTCAAAGGGAACTGGTAAATTGGCTGATCCTCATATAAGAGATCTATATATATCAGGAAAAACAGGAACGGCTCAAAACCCGCATGGTGAACCGCACGCCTGGTTTTTTGGTTTTGGAAAGTATAAGGAAGAAATTCTTTCAGTTGTTGTTCTTATTGAAAACGGGGGACATGGTGGTGAAGTATCAGCACCAATAGCGAGACAAGCTTTTGAGATTTATTTTTCAGATAAAATTCAAGCACATTTAAGTCATGCAATTAATTAAAAAATTTCAAGATGCAAATTTAATACTAATTGGAATCGCTTTATCTTTATTTATAATTGGACTAGTGGGGCTTTCTAGTATTGCTGTTCATCATGAATATTTGAATAAAACCAGCCCATTTATAAAACAGAGCATTTTTTTACTGCCTGGGATTATTTTATTTTTTATAATGTTTTATATGCCTAAACCATTTTATCACAAATCTGCATATTGGATTTATGGATTTAGTATTTTGAGTGTTTCAATACCATTTATAGGTAAAACGATTGCAGGTACATACAGATGGTTAGATTTTGGATTTATAGGAATTCAGCCATCAGAATATGCTAAGTGGATTGTTGTTATAGTGTTGGCTAGATATCTATCAGATAATAATTTGAATTTAAAAAAGATGGTTACCCTTATAATTCCCATTTTATTAGCGCTAATTCCAGCAACTATTGTACTTAGACAACCGGACCTGGGTTCTGCAATTATTATATTATCTCCGCTAATACCAATGATATATTGGTCAGGTGTGAGACCTTATTTCATTTTTCTTTTGATAGCTCCTCTCATTAGTATACTGACTGCATTCCATCCTTTATCTTTCACTGTCTGGGGAATTCTTATGTTAGTAATATTTTATATCTCTCAACCAACTTTAGTAAGTGGAGTAATATCTTATTTTTCTTATTTGCTTCTTGGGCTATTGTCTCCTTGGTTATGGAGTTTGCTTAACACATATCAACAAAGGAGAATAATTACAATGTTTAACCCCGAATTAGACCCACTTGGCTCTGCCTACCAGGTAATACAAAGTCAAACTGCCATTGGAGCAGGTGGGTTTTGGGGAAAAGGATGGGGGCAGGGGACTCAGACCCATCTCAAGTTTCTCCCTGTTCAGGAATCTGATTTTATAATTTCAGTTTTAGGAGAAGAACTGGGATTTGGATTTTTAATGATTTTATTTATTTTATTTGCATTTTTAATTTATGGTATTGTGCAGCTAGCCTATGAATCTAATGACCGGTTTTCGAGTTTGGTATTAATTGGTATTGGTACAATATTATTTTCTCATTTTTTTGTTAATACAGCTATGGCAGTAGGATTGACCCCGGTGAAGGGACTTCCTCTCCCCTTTATTTCGGCAGGTGGTTCATTTTTACTTTCTTGTTTTATGATGCTTGGGTTGATCGTAAATATGGGTCGGAATACATTTGAGTAACTCTTTATTAGTTTGAATATACTTTTATTGGGAAGTAAATTCAGCATCGGGATTTATCTCTTTAAATATACTTTGTCAAATTCGTTTCTATTTAGTCTAAACTTTGTTGTTTTCTCCTTTTTTATTGGGCAAGCTTTATCCCAAACTAATAATGAAAAAGAGCTTAAGCGATTAATTGCTAAAATCGATCGAGTAACAGTACGAATTGATTCGCTGTACAATCAAAATGGACCATTGATTCCATCTTTAAAAACTTCGCTGAAGGAAAATACACTATCTCAGGAACAACTAGATTCTTTAAATGATAATATTGTAAATAAAATTAATAGCTTGAATGTGAGAATCAATATTTTGGAAGATAAAACGAACTATATAGAGAACAAATTACTTACTTTATCAAACACATATAATGAATTGTCATCTTTAGATAATCAAGAGGAAAAGAAAAAACCTTTAAAAAAAATCACTCCTGAAATATTTAAACAAAAGTATAATGAAAGTCTGCAATATTATAAAAATGGTGAATTTGATTTAGCTGCTTTTGGATTCAAATTGCTTGTAGATGATGATCCACTAAATCCTTTAGCTGATAATAGCCAATATTGGCTTGGGGAATGTTATTATTCAAAGATGGACTTTAAAATGGCTATATCTGAATTTGAAAAAGTAAAGTCTTTTTCAGGCACTGATAAAGATGATGATGCTCAGTTAAAGATTGGAATGTCTTATATTGCTATGGAAAACAAGGAAAAAGCAAAAGACCACTTTGAAAATTTTCTTTCTTTATATCCCGATAGTGAATACACAATTATAGTACAAGAATTAGTACAAGAATCGTTAATGCAAATAACTCTGGAATAATTATGAAACTCTTCTTTTTAACAACTGAAATTACACCATTTACCTTGCCTTCGTTTTTGGGAGACTATTCTGCAAAAGTGTCCTTATTACTTCAGGGGAAAGGACATGATTTACGTACCATGATTCCTAAATATGGATATATTAGTGAAAGGAAATATATTCTTAGAGAAGTAATTAGATTAAGAGAAATACCATTTAAATTCCAAGGTGATGATCAGTGGACATCTGCAAAAAGTGCTTTTATTCCTAAGACACGTGTTCAGGTATATTTTTTAGAACATACTGAATGGTTTAAACCTCTTTCTAATTTATTATACAAAGCTAAAAATGGTAGAATCCTTTCAGATAATGATGAAAGATATTCTTATTTTTCCTGTGCAGCACTCGCGATTTTACCCCATCTGTTTTGGAAACCTGATATGTATTTGTGTCATGGATGGCAATCAAGTATAGTACCCATCTTATATCACCAAAAGTATAAAGATATAGTATCAAAAAATATTAATTACAAAAAAATAAAAATGGTATATATTATTGATTCAATGAATAAATTTTGCGACTTTAAAAGTAAAACCTATGACTCTGTCGGACTTGAGTTGCCAAAATATTTAGATGGTGATATTGTAAGTTCGCATGATCCCGCTATTCATTTTGCAGATAAGGTCATTATTTTTAATCCTCCAAAATCTTCACTTGTTGAAAATATTATGAAACTTAAAAGTGCTAAAAAACATAAAAGTAAAATATCGGTTATTGATTTGGATGATATGGAGTCACCAGACTATTTTACTATTTCTGATCAACTTAATGAAGTTATAACTTCATAATACTATTGTATATATTGGGTCTACTACATGATTTATACTCTTTTAAAATGCATTGCTTTGGGGATAGTTGTCTCAACCCAATTTTTATCCTGTACAGATAAAAATCAACCTATAAATAGCTCAAACATTGATGGAAATTTTGAGTTCCACTCAATGATAATAAATGGCAATCTCACTGGATTCTCTTATAAAACCACTCCAAAAATAGGAGACCATGGCTATTTATATTCTGGGATAAAAAATAATTACAACTGTGATAATAATTTGTTAGATTTTACAGCATATTATGCTCAAAGTGCATATCCAGAAATTATCGCAAATCCTGATACTGTAGATAGTATACGATTGACTATGTTCTTAGCAGATACATTACTGAGTTTTACTCCTGATATTAGTCTATACTATCTCAATAATAATAATAATGATTCAATTTTTAATGAGAATGATACATTTTATGATAACTTTAACCTATCAAATCTTAATATATTAGAGCTGGGTAATTTGAATTTAAATCCCATTGATACTTTGAGTAACATCTTATCAATAGAATTAGTTATAAATGATCCACCGATAATAGAAGAGTTATTATCATTTTCAGAGGACACTTCCAAGTGTTTTATGACCTCTCAAACATCAGCAACTGATCATTTAAAAATTTATAGCAGTGAGTCTAATGTTAAACCGCAACTGTTTGTTTATTATACAATTACAGATAGTAGTGATTCAAGTTTTTCAGAGTCTTTTTCGCTACCAATTGTACAGGATTTAACGTTAATTGAAATACCTGATTTTGATAATCTTTCTCAAGACTCCCTTTATATTGGAGGTAGTTTGTTTGAATCGGTTTTAAAGTTCGATTTGAGTCCATTTTCAGAAATACCTGCTCAATTTGTACTAAAGGAAGATTCCTATCTTATTTTGAATTCAATGAATATTGACGCATCCTCAGCTATAAATATTTTGGCATACCCACTGACAGATAGTCTAAATCAAATTGATAATTTTTCAGAATGGTATGATGATGTTCCTGTTGACAAAACAACTTATATGCCAATCTTCTATGAAGATGGAAAATTAAAGATTAGGATACAATCGTATTTACAGTATGTCATTAATGGAGAGATTGATCATTTTGGTATCAGCCTTAAAAGTAGTGTAAATAATGATCCATTTAGTAAATTTTCTATTGAAGATCCTGACTCTGGCTTTTCCGAGATAACAATTGAATATGTTTCAGGTATTTAAAGTATTTTCTGTTACCCTTTTTTGGATTACGTTTGCATACTCACAAAGTATGTTAAACAGCCTGGGAATGGGTAACCCGGGACTTTATAAAGATGTAGCTTCTGCCGGTTTGTCTTCATCTGGCTTGATACCTGGATATAGAAATGATATATCAATAATGAATCCTTCTACTTGGGCATCTTCAAGATATACTCTTTTCTCAAGTACGCTAAATGGGGTCTCACGTTTTATACACAGTGAAAATATTGAAAATCAACACTCAAATTTAAACTGGATGGCTTTTATAGTTCCTTTTAAAGATAACTATGCATTTGGAATTGGATTCTTTCCCTATACTGATTTTAACATTAAGTACAATAGTGGAGAACAGCTTTCTAGTAAAAATGAAAATACTTTTTTGGGGACCGAAGCTTTGTATTATTCTGGAGGGGTATCTTCACTAAGATTTGCGTTCGGATTTCCCCTAAAGTCCTTTGGAAAGGGAGGTTGGGCACTAGATTTATTATTTGGTTCCATGAGATCACAAAAATCTATAGAAATTGATGATGAAACTTATATTGTCAACCGGAGAAAGATGATAAACGGAATTGAATCAAAGCTATTTTTGTCCTCTAATGAATTTATTATTTTATCCTATAGATTAAATCTATTTTTAAATTTAGGATTCACCTTTAGAAATTTTACAGCAGAAGTTTTATCTTATCAGCCATTTATTGATATAAATAATAATAGTATCCATGATATCTCTCTCATAGACTTCCCTGGAATTGATAGATCTCAACCCCCCACATCTACTCACTATAATAACTTTTATAGACCAATAGATATAAATCTGGGTATTAGAATGAAGTCGAAGTCAGATTTATATTATTTTAATGAATGGGGTATATGGAAAAATAATAAAAAAAGCGGTAATGAGTTATTTGATTTTGGAGATGCAATTAGCACTAAATTCTCTTTTAGTCAGGGGCTGATAAGATATTCAAAAGAATTTCCGCAAAATATATTAGATAAATTTTATTGGAGAACTGGATACTCAATATCACAATTAGAATTTCAAAATAATTTCAGATTAGTTGATCAAATAGATCTATCCTTTGGACTGGGCCTACCTTTTGGAAAATATGGAAATCAAATTGATATTGCATATGTCTATACAAAATTAAATGGCGGTTATTTAATTAATGAATCTGTGAATTCTGTACAAATAGGACTCACTATTGGAGATATTTGGTTTGTTAAAAGGAGAAATAGATAAATGAGATATACGATGAATGGATGGTTAGTTTTCACAATGACCTTTTTCATTTTTTTTATTACAATGTGTGTTCCACCATCACCTGACTCAGAAGATAATTTAGCGCAGGAAAAGGCAAAGCTTGATTCCTTAAGGAGGATTAAATGCCCCAGATTTATGAGTAGCGCAGCGGAATATTATAGGAATCGGAACTGGGAACAAACAGTGGATATGTATTCACAAATTATTGAGCTCGGCTGTGATGAGTATGATCCAGTTCTTGCGCCTCCGGAGGAGATATATCAATATTATGCGATTGGTCATGAGTATATGGGCCAATTTAGTGAAGCTGAAAAGGTAATTTTGAAAGGGCTTCAAAAGCTACCAAATAATGTAAACCTTAGAAAACGATTAGCATATTCATATAAAAAGCAGAAAAAAATGGATCTTTATATAAATGAAATGGAACGCATAGTTGACATGACGGAAAATGATACAAAACTTATGATGGAGCTATCTAATGCTTATGGAGAGATTGAACAATATACAGATCAGGTTTTTATCCT
Organism: Fidelibacterota bacterium UBA2986; assembly: GCA_002346675.1. Classification (GTDB taxonomy): domain Bacteria; phylum Fidelibacterota; class Marinisomatia; order Marinisomatales; family AB-629-J13; genus AB-629-J13. Next base: position 34,375 of record DEAI01000003.1, read on the forward strand.
AAAACGATTGTTGAAAATTGATTCTAACAATGAGATTGCACAAGGAGAGCTAGCATTAGCGTTAGAGAGAAGTGGAGAAGATCCACTAGAATTTATTAAAGAGCGTTTTGAAAATAATCCAGATAATACATCCTATGGACTTGATTATGCAGACAGGCTTGTTAAGGATAGCCGTAACTCAGAAGCAATTCAAATTTTGAAAAAAGTTATTCGTATTGATGATCAAAATAAAATTGCCTATCGAAAAATTGCTGAGCTTTATTATGAGGATGATAAACTGGAGAAAGCATCTGAGTCATATGAAGAACTATATTTATTAGACCCAAGAGATTTAAAGACCACTATCAAAATATCAGATATTTATATTGAGTTGGAAAATTTTGATCAAGCCATAAAATGGGCAAAAAAGGCAGAAAAAATATCGCGTTCTTCAGGCGAAGCTATAAGTCAAATAGGAAAGGTATATTATAAAGGATTTCAATCCTGTCGAAGTGAAATGATTAGTTTAGATGATAGAATTGTTGCTTCTTTGGCATTCAATGAATTTGAAAAAGCAGGAGGAAAAGGATATAGAAGGGACTCAGGATCTATGAATTGGATGCAAGAAAATGAAGTACTATTTGATAAAGCGAATTGGTTTATGTTGGACCCCGAATCAAAGAGGCGAGGATTTGTTAAGCCCACTTCTTCCTGTTATAACTGGGTAAAAGATAAGCTAAGAAAAGCTCCCGGATGGTAAATTGACATTTTTACAAAATTCAGATTCCACCATATATGAGATACTTCATAGTGAGTATGTAAGAGAAAGGGATACACTTGAATTAATTGCCTCAGAAAATTTCACGAGCCCTTCAGTTATGGAAGCAGCTGGAGGAGTTATGACCAATAAATATGCAGAGGGATACCCTGGGAAAAGGTATTACGGAGGATGTGACCATGTGGATGAAGCAGAAATTTTAGCCCGAGAACGTGCTAAAACTCTTTTTGGAGCTGAATATGTTAATGTACAGCCTCACTCAGGTTCTCAGGCAAATATGGCTGCTCTCATGACTTTTCTAAATACTGGGGACACTGTCCTAGGCTTGGATTTATCTCATGGAGGCCATTTGACACATGGTAGCTCAGTAAACTTTTCCGGCCAGCTATATAATTTTGTTTCCTATCACGTTCTAGAAGAAACAGGGAGAGTAGATTTTAAAGAGGTAATGGAATTAGCAAAAGAACATAAACCCAAATTGATTATCTGTGGTGGAAGTGCTTACCCACGTTTTATTGAATTTGATAAGTTTAGAGAAATAGCAGATAAAACAGGATCCTTTCTTATGGCGGATATTGCCCATCCCGCAGGGCTTATAGCATCTGGTGTGCATCCTTCTCCTATATCTTTTTGTGATGTCATAACAACGACGACGCATAAAACTCTTCGCGGACCTCGAGGTGGAATGATAATGATGGGAAAAGATGGAGAAAATCCATGGAACAAAATTGCACCAAAATCAGGGCGTGTTAAAAATATATCTGAGCTGATTGATTCTATGGTCATGCCAGGGATTCAAGGCGGACCGCTAATGCATATTATCTCAGCTAAAGCAGTTGCCTTTGCTGAAGCTTTACGTCCTTCATTCAAAGTATATACAAAACAAATTGTTGCAAATGCAAAAACACTAGCCTCGACACTTACAAGTAAAGGCTATAAAATCATATCAGGTGGTACAGATACTCATGTGATATTGATTGATCTAACCAATAAAAATATAACAGGTAAAAGTGCTGAAAACTGTTTAGAAAAAGCTGGGATCACTGTGAATAAAAATATGGTTCCATTTGATAAAAAAAGCCCCTTTATTACCAGCGGAATTAGAGTAGGTACACCTGCAGTTACAACGCGAGGTATGAAGGAGGCTCAAATGGAAATTATTGCAGAAATGATCGACTCTATTATTATAGATTTTGAGAATGATAAAAAGATAAACAATATTAAAAATCAGGTTAAAGAGTTATGTAATGATTATCCCCTCTATAAGGATTTATTTACCACCTGATCATAAACTAAATTTTATTATTTGAAAAAGAATTTTTTTCTTGTTTTTGGAATACTAGTTTTATTTTATTTAAACGGGTGTTCATCAACTTATATTTTTTCTCATCATCCTCAGCTAAGTGAAAGATATTATTTAATAAAAGTAAAAAAAGCGCTGAAGAAAGCAGAGAAAAATCCTACCAATTCAGAATATTTATTTCAGGCGCAAAAACTTTTAACCCAATATGGGTATGCTTTTCAGTTAGAAGAAGCAGAGAGATATTTATACAAAAACATTTTTCTATCAAAAAAGGCGTATGAGAATGCTAGCAAATCATTTATAAAAGCAGTTGAATATGGAAAAAATAATCTGAGAATATTTTATCCAGAAATAGATAAATGGCTGTTAAACCCAAAAAATAAAAAAATAATTTTTAATCCCAAACACGTTGCGTACTTATATTGGACAGCAGCTTCCATCGGGGGATTAATTAAATCAAGCAAGGGTGCTCCAGAAACAATTGTCCTATTCCCTCAGATTGGTTTTTTACTAAAGCAGGCATTAGAGATAAATCCCGCATGGGATAATGGAGCTATTTTTACCGCGCTCATCTCTTACTCAATGTCAGAATATCCATTAACAGATGAAAAAAAGAAAAATGTTAAAACTTATTTTGATGAAGTAATAAAATATTCAGAAGGAAAATCTGCAGCTCCCTATGTAACCTATGCAGAATCCGTATCGGTCAAAGCTCAGGATAGAGAGGAATTTATTTACTTACTGAATCAAGCACTTGTAATTTCTTATACAGAAAATGATGAATTAAATCTCGAGAACCATATATCTCAAATTCGCGCAAAATGGTTGTTGTCAAGAATAGATGAATTATTTTATTAATAAAATATATACGTTATGAGTATGAGAAAAATAATTTTATTGCTATTAATTTATTGTTCAATTCAGCCATTATATTCAAAAAAAACTGTAATTAAGTTAGCAACTTTGGCTCCCGATGGTTCGGAATGGTATTATAAGTTAGTCGAATTAGGGGAAAAATGGGAAGAGGGCACCGATGGTAGAGTTAAATTAAGAATTTATCCCGGAGGTGTGATTGGCGATGAGAGGGATATGATAAGAAAAATGCGAATCGGTCAAATTCATGGTGCCGCAATTACAGCTGAAGGATTATCTGAACTAAATCCTGATTTTTATATGTTTTTTGTGCCGTTGTTATTTGAAAACTATGGTGAAGTCGATTTTATCCGCGGAGAGCTAAGAGATGAATTAATATCCGGTATCCGTTCAAATGGTTTCGAGCTGATGATGATGACAGATGTAGGATGGGTTTATTGGTTTACTACAAACTCAATTAAAAAGCCTGATGATTTAAAATCAAGTAAAATATTTAATTGGGCAGGGGACTATAAATTTTCAGAGATTTGGGAAAAAGCCGGATTTCAGTCAGTTCCCTTATCATCAATAGATATACTTCCTGGATTGCAAACTGGATTAATTGATGCAATTTCAATCAATCCTCAGTTCTCATTAGCTAACCAAATGTTTGGAATTTGTAATCATATGTTGGATTTGAAATGGGGATTGTTAACTGGAGGGATAGTTCTTGATTCCAGAATATTTAACAGAATTGATCCGAAGGATAGAAGAATAATTCAGACCTATTCTAAAGATTTTGAGGAGCAATTTCAAAAAACTTTTAGATTTAAAGATGAGAACGCAATAAATGTAATGAAACAATATGATTTGCAGGTAACTCATCTGAATAAAGATGAAAAAATAATATGGAATAACGCCGTAAAAAGTTGGTATCCAAATATCAGAAATATATTTACTAATCCAGAAATTTTTGATAAAGTAGTAGAATTAAAAGCAAAATATAAAGATCACATAACTGGTTTAGATGATACAGAATAATACTAGCATCAATCATGAAAACCATTTTTCGGATAGAATTAAATGGGGTGAAGATGTTTTGGCTATTTCTGTTTTTTTTGCAATTACTCTATTACCTTTTTATGAAGTGTTTGCTCGGGTACTTAAGCTAAAAACAATACCAGCTTCTCAGATAATAATTCAGCACCTTACTCTCTGGATTGGATTCTTAGGGGCCGTTCTTGCAACACGTCAAAATAAGTTATTGACTCTCACACAAAAACCACTTTTTGTTCCAGATAAGGAATTTAATTTTGGTAGATGGTTTTCTAAATCGATTTCATTTATAATTTTATGCGCTCTTTTTTGGGGGAGTATTCAATTAATAAAAACTGAATTTCAATTTCCAATTGATATCGCTCCTTATATCCCAAGGTGGGTTGCCCAACTTATAATTCCGATCGGATTTTTCTTTATAGCATTAGAGGTCATTATCAGAAGCGGAAGCCACTCACTCTATAGAGCCTCTATTGTGATGATGACAATTAGCTGTTATCTTATATGTTTTTCAGGAAATATACAAGATTCTGAATGGCTTCCTTGGATTGGAAGTTTATTAATTCTATTTTCAGTTTATCATGGATTGCCTATATTTTTAGCGCTTGGTGGTTTATCCGTATTGTATTTTTGGATAGATTACACTCCTATAGCTTCCATAGCTGCTGAGTCATACAGGATTGTTGTTTCTCCGACTCTTCCAACCATACCTCTCTTTACCCTAGCAGGATATATTTTAGCTGAATCAGGTGCCCCTAAGCGAATCTATAATTTTTTCACAAATGCATTTGGATGGATTAAAGGTGGAACACCAGTTGTCGTAGTATTACTTTGTGCGTTTTTTACTGCTTTGACCGGTGGATCAGGTGTTACAATCCTTGCGCTAGGTGGTATTTTGTATCCTCTTCTAAAAAAAGAAGGATATTCGGAAAAATTTTCACTAGGATTGATCACAGTTTCGGGTTCGTTAGGACTTTTATTCCCTCCGAGTTTGCCAGTAATAATCTATGGAGTTACAGCTGGAGTTTCAGTCAGAGACTTATTTGTTCAAGGATTTTTCCCTGGAGTGATTTTAATATTAAGCATGGTTGGATGGGTTTATTATCAAGGGAAAAGACATGAACTTGAAAAGTCTCCATTTAAATGGGAGAAATTAAAAGAAAGCTTTTGGAACGCAAAGTGGGAAATATTCTTACCATTTATTATTTTAACAGGTGTATTCAGCGGATATATGACACTGGTAGAAACTGCTGCTTTTACAATTGTTTACATTTTAATTATTGAGCTGCTAGTCAATAAAGATCTGCCATTTAAGGATCTTCCTAAAATTATTATTGACTGTGCAACATTAATAGGAGGGGTGTTAATAATATTGGGAGTTGCAATGGGCTTGACGGCCTATTTGATAGATGCACAAATTCCTATGCAATTGTTAAAATGGATACAATCTACAATTTCATCTAAGTTAGTATTTTTATTACTTCTCAATATTTTGCTTCTAGTTATTGGTTGTATGATGGATATATTTTCTGCAATTATTGTTTTTGTTCCCCTTATCGCACCGCTTGGAGTCTTTTTTCAATTGGACCCTGTTCATTTAGCTATAATTTTCATTGCGAATCTTGAGTTAGGTTTTTTTACTCCGCCAATTGGTATGAATTTATTTCTATCTGCCTATCGTTTTAACAAATCAATGCCTATTCTTTACAGTGCGATACTGCCATTTTTCATGATTCGTTTAGCATTTGTTTTGATACTTACTTATATTCCTTTATTATTTTACTGATATAATGGGAACAATCTGTTCTATAAAACATTACTTGACTGAAAATGTTTGACGTAAATATATTCACTAACACTCTGGAGACAACTATTAAAAAACGCTATTGATTATATAAAAAAAAACGGGATATTCCCGTTAGTTTATTACATAACTTAGATGGAGAAAAATATGAAGCGTTTTACTATTATATCAATGATATCTCTCAGTTGTCTCACTCCTGCAATAGGCAGTGAAGCGGGAGCAATATTTCTACTTATATCTCCTGGCGCTAGAGCAGGAGGGATGGGAGAGGCTAATGTTGCCGTAGCTGATGATGCATATGCTAGCTATTGGAATCCCGCTGGGCTTGGATTTTTAGAGGGCTCAGAGCTTGCAATGATGCATGTGAATTGGCTCCCTAATCTTGCAGATGATCTCTACTATGATTTTTTTGCTTTTCGCAAACATATCCCAACTTTGGGTACATTTGGAGGACATTTAATTTATTTAAGTTTAGGTGAACAGATTCGTATGGGTGAAGGTCCCGAAGATTATCTCGGAACTTTTACCAGCTTTATGATGGCTACTACTGTATCTTATAGCTCCTTATTATCGCCTAATTCATCATTTGGAATCAATGCAAAAATATCTTATCAGCACTTGGTTGACCTTGGTGCTGGCGCTGAAAAAGGGAAGGGAACTTCCCTCGATTTCGGGTTTGATTTAGGGTACCTTCGAAAAGGATTTCTTACGCCAGATTTAGATATAGGTTTAACAATCACTAATATTGGACCAAAAGTTTCATTTATAGATCCTGCACAGGCAGATCCACAGCCGACAAACCTATCTCTTGGGTTAAATTATAGAGTTATCAATAGTGAGTTCAATAAATTCTCGCTTATCTATGATGTAAATAAACTACTTGTGTCCTCCTATCCAGATATGGACTGGGATGGTGATGGAATTATTGGAGGTTGTGATGAAGAGGGTCATTGTACAAATATTCCTCACTCAGGTGAATACAACTCTGATGGAGATAAAGAAACTGCCCACACAGACCCAGTTTATATCGCACTGTTTACTTCATGGGTAGATGATTGGCTGTTAGGCGGTGATACAGATTTTAGTGGTGACGGAGTTATTGGGGGATATAATGCTGAGGGGTTTCACACACCACTAGATTCAATATCCTTTGGGGACCCAGGTTACGGAAAGTATGGGTGTGAAGAAGAGTCAGGAGATATCTGTTCTGAAGAAAATTTAGTTTTGGAGGTAGGTACTGGCGATTCAAGAACAATAAAAAATGAGTTTGATAAACTGGTTCATAATTTTGGTATGGAATATTGGTATTCTGAGTATTTTGCCCTTCGCGCAGGATATTATTTAGACCAATCTGGTAAGATATCAAATCCAACTTTTGGTGTGGGCCTGAGATTTTCAGGCTATGGATTTGATTTTGGATATACTTCTGGTGAGCCGGGCCACCCGCTTACCAATACGATGCGATTTTCCCTTAACTGGGAATTTTAATATATCTAAGTTTAATGATTAATATATTCAGCAGGGCAATATTTATTTTCCTGCTATGTTCAAATAATCACATACTAGGTGATGTAATTGGACTTAAAAAAGTAATCTCTCTGCGGGTAGAGTTTCAGGAAAGTGAATCATCTGGTACCACAGGAGATGGACAATTTTTAATGAATCCTGATACTACCTGTGGTAGCTATATCATTGACCCGCCACCCCATGATAAAACCTATTTTACCTCACAGTTAAAAGCTGTAAATAACTATTTTCAGAGCGTGTCTTATCAAAAGTTTGGTATTGACTTAGAGCAGTCCCAAATTTTCCCTGAATTAAATGATTCGGCTTATATTCTTCCATTTCCAATGGAATATTACAATCCCTATGGAGAATCTGAGGAGTTGAAGGAGGTTAGACTAGTTAAGCTATTTAAAGATGTAATCTCTATAGCTGATTCTCTAAATAATATATCATTTTTAGATTTCGATTTTGTGATTGTTTTTCATGCGGGTATTGGACAGGATTTCAGCTTACCATATCTAGACCCCACTCCGGAGGATATTCCCAGTACATATGTTGACCGAGATATGTTAGGTGAGCCATTTTTAGGTGTAGAGCATGGTATTATTATACCTGAGACAGAAAACCACTTGCTATTTGATGAGGGAAATATATTGTTTGATCAAGCGTCTGAGCCCTGTGACTATCAATATGGCCTAACAGGGGTATTGTCACTGATGATCGGGTTTGCATCTGGGCTACCACCGCTTTGGGATTTGGATTCTGGAGAAAGCAGAATTGGTATTTTTGGTTTGATGGATCAGGGATCAAATAATGGACGGGGATTAATTCCTTCACCTCCTGATGCTTGGACAAGAGTATTTGCCGGTTGGGAATCACCATATGAATTGACAGACTGGTCCTCAGAGTTATTATTAGCAAAAAGATCGGAAAACAGCATAGTAAAAGTAAATTTGACTAATACTGAACATTTTATGGTTGAAAATAGGAATAATTGGATATATCCAAATGTGAGCATTGACTCAATAAGATATGCTCTGTGGGAGAAAAGTGAAAGATATCCACCATATATTGAGATATTAATAGATTCAGTAGATATTGAAAAAGATGATAATGGTGTCATAACTAAAATCCCCAATTATGATTTAGGTCTACCAGCTTCCGGATTGCTGATATGGCATATTGATATTGAAACAATAAATGAAGGAATCAGTGATTATTCGATTAATACAGACAGGATATTCAAAGGTGTAGATTTAGAAGAAGCAGATGGTGCACAAGATATTGGATATCCGTCTATATTTATGTTTCAAGATCCATCTAGCGGATATTTTGGTGATATGTGGTTTGCAGGGAATCTTGAATATAAACGAATGAACAGTGGTTATGATACACCTGAGTTTGGTTTGTATACATTTCCAAATACAAAAGCTAACAACGGTGCTGACTCCTATTTGCGTGTTTTTGATATAAGTGAGCAGGGTGATACGATGAACTTTTCAGTGTCCAATCTACATCAATTAGGAGGATTTCCTGATACCACCGCTTACTTTCATGGAGCTATTTCTATTGACACAGACCAAAATATAATTGGAGGTAGGGATTCTATTTGGTGGGCTCCAATATCTGATCCAGTTGATAAAAAAGTATTTTACATCAAACACTCGTTGGATGCCTCTATTTTTATTAGTCATCACTATAATATTGATGAAGATTATTTTTATGTTATTGAGCACGAAGAAAACTCGTCAATAATTAATTACTTTGGATGGGAAGAATATGAAAAAAACTTTTTATTGATTGAACAATCAATAGTTGATTCAATTGTATATATAATCCCTGATCTGGATACAGATTTAGTTGATAGTATCAATTATAATTCCTATCTTTCTAACTTAAAAACAGCAGTAGTTATTCAAGATAATGATACAGTTACATATTCAATTAGTGAAAATATCTTTACAAAAGAATCAACTGTGTCCGGCCAAGAAATAACATATTTTAACAATAATTTAATCAATCTTATTGCGGTTGACTTAGATTTAGATGGGAGGGGGGAGGCTGTTTTATTGGATGAAACTGGAGCTCTATTCGCGATAGATCAAAATGGATTTCACTTGCCGGGATTTCCATTAGAAGGTAGTTTTAATGGAAATATATTAGCATCCCAAATATTAGATGACTCACACCCTGAGATTATAGTTGAAGATTTAAATCAACGCAAAATCTTTATTATTGATTGGTCAGGAAATATTGAACTATCCTTTCCGCTGTCCACTAATGAAAAATTAAAATTTATTTCAGATAATTTAGTTATAGGTTCTGATAACGTTTCCAAAGTTATTAGCACAACTTTTTCATTATGGTCATTTTCAATAAATATTGATGAAAATAGTCAGCACCTGAGCAGTAATCAATGGACTTTCCCAAATGCAGATATTAGACATTCCAGATTATTGAAATTAAACTATTCAATTTTAGCGCCCGATAACGATTATTTATTTGATTCAAATCAGACATATGTATATCCAAATCCATCAACTGATAATATTGTAAAAATCAGAGTTCAAGTGGAATCTGCAAAAAATATTGAGTGCAAGATTTATAACTTAGCGGGGTTTTATATAAATACAATTATAGTTAATGATCCAATCCAGGGCATGGTAAATGAAATTGCTTGGGATGTATCGGATATAGAACCTGGCATTTATTATATCGATTTGACTGCTCATGATGATAACACAACTCAGTCAAAATTAATAAAAGCTGGTATTATCCACTGATTCAATTACATATTATACTAATATAGTTTAAGTGATAGATACTAAGTGCTAATATAATGTTTATAACAAAGAATATTTATAAAGTAATATTGATAGTCTTTATGGTTTTTTCTATGTGTTTTTCGCAGGTTCATTATAATCACCCTGAATTAGATTGGCAAACTTTTGAAACGGAAAATTTTAAGATTCATTTTTATGATGACACTGAATCCTCTGCAAGAGAAGGGGCAGAAGTAGCAGAAAGTATATTCCCATATATCACAAAATTATACAGCTATAAGCCCACTGAAAAAACTCATATAATTTTTACTGATGTGGATGATATTTCTAATGGTGCAGCATATTATTATGATAACAAAATTATCATTTGGACATCTCCATTAGATTTTGACCTAAGGGGAAGTCATCGTTGGCTTCAAAATGTCATCACCCATGAGTTCACACATATAGTGTCAATTCAAAAAGCGATGAAATATGGGAAAAATATACCCGGAGGTTATCTTCAATTTATGGGATACGAAGATATCAAGCGTAAAGATGTTCTCTATGGCTACCCTAATATTTTAATTAGTTATCCTATCCCCGGAACAGTTGTGCCACCATGGCTTGCTGAAGGAACCGCTCAATACATGTACGATAGTGCTGACTGGGATAATTGGGATACACATCGAGATATGATACTGAGAGATCGTATCCTATACGATAATCTTCTTACAATTGACGAAATGAATACTTTTGGAAAAACTGGGATTGGAAATGAGTCTATTTATAATGCAGGATATGCTCTATGTAAATATATTGCTGAAAATTATGGTAGTGGATCACTTAGAATGATCATGGATGAGTTATCAAAACCTTTTAGCTATTCGGTTCATTCTGCAATAGAAAGTACTATAGGTATTAGTTCCCTAGAGTTATTTACTGAGTTTAAAAATGACCTAGAAAATAAATATTCTACATCTTTAGGGTTAATTAAAAATAGTGAACAATCTGGTGCAGTAATTATCTCTAAAGGAACTTCCAATCTCTATCCAGTTTGGGCTCCAGATGGAAATAAATTTGGATTTCTGTCTAATAAAGGGAATGATTATTTTGGTCAAACTGCTCTATATGTGCATGACCTAGAAATACAAAAGGATACACTTATTTCAGCTGGTGTTAAAAGCAAAGCTTCTTGGAGTGAAGATGGAACAAAAATATATTATTCAAAAAAACCAAAATATCCTAATAAATATGGTTCAAAGTACTTTGACTTATTTCAGTACAGCTTTAAGACTGAAGAGGAATCAAGACTCACATATGAGTCACGTGCTTTCTCCCCGGTTGTAATTTCAGATTCTCTGTTAGCGTATATTGGAACATCAGGCGGATATCAAAATATATTTTTGTTCGATATGCTGAATAAAACTACTACACAGCTAACTCGTTTCGGTGATCATAGAATTCTACATTCTCTTTTTTATGACAACACTCAAAATAGAATATTTTTTGATTTTACTAGCCATCATTTTCGCGATATTGGCTGTTACAATTTTGAAACAAATAAAGTGGAAATACTTATTTCAAATGGTTGGGATGAACGTTCGCTAATTACACACGGTAATAACTACATTTTTTCAGATGATGAATCAGGAATATTTAATTTATTGCTTATAGATAAATCTGGGCAAAAGCAATATATTACTAATGTCGCGGGTGGCGCATTTATGCCAGATATAAATGAAAGTGGTCAGATTCTCTTTTCAGTATATGAAAATGGAAAGTATTCAATTTCACTTATAGAATCAATTAATGCTTGTGAAACTATCTTATTAAGAAAAAGAGATTATGATTTTATTCCTCCTATCTTGACAAAAATACATGAAAAAAAAGAGCCATATATTGACCAGTTCCCTCCTATGTTTATTCTACCAAAAATTATGAGCGATTACAATACTGTCAAGCCGGGCTTCTATTTTTATTCAAGTGAAATTTTGGAGAGATTGTCTCTTTTTGGGGGATTTTCCACAAACACAGTAAAAGATATGGACCTATTCTTTTTAATGGAATTTAAACGATTTTATCCAACTTTATTTGCAGAAGTATTGTACATAACTCGAAATAAATTTGAAAACACAACGGACGTGTATGACTACCAAGATGATCTTCGTTTTCGTATGGTCCAATTTAAGTTTGGGGCAAAAATGCCTGTAAGAGGAATTCACTCAATAGAATCTTATGTGATATGGCAAAGATATAGAGCATTCTTTAAGAGGAGTATACCTTTTGAGAATTTGGAGGGGGGAGCTGCATATGATTATTTTCGTGGAAATTCTACCGGATTAAACTGGAAAACAAAATTAATGAAAAAGAGATCTGGATTTGGTTTTTTGCCTTCTAAAGGATTCGAGGTTGATGCTCACTTAAGTTATGAACATAATAATTTTATTACAGGACTAAATCTCTCAGACTCAGGGACTCTGTTAGAAGAGTTTTCTCCAAATCACACCGGTAAAATGGAATTTTCAGGTACATATAATTTTGAATTCCCTAAAACTAAAGGACTGATGTTTTCTACAAATACATCCTTTGGTTTTCTTACAAATACAAGCGTGGATTCATTTTTTCATTTTTTTGCTGGTGGGTTACCTGGTATAAAAGGATATCCGTTTTATAGTATTGAGGGCTCTAGATTTGCAATTGAAAAACTATCTCTTAGATTTCCAATATTTTACAATTACAACATACCAATTGGTATGTTTACATTTCAAAATAGTTCGCTGGGCTTTGTATATTCTGTGGGTGATGGTTGGCGGAAAAATTCTGAAATTGAATGGAAACAATCTGCGGGTGTTGAGCTTAGAATTAATGGTTTTTCATTTTACAACTATCCAACGGCAATTAGTTTAGAAGTTCACAGAGGTATCAATTCATTTATCAATGAGTTTGGCAGTGAAACCCTTAAATTCGGGGGTGAAAATCAGTTTTATTTTTCTATTTTGTTTGGATTTAATAATTAAATAACTAATTACATATGAATCGATTACTTATTTTAATAGTTTTAAATTTTACTTATGTTTATTCTGTTGGTCATCTAAATAATTATGATGGACGATTTGAGACAAAAAATATATTTTTGGATACTGTAGAGGTTTCCTCATCTTCAGAATTGAGTGAGAGATATTCCGCATATCCAGCTCGTTCTCTTATTCGTTCTTTGATCTTTCCTGGTTGGGGACAGATATATAATAAATCTCCGTGGTGGAAACCGGTTTTATTTGCGGGCATTGAGATTTCCGCGTTAGCGGGATGGTGGCAGTGGAGACAAAAGGCAGATGATCTTCGCTTGAAATATGAAACATATGCAGATACACATTGGGATATTTACGATTGGGTGACGCAAACCTCTCAGTTACAGGAAACTCTATTTGATACTTTAATTGATATGGGGTATAACTGGGATCCAGATGTAGAAATCATTGGAACTCATCACTTGGATATTGTATATAATAATCAAATTTATTCCTCAGACTGCCTATATGATATCCATTGGAGTGAGGAGAGTTCACAAACTGACTGTATTTTACCAGGGACCCCAGAAGGAATGGACGAGGATCTCTATAACTCAGAGTATATTCCCGCTTTAATCGAAAGTGGCTCTATATCTGTCATAAAAGATAGAGATTACTATGAAAATATTGGTAAATATGATCAGTTTGCTGGAGGATGGAATGGAATCTCAGGTGACTATATAATACAGTTTAAGGATGTAGGTGACACAACTGAGATTATAATTACCAGCCCGATAAAGGATGATTATTTGTCACAAAGAAAAAACAGCAATGACTACCTAAATATGGCAACTTATGCGGTAAGTGCAGTTATGTTTAATCATGTTATCAGTGCATTTGAAGCAGTGTGGACCTCCACTCGACAGACTGGGAAAAAAGAAGAAGTGAAAACTTCGGTAAATCTCATCTATGATAAACATGCTCGATATGGTTTGGGTGGGATATCATTTTCAATTAGACTATAAACATGAAACGATTTATATATGCTCTAATTATTTTGCCAGTCATCTGGATGGGATGTGCCGGAAATATCTCCGATGATGACAACTATGATGCTCAGTTTAAAGAAGCATTATTATTACTAGAGAAAGAAAAATATATCAGCGCTCAGGATATATTAAACAGACTAGCTATTCGAGCTTCTCATACTGAGTTAGGTGATGATATACAATATTATTTAGCAGAATCATTTTTTCTTAATGATGAGTTTCATTTAGCGATAGCTGAATACAATGAATTAGTTCGAAAAATGGGTTTCAGTCCACTTGTCGAAGACGCAAGATGGAGAATATGTGAGTGTTATGTATATCTGTCGCCGCGTTATTATCTGGATCAAATTTCATCAGAAAAAGCAATCGATAAACTACAGGAATTCATTGAAGATTTCCCAAACTCAGATCATAAAGATGAGGTCAATGATACTGTTCATAATATGAGAAATAAATTAGCACAAAAGGCACTGGAGACAGGTATTCTTTATATAAAATTGGGAGCATATGACTCAGCAATTATAACGTTTGAACATATGCTTGGTGATTATTATGATACCGAGTATGTTTCAGACGCACATCTAGGGATAATACGTTCTTATAGTGCAATGCAAAAAAAAGATGACGCAGAAAAATACTATCATTCTTTTAAACACAATTTTTCTGAGGACGCTGATCTTGAAGCAAATAATATTCTTAGCAATCTAAAAAGCGAATAATGAAAAGCGAGTAATGAAAATTTGTCTATTTGGAGGCACGTTTGATCCACTTCATTTGGGGCACCTGCTCATTGCTCAAACTGTATGTGAAGTTGAAAACTTCGATAAGGTTGTTTTTGTCCCAGCGCTAAATCCCCCTCATAAAAATGGAAAGATAATTAGCTCTATCGAAAATAGAATGGAAATGCTTGAGTCTGCCATTGCTGACAACCCGAAATTTGAAATCTCTAATATAGAAATCCAGCGTGGAGGAACATCTTATTCGATTGATACTGTAACCCAGTTTAAATCAGAGTATAATATATCCAGACAAAATTTATTCTTTCTTATAGGAAGTGATACATTAAAGAATTTTGATAAATGGAAACAGCCAAAGGATATAGTAAAAGAAGTTATGGTTTTGGTAGCGGTCCGTCCAGGGTTCAAGCTTAGCTCAATTCCCACCTGGATATTACACAATATACAGTTTGCAAATATCCCTAGGTTTGAAATTTCAAGTACTAATATTCGCAAACGCTGGAAAGAAAATAAGACCATCAGATATATGGTACCACTGGCAGTTTGGGAAATAATAAATAAATATAATTTATATTCTTGATGTCTCTCAGTATTTTCTATCTGATTTCAGGATCCATATTATTGTACTTTGGTTCACACTGGATGGTACAGTCATCTGTTAATATTGCATCAAAACTAAACATTTCAAAGTTTGTGATTGGACTGACTATCGTTGCATTTGGAACATCGCTCCCTGAATTAGGAGTAAGTTTAAAAGCAGCTCTGTTTGATAAATCTGCTATCGCAATTGGAAATATAATTGGCTCAAATATCACTAACGTAGCATTGGTTTTGGGAAGCTGTTCTTTATTTGCACCAATAGTTATTTCATTTACTGAAATAAAAAAAGATTTGCTGATCTATTTGATAGTTTGTGGTTTGCTTATATTTTTCTTATGGGATCAAATATTAAGCCGATTTGATGGAACTATCCTGTTTTCTGGGTTGATTCTGTATACAATTTATTCATTCAAGACAGGAAAAGCTCATCAGGAAGAGGTAGAAGAAACTCCCTCTAATTTTTATTGGACTATTTTTCTGTTGGTTCTGGGTATTTCTTTAATATACTTCGGATCTGATCTATTTATAAATGGTGCTATTTTATTTGCAGGGATTATAGGCATAAGTGATATTGTGATAGGGTTATCTGTTGTCGCTTTAGGTACATCTCTTCCTGAATTGGTTACATCTTTGGTTGCATCGCTTAAAGATGAACACTCCATCTCCGTTGGAAATATTATTGGATCAAATTTGTTTAATATATTATCTGTGTTGGGATTAGTTTCGATCATAACCCCCTTAGATATAGATAAAGATATATTTACATTTGAAATTCCTTTGATGGTCTTATCAGGATTAATCCTTGTACCCTTAGGAATACGAAACAAGCCCCTGTCAAAATGGATTTCTATATCTTTACTTTGTGGATATACAATTTTTCTTTTAGCTCTCTATAACTAATTATTTTTGTGATTTCTTTTCAAAATGTCTCACTTCAATATAGCTCTGAGACAGGAGTACAGGATTTCACATTTGAGATCCATCCCAGTGAGTTTGCATTTTTGATCGGGCCAACTGGATCCGGAAAATCTACAATTTTAAAATTAATATATATGGATTTATTGCCAGACAGTGGAGTTGTTGATGTGCTAGGTTTCTCATCAAAAACACATAAAAAAAGAAAGATACCATTGCTCAGAAGAAGGATTGGTATGATTTTTCAGAATTATAGACTTCTTAATGATAGAAATATTTTTGAAAATGTTGCCTTGCCTCTTCATGTAATGGGGCACAGCAGATCAGAGGTCTATGATATAGTTCATCAGGTTTTAAATGATGTAGGTTTAGATGGTAAAGATAAAAGAAAACCAAATGAACTTTCAGGAGGCGAACAGCAAAAGGCATGTATTGCAAGGGCACTGGTGAAAGAACCGGAGATCATTTTAGCTGATGAACCATCTGGCAATCTTGACCCTGACTCTGCTAGAAACCTTCTTGAGCTGTTAGAATCCATTCATTCAAAAGGTACGCTAGTCCTGATGGCAACTCATCAGTGGCAGCACTTTTACTTTGAATTAATAAAAGACCGGGAGCATAGAATCTTCAACATCGAAAATGGAAGATTAGTTAACTGATGGACAAATTAATATTTTTGATCATAGAAAGTTTTAAAAACTTATGGAGGCATAAGGGAACAGCTTTTACATCAATTATTACGGTTTGTTTAACCATGATTATATTAGGGATGTTTCTTATAATTAATGATAACTCAAACAAACTTGCTGAGATATTCAGATCAAAATATAAGTTAGAGGTATTTTTTAAAGATGGGATAACAGAGCAGAATGCAAAAAATATAATTTCTAATATTAAAACAAACTCCATAGTTAGGCAGGTAAAATTTATTAATAAAGATGAAGCGCTAGATATATATCAGGATGAGTTTGGAGAAAATGCCATAGAAATGCTTGGATATAATCCATTCCCCATGAGCAATGTTATCTATTTATCAAAAAAGAATTTTTCATCCGAAAAAATAGATGGTTTACTTGAACAATTAAAAAATACAAATGAAGTTTCATCTATATACTACCAGGGGAATTTAGTATCTAGACTTGAGTCTATCTTCAATATAATTGTAGGCTCAGTAAAGATTCTCGTTGCGGTTGCCCTTATTATATCTATTATATTTATAACTAACACAATCAAGTTAACGATTTATTCACGATCTGAATTAGTTCGAACATTAAAATTAATTGGAGCTACAAATACTTTTGTCAAAACTCCATTTATTTTGGAGGGTATTTTTCAGTCTTTAATTGGGACAGGTATCGCATGTGGTTTGTTGATTTTGATGGCTGCAGAGATAAACGGTATTTTAGGAGAGTGGCTTTCTCTGCACTTATCCGTGAATATTTTTATGCCAATTTATCTGATGATAATTTCAATCACTATTGGTTTAGTTGCAAGTTTGAAAGCGGTTTCAAAATTTCTATAAATAGACGGTACACCCTTGACAATTGATTAACGTACTGTCTAACTTTTAAGCTATGATTAAACATAAAAAATACAGTTTAAACCGCAGAGAGAAAAAGGTATTAAAAGCAACCATTGATGAATTTATTTCCTCAAACAAGCCTGTGGGTTCAAATTATTTAAAGGATCAATACACATTTAAGTTTAGTTCTGCAACGATAAGAAATATTTTGGCAAAACTAGAATCAGTAAATTTATTAACTCATATCTATACTTCATCAGGGAGAAAACCTACCAACCAAGGGTACCGATATTATGTAGATCAGTTTGATTCTAAAGTATCTTCAGAGATATTAAAGGCCTACAAGAACCATTTTAATAAGCTTGAGTCTGTCTCTTCAGATGTGGATATGCTTATGGAGACAACCGCAACTTTACTATCAAAAATCACAAACTTATTTGGACTGGTAATGCTCGCAGATGTTGAAAAGAGTATACTTATTGATATTGAATTGGTCCATATGTCCACAGATAGAATTTTGGTTGTTCTAGCTTTAGAATCAGGGCTTGTGAAAAATATAGTACTAAATCTCAGCTGTGATATAAAAATGAAAGATGTAGATAAAATTACTGAGCTACTGAAAGAAAAGTTGCTTGGATTAAATTTAAATGAGATCAATTCAAGTATTAATGGGAGACTAAAAGAAACAGAAATTTATGATCATGAAATAGTTCAAATACTTATGGACCATCCATCAATCAATGAATCTGATAATGACAAACCTGTTATTTATACCTCCAACATACATGAGTTGCTTAAACAGCCAGAGTTTCAGGAGGCATCTCTTATCAGAAAGACATTGGAAGCCCTTGACTCAGATGAATTTAAATCCTGTTTATCTTCGTTTAATAGTGATAGTAAAGGGTATACGCTTATTGGTGAGGAACATGAGTATGGTCTTATGAATCACTGTTCAATAATCTCATCACCTTTTTGTGGAGAGCAGCTCATGGGGCAGCTGGCTATTGTTGGACCAACGAGAATACCATATCATCAAATCAAACAAACGCTAAATTATTTAGCAGGGGTAATAACACATGTGTGCTGATAAAGTAAAAAATACTAGTAATGATGACATAAAACAAAATGGAGTTCAGAAAAAAAAAGACACAATGAAATCTAAACCAAAAGCAAAGGATAAAAAGCCTGGACTAAAAGAACAGATAGGGGTGCTTGAAGATAAATATCTTAGGTTGAAGGCAGAGTTTGATAACTTCCGAAGAAGAAAAGATAAAGAGGTTATTCAATATCTAGAATATGATGGTTTGCAGTTCATTGAAAATATATTACCAATTGTTGATGATTTCGATAGAATGCTTCATGCCACAGAAAAAAGTGATAAAGGAGGAAACCAAGATTCAATCAAGGAGGGCGCAGAGATGGTTTATCAAAAGCTAGTAAGATTTTTAGCTGATTCAGAGGTGAAATCATTTGGGGAAACGGGTGAAATATTGAACGCTGATCTCCATGATGCTATGATGACAAAAACTGAAGTTAAGAGAAAAGATGGAGAGATCTTAGAAGTTTTTGAAAAAGGTTATCGTTATAAGGATAAGGTTATCCGCCATGCTAAGGTGATTGTAAATAAAAAATGAGAGATTTATATGATATAATTGGGGTTAACAAATCTGCATCTAAGGATGAAATAAAAAAGGCATATCGCAAAGTAGCCATGAATAACCATCCTGATCGAAACCCAGGAAACAAAGAAGCTGAACAAAATTTTAAAGAGGCAGCGGAAGCCTATTCTGTGCTATCTGACGATCAAAAAAGAGCTCAATATGATCAGTTTGGTCATGCGGGAGTAGGTATGGGAGAGCAGACGGGAGGACATGGTTTTAGTGGTGGTGGTATTCATATGTCAATGGATGATATTTTTGACCAGTTTGGGGATATCTTCGGTGGTAGTCCATTTGAATCATTTTTTGGAGGAGGACAGTCAAGGCGTACAAGGGTACGCGGATCTGATATTAAAATAAATCTAAAGGTTAGCTACGAAGAAATACTGAAAGGAGCTGAGAAAAAAATAAAATATAAACGGAGAATTCCTGATCCTGAGACAACTTTTATGACCTGTAATCAATGCGGGGGCTCGGGACAGGTTACCAGAGTTACGCAGTCTATTCTAGGACAAATGAGGAGCACCACAGGCTGTCCCCACTGCAATGGTACGGGAAAACAAATTGAAAAACGTTCCAGAAAAGCCGGACCGGATGGCCTTATTTTAGATCACCAAACCATCTCAGTAAAAATTCCTCCAGGGATTGAAGATGGGAATTATATGACTTTTGATGGGAAAGGACACTTTGGTCACGGAGGAGCAAATCCAGGGGATCTGGTCATTTATTTTGAAGAAGTAAATCATAATTATTTTACGCGGAATGATAGAGATATATTTATCGAAGTCCAAATATCATTTTCCCAGGCTGCCTTAGGCGATAAAATCCAAATTCCCACTTTAGATGGTAAGGCGTCTTTATCGATATCTAAAGGGATACAGTCAGGGCAAATATTGCGAATGAAAGGAAAGGGATTTCCTAAATTAAGGGGTGGAAGTCGAGGTGATCAGTTGGTAAAGGTCCAGCTAATCACTCCCCAATCTCTTAAGAAAAAGGAAAAAGAATTATTTGATCAATTAGCAGATCTGAATGGAAATTCTAAAACCATATTCTCAAAAGTCAGGTTTTAATTTTGCAGTATTATGCTCAAAAAGAAGAGATAAATATTTTAGATAAGAGCTCATCTATCTCTTGTGAATTGGATATTGTATATAAAGATATTTATAGAGTATTTTTAACATCAGATGGTATGAGAAATGGAAAAGGGAATGAAAATAGTTGTGCTGTGCAGGATCCTTCATTAATAAAATTTAACCCAAAAGAGAACACTATAAATGAACAAAAGAATAAATGATTTAATTGAATTAATTATCGTGATTGGTTTGGTTTTTATGTTGTTTACTATTTATGTACCTGTAGCAATATGGGAGGAAGAAAATAATTTTGAAAATCAAAGTCACTTCAGGATGAGTACAATTTATAATGTGCAAGAATTTTATAAGCTTTTAACAGGAGATTATGCAACGGACGGGTTGTGGGCCATGAATGTTGTTAATGCTGTCAGAGATTCCCTCACAGCTGATTCAACATATATAGGTGAACAGTCCTTAGGGCTCTTTCAAAATAAACTGAATGTATCAATTCCAGAGGGTTTTGATGTAGAGTTTGATACCACATTCGGATTTCAAAAATTTCGTCGTGATACAATTATGGATACCACAGTAAAAGTATTAACTTTCTCTGAGCAGTTATCGAGGAATGACACCGTTTATGTTCAGAAAAAAGGTCTGGATCTTTTGTTAGCTTCAGAAAATTTTCGGGAAGTATTGGGTGAGGAAGAGGTGAGCCGGGTTGAGGTAATTGACTATTATGATTCATTTATGCCGGATACAGCTATGTTTTTCTGTCCGCTAACTTTCGACCCATACGAGATTGAATTTATTGAAAATATTATGAGGATTGAGTCACCTATTGATCAAATTTTTAAAGAGAATAGGTTCTTGATATTTTCTCTTAAGGCAGACAATCACGGATACATAGAAGACGGACGATTTAGTTGGTCAAAATAATTTTATTTATTGATTAACTTAATTTTAACTGATAAATCCCTATATTGTTCTCAATGGGATTATCAGAATGAAAAGCCGGTACTTTTTTCATTTATTAAAGTTGATTTTCACTCCTCATTGTCATCTATTAGAAATGATTATGACAAAGTTCAAAATAATTTAAGAACAGCATTACTGCAAATTGATGACTTAAAAAATATAAGGGGAACAGCCGCTAATATAGCTATAGACTTTTCCCTAACTGAAAAAGACTCTATAGCAATTGGGGATATGAGCGAGAGGGAAGAAATTGAACAGTTTCTTCTTTGGACAATAAGAACAAGGTGGGGAAAACAAATTGATCACCTGTCATATTCTTTTCTCCTTGACAAATCACAAGTTTTTTATTTTTCCTTTTCAAAGCTGATTTTGTCCACTCTTACCACTATACTAAATGAAATAGGTTTTTTGCATATATCATATCAACCTATTGAAACTTTATTTTTAAATAGATTAAATGCAGATGGAGTATTGTTTAGTGATAAAAAAGGAGCGTTCCTATTTTGCGATACCAAGTGGGGGTTACTATCCTGCAAAATCTCTATAGCTAAAGATGAGTTAAAGGTATCAAATATTATTGGTGATAGAGATAAACTAATTCAATTAATAAATGGCGACCAGTTTACAGTTTTGCTTGCGGACGGAATAAAGACTAAAAACTTAGCATTTAAAAATTGGGAAATTATTGAACCTGTACAGTTCCAAAATGTGATTACAGAAAGCGTTTCCCTTACAATGGATATTTCACAGAGAATCTATAATGCAATAGATAGCGCAATATTAAAATATGATAGCAAAAATAGAGTTAATTATTTTTTAAATCCGTTTATAAATATAGTTGACCTTGATTCATCAGATACTAAGAAACGTACATCTGATACTACAAAAAAAATAAACAATATAGAGAACAGAGCGGTCTCTGACTCAAGCAGAAAAGATCCTGTACAAAAGTTGGGGGTGTTACTACTCTTGATTCTTATAACAGGATTAATAGTGATTAAAAATAGCGAATCAGAGAAATGGATTGAAAATCTCAAAAATAGATACATCAATAATGAATCTATATCAGAAACGATGAATACAGATGTTCACTATAGTGATAGCACTAAAATAGATGACACTATTGCTGAAGAGAGGAATCAATCCTATACAATTTTAAATTCAGTTCTTCAGACATTTAATTCTCTCGATATAAAAAATATAATCTATATAAATTCTACAGACAATATTTATAGAGCTGTTATCTTAGGTGATACTTTAATTAAAGAACTGTCCATGTTAGGGCAGGTAGATAGTTTAAGGAAGAGCGGGGATAGTTTATTTAAAGCTGATATAAAACTTTACATGCAAAGCTCTGAGTCAAAACTATATTTCCATTCGATAAATGATGTGCTCTCTATTTTGTATGAAAAATATTCAACTGTTAATCATAGAATATTAGAATCTATCAAAAGTGATAAGTTTATCTATGACCCACTAATCTTAAGTTTTTCTTACCCTGATTCACAGCTAGATATTTTGAATGTAATTTCACATTTAGGAAAAAATATTTTGATAAGAAAGATTGAATATAAAAACCCTGATAAAACTCTAGAAAAATATACAATGACATTCTATCTATCAGTTTTGGAAAGTGAGCTAAATTAAATGAGAATTTTAAGTGGTAAATATAAGGGAACTAAAATTAGAACTTATGCGAAAAGAAGCTACCGTCCCACACTGTCAAAAGTCAGAAAAAGTATTTTTGATATTTTAGGTCCTCTATCCAATTGTAGGGTGTTAGACATATTTGCAGGAACAGGTATTTTGGGATTCGAATCCCTCAGTAGGGGAGCATCCTCAGTTTTATTTGTAGACAATAATTCTTTAATAAACAAGATATTAAGGGCAAACACTTTATTGTTCTCAGATTGTTCAATAACTATAAAAAAAATGAACGCCATTCAAATTTTAAAAACAAAACAAGAATTTGATCTGATTTTTGCTGATCCGCCATACAATTATTTTAGCCAACACAAAAGAATTGATGTAGATTTATTCATAGATATGATTTTAAATAAATTAAAAACGAAGGGAAGATTTGTTTTAGAGTGTAGTAATACAGTTGAAATAAGGTACCCTGTGAGAACAAAATTATTTGGTGAAACTCAGATATGCATCGGAACTAAAGATTGAAAAGAATTATTTATCCTGGAACTTTTGACCCAATACATAATGGTCATATAGATATAGCTAGACGGGCATCAATGCTATTTGATGAGCTTGTATTTGTAATAGCTGAAAATCCAAGAAAAGAGCCTCTGTTTTCAATTGAAGAGAGAATCATGTTGGTGGAAAAGAGTATGTCAGATATAAAAAATGTAAGAGTTGGCTCCACCAGCAGCCTTGTTGTAGATTTTGCAAAGTCTGAATCAGCTTTGGCAATTATCCGTGGACTGAGACATGTCAGCGATTTTGAATTTGAATTTCAAATGGCTCTAATGAACTATCATTTGAACTCTGATATTTCGACAATTTTGATGATTCCAGATGAAAAATATATTCACCTAAACTCCACAGTTGTAAAAGAAGTCTCTGAGTTGGGGGGAGATATATCCCAATATGTACCTGAAATTGTACAATTGAACTTAAATACTAAGTTTCAAAAATAATATTTTATAAATTCGGCCTCTGTTTTATATCTAATTTTTTTATTTAAGTGCCCACTTACGACTACAAATGTACCAAATGTGACCATGGTTTTGAATTATTTCAATCCATGTCAGAAGAACCTGCAAAAAAATGTCCTGAGTGCGGAGGACTAGTTCGCCGATTAGTTAGCGGAGGTAAGGGGCTTATATTTAAGGGCTCAGGATTTTATCTAACAGACTACGTAAAGAATAAAGATACTAAAAAGGAATCTAAAATAAATAAAGCTGAAGAAAAGAAAAAAACTAAGTCTGACTCAACGAAAAAAAATACACCTAAATCAAAAACAATAGAAAAAAAATAAAAATGGCAGAAAAAATACAAATTAAAAATGGACAGATAAATACTCCTGATTTTCCAGTGATTCCTTATATAGAAGGTGACGGAATTGGTAAAGATATTTGGAATGTCTCTCAGCGCATATTTGATGCGGCAGTCCAGAAAATTTTTCAAGATAAACGAAAAGTACAGTGGAAAGAAATATATGCAGGCGAAAAAGCATATAATAAGTCTAGCTCATGGCTCCCCCAAGAAACTCTAGATACAATTCGTGAATATCATATAGCAATAAAAGGACCTCTAACTACACCAGTGGGGGGTGGTATCCGCTCTCTAAATGTTGCTCTAAGGCAGGAGCTCGATCTCTATGCCTGCGTCAGACCTATTCAGTGGTTCTCTGGTGTACCCTCTCCAATCGTACATCCCGAATGGGTAGACATGGTTATATTTAGAGAGAACACAGAAGATATCTATGCTGGAATTGAGTGGATGTCCAAAACAGAGGACGTCAAAAAAGTAATTGATTTTATTCAAGATGAAATGAAAGTGAATAAAATACGTTTCCCGGAGAGCTCCTCGATTGGTATAAAGCCGATATCCAAAGAAGGAACTGAGAGACTTGTCTCATCTGCAATACAGTATGCTATTGAACACAACCGAAGATCAGTGACCTTGGTTCACAAGGGAAATATTATGAAGTTCACTGAAGGAGCATTTAAAAATTGGGGCTATGTTCTCGCAGAGGATAAATTTAAGGAACACGTATTTACGTGGCTAGAGTATGATAGAATCGCAGAAAAAGAGGGCAAAGAGAAAGCTAACGATATTCAAAAAGAGGCGATAGAAAATGGAAAAGTAATCATCAAAGATATGATCGCTGATGCGTTTCTACAGCAAATATTAACTCGTCCAAGTGAGTATGATGTAGTAGCTACCATGAACCTAAACGGAGATTATATTTCAGATGCAGGTGCCGCCTTAGTTGGGGGTATTGGTATAGCACCAGGAGCAAATATAAACTATGAGACTGGTCACGCAATTTTTGAGGCAACTCACGGTACCGCACCAAAATATGCTGGCATGGATAAGGTTAACCCGTCTTCTGTGGTCCTATCTGGTGCCATGATGTTTGAACATTTGGGATGGGCTGAGGTAAGCGATATTATCAAAAGTGCTATGGCAAAGACTATTAAGGCTAAACAGGTAACATATGATTTTCATCGTCTAATGGAGGGTGCGGAAAAACTATCATGTTCAGAGTTTGGAAATAAAATAATCCAAAATATGTGATTAACTTTGAATAGAATTCAGGTTAAAATCTGAATCATGTTTGTTGATGAAACAGCAGTTGAGCTATGGGCAGGTGATGGCGGATCTGGAGCCGTCTCATTTCGACGTGAAAAGTTTGTTCCAAAGGGTGGACCCGATGGTGGAGACGGTGGCAGCGGTGGAAATTGTGTATTTAAGGTAAGCTCTAATATAAGAACCCTAGCAGATATTCGTTATAGAACTATATATAAAGCAGGGAAGGGAGGTTCAGGTGGTAGAAATAATAGACACGGTAAAAATGGAGAAAACTGTATTATTTCTGTTCCACCAGGTACGGTAATTAAGTCAGAAAAATCTGATAATGTTTTAGCAGATATGATAAGCGATGATGAAGAATATATAGCATGCAGGGGCGGTATTGGTGGAAAGGGTAATAGTCATTTTAAATCATCACTAAATCAGGCACCACGAAAATCACAGCCCGGTAAAAAAGGAGAAAAGGGAGTATTTAATATAGAATTAAAACTGCTGGCAGATGCAGGCCTAGTTGGGCTACCAAACTCAGGAAAATCAACTCTCTTATCGGTTTTATCTAATGCAAACCCAAAAATTGGTGACTACCCATTTACAACATTAAATCCAAACTTGGGAATTGTAAAGTATGGTGAATATACCTCATTTGTTATGGCTGATATCCCTGGTATCATTGAGGGGGCGGGAAGTGGAAAAGGACTCGGGCATCAATTTTTAAGGCATATTGAAAGAACCCGGGTTTTGGTCTTTCTTATTGATATTAATGACGAAAATCCTGGTGAAACTTTAAAAACTATCACAAATGAAATTTATAGCTATAATTTAGATATACTAAAAAAACCCCGGGTAATTGCTCTAACAAAATGTGACACCGTATCTAACTATGAAAATCAAGAGCTCTCAGATTTTCAAGTAATTTCTTCGGTTTCAAGAAAAGGACTGAAAACTTTAGTAAACTCTATAACGAAATATTTAAAGTGAAAATGATGAGTTATATTGGTTAATAAACTTTTCAAATACTAGATAAAAGAACTACCAAAGACGTTTAAATACAAAAGCAATTTATAGTCTTATTTAATCTACTATTTATGAGTTGTTTTTATAGCACGTATTTAAAACACCAACCGCTTTGAATTGGAGAAGAGTTGGAGTAATTTCGCGAGCAATATTTGTAACATATTTAATTTGGAGAGGTGGCCGAGCTGGCTGAA
>DEAI01000042.1 GCA_002346675.1 Fidelibacterota bacterium UBA2986
AGGCTAAAATAATGAAATTAACAACACAAATATTAATCGCACTTTTTGCGATGTCCATCGGAACGTCCGCAGTTGAAGCTCAAATAAAAAAAGGTTCAACAAAGCACCATGTTAAAGAAGGTAAGCAAAAGGATAAAGCAAAAGATCAAAAAGATCAAGTAACAAAAGGTGCAACAAAGCACCATGTTAAAGAAGGTGAGAAGAAAAATACTTATCAGATAGCTATTGATCCGATCCTTGAAAAATCAGGGTTAGAAACAAAAGAAGAAGTAATTTCGTGCTTAGAAGGTGAAAAAAGTAAAATGAATTGGGTAACAAAAAGTACATTTAGTAAATATAAAAAAGGTTCAAAATTATCCAAAAGCGATGAAAATAGACTTCTATCTCAGGTTACGTCTTGCTTATCAACAGATAAAATGATTCCAGAGCCGCCAAAGAACAATACTAAAAAAGGATATCAGAGTAAAGGTAAAACGAGC
Source organism: Fidelibacterota bacterium UBA2986 (assembly GCA_002346675.1). Taxonomy (GTDB): domain Bacteria; phylum Fidelibacterota; class Marinisomatia; order Marinisomatales; family AB-629-J13; genus AB-629-J13. The sequence goes on from DEAI01000042.1 coordinate 480, forward strand.
AAAGGACAAAAGAAAGGCAAGGTTGGATAATTACTCCCTCAATTTAGATATGAAAAAAGGGCTGAATATCAGCCCTTTTTTATTTATAATACTATGAGTATGGATTTATAAAAACGTAATTTCGGGAACATAGTTAAAATTAAAGATTAAAACTTTTAATAATCAGGAGATTTAAGATGCAGATTAACAAAATATTATTTTTCATATTGTTTGTATTATTATTAGTCGGATGCAGTTCTAGCAAGGGTACAGACCTTTCCCCAGAACCAACGAGAAAGGTGATGAAAAATATACCAGATTGGTACAAAAATAAACCGAAAAAAAATGGATACAGATATGCTGGTGCAACTGCTACAAGCAGAGACTTGCAATTAGCTGTAAACAAAGCAACCCTAGATGCGGCTAATCAACTTGCAGGTGCGATGGACTCCGAAATGAATGCTCTAGTTAAAAGAGCGAGAGAGGAGACAGGAATTAGTACAGAATCTGATATATTAGATAGATTTTCTCAAACCCAAGAACAGATTATATCAACTGCACTTAAAGATTACAGTGTCATTAAACAAGAAATTATGGAAGAAAAATCAAATAATCGTGATATTTTTAGAGCGTATATTCTTGTAGAGTGGGATGAAGGTGCTGCTCAGAAACGCTTGCTAGATAGAATAAAGGCAGACAAAGAAATATATGATGCAATTCGAGCTTCAGAGTTATATGAAGAAATGGAACAAAAAGTAGAGGAATATAGAAAAAGAAAAGGCATGTGATTGAGTATCCATTGAAAATAAAATATAATTTATATCAAATTACACCGGTTGCAGGATCTCTTGTTGCCGGTGTTTTTTTATTTATTTCCTGTAGTACTTTTAACTCCTCCCCATATTGGCTAAATCCAGAAACTCGTTCAGAACGTGAATTTTTCCATGGATTTTCTAAAGTAAATAAAACTACCTCATCAGTTGAATACATAAACAAGGCAAGAATTCAATCTATGGTGTCAATATCACAAGCAATTAAATCAGATATAGATGTTAAAAGTATCAATAAAATAAAGGAGGTTGAATATCAAGGACTTGTAAATAATTTTCAATTGGAAAAAAGTTATGAAATGATTTCGACTGTTCGATCAAATTTAAGTATAGAAGGAATTGAACATATTGGAGAATGGGAAGATAAAAAATATTATTATGTATATAACCGACTTTCAAAATCAGTTTATAATAAATTGTTGAATAGAAAAATATCAAAAGCGATAGAACTTGCAGAAAATAATTATAAGGAAGGAATAAAACTGTTAAACTTTAATCCTGCAAGTTCTCTCCGTTATTTTATAACTGGGCTCAAAGCCCTAATTCCATATCAAGATCAATTATTGATAATTAAAAATTTTGAAAATCCTGAAAAGGTTATTCATATTGATTTAGAATTAAGAAAAATAATAAATCGTTGTATTTTGTCCATTCAACTGATACCTATAAAAAAAATACAAACAACAAATATAGTGACCAGACAGCAAAAGCAAATTGAATTAATTTCAACTATTTACTCATCCGATGGTGAGAAATTATATGTAAAAGATCTCCCTGTCTTATTCAATTTTACTCTAGGAGATGGGATTCTTACAGAAAAAATGATATCTGATAAAAATGGATATATATATTGCCCTATTCAAAAGCTAAATGGAAGGAATCAAAATTATCAAATAAAAGCTAAGTTAGATTTAGAATTATTTACGGGAAATGATGAAATAGGGAACTACCTATTTAAAGAACTAAGTGGTACATATATTCCCCATACTTTTTTTAATATTGATGTGGAGCCCTTAGTAATTTTCCTTAAAAGTAATGAAAAAAGTTTAGGACATGTAATGTCAAATCCTCTTGTAACACCTGCCCTTATTAAAATTTTAGAGGAAAAAATAGGTGCTATATTTACATCTGAGCAATATGATTATGATTTTATTCTTGAATTAAACATAGACACACAAAAAAGAGGAGAAGTCTTTTCACTTTACACTGCTTTCGCACAAATGAGTATATATTTTTATGAAGATAATAATATTATCTTTGCGAATAATTTTTATGATGTTAAGGGTACACACACTAATTACAAGAAAGCATCTCAGGAGGCTATAAAAAAACTAGCTGAAAAAGTTAAAGAGGAAATAGGTGATGAGATTGCAAACCAAATAATAGAATAGTTAAAATAATTTAAATTTTCGTTCTCTATTTATTATTGTAATTTATATTTTATGAAAATGTTGTTTAATCTATTTCTGTTTATACTCTGCTGTGATATTAGATTTGCACAAAATAATTATCCAGCAATTTGGGATACTCTTAGGAATATTTCACAATGGGAAACTGTTTATAAAACAGAAAAATATGAGTTGTCTCAATATCAAATAAAAGAATACCCCATCCCAGCTATTAAGATTGATATGTTACTGGAAGCAGATCCTCAGTCTATTTTGGATGTAGCTTGGGATGTCTCTAAATATACCAGTGTTCTTCCCAGTGCATTTGTAACTAGTGCAAATATCGAATCAAAAATGGATTCCATTCAAACTGCATGGCACATAATAGATATTCCACTTTTGGCTCCTAGATTATATTGGTTTCGTCATATCCGTACCTCTAGTAGTGTAGATTGGTACAAAATAAGTGTTGATAAAAATTTTAAAAACGAAAATATAATCCCACTTTTTAATGTTGGGAGTTGGAAAATATCCGAATTAAATGGTAAAAACATTCTTACCTATACAGTTTTGACGGATCCAAATGGTAATATTCCAAGATGGATAGTTAAAAAAGCTCAGATGCATTATTTACCCAAAATGCTTTTAGAGGCCGAAATATATGCATTATCTCTAAATAGGTAGTGAAGTGTGATATTCTTCGATTGAATATTGTAATACTATGAAAAATACATTATTAATACTCACGGCATTACTAGCAGAAGCTAGCCCGATTATTAAGTTTTATAAGCTAAGACAAGATAAAAAATTTAAAAGTTTATATTGTAATGGTGGTTACAATGTAAAACTTCTTGTTACTGGAGTTGGATTTAAAAATACTCAATTATCAATTAATAAATATTTATCTGATAATAAAATATCTTATCAAAATTTTATAATAAATATAGGCTCCGCAGGAGCAACTCCAGATTCTGGAGAAATAGGAGAGCTGTTTTATATAAATAAGATAACAGATGATAAAAGTGGAAAATACTTCTTCCCTGATATTTTATATAAACATAATATGAAAGAAAGCTCATTGACTACAGTTCAAGAACATGCCATTGAAGGTAAATCTAATTGTAGTGGTCTGTTTGATATGGAAGCGTCAGCTATATGGCAGTCATTTAAAACAAAGATCTCAGCTCATAAAATGATATTTCTTAAAATTATTTCTGATCACTTAGATATTCAATATTTTGATAGATTAGGCTTTGAAAAGCTAGTAACTAAACTCATCGAAAATAAGTTACTTAAAATAACTAACTTTCTTGATACTTTAAAAACAATCTCTCTAAATGATGTTCCACTTATTCAAAAACATGAAAATCTATTATTAAACAAGATTATATTAAATCTTCGTCTTACGGAATCGCAAAAGATCAAATTGTTACAGCTCAGTGAAAATAATAAATATTTTAATAAAAATATTCATAAACTAGTATTTGAATATTCTAATATAAAGGCTAATGACAAACACCACAGAAACAAAACATTTAAACAAATCTGTGAACTACTTTCAACCTGAATTTTCTCACATCTATATCGAGGAGGAAGCACTCAAATGGGATAGAACGGAGGAAGCTCTTTCATCATTTCCAAATGCTGAGAGGATTCCGATTACCGATTACAAACAGATTTTTAACAGACCAAATCAAAATATATTCAGTCAACATAATTCAAAAAAGCTGATTTTAGCGGTTAAGAAGGATCCATTTCTTTACAGAGGATCTGATATCCTCCAGGATACACAATACCAAAATATTTATTATACAACCCCTCTGATTAATTGTGTTTATCATTGCGATTATTGTTTTTTACATGGGATGTATCCTTCTGCCAATCTAGTGGCATTTGTAAATGATTCTGATTTTTATAATGCAGTTGATGAAGGTATCATGGGGCGAAACTTTAAAAGTGAACCTTTGCTTTTATCAATTGCATATAACAACGACTTGCTTGCATTTGAAAATAAGGTTTCGTACTGTAAAAATTGGATTGAATACGCTAAGAATAAAAATAATTTGCTGATTGAAATAAGAACAAAATGTGCAAACGTTAACTCAATCAAGGAAATTACTTCAAATCCAAATATATTATTTGCTTGGACTCTAACTCCTAATGAAATAAGGAGAAAATATGAACAGTTCACACCTAGCTTAGAAAAACGCTTGGATGCTTTAGAAATTATAATTTCTAAAGGGTGGAAAGTTCGAATCTGTGTTGATCCTGTCTTATACGTGAATGATTGGGAATCAATTTATAATAATTTGTTTGATAAATTATTTTCACGAATAAAACATGAGCAAATATCAGATATGGTCATAGGTGTTTTTAGGATGAATAAAAATTATTTTAATCGTATCCGTGCTCAGAAACCTAACTCAGAATTATATTATCAAAACTGGGGTCAATCAGATAATATAATTGAATCATCTGAAAGTGTAAAATCAGTAATGTATGACAAAATTGAAGAGATGATAAATAAATATATTCCTTTAGAAAAAGTATATTTTTGGAAAAATGCCAGTTAAACTCTTAAAGAGTTATCCTTTAATATTGGATGGTGCGATGGGGACTGAACTTTTAAAAAGAGATATCAACCTTCCTCTACCACTTTGGTCAGCAGTTGCAAATGAAACAGATCCAGATTTTGTTTATAAAATACATCTCAGTTACGTAGAGGCTGGTGCAAATATAATTACCACAAATACATTTAGATCGACACCCTATACTTATTTAAAAACAGGACTGTCTAGAGTAGATTCTATTATTTATGCTGAGATTAATTTAAAAAAAGCAGTAGAGTTGGCTAAAGCTTCATGTTCAAAAGAACAGATCATTGCTGGAAGTATTGCTCCTTTGGAGGATTGTTATTCAGAAGATTCCTTTTTTAGTGAAGGTGAATTTAATGAGTCTACCAAATATGTATTTAAATGGCTGCAGGAAGAGGGTGTAGATGTTATACTTTTTGAAACAATGGGCAACTATCAGGAAATATTATACACGATAAATTTTATAAAGCAATATACTATACCAGTTTGGTTTAGTTTAATTCTAAAGGATGGAAATCAATTATTAGATGGCACTCCTCTAGATATTGTTTTAGATATATTAAATGTGAGCACAGTCGAATTACTTTTGTTAAACTGCAACACTATTCAGCTTTCATTAAAAGCAATCGAACTACTAGAGCTCTACTGGAATAGACCGTGGGGAGTGTATCCTAATCTAGGGCTTTCAAATCCTGAAATTGATGGAAGTATGAATAAATTTATAACTACAGAAGAGTGGCAAAACTTTATCGAAAAAGTTTTAATAGGAAAGCCATCCGTAATTGGCGCATGTTGTGGTTCTACTCCTAAACATACCAAAATTCTGAAAAACATGATTCATGGGAAAATCATTGATTAATAAAGTACGACCTGTTTTACTGATTATTATTTTTTCATCAGTTATATTTACCCAATTCAATACAGATTGGTGGAAAACTGAAACTGACAATTTTATAATATATTTTCCAAGCAAATTGGAGTGGGAAGCCAACCAGCTCCTTAGTAGCTTAGAAAATTATAAACTTAGTGTTGAATACTCCATTGGGGTGAATCCATCAAAAACTGTTTTTATTTTAGAAGAAGGTGGATTAAAGTCAAGTGCATGGTTTAACTCTTCAGAGTCAGTAATAAATCAGTACGTTTCGCCATTCCCATCAGATTATTTTGGAAACTTCACATCCAATTATATAGGAGCAACCGGTTTGCATGAGTTTATTCATGCCACCCATATAAATACTTCATCCGGAATTGCTGAAAATACTGTAAAACTCTTCGGTCCTTTTTTGCAACCACATAATTATTCGCCGGACTGGATTATAGAGGGTATAGCCATATCGGGTGAAGGTGAGTTATTTAAAAATTTTGGAATGTTAAACAGCGGTTGGTCAGAAGCAATGTTAGCAGCTCAGGTTAGATATAACATTTTACCTTATATTAATGAGTTAACTCACTCACCATTATCCTATTATTCTCATAATGATGAGTACTATATTGGCGGAAGATTTTTGGAAGATTTAACAAAATCTAATGGATTAGAAAAAAAGAAGAAATATATTTCAGAATTTGGTTCATACTGGTGGTCACCGATCTTTGGAAATATTATTCCAAAACTTGGCATCGATAGAGCGATGAAAGTTGTATACGGAAAAGATTTGAAGAAATTATATCAAGATTGGTATAAAAAAGTGAACGAAAAATATAGTGATTATTTACAAGATGGAAAACAAATCACATTTGATGGTTGGTATAAAAAATATTTAACTGTGTGGGATGATAAGATTTATTTTTTCAAAATGTTTTATTCAAAAAAAGATATTCCATATTATAGATTAGTAGAGTTTGATACTATTTCAAAAACTGAGAGAGTACTGTGTGAATTAAAGCAATGGATCAATGCACCTCTGCAAATAAATAATGGAAAAATATATTTCAGTATGTATGAATTAAAAAAAGGATATGACAATAGTACAAATAATACATTTGGTTATGAATCGGTACTATATTCATTAGATATAGACTCTGGAAAAAGAAGAGAACTGATAACAACTAATTTCCGTTCATTTTCTGTGCTCCCTAATGATGATATAATTTATTCTAGTGATTTAAGAAATAAGTTTGGCTCTGATTTATGGAAATTAGTTGAAAATAAAATTTCTTTTGTAGGAAGAATTAACATACAGGTTAGCGAAATGGTTTCACATGGTTACAAAATATTCTTATCAGGAAAATATCTAAATAAACACTTTAATATTTTTGAATTAAATTTAAATAATGCATCGGTTAGGCAGCTAACAAATAACAACTGGACAGAGGCAGAGCTAAGAGTTAACAATGATTCTATGTTATTATATACAGCAAATTATAATAAATCTATTGGTTTGTATGGGTATGATACAGATGGAGAGACGTTTTATCAATTATCTTTAAATGGGTTTTCAAGAAGAGGTGCTGTCATTGACAGTACACTATATTTTATAACTTTAACAGAAAGAGGAGAGGATATTTATAAAGAGGATTTTAATCCTAAAATAAATACAATCTCTGAAAATAGTTTAGAGGAAGAATCTGTAGATGAAATATCCTTTACAAAAGATAAGGTAGACAATTCCATATATAGTAAATTATTTGTTCCATATTTACGAACTCCCTATTTCAATCAAACTACAGGTAAACCAGGAATTTTATTTAAGGGGTCTGATATATTAACCCACTTTAGATATTCTTCCTTTTTAAATTATTCATCATTGAATAAGTCTTTATCGATGACCAGTGGTTTTGGCATTTATAAATGGTCTCCTCTAGTTATTCAAGGATATACAGATTATGAAAATATTTTATCTCTATCCGGAAGCTACCCTTTGTCTGTTACATCAAAATCGGGAGAACCTTCCGTATCAATAAACGGTAATGCTTATTTAGGTGGCTCAAATTTTAGTGACCAAACTATCACACCAAGTATTTCAATATTTTATGATTATCCACTAAAATCAAATTTAATTATAATCGGAACACCTCTTTTTCATTTAAATAAAAAAGAGGAAACAAATATAGGTTTATATTTGCGAATAGTCACTAATCAAAAGAATATGATAGGTTATTTTAGGCTGGACACCAAGTTTCAATGGCAGAGCAATAATAAAATTAATTTTGTTACACGGGGTTCTGGAGCTATTTCATCTCACTATGGGTTTAGTATCTCACCAAGCTTTACCTTTCAAATTCTCAAGCTTAGAAAAGGTCTTTGGGATATTAATTTCTTTTTTGAGGATATAAATGGTCGTGTATATATAGATTATTTAACAGTGGACCATGGGGAATACCTTTCAGCCATTGGGACTGAAGCATTTTTAGAAACTAGTTTAGCAATGGGGTCTTTAAAATTTAGTCCATCGGCTGGTATCGTATATAGCCAAAATGATAAGTGGAATTATTATTTAAGGCTTAATTTTCCTTTGGTTCGTTGATGAAATATATCAGGAGTAAATTATGAAATTATTAGAAGGTAAAATTGCCTTGGTTACTGGAGTATCAAGAGGCATAGGACCATATATTGCCAGAATACTTTCAGATGAAGGCGCATCTGTCATTGGAATTTCTCGAAATGAAGAAAAGCTAAAGGACATAGAAAAACAAATAATTGATGACGGTGGGAATGCCCAGATGATTCCATTTGATTTGAATAAATCGCATAGAATAAAAATATTGGTTCAAAAACTAAGTGAGTATAACGCGGATGATGTTGATATTTTGGTTAATAATGCCGGGATTGAAAAATATAGTGACTATGTAGATAACAATTATGATTCTATCCAGTCAATTATCAATGTGAATCTTTTAGCTCCTATGGAACTTACCAGAATGATTTTACCAAAAATGCTTGAAAAAGGTTCAGGAAATATTGTGAATATTGCCTCATTGGCTGGTAGGAAAGGTGTCGCATACAATTCTATCTATTCAGCTTCAAAAGCTGGTTTGATTAAGTGGGGTGATGGATTACGACAGGAATTACACGACACAGGTGTTTCAGTATCCACAATAATGCCGGGATACATAGATGAAGCTGGAATGTTTTATGATGGTGGATTTCCTGCACCTAAGTTATTGGGAACTTCACCACCTCAAAAAGTTGCAGGGGCAGTCTTAAAAGCTATTAAAACCGGAAAGGGAGAAATTATTGTAAATAATGGACCAATAAAACCACTCCTTGCTTTGAATGTATTTGCACCGGAATTTGGAAATTACATTGTTAAAAAATTTGGTGTAGTTGAATTAAGTAAAAAACGGATTAAATCAAATGATTGATTTGTATAACGTGTATAACAAGTGTGATGAATATCACACTCATATTGACTTATCAATCTTTTTAGAAATAAACTTAATATAGCTATGAAAAAATATATCATCTCGATTTCACTATTTTTGTTAAGTATATCCTTTTCACAGAATTCATTTTATCTCGAAGATATAAATCCTAATTCGGATACGTATAGTACGATAATCGGACCGTCCTTTTACATTGGAGAAGTGTGTGTTATATTTTTTGGTCACGAGTCCTGAGGGACATGCAGAAGCCGGTTCGGTTTCCTAAACGAAATATTTCTGTCTCTTCTAGATGATGGGGTTGATGATGTCCATATCATTGGTGTAGGAAAAGATCAATATTCTGAATATTTAGATTTGATGATTAATGATAGAATTTTACCCTGGACCCAGGATCAGGAGACACAAGGATATCCTGTGTGGACGACTTGGGAAGCTCTTCAGCGTACTGTTTTCTTTTTAAATACTATGGGAGAAATTGATACATCTTTTAATATTACACCATATGATCCCAACAGCCCTGAAGATTTTGCCTATATAAAAAATCTGATTCTGGAACTGAGAGATACTACACAACATAATCTCATTGCTGTTCCTCATGATTACCCCACAATCCAGGAGGGTATTGATGCTGCAACAAGTGGTGATACAGTATTGGTCAGTCCTGGTATCTATTTTGAAAATATTGATTTTAATGGAAAAAATATAATTATTGGATCTCAATTTTTAACAACTCAAGATACCTCATATGTATCTCAGACTATAATAGATGGGAGTAATCCTTTATTTCCTGATAGTGGAAGTGTAGTCATTTTTAAGAATGGTGAAAATTTAAATGCGAAATTATCTGGTTTTACATTACAGAATGGGAGTGGAACACTCGGCTTCGGCGGTGGAAACAACTTTACAGGAGGTGCGATTACAATTTATCAATCATCGCCAAATCTAGAATTCTTAAAGATAAAAGACAATACTTCGGACCTTGGTGGTGGAATTTATTGTAGGGAAGCCAATCCTTTAATTAGTAATGTAAATATTAAATATAATTACGCTGAGGGTGATGGTGGAGGAATAAGTTTAAGAAATGGTTCTAATCCTATTATTAATAATTCAATAATTTGTTTCAATCAAGCTGAGTATGGGGGAGGTGCAATTAGAGCACTTCAGGGAAGTGATTTTACAATCCAAAATTGTCTGATTTATAATAATTTATCTGGGTTCGGAATTGTTTATTTATGGGATTCAAGTATGGATATGACCAATACAACTATGGTTAGTAATGAAGAAACATTTTTACACCTTAGAGGATATACTAATACAAAAATTATTAATTCTATTGTAAGAAATCATTATCCAGGTGAAGAGCTGACATTTTATGATTTACATTCATCTAGTCAATTAACTTTTTTATATAATAATCTAGATTTTACTGAAGAAGATATCAACAACGACTATGATTTAGAAATTAACTGGGAAGTTGGGAATATATCTGAGGATCCAAATTTTAGTGATCCTTATTTTTATAATTATAACTTAGAAATTCCTTCATCCTGTATAGATTCCGGACATCCGGATTTGGACGGAGATGGATACAGCTGGGATATAGACCCCGATGATAGAGACCCTGATGAAACACGAATGGATATGGGTGCATTTTATCATCACCACAGTGCCGGTAATTTTCCAATCTCAGTTAGTTACAATGAAGGGTGGAATATGGTAGGGCTTCCATTGTTAGTTGAAGATGGACACTATCAATCCTTATTCAATTCTATATATTCAGGTTCCCTTTACAATTTTGATGGAATGTACATTGTCGAAGAATATTTAGATGAAGGATTTGGATATTTATTAAGATTTACCGAAAACACCCAAGTAAATTTTGAAGGTACTCATATGTTAGATATTATTATTCCCGTTGAGGGAGGATGGAATCTCATTTCAGGTCTCTCTACCTTAACCTCAGTGGATGAAGTCTACAGCTCCAGTATAATTTACCCGGGTACTATATATGGTTTTGAGGGAACCTATGTGAATGCAGATTATATCGTACCAGGACGGGGCTACTGGGTGAGAGCCATGCATGATGGTGAGATAATATTGTCTTCAGCAAGTCTTGCCGTAAAAATGATAGAACAGGTAGATCACCTCTCAAGAGTAAATACCTTGAAAATTTCAAACGGAGATTACTCAACCACACTATTCTTTGGTAAGAATGTACCAAAAGGAAAGAAACTTAATTACAGCTTGCCTCCTATATTCCCGCAAATGCCTTTTGATGCCCGTTTCTCTGGTGACACGAAGGTTGTGCTAGAGTCGGGTTCAATTGAGGTCTTAAGCCAATTAGAAACGCTTACAGTAGATTACGATATAAAAATTATTGCTGGAGAGAAAATGAATTGGGTGCTTATAACTGAGGACGGTATTCCATTTATTCTTGAAGGCACAGGAAAATTTACTGTTCTATCAGTAGAGAGGTTCACTCTTGACCGAATATCTCAATTGCCGAAAAAAAATAAATTAAAGCAGAATTTCCCGAATCCATTTAACAATAAGACATCAATCCATTACTATATACCTATAAATACCCATGTAATTATTCAGATATATAATTTAAATGGTGCAATCGTTAAAACGCTGATAAATAATAATCAACTAGCTGGACATCACAAAGTTAATTGGAATGGGCATGGGAGAAACAATAATATAGTTTCCTCAGGAATTTATATTTATAAACTCAATACAAGAAGTGGGCAAAGCCTAACTGGAAAATGTATCTTTTTAAAATAGCTATATACATATTAGATTCCGCGTTGCAAAGAACGCTTATGGTTTATTAAATATTTTTTATATATCCAAATTAAAAGGCCTGAAAAATGAAAAAAATACTTTTTCTTATAATATTAAATTCTTCTTTCATAATAGCAGAGGAAGGCAAAAACACTCCAACACTTAAACTTCCTTTAGATGCTAGCCACTTAACGCTTCCACCTTTGAATATATTTCAACAGAATCGTGATTTTACTGAACTCCTTGGAATTTCAACCACTGCGCCGGCTTCTAGTAGTTCAATGTATTTTCATGCGGATATTCCCGATAGCATTTTAGAAGCAGGGCCAGTAGATGCATTTATATTTTATGGCAATGGACAAGACGGAAATTGGATTGAGGAGGATGCATATTATCTTGGAACTCCGGGATATGAAAATACATTTGAGGCAGAGGCACAGACACCAACATCCGGAGAATTTCATATTGGTGTTCAATCAAACTTAACGTTTGGAGGTATTGAAGTTATAGCATCACAGTGTCCTTATAATGCAAATGATAATGTGCCTGCATCATGGTATATAAATGTTTGTGATGACGAAGAGGGAGATGAAGAAACAGGAGGGCAAAGTCTAGATATCCTTGATATAAATGTTGCTGTGAGCGATGATAGATTTCATGTGCACTTGAAAAATGCAGGTGGTGGCTTTCCAACTGGTGACTTTTTTGGTCCGTGGTACCTATACGTTGTTGGTTTTTTAAACCCAGAAGATCCGGATTCAAGCTTGTATGGTATCGCGTACGGTGATGGAGGATTTGGACTACTCTATCCAGGTGTATGGAAATTTCAGCTTGGAGAGGATTTACCTACATTTGTAGGTGATATAGATTATTCAATTACTGGTAACAATCTTTATATGGCAGCGAGTATGTCTGATATATTCAATGATCCAGATTTTGGTGAATGGCCTAATGAATTTGAATCAGTAGTTGTAACAGGTCTTACAGTTGCAGCAAGCTTCACTGACTTAACCTTTGGAGATCAGACAGATCCTGCGTTTTTAAATCCGGGATTCCAATCTTACCAAATTGGTGTCAATAATGCACCTCAGATATCTCAATTATCTGTTGATATTTTAGCTGACTCATCAAATATGCCAATAGTTAAAATACAGACAAATTATACAGATGAAGATAATCACTTTCCCCTATCTGCTGGATATACAATTTATCAATCGGGTAGTGAAATATTTTCTGGGGAAATGATATCTTATGACCATTTATATAGCGATGGTGCACTGTTTGAGATTGAACTTCCTCTAGGACCGGGTAGCTATGATATTCACGCATCCTTTAGTGATGGTATGGACGTTGATGAATCTATAGTTTCTATTGATTTAGGTGGTGGAGAGACAGAGTATGAGGTTTCTTTAATTTCAGGCTGGAATCTAGTTGGATTATCTGTTCAAGTTGATGATCCTTCTCAGCAGTCGGTGTTTCCAACTAGTATTGAAGGAACTCTATTTAGTTTCTCTGATAGCTATTTTCTAACGGATTCATTTTTATCTGGGGTTGGATATTGGCTCCGTTTTGATGATGATAATTCAGTGACTATATCAGGTACTAACGTAAGTGAGCTGAACGTTTCTCTCACAGAAGGGTGGAATATTATCGCAGGACCTTCTGAATCAATTTCAATAAGTTCGGCTTTGGATCCAGACTCTTTGATTGTTCCAAATACACTATTTGGGTATGATATATCTGGATACTTAGATACAGATTTTCTTGTTCCGGGCTATGGATACTGGGTACGCTCATTTGGAGATGGAGACATTACTCTAACAATTGGAGAGAGTGAATTTATTTCAGAGCTTCCAGTTATTGAAAAAGTACAAGGCAATATGAATACAATTTCTGTTAATGATAAAATACTATATTTTGGTAATTCTTATTTATCAGAAAAAGAATTGTTAAGTTTTGGTCTACCTCCAAAGCCTCCAACAGGTTCCAGAGATATTCGTTTTTCTGATGATACAAAACTTTGTATAAAAGATGAGTGTATGATGGAGATAATGAATTCCACTTTTGATTATATTTCTATTGATTGCGAGATTAGAGATGGTCATATTTGGAATATTATTGATGAGAGGGGAAACTCTTATGAGTGTACAAATCTTGAGAAGTATGAACCTAAAAAACAAACTGAAACTATCATTTTGAGAAAAGGTGTTTCTTCATCAGAATCTCTAACAGAGCTCACTCTCTCACCAGCGCATCCTAATCCATTTAATCCAGTGACTAATATTCAATTTACCGTCCCAGAGATGTCTGACGTGAATATAGTCATTTATGATGTGCAGGGGCGATTAATAGAAACACTTATTGATAATAGATTATCCCCCGGAGACCATATGGTTCAGTGGAATGCATCTGAGGTTTCCAGTGGAGTATATTTTTTACATATAGAGTCTAGCAAATTTTCCAGAATCCAAAAATTGATGTTTATCAAATAAATGCACGATAAAAACGATAATTTTTTTCTTACTGAAGAAGATAAGCTTAGATATCTGAATCAGATTCAAAATTTTGATCTATCAAAAAAAACTGAATTGCTATCTATAGTACCTGATAAACTCAATACATTTTTAAAACATGATTCATTTAATTCAATTGAGATACAGTTAATTAATGATTTAGTTCAACTCTATGAATTGTTGAAAGAAAATCCAAAAATGGATGAATCAATTCAAAAAAAGATATGCTTTGCTCTAGATTATTTTTCTGATGAGGATGATGAAATTCCAGATTCAATTCCAGATTTCGGATTCATAGATGATGCAGCAATAATCAAATGGATTGTGGAAAGTCTACAAGGTGTACTTCAAAAAAAAGTAGTATCCTAAATTAAAGTGTGTGAATTAGGAAAAATCGTCTTCAGAAAACTGCCATTGACATGGACCACACCACCAGGGCTTTCCATAATAATCTTTTCGATTTTCATTTAACTGCAAAGGGATTTCACAGCGTGGGCAGTCTCTTTCTGTGCCTTCTTCAGGCCACGTGTAATCCGGTTTAAATTTTATAGGATTGTCTAAATTTTGGTGATCATTCATAAATAAATTTAGATAGAAAATCCAATAAACATACAAACTATATTCCGTTAAATTCTCTTCCATATGAAAAAAAATATTCAAACAAAATCTATAATAAATGTTCTGCTTCTAGGAATTTTGTTTTTAAATATATCATGTGTCTATTATAACACATTTTACAATGCAAAAAAATATTTTAGAGATGCAGAAAAAGTTAGACTGGCAAATGAAGATCGTTCACTTCCTGCAAACGCACAAACTTCCTATGCAAAAGTTATAGATAAATGTGAATTAGTATTGGAAAAGTATCCAGAAAGTGAGTATGTATTTTCTGCACTACATTTATCAGGACAGTCTCACTATCACAGAGAAGAATATAATTCAGCAGAATTAAAAATGAATCAATTAGCTCTTTCTCAGGAAGTCAATTATAAACAACAATCAGAGTTTTGGTTAGCGCTTATAAAATGGAAAAAGGGAAAAACTCAGTCAGCGATTGATAAATTAAATTTATTACTTAACGAGGATCTAATCTCTGTCACACCTACTCTTATCCACTTGTATTTAGCAGATATTTATATTGAATTAAAAAATGTAGAGAAGGCATTAGAACATTTAGAGACGGCAGCAGAAAATTCTTTTGACAGTCAGGAAAAAGGAAGAATTTATCAACGATTGTCTGAATTGGCATTTAAAAGAAAAGAATACGATAGGGCTTTAAATGCGTATAATCAGGTTATCAAAAACTCACTTGTAAAAAAGTTGAAATTAGATGCCCATCTTCAAACAGCAAAAATTTATAGACTAACGGGTAATTATGAAACAGCTGTAAAAAAAATAAAAAGTCTTTTGGTGGATGAGGAATTTAGAGAATTATTTGGAGCACTTGAATTAGAGCTTGTTAGAATTTATGATTTGAAAAATGAATCTGAAACAGCGGTTGAACGGCTGCAGTCAATTATTAAAGATTATTCATCAACTGAAGTAGCAGCAGAAGCATACTTTATGTTAGGTCTAAAGTCAATTTCCATCTTTTGGAACCTAGAATCCGCTAAAGAATATTTTGAAAAATCAAACAAAGAGAATCGTAAGTCTCCTGTATTAAAAGAATCCCAGGAAATGATAAAATATATAGATCAATATTTATCTGCGGTAAAAGTAGTGTTTACTAATAATGATTCAATTTCTCAGGATAATGATTCACTGAAAACAAGAATATCAAATAAAAAATTAACTAAAGATAATCTAATTAATAGAAGCGATGAGTCAGCAATAAAATTACTTCGATTAGCTGAGTTAGAAGCATTTCAGTTTAATAAGCCTGATTCAGCACTTAGAAAAGTAGATATGTTTTTAAAATATTTTCCTACACATGAACTCTATCCAAAAGTGATTTATATGGATTATTTCTTGCAATATGAAAAAGGTGATTCAATTATTGCGGATTCAATTGCTAAAATTTTAACTACTAAATTTCCAGATACTGAATATGCTGATGCGGTAAGGAAAAATCTTGGATTAGATAAAGAGCTATCAAAGCAGCAAGAAAATTTTCGAAAAGCAGAAACCTTATGGTATTTGAACAAACGCGAGAGCGCACTGGATTCACTTCGCTCTATTGTATACTCAGATACCAGCAGTGATCACGCTTTAATTTCGGGTTATTTTTTGGGATATCAATATGATTATACGGTTTTAAATCCTGACAGCGCTTTAAAATATTATACCTGGGTAAGCTCATATTTTCCTGATAGCGAACAAGCTTCTCAGTCAAAAATACGAATGAATCAGATCAAATTAATGTTAACACCCCCAGACACGAATAAATTAGATATTGATTCTTCATTCACAAAAGTAGGAGATACGCTAAAATTAGAAGCTGAATTAAATGATACCACAAATATAATCTCTCCCAAATTTACTGAACCAAAAAATGATTCATTAAAATTTAAAATACCGAAAGATCCAAATGAAAACTGAAGATGTGATCATTATCAATAATAATGAAATAGCCTCAGAAATTTGGGAAATGGAGTTTCTTGCTCCAAAAATCTCATCTAATTATAAGGGAGCAGGGCAATTTATTCAAATTCAACTTGATCCAGGATGGGGGAACCCTCTTAGACGTCCCATGAGTATTGCAAGTTGTAGGGATTCAAAAATATCTATTATATATAAAATATTTGGACAAGGGACTAAAATATTATCCCAAAAAATATCTGGTGATGTTCTTAATGTATTAGGACCTTTAGGAAATTCATTTCAATATAAAAAAAATAATTTAAATATTTTGGTGGGTGGAGGCGTTGGACTGGCACCAATTATTAACCTCTGGAAAGAGTTGGATGAATTAAGAGATAATAGCTATCTCATCATTGGTGCAAAGACAAAAAATGAGCATATTCATTCACATAACCCAGATGAACATATTTATTTAACCACAGACGATGGTAGTATGGGATTACCTGGTACAGTGATGGAAGCTTTAAAGGTAGTGTATGAAAATGTAAAATCTTCTGAAGTATTTGCTTGTGGACCTGAGCCTATGTTAAAGCAGATACAATCATTCGTTATAAAAAATAATATACCCGCTCAACTATCCGTTGAAAGCTATATGGGTTGTGGTGTGGGTATATGCCAAGGTTGTATAATATCAAGGAGAAATTACAAAAATAAAAATCACAGCTATCATAAAAAATATTCCCTAGTTTGTGTAGATGGACCTATTTATTCAGCAGGAGATGTTATCTTTGATTGATATGTCTATAAAAATTGGGAAGGTTTTATTTAAAAATCCAATTATAACAGCATCAGGGACTTTTGGATATGGAACGGAAGTTAGTTCCTTGGTAAACGTTTCAAAATTTGGAGGCATAGTCACAAAATCTATAACACTCAATCCTAGAGAAGGAAACCCTCCCCCAAGGATTGTTGAAACACCTTCAGGAATGTTGAATTCTATAGGATTAGCAAATATCGGAGTTGATCAATATATTTCAAAAAAAATCCCTCTATATTCTACAATTGGTACAAATATTATCATGAATATCGCTGGTACTACTGTTAATGAATATATAGAAATAATAAAAAAGGTAGAGTCAGTATCTTCTAATATTGTTGGGTATGAAATAAACATTTCATGTCCAAATGTAAAGAGAGGAGGCATGGAGTTTGGCATAGATTGTGATTTGACAGAAAAGCTAACTGAAAGCCTTCGGAAAATTACTGAGAGACTTTTAATTGTAAAGTTAAGCCCAAACGTTACAAATATAGCTTCTATTGCGCAGTCTGCTGAGAAAGCCGGTGCAGATGCTGTATCAGCAATTAATACGGTCGTTGGTATGAGTATTGATATTCACAAACAGAAATCAAAAGTTTATACTAAACTATCTGGATTATCCGGTCCTGCAATCCGACCGATTGGAATAGCCTCTGTACATAAAATATTTCAAGCGATAGATATCCCAATAATTGGTATTGGGGGTATAACATGCGGTAATGATGTTTTGGAATATATCCTCGCTGGAGCGTCAGCTGTACAAGTGGGCACCTCAAATTATAGAGATCCCGGAATCGCCCTATCAATGATAGAAGAAATAAAATTATATGGTGAGAAGTATATTATAAGTTCCATTTCAGACATTGTGGGAGTTGTGTCATCAAATACAAAATAATATATTTTGCAGTAACTATATTGATAAGTAGCGTTGTGGTGATAGTTTTCTTGTCCTGCTCTAACTCTCCAAGATATAACAGGAATAAAATAAAACCACATATTGCAAAGACTAAACCAAAGTATAATAAAAAACAAAAAGTTATTTACGGCACAAGTTCTTATTATGGTAAGGACTTTCATGGTAAATTAACTGCAAATGGGGAAGTCTATGACATGTATGGCTTGACTGCAGCCCACAAAACACTTCCACTAAATACTATTATAAGAGTTACAAACCAGTCCAATGGTAAATCATTAATATTAAGGGTCAATGACCGTGGACCTTATATTGGGAATAGAATTCTTGATTGTTCATATGGTGCAGCTTTAAAATTAGACTTTATACAATCGGGAACTACAGAAGTAAAAATTGAAGTTATTGAATGGGGAGATAATAAATATATGAAGCATAAATGAAATATCATCTATTAGTAAATCCTCATGGTGGAATTAAAACTGGAATGCAAATACTTGAGAAGGTCAAATACTGTTTTTTAGATAATGAAGCTGAGTTAAATATTATAGAAACTGAATATGCAGGGCATGCCAGGGATATTGTCAGAGAAATTGAGTTTGACGGCTTTTCAGGCGTATGTGCCATTGGTGGAGATGGTACAATGCATGAGATGATAAACGGCTTGATGTTTCGAGAGGATGGTGAGCGAATACCAATAGGACTCATAACCGGTGGAACTGGAAATTCATTTATGCATGATTTAAATTGTTTAGATCCTTTAGAGGCAGTAAAAAGAATACTTGCTAATCGCGTTAGAAAAATTGATATATTTAAAGTAATAACAGATGATATTTTAATTTATGGATTTAATATTATTGGGTGGGGAATGCCCACAGATATAAATCTGGTTGCAGAAAAAATGAGATGGTTTGGTGGACAAAGATATAATATTGCTTCTATTTTAGAGGTTTTAAAATTTAAAACTCGAATCGCAAAAATTGAAGTAGATGGTAGAATTATTGTTTCAGATTTTGGTTTTGTTATGGGATGTAATACCATTCACACCGGCAAAGGAATGAAAATGGCTCCTTTGGCAAAGTTGGATGATGGTCTGTTGGATCTACTAATTGTTCGTAAAGCGGGTAGAATAAAATTATTGCGCATGTTTCCCAGAGTATTCTCAGGTAAACATATTGCTGATCCTATGGTTGACTATAAACAAGTGCGAACATTTTCTATAATTACTGAAGAGAATGATTTCTTAAATATTGATGGAGAAATTGTTGGAACTACACCTGCTAAAATAAATGTCATGCCAAATGAAGTTGAGATATTGATGTGAGTTTATTACTATTTCAATCAGAATGAAATTAAATGAATCACCTTTTTTATTTGACATTAATATTTCTTTATCTTTTCTCCCTATATTTTAAATAATGTCAATCAAATCAACTAATCGAACTATAGTAAATAGCTTGGGTATTCCTGGAATACTTGCGCTCTTGTGGTATGGCGAAGAACCATTTGCAATTTTTATTACTCTGGTTATAATTCTTGCGACTAGGGAATTTCTAATACTTACAAAGGTGGATTTACAGAGCAATGTAAAATGGATAGGTTATTTGGGTGGACTGGGGTTTTGTTATTTCTATTATTTTTTACCATCTGTTCATTTATATCATATATCGCTCTTATTAGTGATTTTAATTATAACTGGATTTTTTATTGAAATGATTCAACAATCTAAAAAGGTCGGAAAAAATTTAGGGTTAACATTCTTAAGTATTTTTTATGTTGGTGCATTGTTAAGTTCTCTAATCGCACTTAGAAATTATGATTCCACTAATGGTTCATATTTTACAATTACCATGGTTTTGTCTATCTGGTCCTGTGATTCAGCGGCATTTTATTTTGGCACAAAATGGGGAAGAAAAAAAATATTACCTACAATAAGCCCAAATAAATCTTGGGTCGGCTGTGTAGCAGGTTTAGCTAGCTCTGTGATTATCTTTTATTTTGCAAAGCATTTCTCAATTCTTGATCTCAAATTAATTGATGTTTGTATTTTATCAATAATTTCTGGCGTTTTTGGTCAAGCTGGAGATTTTGCTGAATCATTACTTAAACGAAATGCAGATGTGAAGGACTCTGGAACTTTATTGTTAGGTCATGGAGGAGTATTAGATAGGTTCGACTCACTTATTTTTGCAAGTCCATTAACTTTTTATTATGTTCATTTTATATTATAAATACCACAAATATTATGATCATTTATATAATTAACATTTTCAATTACTTTTAAAAAATTAAAATAATTGTTCCATAGATAAAATTCAGTGAATAATACAAATTTAGATACTATAAGTGTGATTCTAGCTACCGATTGTGGTAGTACAACAACAAAAGCAATCCTTATCGAGTTTATCGATGGCGAGTATAGATTAACATATAGAGGTGAAGCTCCAACTACTGTTGAGGCCCCTTTTGAAGATGTTACAAGGGGAGTTCTTAATGCAACGATGGAGGTGGAAGAATTATCAGGACGTAAACTAATTGAGGGTGATAATATAATTTCTCCCCAAAAAGATAATTCTGGTGTTGATATTTACATCTCAACTAGCTCCGCTGGTGGAGGACTGCAGATGATGGTTGCAGGTGTTGTAAAGTCTATGACGGGTGAAAGTGCGGAGAGGGCAGCTTTAGGTGCCGGGTCTATAGTAATGGATGTTCTAGCTTCTAATGATGGTAGAAAACCACATGAAAAGATTACAAGAATTCGTCAGCTAAGGCCAGATATGATTCTTCTTTCTGGTGGCATTGATGGTGGTACAACCAAGCATGTTGTAGAGTTAGCTGAGATTTTAGCTGCTGCCAATCCTCAGCCAAGGCTCGGGCAAAATTATAAATTACCTGTTATTTATGCTGGCAATAAAAATGCAACATCAGACATAAAAAATACACTTGGTGATTTAACTGATTTGGATGTTACTGAAAATATAAGGCCTATTCTAGAGCAAGAGAACCTAAAACCTTCCAGAGATAAAATACATGATTTATTTATGGAGCATGTTATGCAGCAAGCTCCTGGATATAAAAAACTTATGAGCTGGACAGACGCCCCAATTATGCCAACTCCTGGCGCTGTTGGAGCTCTAATCGAAATGGTTGCTGAAAAAGAAAATATATCCGTAGTAGGTGTTGATATCGGAGGCGCAACTACCGATATATTTTCTGTATTTCAAAAACAATTTAATAGAACAGTAAGCGCAAATTTAGGAATGAGCTATTCAATCTGTAATGTCCTAGCTGAAGCAGGGTTATCTAATGTGCTGAGATGGGTACCATTTGATATTAATGAGAAAGAGCTAATAAATCGAATTGGGAATAAGATGATTAGACCGACTACGGTACCCCAGAGTATTGAAGAATTGGTAATTGAGCAGGCAATAGCTAGAGAAGCACTAAGACTCTCATTTATTCAGCATAAGGAATTTGCGGTTAATCTTAAGGGTGTGCAAAAAGAGAGAACAATCTCTGATACTTTTGAGCAGTCTACCTCAGGTCAATCTCTTGTCAATATGATGGAGTTAGATCTTATTGTTGGATCTGGGGGAGTATTATCACATGCCCCTAGGCGTGAGCAGTCAGCAAAAATGCTGATTGATAGTTTTCTGCCCGAAGGTATAACTGCTTTGGCAGTAGACTCAATATTTATGATGCCTCAGTTGGGAGTGATGGCCAACATTGAGAAAAAGGAAATTGCTAAACAGGCGCGTATCGCAGCTCTAGAAGTATTTGAAAAAGATTGTTTAATTAGACTAGGTACCTGTATAGCGCCTGTAGGTAACTTTGAAGGCAAGAAAAATATTTTAAAGGCAATCCTTGAATTCAGTAGTGGAGAAAAAAAGGAAATCAGCTTAGACAGCGGACAGTTATTAATGATCAATGCAGATTATCAAGAAATAGATATTTTATTAACACCCTCTAGTGGGGTAGATGTGGGAGCGGGTGTAAATGAGGAAGTACAAACAAAAATATATGGTGGTAAAGTAGGAGTAATCTTTGATTGTAGGGGTAGACCATTAAAATTTAGTTCTAATACAAACGAAAGAATTTCCAAATTAGAAAATTGGTCAAGCGCACTAGAAGAATATCCAATCTTAGAGGTTTAATATGGCACATTCCTATACCCCCGGATTAAAAGTATTAAAAAGTACTGAAATTTTAAAAGAGCGTAGACTTCCTTTAAAGGGACAGCTTGAATGCAAAACTGGCGACAGTGTTAAGCCAGATGATATTGTTGCAAAAACAGATCTTCCGGGTAATGTTCAAATGATTAATGTTGCAAATCAATTGAATATTGATGCAAGTGATATAGAAAATTATATGATAAAAGCTGCAGGTGAGTCAATTAATAAAGATGATCTAATGGCAGAAACAAAAGGTCTTTTTGGTTTTTTCAAGTCTAGTGTTTTTTCACCTGTGGATGGAACTATTGAATCTATATCTAATGTGACAGGTCAGGTTGTACTAAGAGAGTCGCCTATTCCAGTTGAGGTGGATGCCTATGTTAAAGGTGAGATACATGATATTATTCCGGATGAAGGGGTTGTTATAAAAACGAATGGCGTTTTCATTCAAGGTATTTTTGGAATAGGCGGTGAGAGCAGAGGAAGGATAAAAACAATAGTTGATGACAGAAATACGGAAATAACAGCAGAAATGATCACTGATGATGAAAAAGGAAATATAATTATCGGTGGTAACTTTATAGGTCTTGAAGGATTTAAAAAAGCTATTAATTGCGAGGTTGCAGGTATTGTTGTGGGTGGATTCAATTACTATGATTTAGATGAGATATTGGGCTATACGCTCGGTGTAGCAATAACAGGATCTGAAGAAATTATTACGTCATTAATAGTTACGGAGGGATACGGAAAAATTCAGATGAGCCAACAAACATTTGACCTCTTAAAGAGTCATGATGGTAAATTCGCTTCAGTTAATGGTGCGACACAGATACGAGCAGGTGTTATAAGACCTGAGATTATTATTCCTATTAATAAATCTGCAGTTTCTGGTGAGCAAAGCAAAGAAACACTTGGAATGATGGTTGGTAGTTTAGTCAGAGTGATTCGCTCTCCTAATTTTGGTAAGATAGGAACTGTAAAGCTTTTGCCAAGTGAGCTAAGAAAAATGGAATCTGAAACTTTAGTCAGGACAGCGAGTGTTGAAATAGATGGAGATACTTTTGAAATTCCAAGGTCTAACTTAGAAGTTGTAGAAACGGACTGATTTGGGAGCTTTTACAAACATCGATTCTAATGAAGTATTATCAGATAATGATATTGACTTTATTCACAGAATAGCAAAAAAAATACATACATCAGGTCTTGTCACGCCTTGTATGTTTTTTTTAGAAATGATTAGGCCGTTTTCATCGCTGGGGAGTCACGCGTTAGTTTTTATGGGGCCGCTAATTACCGGATTTATTCAGTCCGACGGTTATTACAGAGCTGCTGAGCTTTTAAATAATAAAAATACACTAGTAATTTTATTAGATGAAGTTGAGCGTCTTGAGTCATTATATTCTGACGATGGAATGGAGAAAAATAATTGAAAGATAAGCAGTTCTGGCTAGCGAGCGCATTGATCACGCTGCTATTGATTATATATTGGCTTGTCGGACATCCATTTTTTATAACTGATAGAATTGTCATGTTTCTTGCTATCCTTATTCTAGGTGGTACGCTTATATATAACATTAGGTACGCTGAAAGAGGTGGTGAGACTTACCTCAGGCCAATCCCAGGCTTAAAAGCAGTAGAAGAGGCAGTAGGGAGATCAACTGAGATGGGAAGACCAATCTTATACATCCCTGGTATTCAAGATATGGACCAGGTTGAGACTGTTGCAGGAGTTGTCGTGCTAGGCCATGTAGCAAAGATGACAGCTAGATATGAAACAAGTTTAAATGTTCCAGTAGCAAGGTCAATTGTTATGAAAGCTGCACGGGAAGCATGTAGAGAGTCCTACACGGTTGAGGGGCGACCTGATATGTTTAACGAGGATATGGTACATTATCTGACAGATGATCAGTTTGCATATGCTGCAGGGGTCAATGGTATAATGGTTCGAGAAAAACCAGCTGCATGTCTATATATGGGTAAATTCTATGCAGAGTCTCTTATCCTAGCTGAAACAGGAAACTCAATTGGTGCAATACAAATTGCTGGAACTGCATCACAAGCTCAAATACCATTTTTTGTTACAGCATGTGACTATACATTAATCGGTGAAGAATTTTTCGCGGCAAGCGCATATTTAAGTCAAAAGCCCGAGCTTGTCGGTGGAGTAAGAGGTCAAGATATGATCAAGGTATTTGTTATAGCCACAATAATATTTTCTACTCTGATGATGATCTTGTTTGAATCAACTGGTATCGGGTTTAATATTTCTAACTTTTTAACAATCAGATAGTATTTAATAATTATGCTTTGGAAAAGACAGATACCAATATTAATAGTCGCAGTTATTGGCTTGATTACATTATTTGGATGGTTTATAAATGAACCCCACATTAAAGAATTTGTAGGCGATGATGCCACGCAATGGTATGATATATTAGCAAGTTTTGCGATAATATTAGGAGCACTGAATCTGATCAAGCTTCAAATACAAAAGGTTTTATATAAGAAGCCAGGGTGGGGCTATAGTTTAATAGCTGTATTTGGTTTCATTTTTTCAATTACCGCTGGATTTTTTATTAAGGGAGTTGATGACTCTGTCGCAGAGTGGGGAGCACATGTCACCTCTGATGGCACCTTATTTAAATGGATGTTTGACTATGTATTTTCACCAATGTCGGCGACAATGTTTTCACTGTTGGCTTTTTTTGTTGCCTCAGCCTCTTATAGAGCATTCAGGATTAGAAACTTTGAGGCAACACTTCTACTTGTATCTGGAATAATAATTATGGTTGGTAGGGTCCCAATAGGTGGTGTCATATCATCCTGGTTTGTAATGTATCTTATTATTCTTTGCGCTGGTATTTATGTGAATTCCTGGAAAAAGGATATAAAAATAACTTTTATTTTTGTTTCTATAGGTATCTCTCTAGTAACTATTGGTGGAATAGTCACAGGTTGGCCAATAGATCAGCCTGGTATATTTTATCTTCCTTCTTTACAAGAGTGGATATATTATTATCCTAATGTTGCTGGAGCACGAGCAATTATGATAGGTATAGGTCTCGGAATATTTGCAACATCTATCCGCTATATACTCGGTATTGAGCGATCGTATATAGGAGAATAAAGTGAAAAAGTTAGAAGATTTATTTTTACAAATTGGTAACATTGATAGAAGATGGATATTTATCATTATTGCTATTGTGGTTGTTATTCCACTTTTAGTTCCAATTGGTTTGCCTATAAGGGCAACAGATACTTCAAGGGATGTGTTTGAAGCGATTGAATCATTGCCAAAAGGCTCAAAAGTTTTATTATCGATTGAATACAGTCCTAGCACGAAGCCAGAGAATCATCCAATGGCCATCAGTATCCTCAGACACTTGTTTCGAAATGATCATATTGTCTATGTTACTTGCTTATGGCCAGATGGTCAGTTTATGGCTCAAGACGCTCTTAATCAAGTAGCTGAAGGCGAATATGGGAAAAAGTATGGAAAAGACTATGTTCTGCTTGGATATAGACCAGGCGGAGAGGCTGTCGTTAAGGGTATAGTAAGCAACATAAGGAAATTATATTCGGTAGACGCAAAACAGACTAAGATTGATGAGATACCAATAATGAATGGTATAACTAACTTTAAAGATTTTGCTTTTTTATTTAGTGTTTCAGCTGGCTATCCGGGAACAATCGAATGGGTACAATATGCAGCTGATCCTACTGGAGTTCCTATGAGTTCTGGTGTTACATCTATTCAGGTTAATGAGGTAATGCCCTATGTACAGTCAGGTCAAATGGTGGGGGTTTTAGCTGGTATGCCAGGCGCTGCTGAGTATGAGTCTCTGATTGGTAAAAAAGGTTCTGCAACCAGCGGAATGGATGCTCAGTCTGTTGCACATCTTGTTATAGTGCTATTTATTGTGCTTGGAAATACCGCATATTTTATTGAACGAAAAAGGTCGAAAAAATACTAATATGAATTTTTCAATTATATTAGGTGGATGGACAGCAACTTTTTTAACAATAGGTATCTTTTCCTATCTCTATAAGGATAATCCATTTTATAAAATAGCAGAACATTTATTTGTTGGAATTTCTGCTGGCTATTTATTTTCGCTTGGGTTTTGGACTCAGCTCCAGCCTAATTTATTTGGTAGGTTATTTCCAGCGAAACATTATGATCCGGATACTATTACATATTCAATATATAATGTCTTGAGTTTTTTCTTTAGTTCCATATTTCCTGCTGGCGGGATTGATAAAGGTCATGATCAACATCTTATATATTTATTACCTTTGATTCTTGGAATTATGATGCTTCTAAGTTTATTTCCTAGTATTAGTTGGATGGCACGTTGGGGTATTGCCTATATAGTTGGTATGGCAGCTGGTTTAAGGGCTTATGGATATCTAAGTTCAAATGTGATCGGACAAGTCAAGGGTACAGCTGTTAACATATTTGATTTTAGCCTTCCTATTTTTAGTTTATCATCACCATCTGTTTTTAATAATATAATTATTTTTATCGGTACTATATGTGGTCTCTTATATTTTTATTTTTCAAAAGAACAAAAAGGTGCTTTGGGGAAGGCCACGAAAATAGGTATTAATTTTTTAATGATTAGCTTTGGAGCATCTTTTGGTTTTGCAGTAATGGGTCGTATATCTCTTCTAATTGGAAGGTTTAGCGATTTAATTAAGTTTTCTGGTAGTGAATATAATTATGCTACATTTATAATTTTGATTGTTGTTGTTGGAATCTTAGGATTTGCTGCTTTTAAGAATAAAAATGAAAAAGAACAATTATCTAATGACAATCAAAATTTTTCTTAAGATAAAAATAGTATAATCATTGGGAATATTTTTATTATTCCAATTATGTAATTTATTTTACCTTAAGAGTTATTTTATAATAAATAATTTTACCTATTTTATTACAAATTGAAAACCTTTCTGTATCTTATAAAAAGGGAACGGATTATTTCCCAGTTGTAGATAATCTTAACTTTTCTATTTATAAGGGAAAAGTAACAGCAATTATTGGTGAGTCAGGAGGTGGTAAAACTCAGACAGGGTTGGCAATAGCTGGACTTTTACCAAAAACTGCAAGATTCAAATTAGAATCTAACCCTTCCCTAAAAAACTTTATTATATCATTTATTTTTCAGGATCCTCTGAATGCCTTAAATCCTCTTATGAAAATAGGTTCTCAGATTAAGGAAGCAATCAAAACTAAATCTAATTCAATTAATAAAAAACAGCTAGTTTTGGATTTGTTGGATAAATTAGAAATATCTGATTCTACAAAAAGATATAAACAATATCCCTACGAACTTTCGGGAGGGATGAGACAAAGAATATTGATCGCTATGGCGTTGGCAAGAGATCCTGATATTTTAATTGCAGATGAGCCTGCTACCTCTCTTGATGTAAGAATAAAATATCAGATAATTGAAATGTTAAAAAAAATATGTTTAGAGTCCGATAAAGCCATTATTTATATTACACATGATTTAGACTCTGTTAAGGGTTTTGCAGATTATATAACTATAATGTATGCAGGAAAAATAGTTGAATGGGGAAGGGCCGAATCAATTTATCATAATCCAAAACATCCCTACACAAAGAATCTAATTAAACTGTCTCAGCAATATAAAAACCAAGAAGGTAGACTTGAATATATCAAAGGTCAGCCACCCTTACCAGAAAATTTTTCAGAGGGATGTAGATTTCATCCTAGGTGCGAAGTTGCAATTGAAAACTGTAAATTAGAAGATCCGAAAATAAAGGGTACAACAGAGCATTGGTGGAAATGTCCACTAAATGATTAATTTAAAGTTTTAATAAACAGATTATTAAGGTTGAATATTGGAATAATATAACCAATACTATTGTCGAATATTTATCGGTGAAGGTACTTAATTAAGTTATATAACAAGATTCTCATGTTTATCAGATATTCAAATAAATATTTATTCTTCTTTAATTTTATTTTTAAATAGATTACTATATTATTCTCAAGCATAAATAGGAAACTTTATGATAAAATATAAAATTCAGAAAATATTTTTTATTTTAATTCTTATCAATATTTCTTCATTCGGAAATCAAGAGAAATTTGTGATCCGTATACAAAATCCTGATGAAGGATTATTTTTCAAATATAGATCTCCTGAATACGATATGCCTGCTTATAAACCAGGCGAATATTTAGATTTAGTCGTAAATACTAATTTGTATGAAGAAATAGTGGAAGAAGGTCATTCAGTTTTAATTATGCAGACAGAGGCAGAGTTAAGACAAAATCTTAGAGGTGTCAGAGATTTGTATGGCTACAGAAATTATGAAGATGTGTTGACTGAACTTCAGGATATAGCTGAGCAATATCCGGATATATGTCAGCTGGTTGACCTTGGAGATACATGGGGCAAGGAATATGCTGATGATGGTGAAAATTATTACTCCGATTTTTATCATGAAGTTTGGGGTTTGAAAGTTTCAGATAATGTCGGTATTGATGAGGACGAACCGGGAACTTTCTTCATGGGAATGCACCACTCTCGTGAACCAATTAGTGTGGAAGTTGTTATGGGGATATTATACCATCTATTAAATAATTATGGTACTGACCCAAATATAACCGGTATTATAAATAACACACAAATTTGGTTTGTCCCTATTGTAAATCCCAACGGTCACCAAATAGTCACTGAGGAAATTGATCTATGGTGGAGAAAAAATATTAGAGATAATAATGAAAATGGACAATTTGATACATCTAATGACTACGGCTACGGAACAGATGGGGTTGACCCAAACCGAAATTATGGATTCCAATATGGAGAGGTTGGTACATCAAATAGTTTTAACTCTCCTGTCTACCATGGACCAAATGCTTGGTCAGAGCCTGAAAATGTGGCAATGAAAAATTTGCTCGAGTCAAATCATTTTGTTACAGGTATAACATATCATAGCTATAGCGAGTTGGTACTATTTCCTTTTGGATATGAAATGGGAGTATCTGCTCCTGATCATGATGCCTTAGAGGAGTTAGCTGTCGAAATGGCGGTTACTATTCCTGCCCAAGGTGGTGGCCACTATACTCCGCAACAAAGTTTAGAGTTGTATCCATGCATGGGAACCACTGATGACTACGCCTATGGTGTACATTCCATATTTTCTTTTACCATTGAGCTTGGTACTCAGTTTATACCTCCTGCAGGACAAATAGATCAAATAGTGGAAGAAAACCTTGAAGCTGCAATGATCCTATTAAATCGTGTCAATCGAAAATCCTTAACTGGACATATATCAGATTCAGAATCTGGTGATCCAATTATGGCTGAGGTTTATGTTGAGGAAATTGATAATACAGGTAATTATAAATTCCCTAGTATAAGTGATAGTAGCTTTGGCCGCTACTATCGTCTTTTGCAAGCCGGAGAATATGAGGTCACTTTTTCTGCAGCAGGATATGAATCTGTAACTGAAACCGTAAATATTTCATCGTTTCAACAAACTATACTTAATGTCTCTCTCAACCCTTTAACTCTGATTTCCGTAAATGGACAGATAACAGATGGGATAACCGGGCTGCCTATTGAAAATGCATCAGTCAATTTTAATGAAGGAGAAACCGTGAATACTGATACAGAAGGATATTTTACACTTCCCGATGTTTACAGTGGTGTTTACAGTATGCATGTAGAGTCCGAAAACTATTCATCTGTTGAAATAGACGTGGAAATCTCTATAAATGATTCATTTATATCAATTGAATTGTTTACTTATTATACAGAATCATTTGAATCTGTTGAATTCAGTGAAGATTGGACCACAGGAGGGAGTGCTGAGTGGTTTTTTGATACAGAATCTGTTTATGGGGGTATGTACTCTGTACGATCTGGAGAAATTGATCATAATCAAAGTTCAGATTTAACTCTTGATTTAAATGTAACGGCTCATGGCTCTGTAGGGTTTTATTTTAGGGTTGCTTCAGAGTATAGTCAGTCAGGAAATTACTTTTATGATGGATTAGAATTTTATATTAACGATGAATTGATAGGACAGTATCAACCTACAACTGAAGGAGAAACACCTTGGAATTATGCTTCC
Source organism: Fidelibacterota bacterium UBA2986 (assembly GCA_002346675.1). Lineage (GTDB taxonomy): Bacteria > Fidelibacterota > Marinisomatia > Marinisomatales > AB-629-J13 > AB-629-J13. The sequence continues at coordinate 31,428 of DEAI01000042.1, forward strand.
TTCCCTGTTGCAACCGGACAATATACTTTCACTTGGAGCTATGTAAAAGATGGTGGAGGTGGTTCAACTGACATGGAGGAGGATTGTGTATGGGTTGATTTGGTCGAATTTCCACCTACCCAATCGAATAACCCGCAAGTTGTAACTGTTTCACCGGGATATTCAGTTGATTGGAATCTAGTAAGTTTGCCCATATCAACTGATGACAATCAGGCAGATATTCTTTTTCCAAATATGGTAGGCAATACTCTATACTCGTTCAATAATGAGTATATTCAGGAAGAATCCCTAGAAAATGGGGAAGGATATTGGATACGACTTTTAAATGATGAAGCGATCACATTTACAGGATATGAATCCAATGAATTACAGATCAATATTACGGAGGGTTGGAATTTGATAGGTAGCCTTTCTTTTGATATAAACTTTAGTGAGAGTCTTTATGATCCCGAAGAAATTATTCTACTCCCTACACTTTATGGATATAATGGGGGAAGTTATCAGTTTTCAGACTATATAAATGCCGGATATGGATATTGGATACGTAGTATTGCAGATGGAGAAATCGTCATATCTAATTCTCCGTTAAGCTCAGAGAGAACTACTCCAAATATATCACAATATTTAAATGATTTCAATTCCATCCAAATAAATGGACAAATGTTATATTTTGGAGAAAATATTCCTAAAGGTCAAAACCTTTGGTATAGTCTGCCACCTTATTTTGAAGCGCTCACAAATGACATTCGATTTAAAAACGATAGCTATGTTTCTGAAAATGGTGGTGAGATATTTATTAAAAACTCTGATATTAATAATACAATTGTATATAATATCAAAGAGGGAGAAACTTGGCAGTTAATAAATAATAATACAAATTTTATTAAAAATATATATGATAGTGGATCTTTGAACATACTGGAGAATATTTCAAAATTTTCTCTAGAGAAAGTAGTAACAACTCCTGAAATTGTTTCAGTCAGTTCAAATTTTCCGAATCCATTTAATAATAAAACAAGTTTTACTGTTTTATTACCACGGGAAGAAATTATTTCTGTTAATATTTATGATATAAATGGTAAGCATGTTTTAAAAGTAATGGATGGTAAAAAATCAGCAGGGACCTATTCTTTATCTTGGAATGGATTGGATGAAGCCCAGAGTCTGGTATCGAGTGGTACTTATTTTCTGTTAGTAACAGCAGGCGAATTTAGTAAAGTAACAAAAATAGTGTTTCTTAAATAGAGGATCCAATGAATACACAAATCAAATCACTTTTAATTTTCATATTCGGGGTAGGCTCATTGTTTAGTGCTCCGATAACTAATCATTTGGAGGAAAAGCTGCAAAACACTCCACCCCAAGAATTCATTAAAATTTATATATCCCTTGAACAAATATTTGATTTTAATGATATAAGTGCAGAATTGATAAATTTGAAAAAAGATGAAAGAAGGGAATTAGTAAAATCATCACTTAAAACATTTTATGATGAATCTCAAAGTAATATCATCGTACAGATGGGGATACTAGAACAAAAGAGTTTACTTAGAAATATAAAATCATTATGGATAACAAATGTCATCCTCTGCGAAGCAACGGGAGATGCAATTTATAAATTATCGTTAAGAAATGATATTAGACGAATTGACTATGATGAGTATCGTATTCTTATTCCTGAACAGAATGAAAATAATTACGAACCAGGAGTTCCTAACTCACGTGAAATTACTTGGAATGTAACTTTGGTGAATGCAGATGATGTCTGGACAGAGGGATATACGGGGCAGGGTATTATTGTATCTGTTATTGATACCGGTGTTAATTATAACCACCAGGACTTAAGTGATCATATGTGGAATGGTGGAATATTTTATCCGCTTCACGGATATGATTTTGCTAATAATGATAATAACCCTATGGATGATCAGGGCCACGGTACCCATTGCGCTGGAACGGTAGCAGGAGATGGGACTGCAGGTTCACAGACTGGGGTTGCACCTGACTCAGAAATTATGGCTCTAAAAGTTTTGGATAGTAGCGGTGGTGGCTATGAATCATCTTGCTGGGAGGCCATTGAATTTTCTATCGAAAATGACGCAGATGTAATGAGTCTGTCGCTGGGCTGGCTACATGCCTGGGGCCCAGATAGAGATTCTTGGAGGAACTCTATGAATACTGCGCTCTTTGCTGGTGTTATAGCTTCAGTTGCTGCAGGAAATGAGGCTAATGATTATGGAGCACCAGATAATGTTCGTACTCCCGGTGACATCCCTCCACCTTGGCTAAATCCTGATCAAACTTTAGTAGGTGGGCTTTCAGCAGTTGTCAGTGTTGGCGCAACAAATATCAATGATAATATTGCAGGATTTTCTGCGCGGGGTCCGGTAAGTTGGGAAAATATATCTCCGTTTAATGATTATCCTTATAACCCTGAAATTGGATTAATAAGGCCAGATGTGTCTGCTCCAGGAGAAAATATCAAATCACTGGCACACTACAGCAATACAGGCTATGAGTCTGGCTGGAGTGGGACATCTATGGCAACCCCTTGTGTTGCAGGTGTAATGGCCCTTATGTTATCCAAAGATCCAAACTTATCTCCAGCACAAATGAGTGAAATCCTTGAAACGACCTCATTGCATCTAGGAAGTACTGGAAAAAATAATACATATGGAGCAGGTAGGGTAGATGCTTTTGATGCAGTTGAGGAAGTATTTGGAGAGCCAATACCTCCATTTCCAGCTGAAGAGCCTATTCCATTTAATAATCAGACAAGTATTACTCTTGAAACAGATTTGAGATGGTCAAATGGAGGTGGTGCTACTTCATATTTAGTCTTTTTAGGAACTGACAATCCCCCTACAAATTTAGTTTATGGTGATTGGGTAGATTCGCCAATATTTATTCCTTTACCGCTGGAGTATAATACACAATATTTTTGGGAAATAACCTCCATTAATCAATATGGAGAGACAAACGGTGATGTTTGGAGTTTTACTACAACAGGACCACCCGATGAGTCTTATGAGTCGGGTGATTTCTCGCAATTTCCATGGCAATTCGAGGGCTACAATATTGAATGGCCAGGAGAAGAGCCTATAGAAGAATATAGTATCACAGGTGAGTTAGATAATATTAATTGGATTGTCACCAGCGAAGATAGTTACGGAGGTCTCTATTCTGCAAAATCTGCGGCCATTGACCATAACCAAGCTTCTACAATGTCAATTACAGTGAATACATTAATAGATGATTATATCGGTTTTCAATATCGGGTAGCTTCAGAATATAGTCCTTCAGGAAATAGTTTTTATGATGGATTAATGTTTTTCATAGATGATGAAATAATGGGATATTATCAACCAACCGGAACAGGTGATACACCTTGGGGATTTGCTACTTTTCCAGTTCCACAGGGTGAACATACCTTTACATGGGCATATGTTAAAGATGGAGGTGGAGGCTCAACTGATATGGATGAAGATTGTGTGTGGATCGATGATATTTATTTTCCTTCGATGGAAAATATAGTTGGAAATGTATCAGTTGAACTTATGGAAGATTGGAATATGGTGGGATTGCCTTTAATAACTGATGACTTATTTTATACCTCAGTTTTTCCTGGTGCTATTGAAAATACCCTTTACTATTTTAGCGCTACTGGATATGTTCCTTCTGATGAACTTACACAAGGAGTTGGCTACTGGCTAAGATTTGTCAACGAAAACACAGCTGATATTCAGGGACAGTTGATAAATGATTTATCAATTACACTAAATAATGATTGGAACCTTATTACGGGGATTTCTAGTGAAATAGATATTAATAACATCAATGACCCTCAAAATCTAATTATCCCAAATACCGTTTATGCTTATGGCTCTTCAGGTTACTATGGAAGCAGCTATCTCCAACCGGGAAAGGGATACTGGCTTCGTTCATCTGGTGAGGGAGAGATTGTATTGACTTCAAGCTTTAGATCATCAAGAAAAGATGAAATAATAGATCATTTATCTTGTAATATGATATCAATAAATAATAACACCTTATACTTTGGCAATGATATACCTGAGAATAAACTAGTAAATTATTCGCTTCCTCCTCTACCACCTGAAGGTGCATTTGATGTTCGTTTTAGTGGCAATATGAAATATTCAAAGGAAGGGGGTGAAATTCACATTCAAAGCCCAAGCCAATACATTTTGATAGAATATGACTTAACTATCACAAATGAAAAATGGAATATATTGATGGAAAATGGCGATTATTATATTTTATCAGAAATTGGAAGTTTAGTTCTAGATGGAAATATAGATAAAATAAATTTAAATAAACTCTCTTCACTACCTGAATCCTATAATTTTTTAAAAAGCTTTCCTAATCCATTTAATGCTGTGACAAATATCACTTATATACTACCTGAGGATTCATACATTCAATTAGATATTTTTTCTCTAAAAGGTGAGCTTGTATATCAATTAGAAAATAAATTTAAACTTAAGGGGATGTATACACTAGCCTGGGATGGTAAAAATATACTGAACCAAGGAGTTGGCAGTGGTGTCTATTTGATTAAGTATACAACCTCTAATGAAATATTAACTGAAAAACTTTTATTATTAAAGTAGTATTGAAATATTTAATTATTTATAGATAACTATGAATAGCAGTCACTATTTTACATTTGTTATTTTTCTTTCGTTTGTCTTTGGCTCAAATATCACTATAAATGATAATAGCTTCTCAGTCAAGACAAATAAAATTGACAAGAGTAGGACAATCATTGAATATACTTTTGGCAAATATCAGTCATCAGAAATAGAAATAAATGGGGAGATATATTATTCATTAAACCTTGAGAATGAGGTTAATATTCAAGAGGAGGGAGCACCATCGTTACCTAAAATAGCTAGGAGTATCATTATTCCTGATGATAAAAAAATGTTGGTCAATGTTCTTGAATCTAAATATACCGACTTTGTTATGAATATTACTCCTGGTAAGGGAATCATAGTTAGGCCTAAAACACCTGATGATATTCCGTACACCTTCTCAGATATATATCTTAAAGATGAGTATTACCCAGGAAATCTCGTACAATTGGGAGATCCATATATATTGCGTGATTTTCGTGGAATAACTATTTCAGTTTACCCATTTCAGTATAACCCTGTTACGCGATCGCTCAGGATATATCATTATTTAAAGATAGAAGCAGTTTCCAATGGGATAGGAGAAAAAAATGTGAAGGATAGAACAGTTGGTGGTTATACTAAAATGTTTGAATCCTTATATAGTTCACATTTCCTTAATTATGACCCATTGTTGTATGAAACAGTCGAAGAAGAGGGTAGAATGATTGTTATATCATACGGTGATTTTATGGCCGCAGTACAGCCTTTCGTTGATTGGAAAAATCAAAAAGGTATTAAGTGTGATTTATATGATGTTTATGAGATCGGAGCTAACGCAAATAGTATTATAAATTTTATTCAAGAGGAATATGATTCAAGCCAAGATTTGTGTTTTGTTCAGTTGGTGGGAGATCATGCGCAGGTCCCTACGATTTTGGTTCCAAATGCTGGTGGTGGCGGCTCTGATGCGAGTTTTTCATTGTTAGAAGGAAATGATAAATATCCAGAAATTTTTGTTGGACGCTTTTCAGGGTCCAGCCTAAGCCATATTGAAACTCAGGTAGAACGTTCAATATATTATGAGCGTGATATTACAGATGGAACATGGCTGCATAATGGTATTGGAATTGGCTCCAATCAAGGCCCTGGCGATGATGGAGAGTATGACGATGAACATCTTGATGTAATTCGAGAAAAATTGCTTAATTATACCTTTACAAATATCGATGCAGTTTATGATCCTAGCGGAAACGATCAACAGGGAATTGATGCTATAAACGACGGGCGAAGTATTATTAATTATACAGGACATGGGTCAACGACAGCGTGGGGCAATGGTGCATCATTAAATATAAATCAAGTTAATAATTTGGTAAATGATTGGAAGTTACCACATGTAATATCAGTTGGTTGTGTCAATGGTGCATTTGAAAATACTACCTGTTTCGCTGAGGCATGGATGAGAGCTACCAACAATAATAATGGTAATCCTACGGGGTCAGTAGCATTTTATGGATCAACAGTAAATCAATACTGGAACCAGCCAATGAGAGCCCAGGATCATACAATGGATCTATTAGTAGGCTATGATTATTCATCCAACCAACCTATTGATCAAAAACACACCATAGGAGGGTTATGGTACAATGGTTCATGTAATATGATGGATGTATATGGTCAGTCTGGAATTGATATGTTTCTAACATGGATAATTTTTGGTGATCCATCCCTTCTTATTCGTACTAATATTCCCGAGCCTATAAATGTAGCTCACACCGGTACATTTTTAATTGGAAATAATTCATACTCAGTTTCAACGGGTTTTTCAGACGCATTGGTCGCGCTATCATATGATGGTGAATTATTATCTTCTGGTTATACTGATGCTTCCGGAAGTGTGGTGCTAAATTTATCAGATCCTCCTGGAGAGCCGGGAGAGATGACATTGACAGTGACAGCATACGACAGAATCACAAATATTCAATCAGTGAATATTATTTTACCTGAGGGACCATATTTAGTAATAAATAGCGTTGAAACATTCACAGATGATGATTCAATTGTTGAGTATGGAGAGACCGCCTCTTTATCAATTGCAATTCAGAATGTAGGAGTTACTCCTGCTGAAGAAATTATCTTTAATCTAAATTCTGACAATCCATATATTAATATAACTGATAACGCGGAGTCTTTAAATGTTCTAGATGTAAGTGAAACCATATTGCTTGAAAATGGGTTTGCCATTGAAGTTTCTCCTAATGTACCAAACAGTTATGACATTGATTTCTTATTGGAAATAACTAGTGCTGAATATTCATGGGAAGCAGATTTCACAATACAAGTGTTTTCACCAGTGCTATCTATTAACTCTGTTACAATTCTAAATGATGAAAATGCCAATGGTGTGTTGGATGCAGATGAAAGTGCAGATGTTCAATTAATAGTAGAGAATATTGGTCATTCTGATCTGGATCAATTTAATTTATCTCTTGAATCAGCAAATCCTTATATTGAAATATTGAACAGTATAAATACTGTTAACGGAGTGGCTGTAGGAGAGCAAGAAGTGTTCATTTTTAGTGTTTATGCGAGTGAAGATACTCCGCTAGGCTATAACTCTGAATTTATTTTAACCGGAATAAGTGACATTGGATTCAACTATAATGATTATTTTGTTTTAAGTGTGGGACTTGTTTTAGAGAATTTTGAAACCGGTAATCTTTTCCTTTACCCCTGGGATTTTAGTGGTGAATCTCCATGGGAAATATCTGATCAGTCGTATAATGGGTCCTTTTCCGTAAAATCAGGAGAAATATTCGATAACCAAAATTCAACACTCTCTGTCACTTTAGATGTTCTTCAAGAAGGTGAAATTATTTTCTACCGTAAAGTGTCATCTGCACCAAATAATGACTATTTAAAATTTGAAATTGATACATCACAAATGGGAGAGTGGTCTGGAAATGTTGACTGGAGTGCAGTTGCCTATCCTGTCTCTGAGGGACAACATACTTTCAAATGGACCTATGTGAAAGATGGATGGGACTCACAGGGAGATGATGCTGCATGGATAGATTATATTATTTTTCCTACGGTAGTACCACCTCAATTACCTGTACTATATGTGAGTCAAGAGTCTTTAAATCTGTCTGCGCTGCCTTCAGAAAGTGATTCAACTAATTTTAATATTTATAACGTAGGTGAAGCACAGCTATACTATTCAATAATCCATAGTGCCTCAGGCCCTCGCGATGAATATGAATATGATATTCCCGATAGCCCAGATCAATATGATTGGGATTTTAACACTCTCGAAGATCAGAGCTGGATTGAATTTGAAGTTGAAGGACCTAATATTTCTATTAATAATTGGACAATATCATTTATTTGGCAGACTGATTGGTGGCCAACTGAGGGTACATATTTTGTCTCCTCTCCAAGCGGAACGACTGTAGAAATCGCAAATGGATTAGAATCAGGAGCTTATTCAATTACGTTGAGTGATTTTATGGGAGAACAGCTACCTGGAATTTGGACATTATGGATTGAGGACTCTTACGGAGATGGTGGACATCAGGCATCTAATATCACTATGTCGATTGAATCTGCAAATCCAGAAAATAACTGGCTTACAGTTGATACATATTCTGGTATTATTGGCTCCGGTGAGAATCAGAATATTAACGTTTATTGTAATGCTTCTGACTTGAATGAAGGTGAGTATTTTGGTACCATTAATATTAATTCTAATGATCCATTTAATTCAGAGTCTGAAATCGAAATAAATTTTACAGTTGGAGAATATCAAAATGAAATATCTGTAAACATAATTAGCGAATGGAATATGGTTGGTCTTCCTTTTGAATATCAAGATACAGAGGTTCAAAATATTTACTCAAATTCGATTGAAAATACTTTGTTTTCATTTGGCGAAACAGGATATATCTCTGAGTATGAACTTCAATTAGGTACTGGTTATTGGCTGAGATTCAATGAGGCAGAAATTATTTCTATGACAGGAACAGTTTTAGAAGAGTTGTTTTTATCTCTATTTGAAGGGTGGAATTTAATTTCGGGGATTTCTTTTCCTTCCTTTGTGGATAATATAATTGATATTGAAAATATACTTATTCCAAATACTCTATATGGATACTCAGAAAATGGATATTTACCTTCAAATATTATAAACCCTGGATATGGATATTGGATTCGAACTAGCAGCGCAGGGGAAATACAATTGTCTATGGAAAACAGGGTTAGTGCAGCAAAAACCTTTTATAACAAACTTAAAAATATCAATCGGATTATATTAAATAATATACCTCTGTATTTTGGTATTTCAGTATCCGATGAGGAATTATTATATTACAGTCTTCCTCCAAAACCACC
>DEAI01000040.1 GCA_002346675.1 Fidelibacterota bacterium UBA2986
ATATAGTTATAGTGAGTTTAAGCTCTATCCCCGAAATGAAAATGATTTTACCACAGGATCTGGAGAGTCCAGCATTAACGTTGACTTTCAGTCAGGCTGGAACCTGGTTGGGGTTTCTATGAATGTGGAATCCTTTTTGTATACTGATGTGTTTACTGAATCTGTGAATGGAACTATGTATGGGTTTAGCAATACCTATAGCTCTGAGTCTGTGTTTAGCCCCGGAAATGGCTACTGGCTTTATTTCGATAATACAGGTTCCCAGGTTATTGCTGGGCAACCAATTGAATCAGTCTCAGTCACCCTTTCTGAAGGGTGGAACTTGATATCTGGGCCTTCGGTATCCGTGAATATTGGCGATGTAATTGACCCAGATAACATAATAGTTTCTGGTACTCTTTATGGCTTTGAGTCAACCTATTTTTCGGCAAATGATATTGAGCCAGGAAAAGGCTACTGGCTGAATGCCGACAGTGCTGGTGAAATAACACTGACAACAGAAAATAGAAGTTCAGAGAAAATATCTAACTCAAACTATTTGTCGGATGCTTCTCTCTTGACTATGAATGGTGTCCCGCTATATTTTGGGGTTGAAATTTCACAGGACAAGTTTGATATGTTTTCACTTCCACCTCTTCCACCTATAAATTTATCTGATGGAGCAGCAGATTTTTTTGATGTTCGTTTTGCAGATGATAAAAAGGTCCTGATTTCAGACGATAAAATTATGATAACGGGGACAAATTCGGAGATTCAGCTATCATGGTCCATACATCCCAACTTTGGAAATGAACAGTGGCAGTTGATAGATGAATTTGGAAAGGCTTTTTCATTATCAGGAACTGGAGAGATCGTGGTTTTCCCTGTTTCCAGTGCCTATCACCTTAAGAAGGTTAATACTATACCAAATCGTATTACTTTAGATCAGAATTTCCCCAACCCATTTAACTCAACAACAACAATTACATTTGGAGTGCCCGTGGAATCATATACTTCACTCCATATTTTCAGCTTAGATGGGAAAAAGGTTTTTACCTTAGTTGATGATTTTATAAACCCAGGTATTCATTCGATTCAGTGGAATGGAACGGACGAGAGAGGAACCAACATTTCAAGTGGTGTGTATATGTATCACCTATCAGTAGGGTCTTATTCTGAACTGAGAAAGATGGTTCTAATCAAGTAAGTTAATCTCTCATTTTACTATCTAGTTTTTTCTTATACAGGTTTTTATAAGATCGCTTATGATTTTCCGGAACATTTTTATTGTAACTTTATGTGGAGTGATTGCTATTTGTCAAACTCCGGATCATTTAATATTTTATAAAATAAGTCCTGGAGAATCAAACGGTGAAGCGGTAGAAATATATAATCCTACTACAGATGAAATAAATCTCGGAGATTATTATATTACAGATGCTTCCAAGCCAACAGCAGGTTCTTATTATTACAACCTTCCCTCAGGTGAAAACTTTTGGAGTAATTCAATCAATGATTTTATAGCACGATTTCCAGATACAACCATTGCTGCAGGGAGCAGTTTTACTTTGAGTTTTCATGACAGCTCCAGGTATTTCAATTATTATGATGAATATCCTGATTTTACCTTATTTGGAAATATGAAACAGGCAGTAGAGGGTGAAACTACTATTTCATATGGGGATCATCTTGCATCCATAGAAATACTTCAGAATCCTGAAGTACTTATTTTATTCAGATGGTCAGAAGGAGAATCAGTAGTACAGGATGTGGACTATTTTTTATGGGGCGATACAACCTATGGAGTTTCAAAAACAGATATCCCGGGCTATAACACAGATACCCCACTTTCATTACAATCTGTAATACCTTCAATTTCAGGAGACCAGATTTATCAGAGACGCCGCTTTTCAGAGGTGGATGAAATATTGGTTCAAGGGAATGGAATTACCGGACATGATGAAACCAGTGAAAACTTTCTGGAAAGTTGGGCAATATTGTTTAATCCCAAAACTCTCTGGAAAATCTCAGACATTATTCAGGGAGACCCCGAAAATGACGTTGGTTTTGATGTTACCATTATGGGCTTAATTGTTGAATTTGGGGATAAGCGATCTTCAAATGGACCTCAGGTGATCACAATTGAGGATAATGAAGGATTCAGAATGGATCTTACCATATGGGATTGGGATGTGGCACAGTCATCTATTGGATATATGGTGGATTATTACAACCCCGCAGAATATGTTATACAGGCAAGAGGTATAGTTGATAATTACAGAGGAAACTGGCAGGTTGAGATCTCTTCTGCAAATAATATTTTAGAGGCAGATGTTTATCTTAAGGAGGGAGTGTATGAGCCCAATCCGGAGACAATATCTGCAAAAATAAAGCCAGCGCCTTTTGTTTTGATCCCAACACTGGGAGAAAGACTTGACTTTACATATTCATTTCCCGATGATTCACGGGTAGTGGTTCGGGTATTTGACTTAAGTGGTAGATTTGTTACCACGTTGGTAGATCGATATTTTGAAAATGCGGGAACTGTAATCAGAGTTGAAGATAAATCAGATTGGGATGGTAGAAACCATCTGGGTGAAATAGTTAATCCAGGTACTTACCTAATGCATATTGAAGTGAACCAGTTTCATTCAGGAAAAACATTCATTGATTATGCTCCGGTAGTTGTAGGAGTTAAATCAAATTGAATCAAATAATTTCAATTTTATTTTCTCTTTTAATGACCAATGTTATTTTAGGTCAGTCTGTGAGTGATTATACTTATACAGGAGTTTCTGGGAGCGCATCGGTTGGAACTATGACTCCCACTACCGGTGGAATTCATAGTTTGTTTCATAACCCCGCAACTTTATCAGAGGTCTCTGATCAACTTATAAATGTTGGAACTGCTGAGCTCTATGGTATTCCCTATACGCATGCGGGATGGATTCAGAGCTTTAAAGGGTTGGGTGTAATTGGTGTTTCTACAGAGATTTCAAAAGTCACTTTTGAAAAGGTAGAGCTCTCTACAGAACAGAGGATTGGTATCTCCCATGGATTTAATTTGCAAAAGGATAAGAATTCTACTTTGGCTTTGGGGGTGACGCTTAACCATTTTTCATGGATTTTGGGACATTCAGCAGGTACAGCAGGAGATGGGTCAGATGGGATACCAGGGGGAATGTCAAATTCGTGGGGATTGGATATAGGTGTTATAGGGTCGCTGCGTGACAAGCACAGAGTAGGTGCCATGATTAAAAATGCTGTTTCATCCACCATAGGTTCAGGAGGGACAGAACAATCTCTGCCAAAAAGGCTCTCAGCTGGAGTTTCCTATACACCATTTAAGGGGCTCATGACATCGTTTCTTTTTGAGAGAGCATTGGGCGAAGACATTCAAATTAAAGGTAGCATTCACTTTGATGTAAGTCCCTCTATACATTTAATCGCAGGTGTACAATCTAATCCCAACCGACTGGGGATTGGTGGTTTTCTATCAGTTTCAAAAATTAAAATCGGGTATGCACTGCTTACCCATCCAGTATTGCCAATAGTACACCAGACCGGCTTGATATATAATTTTAGTGATTAGTATTTTATGAAAAGGATTGAAATAATTTTACTTCTGCCTATTTTACTTTTGGCAGACATTGATTTAAATAATACTTACGGAGAACAATTAAATAGTTTACCTCTATCTGAAAAACAAAAAGAGGATATACGAATATTTATAAGTCAGAGAAATGGAATTGATACTATTTATGATTTATTAGAAATTGAAAGTCTTACAATCATTGATATAAATAAAATAAAACCTTTAGTTGAGATCTTCCCTCGGGAGCAATCATCCTTTATTCGGGAACAGAATTTATCCTCATACAAAGTCAAGCAGTGGTTGGCATCTGAGGGAAGCAAGGAAGGTCTTTCAGATATATGGTTGGATAGAATTTTCAAACCGGGGAATATAAATGAAATGTCGTATGATGAGCTGAGCGCTTTGCCCAATTTGAGTCCCATTGATGTCGCAGCAGTGATGAAACAACAGAGAATAGGAGAAATAAAAGGTTCTTTTGAATTAAGGAATGCTCCAGGAATTAGCTATTGGGGATATAGAAATTTGATTGATTTTGTAGATTTTGAGTCGCGAACTGAAAGTAAGCCCCAACTTCATGGTCGATACTCCCAATTAATTCGGACGGTACCCGTTACAACAAACCCTGATAATGAAGGTACTATATTAGCTTTCAAAAACTCAAGTCGACCTGAACTATTTCAGAAGTTATCTTTACAATATGGTAACCATATTAAAATGGGATTATCACATTATCAGAATATGGGGAATCCCAAAGGTATTTATACAAAAAAAATATATGGCCTTGTAGAAAATATAGATTTGGGTGCTATTCGATTAGATAAATTTATTTTAGGAAACTTTTCTGCAGCTTTTGGACAGGGAGTTGTTTTTGAAACGGGGGATTATTTTACTCCACGACGAACAGGATTTGGATTTACAAAAAAAGCTAATGGAGTTAATGCGGATGGGACTAGATCTAGCCAATATATCTTAAATGGTTTGGCAGTTCAATTTTCCAATTCGTTGTTTCGTACCGCATTTTTTATATCCAAGGCCCCCCGAGATGCAATTATTAACAGAGACAGTTCTTTTACATCATTGATTGTCATGCAACCTAGGCTTCCAATGGGAGCTAACAATGATTCCCTAAAAATTATTTCTCCGCTTACTTCATCGGTGACCGAAATGACTTGGGGTGGAAATGTAAGAGTTATGCCGATTGTCGGACTGCATGTTGGGATTACCGTGTATGAAAGTCTATATGATCGGATTCTATCCCCTCAGGTTGTTCAGTCAGTTACCGGTGGTGCAGATGATAATGAACCTGATTTTGATTTAGCTTCCAATACCAATGATTATGACGAGTATTCGGGGGATGCTTTTTATCTCTCTTACATGTCTAACTCTGCAGACCCGGAAATTGCAGCAATGTATCAATCAAACGGTTCCTCTCCAATCTGGAAAGATGCCCAAAGCTATCGAAGGGTTTTGGGTTTTGATTATGGTTTTGTATTAGGAAATATGTCCATTCAGGGGGAGTACGGCGAAATATCAAAAGGCTCTAACTTTTTTAAATTTAATGAAGTGCCAAATGCATTTGTAACCAGCCTTTATGCGCAATTTGATAATTTAAACTTTTTAGTGTTGTATCGTGATTACGATCTGGAATTTGATAACCCTTACCAGAGATCATTTTCAAACTATCAGAGATTTAAAACATCCATTTTTGAAGATGGTTATTGGCTGGAAGATCCTGTGTATAGTTTCCTGTACTCAGGAAATCCACAACCTCAGTCTGAACAGGGTTTTTATTTTTTCACTCGATATCAATTTCACAGATCATTAGTAAGCTATATAAATTGGGATACCTGGACACGAAAAGCAGATGATGCTAAATACTATCGTACTGTTTTGTCTGTTGATTGGAGACCGGTATTTAATTACAGAATTAACATCCGCCAGAAATGGCAGGAGCGTGGCTCTTTTGATATATTTCACCCAAGTCCTTTTGATTCCAGAGAAACACGAATTCGTTTTCGTCTCAGGTTGTCTCGCTTTAATCAGCTAGAGCTATTGTACTCCCGGGGATATACAACATTTTCCCCAAGGCCAAGACTCACTGAATCAGTAAGTTCTGGTGCAGAAATGAAGGTTGGAGATATTGGCTCTCCTGATGAGACAATTGGCATAAGCGGTACTCATAATTTTTCTGATGCAATGACATTGAAAGGTGGTGTTTTGTTCATTCAGGGATTTTTATGGAATTTTGAAGATACAGATTTTCGAATATTTTCAGCACAACATGGTGCAATGCATTCTTGGGTCTCTTGGCAGTGTTCACCCGTTAATAATTTTACAATAAAATTAAAAGTCAGCTTCACCGGATACGACTCTTATTCATCTATCACTTCGGGAAAATCTGATAGTGGAAGATGGATCTCTAAACCGGTGGTCAATGAAAGTGAATCAGATTTTAGACTTCAGATTGACTATGCAATATAGATTAATGAGAGAAAAAGTTTTTCTTCTGGTTTTATTCTTTTGTGTCTCAGTGGGAATCTCTCAATCATATTTTAATCGAATCACAGGGTCCAATCCCTATCTTGGTTCAGCCCGTTCATTTGGAATGGGTAATACTGTACATAGTGATAGATCCACTCGATTATTGCTGCTAAACCCTGCAGGATTATGGAGGCTCCCCGCTGACTTTTCGTTTGAATATCATTTAAGTGGAAATTCAATTTTGGAGCGTAGAGGGTTTGATTTAAAAGATTTTTTTGGTGATTATCTTACCACATCAGATTATGTAGTAAATCAAACTAACAGATTTTTCCAAGGGATAGGCATATCTGGATCTAAGACGATGGGATTATATAGGTTAACAGCTGCTATTTCTTCAGACCCGCTAACGTCTTTCGCATACAAATATGAGGAGGAGATTAGAGGAAGCTTAAGTTTTGATGATGGAATAATTGGGAATAAAGATCCCTTATTAGGGTTTCACTATTATGAGGTACATGGACAATTAGATAAAATTTCTATTGGATTAGGAATCAGATATTTGATGGATGAAAAATTTACACTGAATTGGGGATTAGCATATCATAAGGTTTCAGAATCATCGATCCATGATGTTTTTCAGGTTGATACATTGAGAAATATGGACGGATACCTAGCAACTATTAATCCCATTAGTGAGATTGTTTTTACTCCAAAGGGTGGATTCCTCAGTTATAGCATTGAATTGAATACATGGAAGAATATTCATTTTTCATTTTCCATAGATACAGAACTAAAAATTGAATCTGACTCCTACAACCCCCCACTGTTGGATGTTACTTCAGGTCTCCCAGGTTTTTTTAGTGGTGATACATTGAGCTATCATTTAGCTGGAATCAGCTATGTAAAACCGGCTCGAAAATCTTTTGGAATTTCATATACTACCTATGGCAGGACGCCTGTGTATGTTGTGGCTGATTTTACGACTACCGATGGCTATTCAATTGCCTTAAAGAATGATGAAATTTTTCAAATAAATGAAACCAATTCATGGCACCTAGGGATTGAATATATGGCTACAAATAAAATTCCTGTGAGAGTTGGGATGGTATATAATCAATCACCATTCCAGGTAATGGATCCACAAACAACCATTACTGTAGGAACAGGGAAATCATTTGATGAATTGCAGGTTGATGTAGGGCTTGGATTTCAATCCGGACAATATAAATATCCTGACCTCTTCCCTGTTGAAAATGATGTTCGTCCCTCTCTTGATAGAGTTACAGAATCTAAATTCAATTTTATGCTGTCAATTTCCTATACAATCTGACTTATTAATTGAAAAATAATTTTTTTTTATTTTGTAGTTTTGTAGTTTTAAGTGCTTCGGCTTCCGAAGATCAGATAGTGGTCAATCTCATTACTACAAATGATCTTCATGGTCAAATAGTGGGTCAAAAAGCATGGTTTATGAATCCCGAATATCCTCCAGATATTTTGGATGGTTCAGCTCTCTATTCTTATATCCAAAAACTAAGGCAGGATGTTAGCTCCACAAATGAGGATGTTCTTTTGTTAGAGGGTGGAAACTTTTTTCAGGGACACCCTTTTGGACTTGCAGACAGCGGAAGGACAATGATTGAATGGATGAACCACATCAAATACGATGCGCTGGTTCCAGGGGGATATGATTTTATAGGGGGGGCAAGTAATTTATTGAAACTAAATGAGCTCGCAGATTTTCCTTTTCTTATATCAAATTTAAAAAAAAGAAAAAACTTTGATAATATAAAGCCTTATACAATAATTCCAAAATCGGGAGTTCAAGTTGGTATTATAGGGATAGTCCCCAAAAAGTTGGATGAGGTTGTGTTAGAACAAAACAGATTAGGATTTACATTTCAATCAGAAATAGAAACTTTAGATTACTGGGTCCCCAAAATGAAAAAAAATGGAGCAGATATCATAATCGTTCTTACTAGCTTGGGGGTTCCTTGGGATAGAGAAGAGGTATATAAAGAATTTCTTGATTCAGTAAGAGTAAAATCAAAATCTCAGGAAAACATAAACAATGCCCTGGAGTTAGGATATTTTTCTGAAGGTGTGGATCTTATCGTTTCAGGGGGAGTTAGTAAGGGGTATCCTACGCCCTGGTACGATCCCCACAGCCATGTGTATATTTTTCAAAATTATGGCGGGGGTACTGAGTTTGGGCATATTCAATTACACTTTGATGAAAAATCACATCATTTCATAGGGTATGAATCTGTTGTTGATGGAAGGGTAGGGCAAACACTTCTGGCAGATGATTTTACCTATGATACACACATGAGTAAGTGGATTCAGTCTCATTTAGACTGGTCTTTGAAAAAAGTTTACGGTCCTCCAAAATGGAAGATCCCTTATGAAATATCAACTCAATGTGAAAAAACTTCAAATTTAATTCACACTAATCCTACCTTAAATGTAAATAAACAAGACGAAATAGAAATAATTACATGGAACACAGAATTTTTCCCTGCTCATCCGGACTCTACAGTTCCAGTATTAGCAAGTGTTATTGATGGAATGGATGCTGATATGATTGCATTTCAGGAAATACGATTCACAGGGTTTTTCAGCAGTCTTATGAGTCGCCTACCAAATTATGATTTTATTGTATCCCAGCAGTCATCTTTTATGGATCAGGCCATTATTTATAAAAAAGATATGTTTACACTAGTGAATCAGTCAGAAATATTTGCTGAGGATGATTATAATTTTGCGGGTAGGCCTCCCTTACGAGGAGACTTTCAATACCGATGTGGGGAAGAGGTGTTGAACTTTTCGGTTATAAACCTCCATATGAAGTGTTGTGACTCGGGATTGAAGCGCAGGCAGAAAGCAGCTCTTATGCTTCATAAATATTTAGATGAGGAAATGGAATCAGGGTATAAAAACTTTATAGTGCTTGGGGACTGGAATGATGACTTAAAGGATAAAGATTCAGAACATTGTTTTCATCCATTTTTTGATGACAATCGATTTTATTTTATTAATCAAGAGCTAGTTTATGATAGGTCAAAGGCATCATATCCTAAAGAACCTTATATAAGTTTTTTGGATCATATTCTTGTTTCAAAACACATGATTCCAAGATCAAAAATCAATCGTGCTGAAACTTTGTTCATTGAAGATTACCTTGGCGGATTTTCGATTTATGAAAAGTATATTTCTGACCACCGTCCGGTGATGTTGGGCTTTGTTCCATTTGATTAACCAATGGAAGGTTCAAATTGTCTTTTTTATTCTTTTGTTTTATTCCTGCGCAGAAGACAAACCTAATTCAATTTCAAATTCTCAATTTTCTGGTTTATCGTTTGGAACAGATGATACATTTGAGGTATTAACTTGGAACCTTGAGACCTTTCCCAAAGCAGAAGATAATACGGTCGAATATGTTGCTCAAATACTAGTCGAATTAGATTGCGATATAGCTGGGTTACAGGAAATTAGCTCTGGATCATACTTTACTGCTTTGGTTAACCGTTGCAATCAGCTAGATGGGGAAAATGATTGGGTAGGAGTTAAGACTCTAGGTGGTAGCTATGGGTTGGCATACATCTATAAATCTAATACTATAGATTTCACGGATGTATTTGAAATATATCACGATGAGAATTCTGCATTTCCGCGTGAGCCTTTCATATTTAAAGGCGATTTTAATGAAAATTCAATTATCCTCATCAATAACCATTTAAAATGCTGTGGGAATGACGAGATTGATAGCATTGATATTGATATGGATGGGATCATGGATATACCTGATGATGATGATGAAGAAGCTCGCAGACAAGCAGCATCACTACTTTTAGAAGATTATGTATTGAACAATTTTTGGGATTCTAATACCATTATATTAGGGGATTTTAATGATGATATCCATGAACCCGAGGTCTCCAATGTGTTTTCAAATTTTATTAAAAACTCAAGCAACTTTAAATTTATTGATATGGAATTAGCGATTAGTGGGAAAAATGGTCAGCACTGGGCCCACTGGTCCTATCCAACGTGGCCTAGTCATATTGATCATATCCTTATTACCAATAATCTATTTGATGAATTTGAAGGTAATGCTTCAACAGCAACTACTATTAGAATTGAAGATTACTTTCCAAATGGGTGGACAGATTATGATGCATTGGTCTCAGATCACAGACCCGTGGTTTGGAAGTTTTCTTTCTGATCTTGTTTTAGTATTGAAATAAATCAATTCCCTTTTTACATTCCGAACCACGCTTGTTTAAAAAGCCAAGGTGTTCCTATTGAAAAGAATTAAAATAACATGAGGATTCGTGCTTCCAATTTTACAATATGGATATTAGCATTTAATCTTATTACTCACTCTAGAGCACAGCTATCACCAGATATTTTTGATAAAGTTACTACTGTTGGACAGTTGGGGATGACCGTTACTAACTTTGGTGTTCTTGGCAATGGTTGGAACCCAATAAATGAGCGTATTCTTCCTTCCTGTCAATATAAACAGCACACCTCGATTCAACGTGACCAAGTAGAGCATTTCTCTTTTGCGGGATTATGGATAGGAGGTAAAGTCAATGGAATTCCACGAGTGTCCACCTCAATAGTGGACGGTGTGTTTGAAGCAGGAGATGTAGGGTTTGAGTTTTTTGCAACATCCGGTATGGATATTCGGTCTTCCATTAGCTCTACATCTCAGGATTCTATGGCGCAATTTTATTCCCCTTTCGCTGTATCTCATCAGGATTTTATGACAAATTTTAGAGATTATGGCTCAACAACCGAAGATGATAATAATATTACCGATCACACTCCACTGGGAATTTCTGTTCATTTGGAAACCTATGCCTGGAATTTTTCGTTTGCTGATGCTTTTGTTATTTTGAATTATACAATAACAAACCACTCCACTGAGACAATTGATGATCTATATGCTGGAATTTGGACAGACGCTTCCGTAGCCAATATGAACTATACCAATAAATACGAACCAGGAAGTGGATTTACTTGGTACGATAATTTGGATGGCTTTGATGAATCTTTAGATGAATCTGGATTTTCAAGGGATATCGCTTACCAGTATGATGCAGATGGTGATGACGGTTGGGCAGAGTCTTACATAGGGATTTCATTATTGGGCAGTACAATATCCCGACCTATTATTAATTCCTATTATAATCAATGGGTCTGGACTAATTCAAATAATCAAGATTATCCTAATTACTCTATGGCATTGAATGATGATGATAGATATGAGCTTTTAAGTTCAAGTGTCCCAAAAGGTAGCGATTCAGATTTATATAATTCAGATGGTTACCCTTCCAAAACGAACAGTTGGCTATTCATGTTGTCTGCTGGACCATTCGGCAGTCAAATAAGAGAGGATTCCACATCAGTCCTACCCCCCGGTGAATCCTGTACAATCGCATTTGCAGTTGTGTGTGGGCTGTGGAAGGGCTCTGGCTCTGACTCTCCGGAAAGAAGGTCAAATCTTATAGTGAATGCAGACTGGGCACAGAGAGCTTATGATGGAGAGGATAAAAACAGAAACAATATTCTAGATGAAGGTGAAGATTTAAACAATAACGGAGAAATAGATCGCTATATTCTTCCTGAGCCCCCACCAATTCCAAATATGGCAGTGGAAGTAGGAGACCAAAAGGTGACTATTTACTGGCAGAAGAACTCAGAACCATTCATTGATCCAATTAGTAGAGAACAAGATTTTGAGGGCTATCGGATATATGGAGCAAAGAGAACTGTTGGAGACGATACCGAAGAATTTTCTTTGTTAGCTGAGTTTGATAGGGCAGATGAAGAATCATTAGAAATTGGCTATAATACAGGGTTTGAACCTGTAAAAATTGTTAATGAGTTTGGAGATCCTGATAGTATTTTAATTGATGGAAATTACTATCATTATAAATTTGTGAATGAGGGAGTAAAAAATGGATGGCTAAACTATTATTCAGTTACAGCATTTGATCGGGGAGATCCTGCAGCAAATCTCGGTTCACTTGAAAGCTCAAAATATGGAAATCGAGTTTATGTATATCCTGGGATTCAGTCACAAAGTGAAGAATCGACATGGCAACCCACAGTCTATCCAAACCCCTACCGTGGACAGGCAAAGTGGGATGATTATGGAAGCCGTGAAAGGATGATATGGTTTCAGGGTCTTCCACAGAAAGCCGAGATTCGGATTTTCACTCTTTCCGGTGATCCAATAGATATCCTATTTCATGACCAAGATTATATAGGGGGAGATGTAAGAAATATAAATTCAAATCAAAATCCCGTGTTAAGTGGAGGTCAGCACGCTTGGGATTTGATTACCCAAAATGATCAAGCGATTGCATCGGGGCTCTACCTTTTTACAGTAGAAAATTTAGATTCTCAAAGCAATTCTTATGGAAAGATTAAAGAAGGAAAATTTTTAGTTATTAAATAATAAAAGGAGTAAATAAAAAATGAAAAATAAAATGTTAGCTCTTATTCCGTTTCTCAGTGTGTTTCTTTTTGCACAGGTCGATTATTATACTGAGATTCAACCAATATTAAATGATAATTGTACCGGCTGCCACGGGAATTCCGGAGGATTAAATTTATCAACGTATTCAAGTCTGATGGAAGGTGGAAACAGCGGTGCTGCAATTGTTGCTGGAAACCATTCTGAAAGTTACCTCTGGCAAAAGGTAAATGATGGCTCTATGCCTCCGGGAAACAATCCGGATCTCCCAAGTGAACAAGTAGAGCTTATCGCACAGTGGATCAATGAAGGTGCTTTAGAATCCTTATCAATTACAATTCAGGAAGCGAGAGAACAGGATGGACTCACAGTCACCACCAGCGGTATTGTTACCACCCCAAATCTAGCTAGCTCTGGTCAAAGTGATTTTGTTATTCAGGATGAAACAGCAGCAATTGTTATCTATAACGGTGATTTTGATGCAGGCTTATCTATTGGTGATCTGGTGACAGTTACGGGCGAGATTTTAAATTATAACGGTAAATTAGAAATAGTTCCCTCGACAGAAACGGATATAACTGTAGTAAGTCAGGGCAATGATCTACCAGCATTTCAATATATGACCCTTTCAGGGTTGTTAACAATGGCGGAATCATTTGAGTCAGAGCTGGTTCAAGTCTTTGGAGTTGAGATTATTGATGGTGATTGGCCCGAACCGGGGAATAATCAAAATCTTACGATATCCGATGATGGAGGTGCTACTACCCTCATATTGAGGGTTGACCGTCATTCAGATGTAGATGATGGCCCCGCTCCGGAAGGGTTATTTGATTTAAAAGGTATAGTAGGTCAGTATGATTACACTGAACCTCAGGATGAGGGATACCAAATTCTTCCACGTTTTCAAACAGATATAGAAGAACCTAATGAGGATATTTTACCCATATTAGAGGTAAGAAATACAATGATTGGAGAAACAGTAACAACCGCAGGATTTGTTACTACGCCTAATTATGGCTTACTAAGCGGTAGAACAGATTATGGAATTCAAGATGCGACAGGTGGTATAGTTTTATTTAATTATTCTGCTGATGCAGAGCTCTCAGTTGGAGATTATATCCAAGTTACAGGAGAAATCGAGGTCTATAACGGTAAATTGGAAATAGTTCCAGCAGATATATCCGATATATCAGTTGTAAGCAGCGGTAATGTAGTTCCAGCATCTCAAGTCCTCTCCATTGCTCAAATACTTTCATCTCCAGAATCGTATGAATCTGAAATAGTAACTGTTCAAACCGCAAATATAGTTGATGGTGAGTGGCCCTCTGAGGGGGATAACAGTAATTTAACAATTACTGATTTAAGCGATACAACTATAACGATGAGAGTAGACAAAGACACAGATGTGGATGAAGGATTGGAACCTCAAGGCACGTTTAATGTCACGGGAATAGTGGGCCAATATGATTCTTCAGACCCGGCAGATGAAGGGTATCAGATATTGCCAAGGTTTTATTCTGACATTGAAGTGTTGGGAGATGTTTCTCCTTACATTTCAAATCTTATGCATCTTCCTGAAAATCCTACCCCTGAAGATGAAGTAAGCGTAAGTGTTCAAGTGATTGATGACGGAGAAATAGAGGTAGGTTTATATTTTCAGATTAATGGCGGTGGATTTAGTTCCAACGATATGTTTTCTGAAGAATCCAATACATTTTCCGGCACCATCCCTCCCCAAAATGACGGAGATATGGTACACTACTTTGTAAGCGCAGATGATGGAGTAAATGAAATAGTAAATTCTGATACTATGTTTTATTTGGTTAGCTCCCCGGAAGCACTGACATCAATCTATGATGTACAAACTAACCCTGCATTAGAAGGTCAGATAGTAACAATAGGAGGTGTGGTTACAGCAGAATTTTGGGGCGGCTCATCCAATCGGAATTTTTATGTTCAGGATGAACAGGCACCTTACGGTGGTATAGTTGTATTTAACTATGATGGTTGGAACGAGTTTGGATTTGATACCCCTATCGGTGAAACTGTTTACACATTAGCAGAAGGAGATAGCGTGGTTGTAACTGGAGAAGTAATAGAATATTACGGAAAAACAGAAATTACGAATGTCTCCGCTGTTACAGTTTACGGACCTGCTGTTAACACTATTGAACCATTGGATGTTTCGATTGAACAGATTATGACAGACGGAGATGAGTCTGAAGCATATGAAGGAGTTTTGGTAAGGGTTTCCAATGTAATTGTAGATGAAGAGGATCTTGGTTATGGAGAATGGTCGGTAACAGATGGTGTAAACTCAGTGATGGTGGATGATAATTGGGATTATTATTACTGGCCAGAAGAAGATGCAGAGCTGATATCTATTACTGGTGTATTAGACTACACCTACAGCAATTTCAAAATCCAGCCAAGACTTGCAAAAGACGTTGTGGAAGCAGGAGATGTAAGAGTTCAGCGGATTCAGCAAGTGCTATATAGCGACCTAATTAAAGCGGGCGAAGACTCTGAGTCGGATATGTCATATATGCTTGGGGATACAGTTACAATTTCCGGAATTGTAACTATGCCAACCGGTCTGAGCTATGCAGGTGATGGTGTGAAATTTATTTTTGCTGATCCCCACGGGGGTCCCTGGAGTGGAATTCTCTCTTATGACCCTGATAGTTCGGCATTTCCTAATTTGGTTGAAGGAGATTTCATACGCGCTACAGGATATATTTACGAATACTCCACAGGTGGATCAAATATGACTGAATTATTTATAACTCAACCCATAGAGATTCTTGGAAATAACGTTGAAGTTCCTCCGGAACCAACAGTTTCATCAGGTGATTTAAGATGGCCTACAGAAGCAGAACAGTGGGGAACGGTAATGGTTATAGTAGAAAATGCGGTTATAACAGCGAATGATTTTCCATACGATCTATTTGCAATGGATGATGGTTCAGGTTCCGTGTTGGTTGACGACGACTCAGATAGTGTTGAGGTTTATTTTGATGTCGTTGGACCTCCACCGGTTGGAACACTGATTGAATCTGCTCGAGGTTGGGTCTATCACCATTTTGGAAGTTATAGTGATTCCACAACCTATAAATTATGTCCTCTATATGTTTCAGATTTGGTTTATGAAATTTCAGAAGGATTAACCGTCGATCACAGTGATGGTTGGAATTTGGTTGGGTTTCCATTTGAATTAGAGAACTCAGATTATAATGTGATTTATCCCGAGGCAACTTCGGGGACATTATATTCTTTTGATGGAACCTATGTAGGGGAGACTGAATTGGTTCCGGGCATTGGATATTGGTTGAATTTCCCATCTTCAGGGAGTGATATATTAAATGGAGATCCAATCACAAATATCACCATATCTCTTTCATCTGGGTGGAACTTAGTCAGCGGACTTTCAAGCAATCTATCAGTTGAAGAAATCGTTGATGTAAACTCAATTATTGTTTCTGGAACCATTTATGGTTTTGATGGGACCTATCAAAACTCTTCAATACTTGAACCGGGTAAGGGATATTGGATGAATGCAAATGATGATGGAGATATTACTCTGTCATTGGGCGGGCTTGCACGCTCACTTACTGCTTCTGTTTTAAATGATTATACAGAAGATGCAAGTGTTCTAACAATGGATAGTCAATCAATTTACTTTGGTGTGGATGTTCCAGCAGAAGAGCTAGTTAGATATATGCTCCCTCCCCTTCCTCCTGCAGGCGCTCAGGATTTTCGGTTTAAAGGTGATAGTAAATTATCAAAGGACGGAGGCAGTATATCTTTACAGCATTCTATGGAACAAGTTCATATTTCATATGAAATAAAAACTCCAGCTAAAGATGGCATGGATTGGATATTATCTTCTGAGCTTGGTGATAGGATTATTCTTTCAGGGTCTGGAGAGATCATATTGGGAGCTGTTCATGGATTGAGATTGAAAGAAGAATCTCAAATTCCGGTGGACTATTCACTATCACAAAACTATCCCAATCCTTTTAACCCCGAGACAGAAATCCTTTTTTCAATACCGGAGGAAAATGAAGTCTCCATTGTTATTTATGATATAATGGGTAAAGAAGTTAACCTGATAGTTCATTCTTTCATGAAGCCGGGAATTCACAAGGTTGTTTGGGATGGCACCTCATCTTCAGGAGCTCAGGTAGGTTCAGGTATATATTTCTATCGAATTGATGCAGGTAATTATATCAACCAGAAAAAAATGATGTTGATCCGATAGCTAAATTAATCGGCAGGAGTACCTGAGTGCTCCTGCCGATACCCCCTCTATTATGCAATCTTTTCTAAAATATTTACCGGTACTTCTTGTCTTTTCCTGCTCAATGTGGGAATATGAAGATCAGTCATTACCCTATGGAAATCAACATCCTGAAACCTATTTATCTCTAATTGCATCAGATACAATATTTGCTGTTGTGACTGATGTTATTATTTCAGAAGACCCCCAAAATGGTGAAATTATCAGTGATACTCTGTGGAATTATGAATTTGATGAGCCACTACTTGATACTTCAATAATTGTTGACACATTACCACACGCATTTACAACCATAACGACGAGCAGACAGGAATTGCATTGGTGGGGAGAAGACCCGGATGGAGATGTTATAGGATATAAGTATCGGTGGAATACTGACTCTTCCTGGACAGAAACCAACGATGAATCAGCAATATTTTTTGTTCCCATTAAAAAAGAATTTGATGTATTCCAGTTTGAGGTAAAATCAGTTGATAATATGGGAAACATAGACCAGTCGCCCGCAAAACTAGTTCTCCCAATCTACAATTCACCCCCTCATATAAATTTTAGATACCTTAGCAACCCCCTTTCAATTGATTTACCAGAGCCAAAAAATATACATTATACTTTTCCAACACGTACATTTATTTGGGATGTAACTGACCTTGACGGAATTGAAACAATTATATCTATTTATTATGCTTTGGACGACACGTGTGAGACATGCTGGTATCAATTGGATGCTGCAGCTCACTCATCAGTAACGCTTAATGCATTGACATCTGGAGAGCACACTTTTTATCTTAAAGCTCAAGATATTGCAGGTAAATTTAGTTCGGTGATTCAATTCCCAGATGAAACTGATGAAAACACTCCCAATTTATGGGTTGTGAAAGAGCCAAATGGGTCATTTTTAATCGTAGATGATTATCCTCAAGATACTCCAAATAATGCTCTTAACTGGTATATGGGAGTTATGGATTCACTTGAAATCGATGGCTACTCTTATTGGGAAGTCGGAGAAAAACTTCCCTACTCTATAAGCGATATCACAGCAACTTTATTATTTTTTGACCACGTTATTTGGTATGCGGGCTATACTGGTAACTATACCTATCCTGAAGCAGAAATCAGCATACAATCATTTATTGAACGGGGTGGAAATTTGTTTCTTAATTTTGCGGTATTCCCAGATACAGCGGATATTTCTTGGTTCCCACTGAATCAGACATTTCCCTTGAACCCGGGGGGTGACATACAATCTCAAAAGCTACTTTTGCCACAAGTGACAGGTGCAGACACTCTTAGAATCGGAAGCCCTATCTCTGTTGCTGTTAAAGGATTTAATAGTTATAATGAGGGATATCAATCACTATATAATCTACAAGAACCAGAAGACTCCTTTGATCTATGGAGTGGATCCCCTACAATCTCTGGATCTTATCAATATCCTGGAATTCCAAACAGTGGTACTGCTATACTTATGTCTCTTCCACTTTTCAAAGGATATACACCTGTTCTCGATCTTGAGTGGGAAACTGTGGATCAGAATTTTACAAGTGTTTTATATGCAATAAACTATAGCGAAAGTGAAATTATTTGGGCTGTTGGAGAAGATGGTATGATTTTAAAATCATCAGATAGTGGAAATGAATGGGAAAACATTATAGGTCCTACGGATAAAGATTTAAGAGATGTTGCATTTGCAAATGAAAGTACGGGCTGGATTATCGGTAAGACAGGAACTATTCTCAAAACTATTAATGGTGGTGAGAGTTGGATTTCACAAAATAGCGGGACAACTAGAACGCTATACTCAGTGACTGCAATCAGTGAAAATACTATATGGATAGTAGGAAAAAGCGGAACCTTACTTCATTCTATGGATGGAGGAGAAATATGGCATCAGATTGATATAGGAAACAGCAGTCGTCTTGAAGATATATGGTTTTCAGATTCTCTTTACGGATGGGTTGTCGGATCAAATGGTACAATTCTCCGTACAGAAAATGGTGGTGAGAGTTGGGATGCTGTTGAATCTAGTTTACAAGAAGACTCATATCCATGGTTTTATGGTGTTCATTTTAATCAAACGAATATGGGATGGATTTGTGGAAGCGACGGAACAATACTAAAAACAAATGATGGAGGAATAAATTGGGAATTTCAAGAAACTCCAATAGTAGCTACTCTTTATGATATTTTCTTTTTGAATGAGTCAATAGGATTTTCAGTTGGAAGCGGAGGGAATATTTTGACCACCTATGATGGAGGAGAAACTTGGAATTCTATTTACAGCGGTGTTGGTGAGGATTTGCGTTCATTATCAATGATAAGCAGTAAAAAGGGAATAATTGCAGGAGGAAATACACAGCCATTCCAAAAAGGAGTCATCTTACAAAGGAGCTCAAGCGGAAATTCAGGGGCATTGTTTGACTTAATTCTGAATAATTTATTTAATGAATAATCTAATATATAAATTAGTGATTGGTTGTATCCTGATGATTGGATATACCAGTGCGCAGGAGAAAACTGGAAGCATTTTTGGGTTGATTGCTGAAAGTGAAACCAATAACAGTTTACCGGGAGTCAATATTATTATAAAGGGGACCTACTATGGGTCAGCATCCAATGAAAATGGAGAGTACCTAATTGAAAACATTCGTGCCGGTAATTACGACATTCAAGTGTCTATGATGGGATATAAGGTATTATTGCAAACGGGAGTTTGGGTGAAGGAGGGCGAAAGAACACGTATTGATTTTCAACTAGATAAGACTGTCCTCTCTTTTGGAGAGGAAGTACTAGTTATAGGGAATAAACCTCTCTTTGATGTGGATGAAACGGCTTCTGTTTCTCGTATTAGAAGCGACGAAATTCAAGATAAACTTGTTTCAGGAGTTGAAGATATCCTAGCAGAACAGATTGGGGTAACCAAACAAGATAATGAAATTCATATAAGAGGGGGAAGAATAGATGAGAGTTTGTTTATTATAGATGGGATGTCAGTAAAAGATCCCCTTACAGGATATTCTGGAAATTTATACATAAATGCAGAAGCTATTGAAGAGTTGGAGGTTATAACCGGAGGATATAATGCTGAATATGGACAGGCGATGTCGGGTATAATTAATGTGAGCTTAAAAAGTGGTTCAGATAAATTTGAAGGTGCGTTTAAATATTTAAGTGACCACTGGGGAATCATTGACAGGGAATCAGCTGTCAGTTATTCTGACAGATTTGAATTTAACTTAGGTGGCCCCGATTATTTTTTTGGTCACCTTGTTCCAATTGGAAAAGTTTCGTTTTATTTATCGGGGTTTGGTAATCTGTTTGATGGGCATCTTCCTGTTGCTAACGAATTGTTTCCTCACCGTAACTGGAATATTCCTGTATTAGAAGATTCATCTGCAGATAAAATAATGAAAAATTTTGCTGTTCGGGGAAATAATGACTGGCACTTCATGTATAAATTATTGTGGGAAATAAATCCGCAAAAAAAATTGACTATTTCTTATGATGGATCGCTAAATATAAACCAAGGATATTTCATGCCCAGAGCATTTTCAAATACCTATTATCCATTTCGATATCAAAATATTCTTGATCATTATAATACGATTACGCGAGAATCAAGACTGTTTAACCTTAATTGGACTCATTCTCTTGGAAGTCAGTCATTTTATACTCTTGCGATTGGTCGATTCATCACTCTGGAACACAGCGCTGTACAAGACCTGAACTGGAGTGAATATGAAGAGAGGTTGGATTTAGAGCCTGCGCACTATGTAATAACAGATTGGGATGGAAATGTCCGGATTAGCTATGGTGATGAATTTTATGATTCAGGATTTGCTCCGGAATGGTATGATATGTACAGTGATAATTTTAGATTTGACTTGGATGGGACATATCATTTACCTCCAAGACATAAACTCAAATTTGGAATTGAAAATACATGGTCAGATATACAGGTACTGGATATTGATGAACCATGGGCGGGGACCTCAGGACTAGGTGTGAATTATGACTCTTATAAAGCCCGTACCATGTTTGGGGCATTTTATATTCAAGATCAAATTATTTTTGAGGGTATGACAATAAATATGGGATTAAGATATGACTATTGGTTTCCCGGGAAATATGTCGAAAATGCGGTCAACGATACTAACGCTGTCATCATAACCGAAGAGGCCAGAGATAAATTCCAAGATGAGACATTCTCAATATTTGGTTATCGAGGCAAGGGCCGATTAAGTCCACGGTTTGGAATTTCCCATCCGGTCACTGATAATGACGTTTTATATTTTTACTATGGACATTTTTCGCAGTTACCTACGTTTCAATATGTGTATGCAAAATTGAATTCTACTGCACAATCAACTTATCAAATATTTGGAAATCCTAACTTAAACCCAAAAACAACAGTTCAATATGAATTGGGGATAAAACACCGGTTTAATCCAGACCAGGTAATGGAGATTAAAGCATATTGGAAAGATATGTTTGACTATGAAACATCACAATCTGTTGTGCCTTCCAATCCAAAATACTCTCACCTTTCGTTCAATATGTATTTTAATGCTGACTACGCAAGGGCGAGAGGAATTGAGACAATCTTAAAAAGCAGACTCTATAAAAATTGGTATATCGATTTAAACGCAAACTATTCAATAGTCACAGGTAAAAGTTCAACCCCTTATGATAATCTATTGGTAGATGCAGGTCAATTAAGAGAGAAACCTCTGGATGAAAATTTTATGGTATGGGATAGACCCTTTCAATTTTTCACCAATTTGAATTATCGACACCCATCTGGAATTGGTGGTTCTCTAAGAATAGAGTTTTCTTCTGGGAGACGATATACCCGCTCTATTCCTGGTACCAATGACTATCCAGATGGAATAATCTATGTGGACAGTACACCCTATTACATTGGAACACGGGAAGATGACAAGCCTTATTATTACTTAAGTGAATATTACCCCAAGTTATTGAAATTTATTGGGATTAACAACATCCCTGGTTCCAGTTCTGTTGATTTGAAATTGTTTAAATCCATTAAGCTGAATAACATCACATGTAAGATATTTATTGAAACTGAAAACTTATTTAATGAGGCTATTCCCCGGCGTATAAATCCCTTTACAGGAAGGGGCTATAATACTGGAGAAATAATACCATATTATCTAATTGAAAACCCCGATCCTAATCAAGACCCATCTAGAAACGGAAGCCCTCGAAAGACAGTTTTAGGAGTTCAATTATTCTTTTGAAGCTAAAAATAGCGCATATACTTTTTCTATTTTCTTCTCTTTTGTATAGTCAGAATTTATTCCCTATTCTTGGTGGTCAAAGAGCTGGTACCTCGGTTTTCACATTTTTAAAAATTGGTGTAAGTGCAAAAGCGGAGGGGATGGCAGAAGCGGTTGTCGCTCACCATCAAAATGCGTCATCAATATTTTATAATCCTGCTACAGTTGCTCAGTTCAGTCAAACACAAATTTCCGTTTCACGGATTCAGTGGCCAGCAGATATTCAATATGATTATTTTTCTGTTGCTACATCAATAAATCAAAGACATCACATTGGGGTTTCTGCAGGGGTTCTTCATATGAAGCCCATGCTTGAAACCACGGAATACAATCCCCATGGCACAGGTAAATATTTTGTATTTCAAGATAGATTCATCGGATTAACCTATGGATTAAAGATGACAGACAGATTTAGTTTTGGAGTTACACTCAAAAGTGTAACTGAAGATTTAGCTGGCCATAATATGTCCACATTCTTACTAGATATGGGTACCTTTTACTGGACAGGTTTCAGGTCATTGAGATTCTCAGCGTCCTTATTACACTTTGGGCCTCAGACAAAACCAGAGGGTACATTTACAAAACGTATTCTGGATATGGATACAGGAGAGGAAGTAGAAATTGAAACTGAATTTGAATTATTTTCACCACCCACAGTGTTTAGAGTTGGAGTGGCAATGGATATTCTTGAATTATCTGAACAGAATTTAACCGTATCTGTTCAGCTAAATCATCCTGTAGATAATTCAGAAAATATTTCATTGGGGATGGAATATTCATTACTGCGTTCTTTGTTTCTTAGGGGTGGATATAAACTAAATAAGGATGAAGTAGATTATTCATTTGGGTTTGGGGTGAGAAAAAAAATAGGATTAATTATAATAGAAGCAGATTATGCTTACACTCACTTTCAACATTTATCACCGCCCAGCAGATTTTCACTGGGCCTGTCTTTTTAAATTATATGTTTAAAAGCAAAAGTCTGATTGAAAATTTTTCTACTAAGATTCTTTTTGTGTTAGTGTTTTGTATATGGAATAGTTACGGTTGTATTGATAAAATGTCTCTGCCATCTGAAATACATACGGATGCTGAATTCTCTGCGGGCGATACAACATATTTATTGGTGAATCCGCTATGGAACCAAGAAAAAGGATTACAGTCTCCCGTTGAAATTTCTATTTCACAGGATGGGTTAATTTTTATTGCTGATTCATCAGCAAGATCTATTTTTGTATTTAACCAAGGTGGTATAAAACAAACTGGATTTGAGGCTCTGGAGAATGTGTATACTGGAGATGAATTGATCTCACCAATTGATGTGGATATTGACAGTCGTATGAATGTTTTTTTTATTGATGGGAATGAAAAGGTTTATCGTTGGAATCAACTTTGGAATCAGAAGGGAGTTGATTCTTTTGCAGCTGGAGGGAGGTTTCTAACAGATACAAATGAAGATAGTTTTATTGTTTCTCAAAGCGATTTATGGTTGACAGCAGTAAACAACCCAGATTGGGAATTAATCGAAATTGAATGGTCAACAAACCAAGCCACGATTGATTCTCTAATTGGCATACATTGTATATATGACGGATTTTCTAATGATACAATCGGTGATATTTGGTATTCCAGTACTCACTCTTCTTTTTCAGCTATTACTTCAATAAAAAGCGAATCAAAAAATATATATGTAACCGATAAAACGTATGACCGTATTCTTGCTTTGAGTTTGGTAAGGTCACAATTAATCAGATTATCTTCTGGAGAAGAAATCTGGGCTCATGACTTAGTATATGATCATACCGTGTCAGAATACGGCACAGGAGCTGGGACAGTAAATCAACCAATGGGAATAGATTCTGATGACGATGGAAATATTTATTATGCTCAGTGGGGAGATTATTTTCAGATTCATAAAATTCAACCAATAATAAGCGGAACATATCCTGTCTATCCTTCTGTGTTTCAGCAAGGTGTAAATGATATCATGGATTTATACCGTTTTGAGGACCCTTCAGATGTAGCTGTAGACAAACACCAATATATTTATGTGGCTAATACCTATGAGAGGGAAATACAGATTTTTAATAATATCGGTCAGTTTTTCAAAAAAGCGGGGATAGAATATGTTACGGTTGATACATCTATATGGCTATATGATGGACTGGATTCCACAATGACAGATACTTTTATGGTATTAGAGAAAAAGGATCTTTTAAATTCACCTTCAGGGATTGCTGTAGATCCTAAGGGCGTAATTTACGTTTGTGACCCAAGTGTAAGTTCAATTTTCAGGTTCAGATTATCTAATCAATTGGATGAGAATCTAAACCCTATAAAATGAAAAACTCTCTGTTGGTTTAATAAAAATCTTCAGCTAAATTGACTTTTAATTAAAATCAAAAACACTATGAAAAACACATACCGAATATTAATCATTACATTATTTTTTAATTTAATTTTCTCTCAGGGTACTACATACCCACCTCCTACTAATTTAATTACAGTACCAACTGCAGGGACATTGGTCCGTGGAAGTTTTTCCATGGAAATGCGGGTTCAGAAAAGAGGTGGTTTAACCACAGGACTTACTGTTGGAATTACCGACCGTTTTCAATTTGGACTTTCTTATGGTGCTGGAAATCTTATTGGAGATGACACACTTCACTGGTATCCACGTCCGGAGGTCAATTTAAAATACCATTTACTAGATGAAACTGCCTCTGCTCCTGGTTGTGCTATTGGATTAAATACACAGGGGTTTGGAGATTATACTGATGTAGATACACTACAAAGGTATGCTATTAAAGCATATGGTGCCTATATCTCATCAAGCAAAAACTGGAAAACCCCCCTGGGGAATGCTGGATTACACGCGGGAATAGGATATAATTTCTTAGAAGATAGGGATGGCGATGATGACCCAAATTTGTTTTTTGGTTTGGATATGGAAATCAACCCAGAGATATCACTTTTATTTGAATATAATGCTGCATTAAATGAAAATGATATGACAGCGAAGAATCTTGCTCTCAATAAGGGTGGATATTTAAATGCAGCTTTGCGATGGACATTTGTGGACCATCTCCACATTGAACTAGATTTTAATAATCTTCTCTTTGATGAGGACAAAGTAAATTATTTCAATCGAGAACTCAAGATTACTTACATTGAATATTTTTAGATGAAATCAATATTAGGTATCATTCTTTTTTGTTTTTCAATTTTAATCTCACAAACCTCACTTGTAGTAGGAATGAAAGCACCAGAGTGGCAACTCCCTGATGCTGATGGCTCTCTATTTACAATGGATAGCTGGGAGGGGATAGTCTTACAAATTAACTATGTAGATCCAGATGAATCTGAGATGAATGAAGAGTTTAATGACCGTGTTAAAAAGGCCATTGATATTGACAGTCTCATTGTAAGGGATTCATACAAGGGAATCGGTATTGCTGATTGTGCTAGCTCATGGAAACCAGATTTTTTAATTCGTGCCATTGGAGGGAAAAAAGCAAAAAAGTTTGATACGACCGTTTTGTTTGACTTTGACGCAGCCTTAAGAGATAGATGGAATCTTCAAGAGGACAGTTACAATGTTATCATTTTAGATAGAGAGAGAATTGTCAGAGGTTTATACAAAGGAAAGATGACCGAAGCAGATATGAAAGAAGCTCTCCAGTCTATCATAGCTCTCCAGTAGTTCTTTTATAATGACAGTTGACCTGACCGAGAAAGAGCTCTCATCTAAACAATTATTTTCAGGTCGATTATTGGAAGTTTATATCGACAAAGTCTTACTGCCGAATGGCGAAACAAGCACTCGAGAGTGGATTGATCATCCTGGAGCAGCCTGTATTATTCCTATTTTCCCTAATGGTAAACTGGGGCTCATACGTCAATATCGCTATGCCGCAAAAAATGAATTTATCGAGTTTCCTGCAGGTAAACTTGATAAAGGAGAATCACCCGAATCTTGCGCAAAGAGGGAGCTAGAAGAGGAAATTGGATATACCACAAAAACCCTTACTTTCCTGACTAACATTCATCCTGCTATTGGATTTTGCAACGAAAAGATGTGGATATATCTTGCAGAAAATCTGACCAAAACATCAGAGAAAAAAGATGAGGATGAGTTTTTAGAACTCATTCAAACTACTCCTGAAAAAGCAATAAAAATGGTGAAAAACGGAGAGATCACTGATGTTAAAACTGTGATTGGACTATTGTGGTTTTGCTTTCTTGAGAAGAATTAACCTTTATATAAGTTAGTTTCACCTTCACTTTTTGCAATGATCGAAGCTCCTATGCTATCGCTGGTTATATTTACCATGGTACGGAACATGTCGAGAGGCCTGTCAACTGCCAGCATGGTTCCTACAATCATCGCAGCACCAGGGTGGTCACCCAGTCCAACCGCATCCAGCACAATAAAAATCATTACCAATCCGGCTGATGGGATAGCTGCGGCACCGACAGAAGCAAGAAAAGCTGTGATGACAACAAGTGCTTGAGCCCCAAGTGTCAAGGGCTCTGGAAGGATAACCTGCGATATAAATAATACCCCGGCACACTCATATAGGGCAGTACCATCCATATTGATAGTGGCCCCAAGCGGTAGTACAAAACTAGAGGTTTTGTTTGAAACACCTACTTTATTTTCGATGCAATCCATCGTAACCGGTAATGTTGCTCCAGAGCTGCTAGTGGAAAATGCGGTAGCAAATGCAGACGCCATCGCTCGGTAATGCAGAATTGGATTTACTCTTGAAAAAAGATAAAATAGTAGTGGTAGTATAATCAACCAATGGATTGAAAGTCCAAATACAATTGTTAGCATATATTGCCCCACAGCTTTAAATAGTTCGAATCCTGTTGAGGAAACTGCTTTTGTGATCAGTCCAAAAACTCCTATTGGGAGTAATCGAATGATCCCTTGTGTTAACTTCATCATGGCGCTGAATCCAGCATTAAGAAAATTATTTAAGAATTCTTGATGTTTCCCTCTAATCCGAGTAACTGAAAAACCAAACACAATTGACCAAAAGATCAGTGCTAGCATATCCCCATTTACTGCAGCTGAAAGTGGATTCGTAGGTATCATTCGAATAATTATCTCACCTAGCGAATTGGGTTTTGATAGAGATTCAGGATCAAATGAAGTTGATTGAGAGGGTAAATTAAGGCCAACTCCAGGTTGGATTATATTGGTAAGAGTCAATCCAATTAGAATTGCAAGGATTGATGATAAAAAATAGTATCCGAAAGTTTTTAACCCGATCCTACCTAATGTTCGGCTATCAGAGAGACTGGCTACTCCGCTTGAGATCGAAAAGAAAACTAAAGGTACTATTATCATTTTTAGTAAGCGCATGAAAATTGTTCCTAGTGGTGCAACAATTATTGATTTTTCTTTAAAGATCAAGGCAAAGATTACTCCCAGAACCATAGCCCCTAAAACCTGCCAGTGAAGTTGTATATTTTTCATATTACTTATCCGAATGTTTCAAGTTATTTATTAATCATGTTTACGGCTTTTTCCAAATCTGTGGTTGGCAAATTGCAGGCAAAATCTTCACAAATGTAAATGGTGGGTTTGCCATTCTTAGATTCGTGATACTTTGTCCAAGGCGCAAGCTGAGAAATGGAATTAAGTTCTTTATTCGTATCTTTATAAATCAAAATACGCTGAGGAATGTAAAGAGTTTGAAAGTTTTTTATAACTGACTTTGTTTCTTTTTGTTTGCTGCTTCCCACGACCACAATTTCCTTAGAACCATATGATTCAAACATAAATCCTAACAACATAGCTGTATATCCGGAGGGAACTCTTTTCAGGTCTTTTGAAAAAGCTCTTAGGGTTTTTTCAGCTAAATCTTCCCACTTAGTATCTCCTGTCATTCGGTACAAACGATTTAATACTAAGACAGCAATTGAATTTCCAGAGGGGATAGCACCATCGTACCCTGTTTTTGCTCTAATGATAAGTTTTTCAGCGGTGTCACTTCCAAGGAAGAACCCTCCATTTTTTTCATCGCTGAAATCATCATCCATGATAGTCGCAAGCGCAATAGCAGATTTAAGATATTTTGTTTTGAACTCAGCCTCATAAAGGTTTAACAATCCCCAGATCATAAACGCATAATCATCTAAGTGTCCGATTAAATCAGAGTCGCCAGTCCGATAACGTTTCAAAAGTCTTCCTTTTTTATTTATCAATTTCTTTAAAACAAAATCTGCTGCTTTTTCAGCAGCTTTTAAATAGAACGGTTCTTGCAAAACAGAAGCTCCTTTAGCCATTGCGGCAATCATTAAACCGTTCCAATCTGTTAGAATTTTATCATCTTTCAATGGGTGAATCCGTTTTTCCCTTTCTTCCATAAGTGTGATTCTAGTATTTTCAATAAATCCAATCAGATTTTTTTCACTTAAATTTAATGACCTACTGATTTCTTTTTTAGAGCCTTTGTGGTGTAAAATATTCTTTCCGTTATACTGATGTGTTGCTTCATCACGAAAATTCCCATTTTCATTCATATTGTACAGTGAAATAAATTTATCTCCCTGTTCCTCTCCCAGTATAGATTTAATTTCCTGAACAGTCCATAGATAAAATAGTCCCTCCTCCCCCTCGCTGTCAGCGTCTTCAGCGGAGTAAAATCCTCCCTCAGGGCTGGTCATATCTCTTAAAACATATGTAAATATTTCACGTGCAGTTTCAGCGTAAAACTCATTTTTTGTAACCTGATAAGTTTCTAGATAAGCCATTGCCAGCATTGCCTGATCATAAAGCATTTTCTCAAAATGAGGTACAAGCCAGTGTTTATCTGTAGAATAACGATGAAATCCAAACCCAATATGGTCCCAAATTCCACCTTGTCTCATGTGTTGTAGTGTATTCTCAACCATTTGGAGAGGAGCTTTATCTTTGGTCTCATGGTAATATCTCAGTAAAAATATAAAATCCTGAGGAGAAGGAAATTTGGGAGCGGTACTGAATCCTCCAAACTCGTGATCATATCTTTGCTGAAATTGGGTAAACCCGTCATTCAAAATAGATTGATCAGGGAAATCTCCGATAGTCTTGGTATTGGTTTGTTCCAGGTAGTCTTTTATTTTAGATATATTACCAGAAAGTTTTTCTCTATCGTTTTGCCAATTACTGACAATTGCAGGTAGTAGCTGCATCATACCTGGTCGATTACCTCTTCCGTGTTTTGGAAAATAGGTTCCTGAAAAAAATGGTTCTTTGTTAGGTGTCATAATAATTGTCAGAGGCCAACCACCCCTTCCGGTCATTGCTTGACAGACAGACATGTACACATGATCAATTTCAGGACGCTCTTCTCGGTCAACCTTTACAGAGATAAAATGTTTATTCATAAGGTTTGCCACTTCCTCATCCTCAAAAGATTCATGCTCCATAACGTGGCACCAGTGACATGTGGAATATCCAATGGATAGGAATATTGGTTTGTCCTGGTTGTGAGCTTCCTGAAAAGCTTCCTCACCCCAAGGGTACCAGTCTACTGGATTGGTTGCATGCTGTAATAGATAAGGACTTTTTTCTTTAGAAAGCCGATTCATTTTGGAACTATTCTGTAAGGTTTTAACTTCAATTCCGTTTGAAGATTTAGTATTTGTTTTTTCTGTACATCCATAAAAAATAAAGAAAAATATTAGAAATTTGAATAATAAACATAGTTGACGTTGGAATTTGGGGTAAATCGGGTTAATTTTACAATTCAAGATGAAAATATCTCCGGCTAAAACTATATCAATTGTGGGATTAATTGTAATCTTTTTTATTTTGGTTATTATGTATAATGGTGATGAAAAGAAATTTGGGAAAATAAGAGAATCATATCTAGATTGGTATTTCCGAGCAAATCCTGTTACCGCTACCTGGATTGGTATCCATACATATGACTCTAAACTTCCTTTAAACCGAAAGGAAGATTATCTCAAAGAAAAATCTATAACCCAATCTTTTCTCACCCAATTAAGAAATATAAATCCGAATTTTTTAAATTTGGATGACCAGGTAGATTATGATTTAATGGTTCACTCTTTGAATGAAACATTGTTCTATTTGAGTGAAATTAAGAGCCATACCTGGGATCCAACTGGACCTGTTTGGACTCTTGGTTCAGGATATGAAACTCTAATGGGGTATAATTTCTCTCCGAAGGATAAAAGGGCCAAGAGTTTAAGTGGAAGAATTCAAGAGACATCTTTATTTCTTGAAAATGCTGAGAAATTACTTGACGAAATGCCTAAACCTCATCTTGAAACAGCCATCAATCAATGTGAGGGCCTTATAAGCGTTATGGAGGAAGATTTATTATTATTTGTTGAAGATCTGGACTCAACCCTTTCAAAAGATTTAATTAAATCTGGGAAAAGTGCATCTAATGCCATAAAAAAATATCAATCATTTTTGGAAAAGAAACTTGATACTGGACCTCACAGAAATTTTAGATTAGGTGAAAGTTTGTACAATAAATTACTTCCCTACACTTTGAATGAAGGCATCTCTGCGGAGGAGGTCTTAAATCGTGCTCATTTAGAGTTGAGGTCAGTTCAGATGGAGATGCTAGATTTAGCAGTTCCACTGCACAAAAAGCTCTTTAAAGCCAAGTCAAAAATTGAATCACACGATGACCAGCTCTTTGTGATTGAAAAAGTATTGAATAAGATAGCTGATGACCATGT
This sequence comes from Fidelibacterota bacterium UBA2986, assembly GCA_002346675.1. Lineage (GTDB taxonomy): Bacteria > Fidelibacterota > Marinisomatia > Marinisomatales > AB-629-J13 > AB-629-J13. The sequence continues at coordinate 30,858 of DEAI01000040.1, forward strand.
TGAGCGACACGAAGTAGTAAAAAATGCACGGGAAACTATTGATGAATTAAACCAGTTTATATTGGAGAAGGATTTGTTAACCCTAGACCCATCCAAACCCCTTGAGATCAGAGAAACACCTGAGTATCAGCGTGGATTTTCTATAGCCTCACTTCAGGCTCCTGGACCATTAGAGGATAATCTTAAAACATATTACAATGTGTCTCCTATCCCTGAAGATTGGTCTGAAAAACAAGCAGAATCATTCCTAAGAGAATATAATCGGATTTCTGTGAAAATATTATCTATACATGAAGCACTCCCGGGGCACTATGTACAGCTATACTATGCAAATAGACACCCATCAATTATTCGATCTATTTTGGGAAGTGGAGTAATGATTGAAGGTTGGGCACATTATACGGAGGGGATGATGATCGATGAAGGGTTTGGAAATGGTGACCCTAGGTATAGTTTGGTACAGATGAAGTGGAAGCTGAGGGGAATCGCAAATGCAATCATTGACCAAAAAATTCACGCTGGCACAATGACAGAAGAGGAAGCTATAGAGCTTATGGTGGATGAGACATTTCAAGAGGAAGCGGAGGCCTCTGCAAAATGGAGGAGAGCGCAGTTATCATTTGGCCAGCTATCTACTTATTTTGTAGGGAGTGAACTTATGTTAGATTTGAAACGAGACATTGAACAAGAAAAGGGCAGTAATTTTAACCTGAAAGATTTCCATGAAGAATTGCTCTCACATGGGTCAGTCCCCATCCGCCATCTGCGGCGGCTGATGCTAGACTAATTTTATTTACTAAAATATTCTTAAGAATTTGATTTATTTAATTACTATATCAGTTTATTTAATAATCCTTATTGGAATAGGATTATACAAAGCAGGTAAAATTAAAACTCAAGCAGACTTTGCGATAGCAGGGAGAAGCCTTACTCCCTGGGTGCTGGTTGGAACTATGCTTGCAACTTGGATTGGGACCGGATCTATTTTAGGAAATGCAGGCAAAACATATTCAACAGGAATGGCTGCACTTATTCTCCCCATTGGAAGTGTTTTTGGAATTTTTCTTTTGACTAAAATTGCAGGTAAGGTTCGTTCTTACAAAAAATTTACTGTACCTGAAATTATTGGCGATCGCTATGGGTCTACTGCAAGAATATTGAGTGTCATTGCTTTGGTAATGGCTTATATGGTTATAGTCAGTTATCAATATAATGCAGGGGGAGCAGTGTTACATACAATCCTCACAGATAAAACTGGAACAAGTCTTATCAGTTTGGAAACAGCTACAATAATAGCTGCAATTTTTATTATTACCTACACTATGTTGGCTGGTTTGTACAGTGTTGCTTATACCGATGTGGGCAATGGAATTATCATGTCTATATCTCTATTGATTGCATTTCCGATCTTGTGGGTCAAGGCAGGAGGAATGTCTGGTATGGAATATGCATTTCAGGCAATGGAGAAACCAGATCACATGAAATTTTTTGGTGTCTATTCATTCATGGATATTATTAATTTTTGTTTGCCAGGGTTTTTACTAGTACTAGGTGATGCAAACATGTATCAACGATTTTTTGCAAGTAGAGATGAAAAAGGTGCAACCCAAGCTACGACAATTTTAATTGCAGCGGTTTTGCTAGTTGAGTTGTTAATTATTGCAACTGCCTGGGTGAGTTCCAGTATGATTCCCGATGCAGAGGTAGGAAAACATGTTCTAATTTATTCGGCCCACAGGTTTCTTCCGCCTTTTGTTGGAGCTATTATGATGACAACTATCGTGGGAATCATAATTTCCACAGCAGACTCCTACCTTTTGGTTCCGGCAACAACCTTAATGCGAGATATTTATCAAAAACATATTGATACTAGGGTAAACGAAAAAAAGATTGTTTTATTGAGCAGGATGCTTGTCCTTGGATTAGGAATAATTGCTTATTTTGTATCCATTGGGTTTTCAAAATCATCTGGTTTTTTTGAAAGAGCTTTGTATGCTTATACGATTTATGGCGCTGCCATCACTCCTGCGCTGGTAGCTGCTTTATTTTGGAAAAACGTTTCCAGAGCTGGAGCGGTACTTTCAATCTCTTCCGGCGTTGTTACAACCTTAGTATGGAAAGAGGTCAATTTTGTCCAGCAGCTTGTTCCAGGATATTTATATGGTAATGTGGATGAAGTTTTACCAGCTATCTCTATTTCAATCCTCGCATTGTTTTTTGGTAGCAAGTTCTTTCCAGATAAAAAGTAATATCATTGTTTTGCAATTAAATAAAGAACCTACTTTTCAAGATGTTAAAAATTCTTCAAACAGGATTGCATCTTTCGTCCACAATACACCGGTTCTAGCCAGCCGTTCAATCGATTCAAAGGTTAACGGAGAAATTTATTTCAAGTGTGAAAATTTTCAAAAGACAGGCTCCTTTAAAATGCGGGGAGCATCCAATGCTGTTTTATCTCTAACGGAAGAAGAAAAAAAATATGGGGTAGTTACAGTATCTTCAGGAAATCATGGCGCAGCGTTAGCTCATGCTGCAACAATGAATAAAATCGAATCTTACGTTGTAACACCAAAATCTACCAATCCTGTAAAAATACAAGCTATGAAGCAGTATGGTGCTGAACTTATTTTTTGTGATTCAACAATTGAGAGTCGGGAGTCTACTTTTCAAAAAATACAAAAAGAAACCGGAGCTGCCCCCATCCATCCGTTTAATGATTATAGGGTTATTGCAGGGGCAGGGACAGCTGCGCTAGAGTTATTGGATAAAATCAATGAATTAGATATTATACTTGTCCCTGTTGGAGGTGGAGGATTAGTAAGCGGAACTGGGATTGTGGGCTCACACTTAATTTCAAAATTTAAACTGATAGGAGTGGAAGCAGATATAGCCGACTATGGAAGACAATCTTTATTAAATGGTAAAATAATCCCGTCTGATTATCCTGATACTTTGGCTGATGGTTTACGGGCAACGGTGGGAAAAATTACCTTTCCAATTATACGAAAACATATCAGTGAAATACTTACCGTTTCTGAAGATGAAATTATGCAGTCCATGAGATTTATCTGGGAAAGAGTAAAAATAATTGTTGAACCTTCATCCGCTGTTACTCTGGCTGCAATATTCAAATATTCTGAGAAATTTTCAGGTAAAAAAACAGGTGTGATACTATCAGGGGGCAACGTAGATTTATCTCAAATCAAATGGTAGTTTTCGGCTTTAAATGAAATTCATAAATCGCAATTTACTTTTTATAATTTTTACATCATTATTGTTATCACAGCAAATATCTGCTCCAATTACTATCGATGGACAGTTTGAAGACTGGGATTTGGTTAATATAGCATATGCAGATGAGGTTGGTGGTGAGAGTGAGGAGGATTTTGAAATTATTAAGATTTCCAATGATAATAATTTTCTATTTTTCTATTTGGAATTTGGAAATGATGAAGTTTTAATGCAGGATTGGAACGAAATTCATCTGTTTATAGATGCAGATTCAAATTCAGAGACCGGGGATCTAGTTCACGGAATCGGTGCGGAGTTAGACTGGTGTTTTGGATGCAAAAGCGGACAATTTTACCATATGGATGGTATAACCGAAATTTATCAAAATGATCTCACCTTAAGAATTGCACCTACTATTACCGGAACAAAATTTGAATTTGCTATACACCGTGAGAGCAATTTTTTAATAATGGATGGCACACAAGAGGCAACAAATATCAAACTTGTTTTTCGGGGAAGTGGAGAAAGCCCCGACCTCTTACCAAACCATTCGGGGGGGGTTGAATATGAATTTGATTCTACACCAGTGCCATCACCCGAAATGATTACAATTGAAAAAAATGAAACTGAGCATTTAAGAATTCTTTCATACAATGTTTGGAGTGATGGATTATTTAATTCGGAACGTCAACCGAGATTTGAACGGATTATCAGCGCTCTTGAGCCAGATATAATGGGATTTCAAGAAGCATATGATGACAATGATATTGAAGCACTATTTGAAGATTGGCTTCCGGGAGTGAACTGGCATGTGAGTAACGAATGGAATGGAAACTATGTTGTATCTAGATATCCAATTTTATATCAGGCAAATCATTCATGGAAGTCCATGGGGGTTTTGTTAGACACGGAAGATGTTATAGGGACACCATTGTTTTTTATTAATTCACATTTTAGCTGCTGTGGTAATAATGATGATAGACAGGAGCAAGTGGATGAACTAATGGGATTTTTGAGAGATTTAAGAAATGGTTTAGGTCCCTTTACTCTAGAAGAGGGAACTCCGATTGTTCATGTGGGAGATTACAACTTGGTTGGGTACAGACAGCAATTAAGGACACTAACCGATGGTGATATTGTTGACGAAGCCTCTCATGGCATTGATTTTTCACCAGACTGGGATAATACCTCTCTATCTGATCTGTTCTCCCGTCACACTCATATTCGTATGGGATATACCTGGAGAAAAGATAACAGTGATTGGAATCCAGGGAAATTAGATTATATTCTTTATACAGACTCTGTTTTGGAACCTAAAAAACATTTTGTATTAAACACTATGTCTATGCCGGAAGAGGATTTATCGTTATACAATCTGGAATTAGAAGACACAGATCAAGCTTCAGATCACCTCCCGCGAGTCGCGGATTTTACTATAGCAATTGCTGACACCTCACTATCATTAGGGTTTTTATCTGGGTGGAATTTAGTTGGGGTCCCATTGAATGTAGTTGACAATCATTACTTAACTCTTTTCCCCAGTGCAACGGATGGTACTTTATATAGTTTTAATTTAACTTATCATATCTCAATGAATTTAAACGCTGGTGAAGGATATTGGCTCTACTTTGAAACTGCTGGCGAAACTCTTATTAATGGTTTGGTAATCAATGAATTAGTAATAAATGTCAATCATGGTTGGAATTTAATTTCTGGGATAACTAATTCGATTCAGGTGAATGATATTGATGATCCAAATGAGCTCATTGTAGCTGGAACGGTCTTTACTTTTGATGATGTATATATAAATGCATCTATTATTGAACCCGGGAAAGCATATTGGCTGTATTCCACCGGTAGCGGAATTCTGACCATTTTTAATAGTGAGTAATATTTTTTGAATGAGACCCTAAGCATATATATGGAATTAAATTCAATGATTATTGGTCTAATCCTTAAGATATAAAATCACTTATCATGAAATCCAGGTTTTTAATTTTTACACTGTTTGCTTCGAATGTTTTTTCTCAGTCATGGAATACTACCTTAATCGGGCAACTGGATTATCCGCAGTTTGTTAATGATGTGTGGGGGTACAAAGCTGAAAACGGAAAAGAATATGCTCTGGTAGGGACCTCATTAGGGACCTCAATTGTTGATGTGACCACAAATCCATTTCAGCCTGTGCAGGTGGGATTTATTCCTGGAGAAGAGTCTACCTGGAGGGATATTAAGTTTTATAACAATCATATGTACATCAGTACAGAGGCAGAAATGGGTATTCAAGTAGCTGATATTACCGACCCTGAAAGTCCTGAGCTTGTGTATGAGTGGGAGGGCATATCTCGTGCCCATAATTTATTTCAGGCAGACGGTTATTTATATGTGGTTGGAGCAGATGAAGGGGAAGATATGGAAATTTTGGATTTATCCAATCCTGCTGAGCCTGCGAGAGTTGGAGGATGGTCAGGAGAATACCTTCATGATGTCTATGTTAGAGATAACTATGCCTATGGTTGCGGAATTTATTCTAGTACCATGTATATCATAGATGTATCTGATAAGTCAAATCCTTTTACTGTTACCAGCTGGTCATATCCGGGGTCAGCCCATGCCGCTTGGCTAACAGAAGATGGTGAGTATCTCATCTCTGGTGATGAGACATCAGGAGGAAATATTAAAATATGGGATATCAGTGATTTTGATAATATAAATATGGTTTCAGAATGGACCCCTGAAGGAGGGGAAGAGAAATCTGCTCACAACGTCTTTGTTAGGGGTGATTATCTTTATATCAGCTATTATGTTTTCGGTTTACAAATTCTGAATATTTCAGATCCAGCTAACCCAGAGTTAGCAGGATATTATGATACATATCCCGGAGAGGATGGGTTATATGAAGGGAATTGGGGTGTTTATCCATATGCAGAGAGCTGTCATTCTTATGTCTCAGATATGGAGGCAGGGCTGGTTCTTGTAGATTTTGATGGGTGTGTGAATCCAGATCCGGACCTTAGCTTCTCCCCCAGTAACTTCTCTGTTTCTGCATCTCAGGGGGAAACAGTATCAGAGGTTATAACAATTAATAATACTGGTGATGATGGATCGACCTTGTTTTTCAGGGTTGAGACAATGGGATCATCATCTTTTGAAAATCCGGGAGGAGAACCGGATAGCTTTGGCTATGAATGGAGTGACTCAGATCTGGAAACGGAAATCAATTATAATTGGATTGATATTGAAGGACATATAAATACAGATGAAATATATTTCCCTACGAATGATGAAGCAGGTCCTCCGATCAATTTACCTTTTGCCTTTCCATTTTACGGAATCAACTATTCATTTTTTATCGTTAATCCAAACGGCTGGGTTGGCTTTGGAAGCGATAATAATGAGTGGAACAATTTTGCAATTCCATCTCCAGATGCTCCAGGTCCTGCTATTTTTGCACTGTGGGATGATTTAAACCCTGTAAATGAAGAGTGTAATGAATATTGTTCCGGCGATGTATACGTGAATTCAAATGAAACTAGAACGGTTATCTGGTTTAATGATATTGCACAATGGTTTTCAGGTGACCTGGAAGCATTTTTTGATTTTCAGATTGTTTTATACAGCAATGGTAAAATAAATGTGAACTACAGGTCTATTAGTGGAGCACCCTCTGCTACAATAGGAATGCAAAACCAAGATGGTACTGATGGGCTCCTTGTTAGCTATCTGGAAGATTATATTCATGATTTTCTGACCCTTGAGTTTAATATGGGGGAAATCCCAAGCTGGATAAGCTTCAACGATGGAGAAAATGAAGGGCAGTTAATCCCCGGGGAATCAGAGGGTGTTTATTTTCAAATAAATACCGGTCAGCTTGACCCAGGTGTATATTCTGCAGAATTAAAAATTCTGAATAACGCCCTACCATCTGTGGTTGTCCCTGTGAATTTGGACGTGCTGGCCCCCAGTGAAGATGTAACAATAGTGATCCCACATTTAAGTGATTGGAATCTTGTTGGTCTCCCTCTTATTAGTGTTAACTCCCACTATAATAATATATTCCCCACAAGTATATCTGGCTCATGCTATGAGTTTAATGAGGAATATATTCAGGCAGATAATTTGGAAATGGGTAAGGGTTACTGGCTAAGATTTGGAGAATCAGGCAGTGATGATGTTACAGGTACAGGTGTCAATGAGTTAGTTGTTGATATATCGGAAGGGTGGAATCTAATTTCCGGGACAACTGATCTTGTGGTTTTAAATAACGGGCTTTTCGATCCCGCTGGTCTCTTGGTCCCAGGGACCTTTTATGGGTTTAATGGAAATTACCAGAATATATCTGTTCTTGAACCGGGTGAGGGCTACTGGGTAAGAGCATTTGATGAGGGAGAGATCATCCTTTCTTCAACCACACCTTTATCAGACAAACCAATTATAGACCTTAACTCTAAACAGTACAACACTCTTGCATTTGGAAACCAAACATTATATTTTGGAGCGGATGAACTGAAAGGAGATTTGCTGAGCTATAGTCTTCCTCCAAAACCTCCAACAGGAGGGAAAGACATCCGGTTTATGGGAGACACTAAACTTTGTGGTAGTAGTGAATGTTACATAGAAGTGATGAATCCATCATCAGCTTTAAAATTAACCTATACTCTACAATCATTTAATGATAATAGTTCATCTATAAAATCACAAGATTGGGTCTTGGTAAATGAAAACACCAAGGAAGAAATTGACTTGATTGGTAAAGGGAAAATTGAAATTGAGGGAGATATATCAGAGCTGACTTTAAAAAAATCTAAATCTACTCAAATATCCAAAGAATTTGTTATTTCACCAGCTTTTCCTAACCCATTCAATCCGGTAACAGTGATTCAAATATCAATCCCAGAGTTGACCCATATGAAAATTAATATTTATGATGTCCGGGGACGTTTAGTTGAAAAACTAATAGATGATAATTTGGATTCAGGGCTCCACAATATTAAATGGAATGCAAGTGATGTGTCCAGCGGGATGTATTTTCTTCAGTTAGATACAGATAGTTATAATAAAGTTGAAAAATTAATGTTAATTAAATAATTTTAGATTTTTTTTGAATAGTCAAGACTAAATGGGACTGGCTTAAACCCAAGTGCTACATTAATCTTATACATAGGGTTATTTTCTTCATTATCTGTTCTAATCTCTGTCACACCTTTTTCTAATAGCTTTTCAATAGCTTTTATTTTAAGGGCAGTTGCAACCCCTTTTCTCCGAAACTCTTTTAATACCCCAATAGAACCTGTCCATCCTTTATGAGGCTCAGATTTAGGGTAGACATGTATATCAGTTGCACCTAAATACTTATTATTTTTAATAGCGATAAGATGAATACCATAGGAGTTTTTATAGAAATCGTGGCAAAGTTTCAACCAGTGTTTAAAAGGCATTCTTGTATGTGAAATATCATCAGGTATTGGAATATCTTGTTCTGTTATCCATTCTAATTCTTCTAGCTTTTTAAAATGATTTGGAAATTTTTTAATATCTGATGCTATCTCTTCTTTAGAGTCATAAAACTTTATATCTTCTGATTCTAATTTTTTAATTAATGGATAATATTTCCTAACATCAACCTTTCTAAGGTCACATGAATATTCTCTATTGGTTTGAACAAGCTTAAAGCCTTCTTTAATTAGCAACTTTTTATGTTCTTTATAATTAGGATGTTCATAAATACTTGTATGTACCATATTACAATTAAATTTTTTAACTTTTTCTAACATTTTACTATATAGTAAATATCTATAACCTTTGTGGTTGTATGCTGGATCTAAATTTAATGTATAAAAAAAAGTTCTATTATTTTCATCTCTTCCTTGGCTGTAGTAAATAGCACCAATTAATATGTTTTTATCATAAAGAAGTAACCTATCACGAATTATACTCTTATCTCTTATTTGCCAACTATTTTTATCATCATCTGGATGATCTATAGAATCATGATTAACAAGGTTATCTATTCTTGCTAATTCTACAAATTCTTTATCAGTTTCAGTAAATATTTTTATTTCGATCATATTATTTTCAATATAATTTATACTTAATAATAAATATTTTACAACATGGTCCGTACACTCTCGTAATAAATAGCCCTCCTTTTTGAGGCTATTAATTAGACTGATAGTATTTGTCTAATCAGACATTCAAAATTACATTAACTATATGCAATTACTATCAAAAGGATGGATTTGGTTCCTCGGACCAATTTTTTTATCAAGTTATTCCTTTTCCGATTCTCCGAATTGGACTGTGAATCCATCAGATTATGAGTTTACCGCCTCTATGACGGGTGTTCTAATTTTTAATGATGTAGAGTCATTT
>DEAI01000021.1 GCA_002346675.1 Fidelibacterota bacterium UBA2986
AAAGTTGATTCTGAGATTCCAAGTCCAACGGCAGGTGTTTTAGTTGAGATTATTGGTCAGCCAAATGATGTAATGGATGTCGGTGCTATTATAGCAAAAGTCGAAACTGATGGAGTTTCTGCTAAAATAGAGAAAAAAGAAGAGGTTCAAGAAAAAGATACTGTAGTTGATGATTCTCCACCTTTACAAGAAATTGAAATAAAAACAAAATCTACAGAAAAGAAATTTTTTACCCCAGTCGTTAATAGGATTGCTGAAGAAAATAATATTGGGCAAGGGGAGTTAATGAATATTCAAGGGACTGGTAAGGGAGGACGAGTAACTAAAGTTGATATTCTGGGCTATATCAAAAATCGGCAGGTTAGTTCTGATAAAGCTCCTATTATACCACCGCAAACTTTTGATACAAGAGGAGACAAGGTTGAGATGGACCATATGAGAAAGCTTATTGCGGATCATATGCGTTCAAGTATTGATACCTCAGCTCATGTTTATGTTATGACTGAAGTTGATATGACAAAAACAGTTGATTATGTTAAAGTCAATGAAGTTTCTTTCTCTCAACGTGAAGGATATCGGTTGACTTATACACCTTTTATAATCCAAGCATGTGTTAAAGCACTTGGCCAATTCCCTGAAATGAATTCCTCTTTAGAGGGGACTTCAATAATGTACCATAAAAATATAAATGTTGGAATGGCAGTTGCAGTTGACAATGGTCTTATGGTTCCGGTATTATCAAACTGTGAAGAATTAAACTTTCTAGGAATATGTAGAAAAGTACATGATTTAGCAGTACGAACTAGAAATAAAGAATTGAATCCAGATGAGCTTCAAGGATCAACTTTTTCTATTTCTAACTTTGGAGTTTTTAATGTCACTATGGGTACACCAATTATCAATCAGCCAAATGTAGGTATATTAGGAGTTGGTGCTGTGAAAAAAAGGCCTGTGGTTATAGAAGCATCAAGTGGTGATTCTATAGGAATTAAAAGTATGATGTATTTATCCCTTGGTTTTGATCATCGATTAATTGATGGTGCAGGAGGGAGTAGATTTATTGATTCAATTCGCGAGAATATTGAAAACGTTAACTTTGAAAGTCTGCTATAATGCCAATTGATCATGTATTAAAACTTTACTCAGAATCGATTAGATCTCCTTATTTACATTATGGATTTTGGGATGAGCCTGAAAAGATAGACCCAAAAAAATTAACTTTAGATGATATGGTACAAGCACAAGGTCGTTATATAGAGCATTTAGCTACATATATTCCTGAAGACGTAAAAAATATTTTGGATGTCGGGGCCGGAATTGGTGGTAATTCAACATATCTTTTATCACAAGGATATGAGGTAGATGCTTTATCTCCCGATGAGTATCAAGAAAGTGTTTTTAAAGATAAATATGCTGGTAAAGTGAAATTTTATAGATCAAAATTTGAAAATTTTGATCCAGATAAACAATATGATATGGTTTTTCAAAGTGAAAGTGCCTGCTATATTGAAATTGAGCCAGGCTGGAAAACTGCACAAAAAACAATAAGAAATGGAGGCTATCTACTAGCCTCAGATTATTTTCTCCATCACAATGATGGAAGTGGAGATTGGCATATTAAGGCATCACATGATGAGCGTAATTATATGGATAAGGCAAAAGAATATGGATTTAAGCTGATCCGTGAATATGATCAAACTGAGAATACAATGCCAACATTAGATGGAGCAAAGGCATTACTTGAAAGATTTATTTTTCCAACAGTTGAGTTTTCATCAAATTATTTAGATAAAAATCATCCTTTTATATTGAAAGTAATTAAAAAGGCATTTGGGAAAAAGGTGAACGATAAAATGAAACAGATTTCACTTCTCAATAGTTCTGATTTTAAAAAATATAAAAGATATATGATCTATTTGTTCCAGAAAGTTGATCCATCGTGATTGAAGCCAAAAAAACTATTTCAAATAAACCAAAGATTCGAATTCAGTTTGGTAGTGGATATAAATTCGTGGAGGAGACTGTATCTACAAATAGACTTCATACAGTATGTGAGGAAGCACGTTGTCCAAATATTTATGAATGCTGGGAAAGAGGAACTGCCACTATAATGATATTGGGAGATATATGTACTCGCGCATGTGGTTTTTGTTCAGTTAAAACAGGCTTACCTAAAGAGTTAGATGAGATGGAACCAGTTCGAACAGCCATGGCTGTAAAGAAAATGGCATTAAAACATGTAGTTATTACATCAGTTGATCGTGACGACCTTAAAGGAGATTATGGAGCAAAGATTTGGGCTGAGACCATTCTGCAAATAAAAAAATATGTTCCCAAATGTACGGTTGAAGTTTTAACTCCAGACTTTAAAGGATATCATCCTGCGCTGAATATAGTATTTAATGCAAAACCGGATATTTTTTCTCATAATATTGAGTGTATTGAGCGTATAAGTAGAAAAGTTAGAGCACAAGCTATTTGGAAAAGAAGCTTAGATGTCTTAGAGCAATCTGTGAATTATGGTTTACGAACAAAAACAGGTATGATGGTTGGCTTAGGAGAATCAAAAGATGAAGTAATTGATGTTATGAAAGAAATAGCGGATTTGGGTGTTCAGATTTTTACAATAGGTCAATACCTGCAGCCAACAAAAGATCATCTAGCTGTTGAAAGGTATGTTTCTGATGAAGAATTTCAATTTTATAAGAAACGCGGATTAGAGCTTGGCTTTAAAGTTGTTGAATCTGGAGCATTAGTGAGAAGCTCCTATCATGCTGATGAACAAGCAAGATTAGTATCTGACAAAATATGATCGAAAATAAAAGTTTAATTTATGGCCTAGTCATAATCTCGGGATTTATTCTTGTTTGGTTGATTTATGCGGATCAAGGAGTTGATACAAAACCAGATTTGACAGAAAATGAGACACCATTAATTTTAGTTGATGGTAAAGTTCCACCTAAATTATCTGATTTGCCAGCTCACCTACAGTATATTGATGAAGCGACATGTTTACAATGTCATGCTACTGAAAGAAAAATGAATTTTGGTTCTGGACCATTAATTGCTAAAAAGATGCCTCATGAATTTAGAGAAAATTGCGCATCGTGTCATTTATTAGAAAAATGAACCATATTGGCACAATAAATCTTTTATTTACTATATTATATGTCATAATTACATATAATTACGAATGGCACATAGTTTGACATATATAAATTGTGAAACAACAAAAGGAAAATCATGAGTGAAGATTTTGAAAAAGAATTAAATGAAGATCTTTTAGAAGAAAGTGAAACATATCCTGTAATGCCCCTGCGCAATACAGTCCTTTTCCCTCAGCAGGTAATACCTATATATATTGGACGGGATAAATCTTTAAAACTAATTAATGAACTTCCTTCGCAAAGTAAGCATATTGTTGTTGTGGCTCAAGAAGATGGATCTATTGAAAATCCTGAGCCTGATGAAATGTATTCATTTGGAACTTTAGCTGTCGTTCTTAAGGTTTTTGATATGCCAGATAATAGTAAATCGGCAATTGTTCAGGGTATTGATAGAGTTAAAATTTTGGATTTTAAGGAAAAAGATCCATACTACAGAGCCGTTGTTCAAAGAATATCAGAGAATCCATCATCTGATGACGTAAAATTAGATGCATTATCAAATAATCTTAGACAAGTATTTAATGAACTTATCCAGGTTGCTCCAAATCTTAGCGAAGAGCATCAAGGGATGCTTTCGAATATTCAAAAACCTGCAAGACTTGCTGACCGAGCTGTCTCATTACTTACCGTTTCAAACCCTGAAAAACAGGATGTGCTTGAAGAGCTTGATATTAAACAGCGAGTTGAAAAAGCGATAAGTATTCTAACTAAAGAGATTCAAAGAATTAAATTGGGTGAAGAGAT
>DEAI01000039.1:0-887 GCA_002346675.1 Fidelibacterota bacterium UBA2986
TCAAGCGCGATTATTCAAGATGTAACCATCAGTGATAATATATCCAGATATCAAATTTTTGTTCCAGGGCCCGGTGGTCCAAGATATCGAGGAAATGGAGGAGGGCTGTTCATAGCAGGATCAAACCCAAAATTGATAAACGTCATTATCTCCGATAATGAATCAACCTATCATGGAGGTGGAGTTTCTGTATTAGAATCTTCTCCTGTTTTTATTGATTGTATCATATCAGGTAATAACTCCGGTTTTACAGCAGGCGGTTTTCATGGCATAGGAAGACTTGGTGCTCATTTCATTGGTGGTAAAATTCATAGTAATAGATCTACAGGCCCTGGAGGTGGTGTACATATTGCCACACCAGGCCCTGTAGATTCTTCTCATATAAGTTTTACAGATGTTGATATATTTTTAAATCATGCTGGAATTGACGGCGGTGGTGGTGGTTCTGATGGTGGTGGTATTTCAATAGGAGATCCAATTGTTTTGAACTTAGCTGGATGCTCAATTAGAAATAACTCAGCGCAAAGAAAAGGCGGGGGCATATCTTTCAAAAACCAAGGATACTATGACCAAGGTCAAATTGTTTTTAGCACTACGAATAGAAATAATATACACTCTAACTTTATTGAATATGCTGGTAATTATCCAAGGGGACAGGGTGTCGATTTTCATATTGGAGAAAATATAATGATGGATGTCGTTTTAGATACTTTTACGGTGCTAACACCAACAGAATATTATTGTACCCCAATTGAAAATTACACTTTTGAAATTCTAAATAGCGTTAGCGGTAATGTGATCAACTCAGATCTTTTTGTTTCTGTTGATGGGAATAACAATAATAGTGGCTTATCATTTGAAAACGCTTTTAAAACGATTGAGCATGC
>DEAI01000039.1:1271-6710 GCA_002346675.1 Fidelibacterota bacterium UBA2986
TCTACAGCCCAAACACAAATGGCGAACAATTTCCAATAGTCTGGCCTAATTATGTTAATCTATCAGGAAGTAATCAAGAAGAGTCTATTATTTCATCAGACAGCTCATTCACTAGATTGCTAGTATTTAACGACGTTTCTTCTGCGACATTTGACAGTATTAGCTTTCATTCTGGAGGGGGAATTAAATTTGACAATTCCAGTGCCATCTTTAATGATGTAGTTATATCAGAAAATAGGTCAAATAATGGAGGCGGAGTATTCTGCGCATACAACTCTTCGCCAATATTTAATCGTGTTACTTTTAAAGATAATGTCTGTGAGATAGATGAGGCCAATTCATGGAATGAAAACTCTGGTGAAGGTGGAGCTGTATTTGTTGACTGGGAATCTATCCCAGTTTTTAATCATTGTTCCTTTATAAATAATTACTCCGAGAGAGCTGGTGGGGCAGTGGCTGTTTCTTATGGGACCCCAGAATTTAATTATTGTTTATTTACTGGTAATATGTCCGAATTTGGTGCAAGCTCTGTTTATATCGGTAACAGTCCATCGGATTCTTTACTAATTAAAAATTCTACTTTCTACAATAACGAGTCACTAGATAGTCTTGGTTCAAATATTGAATGTAATTGGTCTGACCTGTATATAAAAAATAGTATTTTAAGAAATAATCAGCCGAATGAATTCTCTGAAAATTTAGGTTTGTTTCATGTATCCTACTCAAATATTGAAGGGGGATTTGGGGGATTTGCAAATATTGATGCGGACCCATCATTTTGCAATGTTGACAGTCTAAACTTCTCTTTAAATGATACATCTCCCTGTGTTGGTACTGGTGAGAATGGAAGTAATATGGGTGCATTTGGAGTTGCCTGCAGCTCAGAGTTGCTTGCCGAAGATAGAGTTATACCTTCTAAGTTTTTTCTATATCAAAATTATCCAAATCCATTTAACCCATCGACCATAATAAGATATGATCTGCCTAATAATAGTTTTGTCTCTTTAACTGTTTATGATATGATGGGGAGAGTGGTTAAAAACCTTATAAAACGAACCCAGGTGGCGGGATTTCAATCTGTTCAATGGGATGCAACCAATAATAAAAATCAGCCCGTATCTGCAGGAATATATATTTATTCTATATATTCAGATAGTTTTATTGATACGAAAAAAATGATATTGGTAAAATAGATATAATTAGTGTGAAGCTATGATAGACTTTAATAAAAATTTATTCTTTAGGGTAAGTAAGCTTACCTGTCAATTTGAGGATCGTGATCTCGAGATGGAATATCAGGATTTTAGATGGGAGAAAATGAGAAATTACGTTAGAAATCTCCTGATAATTTCTGAGATATTTAATATGTTGATCCGGGTGGATGATATTAGGCTTCTTGGACCAAGCCCGGTTTATATTGGGTTTCATGTACTGGGCTTTGCTGCTTGGGCGTATTTTCTATTTTTTCTATCTGATAATAATAAAAAGAAATGGCATCAAACCTATTTTACAATTTGGATCATAGGGATGATGAACATGGGAGCCTGGAGCTATTATTTTACTGCTCCTCAGGCATTTCCAGTGGCTGCTGGTGCCTTACCCATCCTAATGATTCTCTGGCTATATGTTTGGCCGTATTTCTTTTTGAATAGTATTCTGGTAACTATTTCAGCTACTGTTCCTTTTTGTATTTTGACGCTAGAGCAAGGGTCAATGACAGTAGAGCAGATTCCTTATCTTTTTTTAATGCCGCTAATATTTTTGTCCTACGTGAAATGGTCTAAGGAAAAGAACGAGAGGGTTGATTTCCTAAAAACAAAAAAACTAGAAGCAAACCACAACCTAATGAATAATACGCTTCAGAGATATTTTGGGCAGGACCTTACTGAAAAAATACTAAAAGACGATGGTGTATTAGCAGGCGAAAATACAAGGGTTACAGTCTCTTTTACTGACATCACATCTTATTCAACGATTATTGAGCACATGTCCCCGGAGACTGCAGTAAAATTTCTGAATCGATATTTCACCTCAATGCACGATGTAATTGAGGAATATGGTGGTCACATAGTTAGCTATATTGGCGATTCTGTAATGGTCGTATTTGGCGCACCGAAGAAAGTCGAAGATCACGAACTACAAGCGGTAAGATGCGCTATTGGAATGCGGGATAAATTAAAAGAGATGAATAAGAAATGGGATGATAATGAATTTTCAAGATATTGGAAAAACAATGATATTGATGAGATTCAAGCGCGAACAGGCATACATACCGGAAGCGTTATTGCAGGAAATATTGGCAGTGAGAGGATGTTGCAGTATAGTACAATAGGAGATGTTGTTAATGTTGCTGCTCGCCTCGAACAGGCAAACAAAGAATTTGATACAGGTATATTGATCAGTCAAGAGATATACACCACTCTCACAAAAGATTTACATTCCCTTTGTGAGTTTAAAAATGAAATTAATTTAAAAGGAAGAGACACTCCTATGAAGGTTTATAGCATATAGATGTATCTTAGGCTTTTTATTCTTATAGTATTACTTTATGTATTTTGGTATATATATCGATTTATAAGCATAAATAAAGATCAACTATCTATGATTTTTAAGCGGGGTAAGTTTTTTTATTCTAATCCTTACATTCGTCAGGAAATCATCACTTCATCACTCAAGTTCATTTTTAAATTACTCCGAAAGTCCTTTTTTAAGTTCTAATAAGAATCAACCTGTATAAAACATCTAAATGAAATTGAATAAAAATCTCATTTCTGCTTTTATTTTGATTTTTATTTTTGCTTTCATTGCCAGTTACTTATATAAGAAAGGAAACTCGGATCATTATAAAAACTATAACCGAGTTATTGAGGAACCAGATTCAATTAGCGTGATAGGAGATCAGTTCTGATAATAACATGAACGAAAGACAAATAGTGAAAGAGCTTAGGCTTAGGCTGAGAGAGTATTTTCCATCTTTACAGTCTTTTATTGATCAGGATATTATCACAAAAAGCGATTGGAGGTTTTATGGAAGCATTCAATTCAATCTAATAAAAAATTTTACAATAACACCTGAGAAAACAATAAGAGAGTCAAAAGCTAACCTGAATAAAATTGTAAAATTTTATGAAAATGAAACCAGGGTAAGAAAGCTAGGGCTTAAAAGTGATGTGTTTATCGAAGAGCATGATATTAATATTGATATTATGCGAAAGAGATATGAATTCTACCAAACTCATCTTAACTATTGGAAAAAACGAAAAGAATCAAGTGAAATGTATTTCAACTATGAGATATATATGTTTCTGTACTATAAGTGGATGAACAACTACGAATTGGATCAAGAAAACACGTATAAACTTTTGTTAGATCTAATGGGATTTTGTAATTACTATGGAGCAAGATATTTCAATCTGGAGAGGCTTTCCTCAGAGAAGGAAATTCTATTAGGTGAAATGAAATTATCAACAAAAGTTCTTACTGTTATTGATAAAGATTTTAATCAAATGGATGATGAGCTATTGCAAGAGGCCAGTGCTCATCTGAATTAGATCATAATCATATTTGTTTCACTATCTAGTAGTATTAATTTGGTTTTATATTCAATCTATATATTCAGAATTAATCATTATTATATAATTACAGTAGGAGATTTTTATGGATAAACTAATCATGGTATTTAAAAGTTCATTTGGGAGAATCTGTGTTGCGCTAATTCTTCCAATGCTGATCGTTACCAGCTGTGAGGAGCAGGTAGATGATCTTTGGAATACAGATGATGACGGACAAAAAGTTAGCCCATTAGTTGGAGACTGGTATGCTGATTCTATGCAAATATTTGGTGAGTGTATTACTGACAGTGTGTTTGATCTGATGCAAGCTAAAAATATTTCTGATTATAATTTATGGTTATTATCAGATGGAAGTTTTCAGATGGTTGTAAGCCAAAGTCTAAGTATAAAAGATGAATGCGAGTATGTTTATGGAACTTGGGATAATGAATCTGGATGCAGCTCTTCTTATTATGATTACTACAATTATAGTCCCTTCCAGTATTGCAATGTATACTACGAATTTGACCAATATAATTTTGGCACAACAAATTGCAGTCAAGATGTAACAATAGAGGGTACATGGGTTGCCGATGAAACTGCATCGACAGTAACTTTGACGCTAAATGATTTTTGTGAAAACTCCTTTGGCGATCCTTCTTACGTTTCAGATTCTGATGGTTGTGGCTCGCTTGAGGATGGCTCCTGGAATGCGGGTATGACTCGCACCTACTCATATTCCGTTAACTCAGACTCGGGTACAGTAAGTCTAGATGGTAAGTGGTTTGACGGTGCATCCACGTGTGCAAAATTTTATTTGTCAATGTAAAATAGTAAATAGCTAGAATTAAAAAATCCCTGCCTATGTAGGGATTTTTTTTTCATTCATATGCTTCATAGAATATCCATACTTCTATTAATTTTCATAAACATTACGCTTTGTGATAACCATAGTGATTGGAGAGCTGAAACTGGATATAATATTGATACGAATAAAAAATATATCTTATTATCGAATTCAAGTACAAATGAAGAGAGGATTACATCAGAGAGAATTACAGGTGAATTCAGAATATATTGCGATGGGTCTAGTCTAAATCTTTTGATCGACTGGGGTGAATTTGCAAATGAGTCAATTGGAAATGTTTATTATTATATCTATGATTATGGTTTATGGGAAGAGAACTGGAGAATGTCCAAAAATGGCGATATATCCTACTCTGAGGATCCTTTTTTGCTATTAGCACAGCTAATGACCAATGACAGCCTAGCTATTGGAATAAGGCCAAAATATTCAAATGAAATTAGGTTCTATTTTAATAATAGTGGTCTGGTTGACATTATATATAATAACAAAGATATCTTTAGTGCATACTCTGATATTTTTAAACAAGTTTTTGCTTCCTATGAAACACCTCCCGATAAGGTCCACTTAAAAAACGTATTTGAAAGTTTTATATCAAAAGAGATGGGTGTAAGGGAGTTGAAGGTTTCTCTATCGGAAAAAGATAGGTTTATATTTAATCCGATCTGGTTTGAATCAAAATTAGATCATCTAAAACATTCTGATATTTATGGTGAAAGTATTTTTTATTTTAACAGATGGTTAAAGAAAAAAGGCGCTCTTTTTACAACAGATCAAATGATTGTTACCAAGCTGTTTAAAAAAGAACCGATGGTTATTGCTTACAAAGATGTGAAAAAGGTTGAGGTAAAAGGGAATAAAATTATAGGGTACAGAATACATGTCAATGATAAGTACCTAACCCATTTCTCAAAGATTGAGAAAAACAAGGTTATAGAATTAAAGAACTTTATTATTAATAGAAGCTTAGATGAAAAAAGTAGTTAGGCTAGTAATTTGATAAATATAATTAGATCCATATTT
>DEAI01000033.1 GCA_002346675.1 Fidelibacterota bacterium UBA2986
CGCTCTCACATCTCTCCACTTGGACCAATTACAACGAGGAGTATGTGTTTGTAAAGGTAATCAACAAAAATTTTACCACTTATCACTCTCTATTTTTGCGATCATATTAAAACGAATAGGATTTAATGGGATAAAAAAGTGACACAAAGAGACACAAAAAAGACACAACGATTCAAAAGTGTTTTAATTCATGTATTTCTCCCTAAACATTCCTTGTGGTTAGTGGTAGGATAATTTTGACATGACAAAACTAATGGTAATTAATGTAATATTAGACGCATTTGATATTCATACGTAGCTATGTATGCAGCTAATAAGAAATCTATTGAACATGTATACAAATATAAATTGTTTCTAAGATTGATTATTATATTTTTTTGTATATTTTTTTTGTTTAGTAAATCTGCTTGGACAGGAGATTGCGATGCTACAATTTCATCAGCTACAACTTCTCAACTAAGTTGTGCAGATGATGATACTTTAAATATAGATTCAGATGGATCAATAACCTTTGATAATCAAAATGCTGTTCTTGCAACGAAAAAAAATGACATAACAATTTCAAACTCAGGTACGATTAAAGTAACTGAAGAAGCGGGGGCTCTTGATAGTGCTATTCAAGGCCAATCAACATTAAATCTTAATATAACTAATAGCGGTACTATATGGGCTCAAGACGATTATGGTATTAAGCTTATACAAGCTGAAAAAGTAACCATAACTAATCAAGCTGGAGGAATAATTAAAGCCACTCCTGATAGGAGTGGATCTCAAATTGCAATAGGTGGAACTAATATGGGAAATTGCAGTACTTGTGCAGATGGAGCATCATCTTCTACAGGGATAGGGTTAACTTTGCATAACTATGGAACCATAGATGCTAATAGTAGAGCTGTATACGGAGGTAACTCTAGCGGACACACTTCAAAAAAAACTAAAATATATAATTATAATGGTGGAATGATTGATGCCACTAGTACCTCAGCAGTTAAATTCCGATATGCAGAAGATTTTGAACTCTATAATTATAGTGGAGCAACTATACAAACTGGTTCTGGTAACTATGGTATTGATTTAAGAGGAGCGTCAACAATTACAATAGACAATGCTGGCACCATTAATCCAGGAGCTTCCTATGGTATATATTGTGATGAATGTAGCGATCTAACGCTTACAAATTCTGGCGATATAGAAGCTACAAGTGAAACTCTATTTTTAAGAGATATGACCGGAACAAATACCATTACTAATTCAGGTACAATAAAAAATACTTCTGCTGGTAGATCAATAAATTTTAATAGAAGTACTGGTGTAACCTTTGAAAATACAGGAACAGTTGAGTCGGCGACTCAAGTTGCAGTTGATTTTAATGACAATACTAGTCCAACTTTAAGAAATTGGGGAACAATAAAAGCGACAGCTAATAAATCAAAAGTATTGGATTTTCCTCAAACAATAAGTCCTTATGGTTCAGGTGGAACTGTAGAAAATTATGGAACAATTATAGCTTCAACCGGATCATCTGGACAAGCAATTAGAGTTGGTGATGGTACAGCAACTTGGGACAATTTAACAATTATTAATTCAGGAACAATTTCATCTGTAGGTGAATCAGTTTTGGTTTCGGGAGGATCTGCTACATCGGGATTAAATATAACTACTAAAGGAGAAGGAACTTGGGTGGGTGAAATTGATATGGAAAGTGCTGCTGTTACAATGACTTTAGATTGCAGCATTTCAAAAGACCAGGATATAGAAATTGAAGACAAAACAAATATGGTTATTGTTAATAATTTATGTGGCAATGATACTTATGAAATTTTAGATTCTTCAAAAAATGCTGATGCTGATAATTCTGAAAGTAATGGATATTTAAGAATATACGGTGAAGATCTCGACATTGCTCAAAACAATGCTCTATACCGAAGCGAGAATGTTTTATTGAAGTTAAGAGAAATTCTTGGTCCCGTGAACAATGATAAGGATTTGTTTACATTTCACAGTATTAACAGAAGATCCGAATACACGAACAATATGACTGGGGCGATTGGATATTTTAATTCAAAGGCCAGCGACTATTTTATTGGCTATGTCGATCAAAAAGTAAGCTTTGGTAATTCAGAATACAGAGGAGGCGAGAATATCGCTCTCGGCATGAATAAAAAGTTTACAGCCAACCAGTTCAGCTATTACATCACTCCCCTAATTGGCTTTGAGAATCTCAAAATTACAGATGTTGAAACAGAGGGAAACCAGGCAGTCGATACTTCCCTAACAAGCCAGTTTATTGGACTGGATACCGGGATAGAAAAGACCCTTACAGCGAATAAAAGAAATAGAACAAGCTTTAAGATAAATACTACCTATGGAGCACAGCGGTTTCCCGGCTACTCAGCTTCCTTTACTGACGGAGAACTGCTAGTAGATGACTCTGTAGACCAGGTTATGGGAGCTAGTTTTGAAATTAGAAATGCCCTCGGTATTGAGCGTAACATGCAACTTTATCTAGGGGGCAAGTGGAATGAAACTCTAAGCGATGAATTAGAAATAACAGCGGATGGGGAGAATAAAAATGTATCTCCCGAAATGCAGAAGGCTCTCGGCCAATATATCGGCATTGATGTAAGGGCTATCATCAAGGGGCTTAGTCTTGATATAAATTTTGAGTACGACACTACGGGTGGACTAACCAATCAGGTTGCTAGACTATCCCTAACTAAATTCTTTTAAATAAATAAATTAAACTAGTCTTCAAATTTTTGTAAAAATTATGTATTTCTTTTTACAACCAAATAGGATTAGACCAGGCATAACGGCCAAAATTATCAATAATTGTTAGTCTAAACCAATCCGATTGAAAATCAGCTAGATCAAAAACTGCCTCTGTAATATCAGTACCATGTATACTTAAGGAACTATAACCTTTTCCTACAATAGTGATATAGTTTGAAGGAGAACATTCTATTTTAATTATGTTATTTTCCATTTCAAATTTCTCTAGGCTAACACCAGTTGAAGAATAAAATTGACCTTTCTTTAGTGAGTCTAAAATAGATATTTCAGATAAATTATTGGCTGCTACCAT
>DEAI01000031.1:0-16820 GCA_002346675.1 Fidelibacterota bacterium UBA2986
AAAGGGAACAATAAAATGAATAAATATATTGCTTGTGTGTTAACCTTTGTATTGGGAGTTGGTATCGCTTTTGGAGCAGCTCATAAACTACCTGCCAAAATAGAAAAATACCAAAAATTGCCAAGAATTATCGAACCAACAACTTATCAGACTGATATTGATGATGGTAAATCACCTATTTACAATCACCGTAGTTTGAGTCGTGATAATTCCTCATGGTCGGCCTTAGTAGATTCTTCAACCAATGGATATGGCATGATTCTAGGTACAACAAGACCTATATATCTTGATGATGATAATGGTTGGTTTTTTGTTTTTAGACAGTGGGCTGGTGAAAATACAACCCATGGTCAGTTGGGGGCAGCTTATTCACCTGATGGAACAGACTGGACAAATTATAATTATATAAATGTTGGATTTGACTGGCCTCCTTCAAACAGGCAGGCAAGATATCCGAGTGCACTAGGAAACCCAGATTATCCATATGCATTCTGGAATGAATACACAACAATGTCAGGTAGCTATGGAGGAAGACCTTTCTATACATATGATGAGTTTGGATGGGATGGTGGTTCTTTTGCAGCACCGATTGATATAGACCTGCAATGGGGTGGAGATACTGATCAGTGGGTTGGAAGCCCCGGAATTTCCTTTGATGGAGATAATTCAGTTGTGAACGTTGCTTATAATGACTGGACAAGAAATAATTACTTTATGTTTCACAGTGAAGCTTATGAAGATGGTTATCTTGTTTTTGGATCAGAATTTATTATCATCGATGAGCCTGCATATTTAGAGCCAGGAGATGCCAGCGGAAGTTATAATTCCAGTCCTGCAGTCAGTATGGAGCCAAGTGGAATGGGTACAGTTGGACTTGTTGGTCTTTTTGCTGGGGGAATTGATGACAACAGTACAATTACAAATAACCATACATTTTTGTTTAAAATGACAGATGACCATGGAGCAAGCTGGTACGGACCCTCGAGTACCGCACCTCCCTATTACCAAGATGATGTATATTTCATACCGGATAATGTTTTTGAACATATGCAGAATAATTATTTCAGTGACTATTGGGATCCCTGTGCAGACACAACATCCGCTATAACAGACTGGTGGAGTTATTATGAGTTTGATATGAAGGTGGACAGTGACGGCAATCCACATATATTGATGGAGATTTTGCCATGTGATGAGTCTTTCTGTTATTACTTTGCAGGTGATGGCAGTGAGGTTGGTTCTGGATATTACCATTTTACTATAAACAGAAATAACTTAGATAGTCCAGGTTTTGTAAATACACCCACCGGATGGAATTATTCCAAAGTGGCAACTGGAAGCGCAACCTGGGGTTTCTCAGATCCAACAGGTACTAGCTATATATGGTCAACACAGGCGCAGCTTTCATTTGACCCAGATGACCCCAACCTTGTTTGGGTTGTAAGTGATCTAGGGGTAAGAGGAGCAGTTGAAGATTTTGATCCTGCGGATCCGTATGACTGTGAAGAGCCATACGAATGGTATCCACAGTGGAGCTGTGATATCATGGTTTTCAAGTCTGAAGATAATGGTTCAACCTGGTGGAATCCATTAAATGCCTCTAACACTCCTGATGAAACCGATTGGGATGCTGGCTGTGATTCTCCAAGTGGATGGTGCAGCCCTGAAGAGCAGTTCCCTCACACTTCTCAGTGGGCAACCAGTGATGAGGTGAGATATGTATATCAAATGCCGGACTGGTATTTTAATGAAATTGGTGATATGCTCGGAGCAGACCATAAAAATAGATTATTTGGTGGGGCTGCCACCTTTACGAGTAACAATGAACCTGATTATCCTGGTGAAGGCGCAGGAGGCACCGTTGAGGTTTCAATCTCCAATCAAGCAAACTGGAATTTAGTTGGACTTCCTGTGGAAACAGAGGAAAATAGCTATACACAGATTTTTCCTAATTCGGTCAGCAATACTTTATATGCATTTGATGCTGGTTATGTATCAGCTGAAGCTCTTGAAATGGGAGAAGGATATTGGCTTCGGTTTGATGCTGAAGGTGAAAATATGGTAGAAGGCGGTAGCGTTAGTGAAATACCTGTATCGTTGGCTTCTGGATGGAATTTAGTAACTGGTGGCTCTGAAACGATTGGTGTAGAAACTATAAGCGATCCTGATGGAATTATAGTTGCCAACACACTTTACGGTTTTAGTGTGGGATATGAATCTTCCACAGTATTAGAGCCTGGAAAAGGTTACTGGATTCGTACTAGTGCTGCTGGTGATGTAACCATAGGTGGTGGAGCAGCAAGAAGTCGTGATTTTGTTAACCGACTTGAGAGTGCAAATTCCATTTCATTTAATGGTAGGGAGCTATATTTTGATGCACAGGTTCCTCAATCTGAGATTCTCAGTTATAGTCTACCTCCGGTTCCGCCTAAAGGCGCATTTGATATTCGCTTCAGCACAGACCTTATTTATACTGGTTCTACTGGAAATATCGTTCTCTCTAATCCAAAAGGTGATCTGAATATTTCTTATAATATTTCTGGTAACTCTAAATGGATTTTAACCTCTAGCTCTGGAGAAGTGTATGAACTTTTCGGCTCTGGGCAGTTTTTATTAGATGGTATGGAAGAAGTAGATTTTATATTGGCTAAATCTACAGCAAGTTACGAGCCTGTAACATTTGGTCTTCAAGAAAGTTATCCAAATCCATTCAATCCCACAACAACGATTCATTACAGTGTAGAAACAGAAGGATTGACATCTCTGACTGTCTATGATATGATGGGTAGAGAGATTAAGTCCCTTGTTTCTGGATATATGGTACCTAATCATTATTCTGTAGTTTGGAATGGAACAGATAATTACAATAGACAGATTCCTTCTGGAATTTACCTTTATCGTTTGGCTTCTGGTGAATTTACCGATATGAAAAAAGTCATGCTGTTAAAATAGACATCCAATTTTAGGAAAATAAATTAAGGGCTGCTTCGAAAGATGCAGCCCTTTTTTTTGTAAACAGATTTGAGCAGGGTTCAGGTTTTCCGTAAATTTTTAGTATAAATAAATGAGAAAAAATGTCTGGACATAGTAAATGGTCAACCATCAAGCGTAAAAAGGGAGCGCAAGATGCTAAACGAGGTAAATTATTTACAACCTTGATCAAAGAAATTACAATATCTGCAAAGATAGGAGGGGGAGAGGAAACTTCAAATCCACGGTTAAGGCAGGCAATACTAAAAGCTAAGACAGCTAATATGCCTCAGGATAATATCAAAAGAGCGATTCAAAAAGGTACAGGAGATCTCCCGGGGGTGAGTTATGAGGATGCAGTCTATGAGGGCTATGCTCCCGGAGGAGTCGCTATTCTCATGGAAGTTTTGACAGACAATAAAAATAGGACGGTTGCTGATATTCGCCATATCATGACCAAACATGGAGGAAGTTTAGGTGAAAATGGAAGTGTAGCGTGGATGTTTAATAAGAAAGGACAAGTTATTCTTGATGTATCTGCAGGAGAAGAAGAAGCGGTGATGGAAGCTGTATTAAACTCAGGTGGAGAAGACCTTGAATTAGATGAAGATTGTTATATTATATCTACTGAGCCAAATGAGCTTATGGATGTAAGATTAGCACTAGAGGCTGATGGATATGAAATTAAATCTGCAGAAGTAGAAATGATACCCACTAGTCTGCATAGCGTGGATAATGAGCATATTCCTCAAGTCTTGGCATTATTAGAGGCCTTGGATGAAAACGAAGATATCAAAAATGTATATGCCAATGTGGATATAGATGAGAGTATGATAGATTGAAAATGTGTTAGAGATGATTATTGGACAATATTAAATGCGAGTAATTGGTTTTGATCCAGGCTTGAGTGCAACTGGATTTGGAATTATTGAATCAAATATCACAAAGCAGGTGAAGCATATTGATAATGGTGTTTTACGACCACAGAGAAAACTATCCCTCCCGGAGAGATTAAATTATTTATACAATAACTCCTTAAAACTGCTTAAGGCTTATTCTCCAGAGATTTTAGCGATAGAGGATACATTTTATCATAAAAATATAAAATCTGCAATGTCGTTAGGTCAGGCAAGAGGAACGCTACTATTAACAGGCGCACACTTGGGCATTCCTTGTATTGAGTATGCTCCTCGAAAAGTAAAAATGTCTGTTGTAGGTAATGGCGCAGCATCTAAAGAGCAAGTAAAGTATATGATTTGTAGAATGTTGACATTACCATCAGAAGATATCCCTATTGACGCTTCGGATGCTCTGGCTATTGCACTTTGTCACATACACCAGCATAAGATTTAAGCTAATGATCGATTCGCTTTTTGGAACATTAATACAAAAAAAACCTTCTTCCGCAGTTGTTGATATTGGTGGAATCAGATTAAAGGTATTTATAACTGTAGGGACTTATGAGAATCTACCTTCATCTGGAGAAAAAATTGAAATGCTAACCTATCTTCATGTCCGGGAAGATATTCTTGACCTTTATGGCTTTACAGGAGAGGAACAGAGAGAACTCTTCAGTTTGTTGACCAGTGTAAATGGAATAGGACCTAGGTCTGCACTTGGAATTCTCTCTGGAGTTCGCAGTGGAGACTTGAAAAAAAGAATTATTACCGGTGATGTAAAATTATTGACATTGCTGCCGGGTATCGGTCCTAAAATCGCAAAACGGATTATTGTTGAATTAAAGGATAAGTTTGACTCCTTAGAGATGGAAGAAATTTCGGAGGGGGAAGAAATTTCTTCAGAAACGGAACAGTTCAAAGATGCACTGCATGCCCTGCAGTCATTAGGATACAATAGAAATCAGTCATATCGGGCGTTAAAATCAGCAGAGGAATCAGGAGGTTTAACAGGCAAATTGGAAGATATCATCAAAAATGCTCTAGGACAAATGAGATAGTTTATGGTTCGAGTATTTCCATTTAAAGGGTTGAGACCATTACCGGAAAACGCTTCTGAGATAGCGTCCCCACCTTATGATGTGTTGAATGCTAGAGAAGCAAAAGAAATTGTAATAAATTCTCCCAACTCGTTTTTGAAGGTGAATAAAGCTGAGTGCGACTTTGATACTCCTATTGAACCATATAGCAAAATTGTGTATCAAAAAGCAAAGGAGAACTTGCAGTCATTAATTAATAAGGGATTGATGGTTCAGGATCAAGTATTCTGTTTTTATATGTATAAACTTACATTTAATAAGCAAAGTCAAACCGGTTTATGTTGTGTTATGGCTATTGAGGACTATGAAAATGGATTAATAAAAAAACATGAACATACCCGACCCGATAAAGTTAAAGATCGTGCAAACCATATTAATTATTTGGAGGCTCAAGTTGGGCCAGTATTTTCCATATTTAAAAATAATAATCCTATAGATGAATTATTTGAAAGATTAACTGAACAAAAACCAGAGATATTATTTAAATCGGAGGATGGAGTAACCCATGAGTTTTGGATAATTCAAGATTTAAAAATGATTGAATCAATTCAAGTAAATTTTAAAAATCTGAGTTGTACATATATAGCAGATGGACATCACCGCTCAGAATCAGCTGCAGAAGTAGTGCGTCAAAAGTTTGAATGTAATAAGCATAGCTCATATGGGTCATATGAATATTTTTTAAACGTTTTGTTTCCCGATAACCAAATTAAGATTTTACCTTATAATCGAATTGTTAAAAAACCTGAGGGGACTACTGTAAAAGAAATTTTAAAAAGAGCAAGATCACACTTTAATATTACGATAAATAAAGGAGGAAAAATATCTCCCGACACACCGCATACATTTAGTCTTTATGCAGAAGGGGTTTGGTATAAGATGGAGCTCTTGGATGGTCAATTAAATAATGATGACCCGGTTTGTGAAATCGATACTGAAGTATTGCAGCAGTATTTTATTGATCCAATTCTTGAAATAAGTGATCCTAAAACAGATAATAGAATACAATTTGTGGGTGGCATTAGAGGCAATGATGAACTAAAAAAACATGTCGATTCTGGTGAATATGATATTGCGTTTTCACTTTATCCAACAACTGTCCATCAATTATTACGGGTAGCTGATGCCCAAAAAGTGATGCCTCCTAAGTCAACATGGTTTGAACCAAAATTAAGAAGCGGGATGGTTGTCCATTTATTGGAGGATTAAGAATGAAGATTCTAATATCAGACCCATTTTATCCTGAGTTTGAAGACCAATTAAGAAAATATGGAGAAGTAACAACAGAAAAATCAATATATACGGAAGCAGATATTATTCTGATTCGCAGTGCAACTAAAGCAGATAAATCTTATCTTAAAAATGCAAAGAGCCTAAAATTAATCATTCGAGGCGGAGTAGGGATTGACAATATTGATATAGAGACTGCTAAATTAATTGGTATCCAGGTTCGTAACACACCAAGTTCCTCATCAATTTCTGTAGCAGAAATGGCAATGACATTAATGCTATCATTGACAAACAAGGTTGTTAAAGCAGATACATCAATGCAGAACAACAAGTGGCTAAAAAAACAGTTAAAAAGATCTGAGCTATTTGGAAAAACTTTGGGTATTATTGGGTATGGCAGAATTGGGAGCGAAGTTGCCAAACGTGGAGTAGCTTTTGGTATGACAATTTTAGGGTATCATTATCGGGAGATAAAAAGTAATTATGGAAAAATATCAACAAATTTGGAAGAAGTATTACAAAAATCTGATTATCTCTCACTTCATTTGCCCTTAAAAGAAGATACAAGGGATTTTTTGAATTCAGAAGTCATTTCAATGTGCAGACCAAATACTATTTTAATCAACACAGGGAGGGGAGAGACTGTAGATGAAACTGCAATTGCAAATGCATTGAAAACGGGTAAACTCGGTGGATATGCTTCAGATGTCTGGAGTCAATACCCACCGACCGACTCTCCACTGATTAGTGCACCTAATGTTCTTATGACTCCGCATTTAGGAGCCTCTACTAAAGAATGTATGTTAAGAATAGGAGCAGAGATCATTCAAACTATTGAAGAGTTTATTTCCAGAAAATACTAAAATGAGGAAATGGTAATGAAATATAGAGTATTTAATTTTAACCCCGGGCCCTCAACTCTACCCTTGGAGGTACTTAAAACAGTCCAGAGAGAATTATTGGATTTTCAAGGAACAGGTATGTCTATTTTAGAAATATCCCATCGCTCTACTCAGTTTGAAGATATCAATAATACTGCAAATTCACTTTTAAAAGATTTAATGGGATTGGGAAATGGCTACCACATTTTATTCATTGGAGGTGGAGCATCATCGCAGTTTTCAAATATTCCACAAAATTTTTTAAAACAAGGGATGACAGCAAATTATATTGATACGGGAACTTGGGCATCAAAAGCGATTAAAGAAGCAGAAAAAATAGGTAATGTGTTTGTTGTAGCTTCTTCAAAAGGAAAAAATTACAATTACATTCCAGATTTTACATCTAAAGATTTTACAAAAGATGCGGCGTATGTTCATATAACATCAAATAATACCATCAAAGGAACTCAATTTCAATGTTTACCTGATACAGGAAGTATACCATTGTTCGCAGATCTATCTTCAGATATTTGTTCAAAAAATATGAATTACAAGCAGTACTCTCTGTTTTATGCTGGTGCCCAGAAAAACTTAGGTCCATCCGGTGTAACTGTGGTTGGTATCAGAAAAGAGGTATTGGAAAATAATAAGGATAATCTTCCTACAATGGTTGATTATAATACACATGCAAAGAAAAATTCATTGTTTAACACTCCTCCTGTTTTTGCTATTTATATCTTAAAGCTTGTATTAGAATGGATCAAAAATAATGGAGGTTTATCAGGTATCGAAAAAGTTAATAGACAGAAAAAGGATTTGATTTACAATTTGCTCGATTCCCATAGTGATTTTTTCAAACCTACTGCAGAAAAAAATAGCCGTAGTTGGATGAACATAACTTTCCGACTTCCATCTGAAGAATTGGAAATGAAATTTATTTCAGAAGGCGCAGCAAATGGACTTATTGGACTGAAGGGGCACCGTAGTATTGGAGGAATTCGAGTTTCTCTATATAATGCTATGACTCTTGAAGGTGCCGAGGCAGTTTCTGAACTGATGAATTCCTTTATCAAAAAGTATGGATAAATGGTCAAGCTGATTTTCAAAATAATTTCATACCAATCATAATTTCGTATTTATTTTGAATAAATTTATGAAAAAGACTTTACTCCACAACCAGCATATTAAACTGAACGCTAAAATGGTTGAATTTAGTGGCTTTGAAATGCCAGTTTATTACACTGGAATTTCAGAGGAGCATCAAACAGTTAGAACCAATGCAGGGTTATTTGATGTGAGTCATATGGGACAGATTATTGTATCTGGAAAAGGATCCGAAGATTTTTTACAAAATATTTTGGTAAGTGATATTTCCACCCTTTCTGTAGGATGTGCACAGTACACTGTAATGTGTAATGAAGAGGGAGGGATCATAGATGATTTGCTGGTATATAGATATATAGATAGATACATGTTGGTCGTGAATGCAGGAAACCTTGAAAAAGATCTAAATTGGATGGAATTAAACAATAATAAAAATATATCCTTAGAAGATAAGACAAGTGAAATAATTTTGTTAGCAGTTCAAGGGCCTGACAGTGGAAAAATTGTCTCTGAGATATTTGGAAATGAAGTGGAGACTCTTCCATTTTATCAATTTTTTATATCAGATAAAAATAAATTTTTATTTACAGTTTCCCGTACCGGATATACTGGTGAACTCGGATATGAGATTTACTGCCAATCTGAAAATGGAATATACCTTTGGAATGAGATTATAAATAAAGGTAATAAATATGGAATTGTACCAGCGGGGCTTGGTGCCCGGAATTTACTTAGGATGGAAATGAAATACTGTCTTTATGGAAATGATATTGGCGAAAGCACTAATCCATACGAAGCAGGTATAGGTTGGGTTGTATCTATAGAAAAAAAATATTTTATAGGAATGGATGCATTAAAAAAAGCAAAAAATACCCACTCAAGAAAGTTAATTTGTTTTCAAATGAATGACAAAGCGATTCCACGAAAAGGATATAAAATAACTAAAAATGGTAATGAGATTGGTGTTGTTACCAGTGGAGGGTTTTCTTCAATAATAAAAGCAGGAATTGGATTAGGATATGTAGAAAAAAAAATAAAATATTCGGAAATTGAAATTAATATTAGAGGAAGATTAAAGACTGCACTTATTAAATCACCACCTTTATATACTCATGGAACATTACATATATGATTCCATTAGACTGTGGAGTAAATGAATGAAAATTCAAGAACGTAAACAAGAAATTATAGGAATTTTATTACTAATATTTTCGCTGTGTATATTGGTGAGTCTACTTGGATTTAATGCGTCTGAAGAGCCTAGTATTTCTCCTAATGTGAAATTGAAAAATACAATGGGAATAGTAGGAATTTATGTTTCTCATATATTAATAAAATTAGGATTTGGTTATTCTGTTTTTATTATTCCTCTTTTAGGATTTATTTGGGGTTGGTGGATGTTCAGTCACAGACAATTGGGAAAGCTTTACAAAACATCACTTTACCTATTTGGTGTGATGCTGATGGTTTCAGTTTCTTTGGGACAAATAGTTATTTGGATGACTGACGGAAATCCTCCACACCTATTATATTCAGGTTTTACTGGCTGGGCGGTTGCCAATTTATTTTATGATTTTTTGGGTAGCGTTGGGATTTCACTCATTCTTGTTGGTGGTTGGCTGTTACTAATCAGAGGGTATTTTTCATGGAGTTTTTATCATCCTTTTCAGCTTGCCGGTAAATGGCTGCAAAGTAAATGGGATACATTGAAGTTGAATAGGGAATTAAGGGAAAAGGAAAACGACAAACAAAAACACACCCAGGATTTAATTTCGAAAATTGAAGAAAATAAAGAATTAAATATTGATGAGCCCAAGACGCAAGAGGTGAGACCGATTGAGCAAACCATTAATACTCAAATTGAAGAAAAGAGTGCAGTAGGGCAAGTTGAGCAAACAAATGAGGCCGAACTTCAATCAGAAAATATTGATATATCAAACTTAAATAGGACTAATGGTGAGGAAGAAATTGAAGTAGGGGAAATGGTTATTGAAAATGAGGTTGAATTAGATAAAGTAGAAGAGAGAAAAACACCCAGAAGAGAATATCAACTTCCCACAACAGATTTATTGGAATCACCTGTTAATATCCAAGATGGGATGAGCAAGGATGAATTATTGGAAAGAGCTAATTTTTTAACTAAGTCTTTAGCAACATTTGGTGTAGAGGGGAAAGTTGTCAATGTCCATCCTGGGCCAGTAATCACTTTATTCGAGGTTGAGCCTGCTGAGGGAGTACGAGTAAATAAATTTGTTCAATTATCAGATGACTTAGCGAGGGTAATGGAAGCTAGCAGAGTAAGGGTGATAGCTCCAATCCCAGGAAAGTCTTCTGTTGGTATCGAAATCCCCAACCGCAATCCAGCGTTAGTTTATTATAAGTCCATTATAAATTCGGAAAAATTTGCTGGCAGTAAGTCTCTTTTAACATTGGCAATCGGAAAAAATACATCAGGAGAGATTGAAACCTTAAATTTAGGAGATATGCCTCATCTCTTGATCGCAGGTACTACCGGTTCAGGAAAATCTGTTTGTTTGAACACAATTGTTTGCAGTCTCTTATATAGAGCAAAACCGGAGGAAGTACGATTTTTAATTATCGATCCCAAAAAAGTTGAAATGACAATGTATAGATCACTAGAAAAGTATTTCCTTATACGATCGGAAGACTACAATGAATCCATAGTAACTACAACAGATAATGCCATCCTTGCTCTGCGAGGGTTGGAAAAAGAGATGGATAGCCGATATTCTATTTTGGCGGAATCAGTTGTCAGAAATATAAGTGAATATAATAAAAAAATGAAAAAAGAGAAGCAGCCCTTGATGCCGTACATAGTTTTGGTAATAGATGAACTCGCCGATTTAATGATGATGAGCGCAAAAGATGTAGAGGCCCCTATTGCAAGGCTTGCTCAATTAGCTCGGGCGGTAGGCATACATTTGGTTATTGCTACTCAGCGTCCTTCTGTGGATGTTATCACAGGTGTGATAAAAGCAAACTTTCCATCACGAATTGCTTTTCAAGTTGCATCAAAAATTGATTCAAGAACCATCATTGATACTACTGGAGCAGAGAAACTCATTGGAAGGGGTGACATGCTATTTATAGGCTTGGGCTCTGCTGAACCGATACGTCTCCACAATGCATATCTTTCACTTGAGGAAATTGAATCTATTATGAATCATATTGTCATCCAGCCGGAAGGAAAGGAGTTTACCCTTCCCAGTATTAGAGATCATGCTTCAGGTGATTTAGCAATCGGTGGTGATGTACAGGATGAAATGCTATCTGAGGCAATTAAATTAGTTGTGATGCATCAGCAGGGGTCAATATCACTTATTCAAAGAAGATTAAGAGTTGGATATTCCCGAGCCGCCCGGTTGATGGATGAAATGGAGAAAATTGGAGTTGTGGGTCCTTTTACCGGTAGTAAAGCCAGAGAAGTATTGGTGGATG
Source organism: Fidelibacterota bacterium UBA2986 (assembly GCA_002346675.1). GTDB lineage: Bacteria > Fidelibacterota > Marinisomatia > Marinisomatales > AB-629-J13 > AB-629-J13. The sequence goes on from DEAI01000031.1 coordinate 11,641, forward strand.
AATCCTATCTTGAAATAATCTCCGATTGAATCATTTTTATAAATCCTTGGGTTTGATAATTGGATTATTCTGTACCGGTATGTACGGTGGGACATCCATATTAGATTCAACATATCAAAATCTTTACAGAGAACCTGAAAATTATTTATTGAAAATTGAACACCGTCAAATGGCATATCATAAAAATTCCAACGCTGATTTTTTTATTGAGAATAATCTTAATTTAGCCATCCGTCTACCTGAAATGATTTTGCTATTAGATGATACATTATTTTATACATTTTATAAGTATCAGGAAAAGCTTGTAATTGATTACTATAATAATTCTGAGTTTAATCTCATTTCTATTTTGAATGGAGATTGGAACAAGTTTATAATTGATGAAGTGGATAAAATTGGACAAAATAAAATTATTTATATTTCTATGAAAGACTATGATATATCTGGGAGAATAGAAATAGACAAAGATTATTTCCCCAGTCAGATTAACATAAATTTTAGTAAAGACGAATACTTTAAATTAAATCTTCAACAAAATATATATAACTTAACTGAACTTTCAGAAATAATTCCAGACACCACAGGATGGGAGGTTATAGATTTTCGTGAATAAAAAAATAAATCTATTAATTGGCGTTATTTTGAGTCTTGCAGGGTTGTATTACGCTTTCCAAAATTTGGATTCAGATCAATTGTGGCTACATTTTCAAAATTTGAATCATTTATTTATTATGATTGTGTTCATACTGTTTATCTACAGTATCCATGTCAGAGCAAAAAGGTGGCAGTTATTACTTAGCCCAATGGAAGAATTACCGATTTCCCCACTTTTCAGTGCAACGGTAATTGGTTATTTTGGAAATAGTATATTGCCTTTTCGTCTTGGGGAATTGCTCAGAGGATATTCTCTCTCAAAGGATTGTTCTCTTAAAGTCTCTTCAATAATGGGGACTATCGTCTTAGATAGAATTCTTGATTTTGCAGGATTATTTTTATTTGCTGGATTTTTTATGTTTATTTATCCTATGGAACCGTGGTTAAAAACTGGGTTATTAACAATTTCGATTCTATTATTTTTTGCTTTTATAATTATTTATCTTATAGGTCAAAAAAAACAGCAATGGGAAAAAATAAATAATACTTTAACCAAAATTCCCAATCCCATTATTAATAAGATTTTTATGTTTATATTAAATATGATAGATGGATTTAGCCAGCTCGGACAAACTAAGAATAAGGGTGTCATTTTATATTACACAATTTTATTATGGTTTATTTATTTTCTCTGTGTTTACTTGGTTATATTAGCTGTCGGAATAGATTTGAACTGGCACCAGGCAGGCCTATTGTTAATTGCCACCACTTTGTCCATATCTGTTCCTGCTGCGCCCGGATACTTGGGGACTTATCATGCAGTTGTAATTTATTTGCTGGTATCTGTTTTTGGTATGGAAAAAGGCATTTCTCAAGCATTTGCAATCATTCTTCATGCAGTTGGCTTCATTCCTTTTGTTGTAGTTGGGGCATATTATTTTACAAAAAGTTCTGTTAGATTGGGAGAAATAAAAATTGGATAACAATTCAATTAAATATGATGCTATTTTCCTTGATAGAGATGGGACTCTTAATCCAGACCCCGGATATATTTCTTCAGTAAAAGATTTCAGCTTTTATCCCTTTACTATAAGTGCTCTTCAAAAATTATCATCATTAACAAACCATTTGTGTATTGTGACCAATCAGTCAGGTGTATCGAGGGGACTAATTAAGAAAAATGAATTGGAGAAAATACATTCATATTTAATTGAATCCTTAGAAAATGAAAATATATCTATTTCTGGACTATATGTTTGCATCGATCTGCCTGGGAGCAACTCAAAAAGAAGAAAACCCTCGCCGGGGATGTTTATTGAAGCAGCTGAAAATTTGTCATTATCTCTAGACCGCTGTCTTATGATTGGTGATTCTGTACATGATATTTTAGCAGGAAACAGATTAAATATGGAAACAATGCTGGTTTTAACAGGTCTTGGCCATAAAACAGTAAAAAATTATTCTTCGGAAATTAATGCTACGTTTATTGTAAAGGATCTAATGAAAGGTGCAGAAATGCTATTAGAATTACAAAATAAATGAAGATAGCTATTCTTATGGGAGGCGATTCTCCGGAAAGAGAAATCTCGATTAAAACAGGCAAAGCTGTTGAAAAAGCATTGCTGGATCTATCATATGATGTTGTTTGTATCAATTTTTATGATGATTTAGAATCCACCATTCCTAAGCTCTCCAAATGTGATTTTGTTTTCAATGCCCTTCACGGCGGTATAGGTGAAAACGGTACAGTTCAGGGTTTTTTAGATTGTTTAAAGATCCCCTATACTGGTTCCGGAGTAAATCCATCCAGTATTGGTATGGATAAACATATAAGTAAAACACTTGTTTCACGATTAGGATATGAAACTCCGTCATGGGAATTGGTTAGTAGAAATATGAAAGCTCCTATCATAGATCATTTTCCTGTGATTGTTAAGCCCAATACTCAGGGCAGTACAATAGGTTTGAGTTTAGTAAAAAAACAATCAAGCTTTAAAGATGCATTAAATTCAGCCTTTAATTTTGATGAAAATGTTTTAATAGAATCATTTATTTCGGGAAGAGAAATAGCGTGCTCAATTGTTGGAAATAAAATTCTGCCTCTGGTTGAGATTATCCCATCCCATGAGTTGTATGATTTTGAATGCAAGTATTCACAGGGAAAAAGTAGCTATATAGGTTCACCTGAGCTTGCTTTTGGATTAGCAGATGAAATAAAAAGAAGGGGAAAAAATATATATGACCATTTCGGTTGCTCTAGTTACGGAAGGGTTGATTTTTTAGTGGATAACGAGGATATTCCCTGGTTTTTAGAGTTAAATACCCTACCGGGGATGACCTCAACGAGTTTGATGCCAATGGCAGCAATTGAAATGGGGTGGTCATTTGAAAAACTATTAAGGACTATAGTGCAAGATATGGTATCATAATGCATATCTGGATAGCAGTTTATACAAAATCAAGGCATGAAAAATCTGTGAATGAACTGTTGCATAAAAAAAATATTCAATCCTTCTTACCTCTCATTAAAGTAAAACGGAAATGGAGTGATCGATATAAGTGGATTGAAAAACCACTGTTTAAAGGTTATCTGTTTGTAAAATCTGATAAAAATAATTATTTTAATATAGTTCAAACTCACGGTGTTCACCATATTGTAAAGATCGGAGGTAAAATAATTCCAATTGCAGAATCCGAAATACAAGGAATTCAAAAATTAATAGAAGTAGGGTTCAAGCTGGAACCAGCGGATTATTTTAATGTGGGAGATGAGGTTGAAATTTCCGGAGGACCTTTAAAGGGCCTTAGAGGATATATCGCTCATAGCAAGGGGAAAGATACTTTCGTTCTTAAAATTGATACGATTCAACAGGCGATTCAGTGTCAAATTGAGCGAAGATGGCTAAAAATAATAACTAGAAAGCCGATAGAATTAAATATATAGGATTATTATGACGCTGATGTTTTATAATACATTAAGTAGGAAAAAAGAAAAATTTATTCCTATTGAGAAAAACCATGTTCGCTTATATACTTGTGGACCAACCGTTTATGATTCAGCGCATATTGGAAATTTCCGAACTTTTCTTTTTGAAGACTTGTTAAAACGTCTTTTGCTTTTTAAAAATTACTCTGTCACTCATATTATGAATATTACGGATATAGATGATAAAACAATTCGTCGTTCCAATGAGGATGGAATAACATTAAAAGAGTTAACACACAAATATACAGATTTATTTTTTAGTGATTCAACCTGGTTAAAAATATTACCTGCCGATAAATATCCAAAAGCAACAGATCATATCAATGAAATGATTCAGATGATACAAAAACTACTTGATAGAGGATTTGCATATGTAGCCAACGATAAGTCTGTGTTTTTTAAAATATCAAATTATCCTGACTATGGAAAATTGATCTATATCAAGAGTAATCTTTTACAATCTTCTAATCGCATCGCTGATGATGAGTATGAGAAGGATAGTCCTCAAGATTTTGCTTTATGGAAAGCATATAAGCCGGCTGATGGAGATGTTTGGTGGGATTCACCATGGGGGAAAGGGAGGCCCGGATGGCATATTGAATGCTCAGCAATGAGTATGAAATATTTAGGACAGTATTTTGATATCCATTGTGGGGGTGTTGATAATATTTTTCCCCATCATGAGAATGAAATTGCTCAATCTTGTGCTGCAACTAGCGCTAATTTTGTTAAAATGTGGATGCATTCAGAGCATTTGCAAATCGAAGGGGATAAAATGAGCAAGTCTGAGGGTAATTTCTACCGAATTGAGGATTTAAAAAAACAGGGATATACTCCGGAAGTGATACGATTTTTACTATTAAACGGACACTACAGGACAAAGCTGAATTTTTCTCTTTCAAAGAGAACTGAGGCTGAGCAAGCGATTCAAAGAATAATTAATATAAAATCAAAATTAAAAACATTTAAAATAAAAGAAGAGAACAAGTCTGGTCCTATTTCTGAGCATCAAAAAAATTTTATATCTGCATTGGAAGATGATTTAGACACACCAAAAGCACTGGCAATATTATATATTTGGATTAAGGATACGTTTAAAGAAATTGATAAAAATAATTTTAATAAAATAAATGTTCAGGCCGGATTAAATTTTCTTGAAGTTGTGGAAAATCTTTTAGGGATTATCCCCCCTAAAATTAATATTCCTGAAAAAATTCAAAAATTAGTTGATAAACGACTATATGCTAAGAAGAAAAAAAATTGGGAAGTGGCAGATTTAATAAGACAGGAGTTAATTGATTTAGGGTGGAAATTAGAGGATACTGTTGATGGAACTGTGTGTAAGCCTATCTAATTATACCAAACAAAAAAACAAATTATATTATAATTTATAGCAAATATAAAATTGTTTGTTACTATTATATAAATAAAGATAAATTTATAAGCTTTATTCTTCGCAAAAATATAATTCAGGTTCTTTATCATCGCATATATTTGTAATTATTTTTGAAATGTATCTATTGTGAATTAGATATTGGAACGTGAATATAAGAAAAAGAATATGTGTCGTTGCCGATGTAGCTCAGCTGGTAGAGCAGCT
>DEAI01000031.1:17159-17303 GCA_002346675.1 Fidelibacterota bacterium UBA2986
GTCGTGGGTTCAAGTCCCTCCGTCGGCTCATTTTGGTAAATTTTGGAGTAATAAGAGTGATTTTTTCAGTTTTGTTAACATTATTGCGATTGGATGTTAAATTGTTTAGGGAGAATTGAGGGGGAGATGGCCGAGCGGTCAATG
>DEAI01000002.1 GCA_002346675.1 Fidelibacterota bacterium UBA2986
TAATCCTGCATTTACCAGTCTTAAACTTCTGGTCACTCCAAGTGGTGGCAGTGAAGAAGAGTTTGATGGACCTCACTGGCATGTTTCAGTAGACGGGTCAGACGAAACCGGAAATGGTTCATTCCAAGAGCCATTTGCAACTGTACAAAAAGCAGTAGATATGGCCGGAGTACAGGATACAATCCAAGTTCATCCTGGAACATATTTTGAGAATATTATAGTTGAGAATAAAAATCTTTTTATTAATGGACAAGGAGGCTCTGCAGTTACCATTCTGGACGGAAATGGCGGAAGGGTAATTGAGTTTAACAATGTGGGTCAGCCTGCTGTGTTGAGAGGATTCACTATTCAGAACGGATACGCTTCAAATATTGGTGGTGGAGTATTACTTGAATATTCTCACATTCGTTTCCGTGATCTTATTATATCCAATAATTCTTCTGGTAATGCTGGTGGAGGCATATTCTCCGCACAGTCGACACTAATTATAAGAAATACGATTATCAATGAGAATTATGCCTATGATGATGGAGGAGGTCTTAATTTCTTTTCGGATGATACAACAATGGAAAATTTTCTTGATGTGGTTAACACAGAATTTTCCAATAATGAGTGCATTAACACAGGCTGTGGACTCAGAGCTGTTGGGATGGGGTTTAACGTAACGATCGCAGAATCAAAATTTATTGAAAATAGTGGTATGAATTATGTTGGATGCCGAATAGCAGGTGAGGGTGTGGAATTCCAGATATTTAATTCTGAAATAATCGGTAATCAGGCTCAGCAGTATGGTGCAGCTGGTGGTTTTTCTTCAGGTGCAAACGGATTTTTATACAAAACTAATATTGTGGGTAATGTAGCAAATCTGGATGGCTCTGGTTGGAACTCAGGTGGATTATCAGTTTGGAGTGAATCTGAGGTCGCGTTTTTCAATTGTAATTTTATTGATAATAATGCGGCATATGGTGCAGGGCTCACAGTTGGTGGTGGAGGATTGGCGGTTCTTGTTAATTCAATTCTGTGGGGTAATTCCAATGACCAGTTAGCTGTTACTTCTTGGAATGATATGGGTGGGAATGCACTTATTTACTATTCAGATCTGCAGGATGGTGAAACCGCTATTAACGTAGTAGATGACCTGTCTACATATACTTGGGGAGAAGGAAATATAGCCTTGAATCCTCTGTTTATTGGTGAAGGTCCCAATCCACATTTACTTACAGAAAATTCTCCATGCGTAGATGCTGGGACAGATTTTCTTGTGTTTGAGAATGACACACTGGAAATTCCACCAGATGCGTACAATGGTACAGCTCCAGATATGGGTGCATTTGAATCTCCTTTCGGTACAGTTGGAGGAGACCCAGATTTTATGGTAAATATCAATGCCGCAGATGGAACTGCAGATTACAACCTGGTGCTGGGTTTTTCTCCTAATGCGACTGATGGTTTCGACCCTGGTCTGGACCAATTTGCTCCACCGGCTCCACCGCCACCATCATTTGATGCTGCACTGAGTTGGAACGGAGAGCGGTTCTATACTCAAGTTGTAAATGGTTCCGCCAATGATTTAACGGAGCACGAATGGGAGTTACAGCTTCAATTTCCTCCCTCAAATCAAATATTCTTAACATGGGATAATGTTGGCTTGAGTGAGCTAGGAACATTTACTTTGCAGGATCCTTTTGGCGGTGGGTTAATCAATATTAACATGACCCAGCAAGATGGTTTTATGGTTGATAATCCTTCGTTGACTTTGTTAAAAATATTGGTTACTCCTTTTGGTGGTGACCCTGAAATAGAAATCCCTGAAGGGTTTGAGTTTACAGCTACACCTTTATCTGGTATTTTTCAGGGGATAGCAAGAATTGACGGATTACCTGTTTCTTCAGATGACTGGATTGCTGCTTTTGATGAAGAAGGAAACTGTGCCGGTGCCCAGCAATTAACCGTATTCGAGGGTGAAGCATATATAAATCTGGCAATTTATGGGGATGATCCCATGACTCCAAATGTGGACGAAGGAATGAATGACGTTGAGAACTTTTCCTTAGTCGTTTATGATGACTCAGAGAGCGCTTACGTTATTTATCCGGAACCATTCAGTGGTTGGTTCAACAATAATGGAGCACCTATGCCTCCCTGGGATGACCCCACAATGGTTTACAACTTTATGACAACGTTTGCTGATGAGATATCTCTCATGGAAAATTGGAATCTCATTTCTTTTGATATTGCTTTAGAAGATACTGACCCTGCGGACGTCTTTCAGGGATTGATCTCAGATGAGCAGTTGGTATACGTTACAGGATTTACAGAGAACGGATCTGTTTTCTTTGATCCAGATGGGCCTTCATTCCTTAATACATTAACGGAAATTATTCCGGGGTCAGGTTACTGGTTGAAAGTGATGGAATCTCAGACCCTTGAACAGGAAGGGGTACCTATAGCGGAAGATTTTTCCATAGACCTTAACGCAAATTGGAATATGGTTGGATATTGGCTTGATGAATCGATGGACCCTGAGCATGCTTTTAACGAGCTTATCTATACAGATAACCTTATTTATGTCACAGGCTTTAATGAAAATGGAGCAGTGTTTTTTGACCCAACGGGATTTCCTTTTTTGAATACATTATCGGAATTGGTAAATGGATATGGATACTGGGTAAAAGTTATACAGAATGTCAATAATTTTTCCTATCCTGAAGCCACAGGAGCTTTAGCAAAAACAGTTGACATTAGGAAAAACTCTGATATTATTCCAACCAATCGATTCATGTTCATTAACGGAACAGTGACTTTTGAAGATATAGAGGTCCCAGAAAATTCATATGTTTCTGTTTCCACTGAGGATGGGATACTTATTGGTGAAATGAAGGTCCTAGAGGGTGGCTATCTTCAGACAGGTGCTATTTATGGGGATGATATTACTTCAGAAGAAAAGGACGGAGCAGGGTCAGGAGAAAAATTGATATTTCATTTTGATAAGTATGTTTCAGAGCCCGTTGAAGTCTTTTTTATAGATAATATGGAGCTGCAAAAGGTGGATCTCACTTTCAGAAATATCCCAGATGAATTTGCACTTTTACAAAATGTCCCTAATCCATTTAATCCTGTAACATCCATTCGATTTATACTTCCCGAACGATCACAGGTAATGCTTAATGTATACGATATTTTAGGGAGAAAAGTACGAACCCTCGTAAATGAAACAAAGGGTACTGGGACTCACGCAGCAGTTTGGAACGGGACTACAGACAGCGGTGAATCTGTAGGAAGCGGCGTCTACATCTATGAATTGACAACATCTCAATACACATCTGCCAAAAAGATGATTATTATAAAGTAATTATTGAGATATACGATTGAGGAACTGTTTCAATCTAATTAGTCCACTTATTCTAAGTTTAATTTTCATTCATATTGGAATGGGCCGGGATGGAATTCAGGAACCTGAATTATTGATTTTACCTCCTTTGAGCTCGTTCGAAAATAACCGAGAACCTGAGCCTGACCTGTTTTACGAGTGGGAAGGAGAGCCCCGCTGGTTAACAGGGGTAAATTGGGGAGGGGAGACCTTTTTTGGAGGAGTTGGACGAGGCTCAAGTTTTTTCGGTTCAAATTTGGGTGAGAGTGAATATGTGGACGTGAAGATCCTTTTTGAAAGTACAGATACAACCTGGTCTCAAATTTATCGAAGGGATTTAGGTTATGATGCAATGGGGTCTGGAATATTTTTAGGTTCCGCCTGGGATATATCGGATGAGGAAAATCCCCGTAGATTGAACATCTGTATTTCTGAATGGGATGACGGTACTGGAGAGCACCCTCCCAATATGATGTATGATCCTGATGAAACTTATTTAGGTAGGCGGGAATATTTTTTCATCATGAACAGTGATTATGATGGCAGCGGAACAACATATAGTGATGATAATTGGGGACCTTCTGCAGATGTTTTATACGGAGGATGGCTGAAGTTGTACAATGAACATTCTTTTCTGGAAGCTGATCCATCTGAGCTATACCTTCGACTTGCACACATCAGAAATTTCCAAGCTGTTTCTGGAGATCAGACTATTGAACTTTCATGGGACTTCGAAGAACCTGGCCTCCAGTATTTTAATCTCTATTTTGGAGAGGAAACAGAGAGTATGGAGATAGTTGAAGTATTAGCACCGGATGAAAGGTCATTCACACACAGCGGATTAATCAATCATGTAAAATATTATTATCGAATGGAAGGAATTACTATGGAAGGGATAAATGCTTTTAAAAGCAGAACGATTCATGGGATTCCTCATCCTATTTCATTAAACATAGATCTTGCAGGCAATCTGAATTCTTATTCCAATTATGGCGATATTTGGGGATACACTCATCCGGAAACAGGAGTCGAATATGCTCTGCTCTGTGTAAGGGATGATGGTTTGAGTATTATTGATATAACTAATGAGCCGTTTGAAGTAGGATTTGTTTCATCAATTTCCCCAGGCAACGATGCAAAGGATGTAAAAGTATATGACCATTTTGCGGTTCTCATTAAAGAGCAAGAACCGGGTCAGGTTATTGACCTTCAGGATCCATCTAATCCACAGGTAATTTCGACGATTCATTTCGGAGATATTAGTTCGGACGGGGGAGCACATAATTGCTATATAGAAGAATCAATACTTTATGTTATAGGTCATGAGGGAGGAGGAGTTGAAATTTATGATCTTACGACACCTGAGAGTCCACAGTTTATCAACCATTATGAAACTTTCTATTACCATGATATTTATGTAAACAACGATATAGGATATGCTGCAGGTATATATGGGGACGGAGTTGACATCCTAGATTTATCTGAATTGGAAAGCCCCCAATTTTTGGCAAATTTCAACTACCCAGCTTCTGGAGCTCACAATACTTGGACGACGGAGGATGGTAACTATTTGGTAGTAGGTGACGAGATTGGTGGCGGTCCATGGACACGGATTTTTGCCATCCAGGATTTGAACAATATCGATATGGTGTCTGAGTATATTGTGGATGAAAATGCGGTTGTACATAATTCTTATGTGAGAGGTGATCTCCTCTACATAGCTCACTATACAGAGGGAGTTCGCGTTTTAGATATTGCTAACCCCCTAAATCCGGTTGAGATAGGTTATTTTGACACCTACCTTCCCAATGAATATGGGTATTTGGGTTGCTGGTCAGTATATCCATATTTTGAATCAGGAAAGATCATTGCTTCGGACATGCAGTCAGGATTATTTGTGCTTACATTGAACGGTAGTCTGAGTGCCGAATATTCAGAGGGATGGAATCTAGTTGGACTCCCAGTGAATGGGGAAAACGTACCTTATGAAGAAATATTTTCTGATGTTGTGGATGGAACTCTATATGGGTACAGCGACTCTTATGAACAGGTCTCTACCTTAAACCCTGGAAGTGGCTACTGGTTAAACTTTGAAAGTTCTGCTATTCAGCAATTTTCTGGTGACCCGATCAATGAGTTACTTATAACTCTTTATCAAGGCTGGAATCTTATTTCAGGAATTACCGCTCCGATCTTAATTGAAAATATTTTTGATCCTAGTGAGTTAGTTGTGCCAGGCTCATGGTATGGGTTTATTGAGACCTACTATTCCGCTGACAGTTTACTCCCAGGATATGGATACTGGGTTAGAAGTTCTGGAAATGGTGATATAGCACTTTCACTATCTACGTCTTTAGTAAAAACCAAACCAAACCAACTACCTGACAGCTTGAACACTCTGATATTAAACAACGTCACATTATATTTCGGAGGGTCTGTTCCTGCAGAGAAGGTGTTAAGTTATTCACTTCCCCCGAAACCACCAAATGGTACAAAAGACATTAGATTCTTGGGAGATAGTAAACTATGCACAGCAGATGAGTGTTTAGTTGAAGCTATGAGTAATGGTCAATCGCTGGCTGTTGAATGTAATATAAATAATGGTGAGCTATGGGAAATTATAGATGAAAGAGGAAATGTATTTAATTGTGATGGTGTTCAAGTGTTACACGCGGAGGGTGAATCAAAAACTTTTGTGCTAAGAAAATCTACTTTTTCCCAAAGGCCCACAGAGTTTACTCTTCCTCTTGCATATCCTAATCCATTTAATCCAATAACTAACATTCAGTTTTCGATTCCGGAATTATCAGAGATAACCGTATCCGTTTATAATATTAGGGGACAATTAATTAAGTCTCTTATAGAAAGACAGCTTCCTCCTGGAAATTATTCTGTGAAGTGGAATGCAACAGGATTTCCAAGTGGGATATATTTTATCCAGCTTTGGGAAAATGAAAATAATTATATCCAAAAAATTATATTAATGAAGTAATATCTCATAGTTATTACTATAATTGGATTAACAATATCGTTTGAAGTTTTTTTGTTTGAATACATATGTGAGCTTTATCACATTAGATAAATAATTAATATGAAGTCATAATCATTATTTCTAAATGGAAAAACAATTGATTATATTCCCTGGTTATTCTAATAATTTTCTAACAGTTTTGGAGGCTGTCGGTTATGTATAAATATAGATTCTTTTCGCTTATAGTAATATTTTTTTCATTTAGTTTTTCACAAGACCTTGGTGTAAGTCCAAGTGAACTATCAACTATTTTGTATTCGGGAGGTTCTGATACAGAAGAGTTGTTGATTTCAAACAGCGGTTCAGACACTATTTATTATCAAGTTTCACATGAGTATCTTGGAGGTGAGTGTGAGGTTTTAAATCCAGGGCTTGTGTTATGTCCCCTGGGAGAAAAGACCTATACTAATGATCTATCAGATATTTGGGGATATTCTGCTCCAGACGGGACAGAGTTAGCCATTGTCGGTACGCTAACTGGTGTTTCTTTTGTAGATGTGTCCACTGACCCAACAAATCCCACTGAGGTGGGATTTGTCAATGGCCCGACCAGTCAATGGCGAGATATGAAAACCTGGAGTCATTACGCATATCTGGTTACAGAGGGTGGAGGCGGACTACAAATTGTTGATTTGGGAGATCCCATGAATCCACAGTTGGTATCAACCCATACTTCTTTTAGTAATGCACATGATATTTATATTGATGAATTTGGATTTGCCTATGTGGTAGGGAGTAGCCAAGCCGGTGGAGGCCTACACATTCTTGACCTTAATGATGACCCTGAAAACCCGGTTGTGGTTGGTTCGTGGTCGAACCACTATATTCACGATGTGTTTGTAAGAGATAATGTTGCTTGGTGTGCCTGTATTTATGATGGAAAGGTTCACGTTGTGGATGTTAGCGATAAATCCAATACCGTTACCCTTTCATCGTTTAGCACAACCGGCAACTTCACTCATAATGTTTGGCTAACAGAAGATAGTCAGTACGCTCTTACTACAGATGAAATTGTTGGTGGTGCGGTCGGCATTTATGATGTCTCTGACCTGAACAATGTGAACTTGGTATATACCCATGTAACGAATCCAAGTCATATCCCCCATAATGTTTTTGTAAAGGGTAACTATGCTTATATCTCTGCATATGCAGATGGTATGGTTATGCTTGATATCACTGACCCAACAAATCCCAGTGTTGCATATCAATATGATACTTATCCAGGAGGTGGTGGATTTGTAGGAGCTTGGGGAGTCTATCCTTATTCTGAAATGGGATATATTTACATAAGCGATATTGGTAATGGTCTTTTTGTAATTGGACCATCATCTCAGAACTGGCTGTCTGAGTCTCCTACTATGGGCAGTCTGCCACCCGGCGGAAGTGATGAGGTGCAAGTTTCGTTTAGTGCTGAAAACATGAACATTGGAGATTATGAGGCCACCATAACTGTTCAAAATAGCAATGAAAGTAGTCCTGAGTCTATTGATGTTCCTGTTACATTAACGGTTCTGGGTGCTCCAAATATTGTGCTCCCAGGAGATACATTAGATTTCGGTGTTGTATTTTCCGGATTCGGTGACATAACAGAAACATTGAACATTCAGAATAATGGCAGCGGTACATTAGAAATATCAAGCCAAACATTTGACAATGAAAATTTTAGTATATCTCCAACATCTCTTTCTATCGAATCTGGTGGCTCAGCTGATGTCACTGTTACATTAGATGCAATAGATCCAGGTGACTATAGCAGTAATCTAACAATCCAATCTAATGACCCTGATAATGAGAGTGAATCTATGGTAGTTTTGGCTACCATAGGTACTGATCCTCCTTTGATCGTTGTCAACCCCTGGACGTTTACAGACACACTTGAAACCGGATTAACAAGTTCACAATCGATGACCATTACAAACACAGGAGGAGCAGATTTGCTATTTTCAATATCTGCTGCTCAGGATGAAACATTTTTAAACAACGTTATAAATCCCATATATCCCAACTTCACGCCCAGCTATCTGCGGCAAACTCATAATCATAGTTTAGATCATGACATTTACTATTACGATGATAATGGTATGTATAGAACAGGAACTCGATGTGCTACATATAGTCCTTCATTGGAAGAAATGAATAATACGCAATCCTCTGTGAGTGAATGGATTCAATCAGGACAATATGAAAGATCAAGAAACGTAGTAATTATTCCAGTTGCAATGCACGTTGTTAGATATGATGATGGAAGTGGAGGCATTGATGATACAGCTATACAGGCTCAAATGGATGTTTTAAATGATGCTTTTTTGGATCAAAATTTTCAATTTGAGTTAATTACCACAACTACAACTGATAATACATCGTGGTCAACTCACTCTTATGGAACCTCACAGGAATCAGAAATGAAAAATGCACTTGCTGTAGATCCTGCAAGTACTTTAAACTTTTATCTTTGTAATCTTGGAGGTGGGCTATTGGGGTATGCTACATTTCCAGATATGTATCCTGAAGATAGTCCTATGCATGGAGTTGTATGTCTAACACAATCACTTCCAGGAGGAACTGCAAGTCCTTACAATGAGGGGGATACAGGTACCCATGAAGTTGGACACTATGTTGGTCTTTATCATACATTCCAAGGAGGTTGTTCTGAACCTGGAGACCAAGTGGATGATACTCCCTATGTAGCATCTCCAAACTTTGGATGCCCTCAGGGTACAGACAGTTGTCCTCAGGAAGGAATAGATCAGATCGAGAATTTTATGGATTATACTGATGATAACTGTATGACAATGTTCACTCCTGGTCAAGCCGAACGTGCCCACAATCTCATGTCACTTTATAGACCGATAATTTACTCAAATCAAGGTGCTAGCCTGGAAGAATGGCTAAGTCTTGATCCAATGGAGGGAACTGTAGGTCCGGGTTCAAGCGTGGATGTAAGTGTGAGTTTTGATGCAGCTGGTCTAAATGGTGGTGATTACAATGCCAGTGTAACTGTTGGTAGCAATGACCCTTCTAATCCGGAAGTAGCAGTTTCACTGCAACTTACAGTAATTGGTGCGCCAGATATTGATCTTGATATGACTTCAATTGAATTTCAACCTATCTTTGTTAACTACACTGACACTTCAAGTTTTGTCATAAATAACACTGGTACAGATGTACTTGAGGTTTCCAGTATAACAGTAGACGATCCAGTTTTTACAGTTTTGACATCATCAGCCTCTTTGGCACCTGGGGAGCAGCAGGTGATTCAGGTAGTGTTCTCTCCAGCAAGCTCCGGAGACTTTTCAGGAACAATTACCCTTTCTACAAATGACTCTGATGAGGGAACAGTAAGTATCCCAGTTTCTGGTTCTGCCAGTGAGCCTCCTGTTATTGCGGTCTCCGTAGCAGCTTTATCAGATTCGCTTTTAACCGGCGAAACTTCCTCTCAAACATTTACCATCACAAACGGTGGTAGTAGTGACTTGAATTTTAGTATTGCAATTCAAGATGAGGCAACTCGTTTACGGCATGCACAAATAAATGATCTGATTGAGCACTCTGATAATTCAGATGACTACCCTCAAGGAATGTATCCACCCTTCATGGGGCAAGCCCCATTGAACGGTGTTCCTGTTTCTGAGAGTGATGAGCCTGCTGATTATGCCTTTTTGTTGCAGGCAAATGGTCACTCCATTGAAGCAGCAAATAATTTTGTAACTTCTTTTGATCTATCAACACCTGGAACACTGCCAAACCTTGGTTCAAATCCTGCTGGTGCTGGTTTTATTGGCGCTGGCTCTTTTGGAAAAGATGATCAATCCCATTATTATTTTGTGAGTCATAGCGGTAGTAATTTATGGAAGATTGACACAACTCTGATAACCGCTGAAAATCTGGGTTCGTTAAATACTGAAGGAAGTCAGACATTCGCCGGTCTTGCGGTGGATCCCACTGATGGTACGCTGTATGGAGTAACCACGGACTGTAACGCCTCCAACCTTGTCACCATTGATCCCGGGACTATGAGTGTGACTACCGTTGGGTCAACTGGCATTGAGTGTGCAATTGCCATTGCTATAGATGCTGATGGTGTTATTTATACTTACGGAATTAAAAGTGACAATATGTACACTCTAAATAAAGCTACCGGTACAAGTACAGAATTGGGTTCGATCGGGTTTGATTCAAACTATGGTCAGGGGATGAGCTATGATAGCTATAGCGGTCAGATATATATGGCAGCCTACAATAACTCAGCACAAGCAGCTGAACTACGTGTGGTTGATACACAGACCGGAGGGACTACGTTGATTGGTGGACTTGGGTCAGGTGGAAATCAGCTTGGATTTTTAACGGTTCCGGGTGAGTTTATTAATTGGTTGACAGCAGACCCTGCAGAGGGAACTGTATCACCTGGTGGAAGTCTCACTGTTACAGTAAATATTGATGCTGCCGGAATGAACGGAGGTGATTATTCATCTGATGTTGTTATATCCAGTAATGATCCTTCGAACCCTGAAACATCAGTAAATGTTCAACTAAATGTTACAGGTGCGCCAGATATAGCTGTTACAGAGTCAAATCTCAGTTTTTCAGAAACGTTTGTTGGATACAGTGACTCGCTTGAACTTTCTATAGAAAACTCTGGTACAGATACGCTATCAGTGACAAGCATAGCAATTGATAATGATATATTTACCCTTTCCCACTCTTCAGCAACAATTATTGCTGGAGAAGCATTGATGCTGGGAATCGATTTTAATCCCATATCTGCGGGTGATTTTAGTGGTACAATTACAATTGTCTCAAATGACGCTGATCAAGGTAGCATTGAGGTCAGTGTAAGCGGCTCTGCCGTTATTGCTCCTGTTGCTGGTGCCGATCCAACATCATTTTCACTTGCTATGGAGTCAGGAGATCAAAACACTGCACTGCTCACCCTTAGCAATACTGGTGGCTCAAACCTGAACTATAGTATTTCAACCTCTTCCTCCCGAGATGAAACATTTGTTGATATTAGCCCATTAGAGGAATCGGGAGCTATCCGCAGGCTTTTTTACAGTCCTCCTACCAGTTTCAATACCGAACCAAATATTACTCTTGAAAATAATAATGGTGTGGTTACAGATGGTATTTTTTGCGGTGTAGCCGAGCCAGAGCAAGAGGTCCTTGAAGAAGTGAGGAAAAGTCTGGACCTTTGGATGTCAACTGGAGGCTACCAGCCTGATACCAGGGACACCCCACTGATTCCTGTAGCTGTGCATGTCATACGCTATGATGATGGCAGTCACGATGTTGAAGATTCGCAGATATATGAACAGATAGAAGTTCTGAGCGCTAGTTTATCAGAACATAATTTCCAGTTTGAGCTTGTAAGTATAGATAGAACCGATAATACAGCGTGGTCTACTCATAGCTATGGAACATCTGAGGAAAATGATATGAAGGGGACTCTGGCTATTGACCCCGTTAGCACATTTAATTGGTATTTGTGTAACCTTCAGGGTGGACTCTTGGGATATGCAACATTTCCATTCATGTATCCTGAGGACAGCTATATGCACGGCGTAGTCCTCCACTCAGAGTCACTGCCTGATGGCAGTCTGGATCCGGCGTACACTACAGGAGATGTGGGTGTACATGAGGCAGGGCACTATATTGGTCTTTATCATACCTTTCAAGGGGGTTGCAATGAGCCGGGAGATGAGGTGGATGATACACCCTATTCAGCAGAGCCAAATTGGGAGTGTCCAGAAGGCCTTGATACTTGTCCGCAGGAAGGAGAAGATCCTATTCATAATTACATGTCATATAATACCGGACAATGCATGGACCATTTCACACCAGGTCAATCTGAGCGTGCCCACTCTCTAATGTCTTTGTATAGACCCACGATGTATGCAAACACATCTTCGAGTAATTGGTTAAGCATTGACCCGATGAGTGGTACTATTTCTCCAGATTCAGAAGTATTAACAACTCTTACCATTAGTACTGAAAATGTATACGCAGGAGAATATGCTACAAATATTAATGTTAGCAGTAACGACCCTGAAAACTCTGAAATTTTGATTTCGTTTGAGCTGAGCGTTACGGGAGTTGCAGAAATAGATGTTACTCAGGATACACTGAGCTATGGAAATGTATATGTCGAGAGCACAGAGACCCTGGACATACAGGTTTCCAATGTTGGTACTGATGTTTTACATGTTACAGGCTGGTCAATTGAGGGTGAAGGCTTTTCAAGTACACATGCCAGCTCGTTTGATATAGAACCAGGAGCAGATGAAAATATTTCTGTTAATTTTACACCGACTAGTTCTGGCGCCTATAGTGGAGTATTTAGTCTTGAAAGTGATGATGATGATGAGCCAACTGTATCAATCATGCTGGAAGGCACCTCAACATTACCACCATCTCTTAGTTTATCAGATACTACGATAAATGTAACTCTTGGACAGGGGGCATCTAGTCAAAGTAGTTTTCTATTAGCTAACAATGGCGGAGTAAATCTAAATTTTACAATTGAAGTGGGAGGTCTTGAAAATCTCGTAACCGAAGATTTTGAAATTGGATTTGGGAGTCTCACTGATATCAGTGATGCTGGAAATGGATCACCATGGGAAGTAGGCAATGGTCCTTTAGGTGCAAGTACAAGTTATGCATATGTTGATGATGATGGTGCAGGTTCAAGTGCTTCTGCTGCAAACAGTTTGTTGGCCTCACAGGTATTAAATACTTCTGGTCAGATGACTCTGGTGTTTGACAGCTATTTTCCACAGTATTCTGGTAATTGTGGCACTGGTTCTTACTCAGAAGAAGCTAAGATTCTTGTAAGTATTGATGGAGGAGAATATTCTGAAATTATGGTTCCATCATCTACTGCGTGGACAGAAACCTCAATAGACCTGAGTTCTCTATCCATAACAGGAAATTCCATACAGATTGTGTTTAACTATTATGATTGTGGTGGTAATTGGGGATATTATTGGGGGATAGATAATGCCAGAGTCATGGGTGTTAGCGGTGCAAATTGGCTTACACTATCTCCACTGGAGGGAGTACTTCCCACAGGTGATGTTCAAAATATTGAAGCCGTCATAAACTCTGGTAGTAACGAACCGGGTGATTATTCAGTCAATGTTCATGTTAGGGATATTAATTACATGTTAGATGAGACAATAATCTTTAATATGACAGTATTGGATTTTGTAAATACACCACCTGCACCTTTTGCGCTTGTCTTTCCATCAGATGGGGAGGTAGTTGCAAGCTTAGAACCAGTTTTACAGTGGGACCCCGCGTTTGACCCAGATTCAATAGATAATGTTTACTATACAATAGATTTTGGAAGTACAATTCCGGATCAGACAACCATTGATGCTGGGACTGATACATCCTATACTTTTGATCATCCATTAGATAATAATACTACTTATTATTGGCAAGTTAGAGCTAACGATGAGTATGGTGGAACATCCCAAAATATTGGTGGATGGCAAACATTTACCGTTGACTTGGGAGATGAAGCGGATGGTAGTCCAGTTATTACTGATATATCAGATGTCCCTAATGATCAGGGTGGAGTAGTATATATCACATTTGAGAAAAGCTATTATGATACAGATACGCTTCGTATAGAGTTCTATCAAGTTGAAAGATTGGATGATGGTATTTGGGTAGGACATTCAAATTATGCTGCATATGGTTCCGATATGTATACAGTTGAAGCGGCTACCCTAAATGATTCAACTGATTCTGATCCTGGGATAACAACCTTTAGAGTAATTGCTAATATGGATGAAGGGAATTGGGAAAGTGAATCTGCTGAAGGATATTCGGTTGATAATCTGATTCCAGAGATTCCTATAGATTTTAGAGGATTAGCAGGTAATGGATATAACAAAGTAGTTTGGAATCAAATAGACACTGAAGATTTTCAGTACTACTCTGTGTATAAAAATAATTCAGTTTTGGCTTATTCCATAGAAACAGAATTTGTGGATGTTAATGCTCCATTTAATGTTGGAGACATCTACCATGTTACTGCATCCGATTTTAATGGAAATGAGAGTGCACCCTCTGAGTCCTCTTCCTACGGTTTGTATCTCATGGATGTTAATATGAAATGGAATTTAGTTGGTCTTTCTTTTAATCTTGATTTACCGGTATACACTGAACTATTTCCCGGAGCCACTTCCAATTCTCTCTATGGTTTCGATGGCACATACTATCTCTCAGAGGATCTTGTCCCAGGGATTGGTTACTGGCTTTATTTTGAAACTGATTCTGATCCTGTTGTTTATGGATTTGAAATTGACCAGATGCAGGTTAACCTTTTAGAAGGATGGAATATTATTAGTGGAATTACCGGAACTGTTCCGCTTGCAGCAGTACTAGACCCAGATAATATTATTGTTCCCAATACACTATATGGATTCAATGAGACCTATTATTTAACAGATGAGATCATAAATGGTCAGGGTTATTGGCTAAATGCTTCAGCTGATGGATTGATTTCCTTATCAAATAATGCTAGTGCTAGGATTGTTAGTAATTTTATCGATATAACAGTCAATGCAAATACAATAAGCTTCAATGGTATGGATCTTTTCTTTGGAGTTGAAATTCCTGATAATGAGTTGATTAGCTACAGCCTGCCTCCTCAACCACCTACAGGAGCTTTTGATGTTAGATTTGAAGGAGATATGCGAGTGGTGAAAGAACAGGGCGAGATAAATCTTATGCACACAAATGATAATGTTGAAGTCAGCTATCATATTTTGGTAGATGCAGGTAAACATATGAATTGGGTATTAACCTCAGAAAATGGAGATGATAATATTCTTGATGGAAGTGGTGATCTTGTTTTACCCACTTCTGAAAAATTTTATCTGCAAAAAAAGGAAGCTATACCATTGACATTTGCTATTCATCAGAATTATCCAAATCCCTTTAATCCCGTAACAACACTTAGATATGAACTACCTGAACAATCTTTTGTAACTCTAACCATATTTAATATGCTTGGTACCGAGGTATCCACTTTGGTCAATGCGGAACAGGGACCGGGTTATAAGTCAGTTCAGTGGGATGCAAAAGATAGTAGAGGTAATCCTGTGAGCGCAGGTGTCTATTTATATCAGATAAAAGTGGTGAATGTTTCTAACGAATCCAATAGTGGGTTAGTCAAGACTCTTAAAATGATATTGCTAAAATAAATTCTATTGACAGTATTTTGTACTGTTAAGTAGTATTTTTTACCATTTTTGATTAAGCAAGGGTTGAATATAATTTATTTGGTTTAGTTAAACAGATCAATTGATTACTGTGTGTAGAATAAAATATTGAGTTTTAGTACCCAATTAAATTTCTCCAAATTATTTTTTCTTCAATTGGAAGTAATATGGTTCAATATTTTATACTAGTTCTATTTTTATCTATAGAATTAAAAGCAAATGAGGTCTTTTCATTTGCTGAAGAGTTTCCGCTGGTTATTTTGAATGGAGAGGAGATAACTAATGCTTTTACTGGAGGGTTGAATAAACCAAAAGTTCAGTGGCTTGACCATGATGAAGATGGTGATATTGATTTATTTCTTTCGGATATAGATGGGTACTTAAGGTATTATGAAAATCATGGTAATTCTTCTAACCATAATTTTATTTTAAGAAAATCACATTTTCAAAATATTTCTCCTGCTGGATGGTTTTCGTTCAAAGACTTGGATTTGGATGGAGACCTGGACATTGCAACACAAAATATTTCAGCCTTGTGGGGCGGTTATTCAGGAGTTCGTATTTACCAGAATACAAATAATGAATTTCAGATTTTGGTGGATACGTTATTGACAAATACAGGAGAACCTTTGTTAAGTGCTGTACAGTCAACTCCCACATTTGCAGATATTGATAATGATGGTGACGAGGATTTTTTTACTGGTAGTTTAGCTGGAACTGTAACTTTCTATGAAAATACAGGAATGGAAAATGGTATTCCAATTTATTCTTTAATCACTGATTTTTGGCAGGGACTTTCTATTATCGGTACCAGATCAACGGCTGATTCTATTCGCCATGGAGCCAGTGCAATTACTTTTATAGATTTAGATGGTGATAGCGATTTGGATCTTAGTTGGGGAGATTTTTTTCAACCGAGTTTATACATAATTTGGAATATAGGTACACCTGAAAATCCTTATATGGATATTTATAATATCATTACTGAATATCCAACTATGAATCCAATTCAAACAACGGGTCAGAATATGCCTACTTTTGCCGATCTGGATGGTGATGGTGACCAGGACTTGTTTGTAGCAGTAATATCCGGAGCGTATGGTACTCAATACATTGAAAATTTTTATCATTATATAAATATTGGTTCTGAAAACAATCCTATATATGAATTTGAGTCCAATGATTTTTTTCAATCATTGGACTTTTATTCTGGGACTGTAACAGAGATTGTAGATATGGATAATGATGGTAATATGGAATTATTAATTGGAACTGAGATAGATTATTCAATTTCGCCATTCAGGGGAAAAATAAAGTATTTTAAAAATACAGGACCACTTGAAAGTCCCGTGTGGGAATTACTGGATGAAGATTTTTTAGGCAATAATATAGGTTATAATCTCGCTCCATGTGCTGGAGACCTGGATGATGATGGTGACCAGGATATTCTTGTGGGAGATTACAATGGAAAAATATATTTTTATGAAAGAGTGGGAGAAGATCCAAATGAATCTTCCTATGAATTCATTGAAGAATTAAATGAAATTGATTTATCCGGGCGTTCACATCCGGAACTTGCAGATATTGATGGAGATGGTGATTTAGACCTATTTATTGGCGAGAACTG
Source organism: Fidelibacterota bacterium UBA2986 (assembly GCA_002346675.1). Classification (GTDB taxonomy): domain Bacteria; phylum Fidelibacterota; class Marinisomatia; order Marinisomatales; family AB-629-J13; genus AB-629-J13. The sequence continues at coordinate 17,259 of DEAI01000002.1, forward strand.
GGGTGTAATTCAATTTTATGAAAACATAGGAACTCCTGAAAATCATGAGTTTGTTTTTGTAACAGATAATTTTAATGATATTGATATAGGGGAATATAGTACACCAGAATTTTTAGATATTGATCTTGATGGTGATCTGGACTTGTTTGTTGGAAGTTTAGAGGGTACAGTTACTTTTTTTCGAAATTCAGGAACTGCAATCAATCCGATTTTTATTCAGGATAATTCATTAATAATTCCATACATTGGGGCCAGTGCAAATCTTTCAACTTACCACCTTATTGATTCAGGTGAGATTAACATGATTGCTGGAGTGTATTCAGGTGGTTTATATTTTTTGAATTTAGAACAATCTAATGCTCCTGAAATTTCAGTTACATATAATACAGGTTGGAATCTTGTAGGTGTTTCTATGAATGTTATTTCTTCACTTTATCCCGATGTATTTCCAGAGTCAGTTTCGGGGACTTTGTTTGGGTTTGATGAATCCTATACTCAAGAGTCTGAACTAGAGGTAGGAGAAGGATATTGGCTTTTTTTTGATGAAAGTGGTTCACAGATAATTTCAGGTGAGACTGTTGATTCCTTAATGTTATCATTATCATCGGGGTGGAATTTAATTTCAGGAATTTCCAGTCTCATCAATGTGAATCAAATCATTGATCCCGATAATATCATTATTCCTGGTACACTATACGGATTCAGTGACAGCTATGTACAGTCCAATGAGATTGAGCCGGGAAGTGGATATTGGATAAATGCAATTTCAAGTGGTGAAATATTACTTTCATCATCATCACTTTTAAATAAATTAAAGCTCTTTCAACCATCCGAAACTTTGAATACCATAGTACAAAATAACACGGTGCTATATTTTGGAGGGTCTGTTTATGAGGAAAATATTTTGAGTTTTAGTCTTCCGCCTAAGCCGCCTTCAGGTGCAAAAGACATCCGATTTTCTAGTGATACTAAACTATGTTTGATAGATACATGTGTAATTGAAGTTATGAACGATGGACAACCAATTATCTTTGATTGTAATATAAAAGATGGTGAAGATTGGGAGATTATAGATGAAAATGAAAATGTATTTGAGTGTGATGATACATGCGCTTTTGAAGCAAAAGATGATTCTGAATCTTTTGTGCTGAGAAAATCTACTTCAAATACAATTTCCGCCGAGTTTACAATTTTTCCTGCATATCCTAACCCCTTCAATCCTGTTACAACAATTCGTTATTCTGTAAGAACAAATGGCCATTTGGACTTACAGGTTTCCGATATTCAGGGACGGTTAGTAGAAGAACTAGTTAATGAAAATATTGCTCCTGGAAATTACAGTGTTTTGTGGGATGCAGGTGGATTCTCAAGTGGGATGTATTTTGTGGAATTAGTTTTTGAAGATTATAGAGAGGTACAAAAAATAATCTTTTTGAAGTAGAAATCTTTATTTTGAATATATATCTATATTTTTATTGTGATATTACAAATTGAGCAGTTTTTTGGTCGATCTCAAATATAGGTATTCTTTCAGCTTCCGTGTTTAAACCAAGAAATCTTAGATAAAATGGAGGGAATGATCGAAACAAAAGACGGACACTTGTAGTTGTATTTCCTTCAAAATTATCAGGAAGAGGAACTGTATAGTGTACAGATTTAGATCCACTCACTGGCAGAGTATAATCACTTAATTTGACCATATCAGACACACCAACATTTAATAATCCGGAATCACCTTCTGCATTATATAATACCGTATTGAACATTTGAAGTTGTGGATCAATTTCCCTGTCTGGATCAACATAAAAATCAGACACATCACCATTTTCATTCAGAAAGCCTGAAGAAAAAATAATATTTTCATTTACCTTACAGCTTAATTCAATCCAAAGTTGTCTTGCAAATGTAGTTCCTGTGGGAAACTTATGTCCAACATTATTAGAGATAATTAGGGATAAATTTAAAGTGTTTATCAAAGAGTCATGATATATATCATTGATATATACTTCTGCCGCTTCAAGAAGTAGAGCTTCAACTGCAGAATAATGCTCTGGATCTGGATTAGCTGTATTCAGTTGTACATCTACACCAGGGAAAAAATGCCTGTGCAAATCACTTCTCAAAGGTCCATCGGTTGCAGCACGACCTTCATATGTCTGCATATGACAGGTTTGACATTCGTTTCCCATTGCCTGAAAGGCAGTCCCTTCCCATTCAAACTGAGTAACTTCTGCATCGACCCCATTCACACTTAGATTGTGACAATTTTGGCAAAATTCTGATTTATCATACCCTGAATGGTATTCTGACGCATGATATTCATTTTCGATGGGATCATTGAGGATACTGTATCTGGTTCCATCTGTAAAAAGTTTAAAATCTGTTGTTTCAAAACTTTGTTCTTCAGTTATAACATTAGTGGGTTCGGGGATATGAGTTGCCATGTGACAAATATCACAGGTCACGCCCTCCTGTATCTGTAAGGGTAGAGCTTCCAAATCTGATAAGGAAAAAGACTCATGATTTGTAATTGCATCTGTGAGCGCAGCAACAGGGCTATGGCATTGAACACAGAAATCTCCCAATTCAATTCCTTTTTCTACATGAACTGCTTGTTCATGTTGTTGTAATTTTAGCCAAACCGGATCTTTAGCTGAATAAGCATGCATTGAGGAAGCCCATTCTGCAAAATGTGTTGGATGACAGGATTTACAATCTTCTGCTGAGCTGAAATCCTCTACTTTAAATTCAGTCTGATAAGGTCTAGATTGAATATCAGCTTTTTCTTTTCCCAAATCACTGCAGGAAAAAAAAAATAACCCAAAGAATAATACGAAATATTTAGTTTGAAATTGCCACACCTGTGGGCATTGGATTATCGTTGCTTCCGTCACCTAGGCCTATGGAATGTAAAAGGGTTTTGGTAGTTGTGTTGTAAATGTATGCAATCCCGCTTCCGGGGGAAGATACCACCAATATCTCGCTATCGCTAGACAATGCACACCCATGGAGCATATTCATGGTTTCATCTTCCATTAATATTGATTCTTCTGTTTCAAGATTTATTTCAGATATGGTATTTCCCATTCTATTTGTAACATACAATTTTGAATCATCTTCGGAAATTTGCATATGCCAGGGCATCATTCCTGTGTTAATTGATGAAAGTTTTTCACCTGTATCTGTATTAAAAACTAAAACTTCATTCGCTGCTGAGCATGAAACAAATAGCTTAGAATCATCATGACTCAATTCAATCTCCAATGCATTATACAATCCATCGTTTATGTGAGGAGGAGGTGCATCTGTGTATAAAGGAATATTTTCAGGTGTATAGGTATCATTTCCAAACTGATCTGTCTCAATTTTAAAAATATGTGAAGCTTGATTACTTGCTACCCATAAAATAGATCCGTCAGAATTTAGAGCGATTCCATGAGGAGAATCTGCACCTACATTTACAACACCTGTTACTTCCATAGATTGAACATTAATTTGATGAATTTCTTGAGATTCAGTGGACATTCCCATCATGGGCATAAAACGAGAAACATAAAGAAATTGATTTTCTATATCTAACGCCATCAAAGCCGGCATATTGCCAACTGTCACACTGCCAACTAGGTCATCTGATTTTAAATCAAATTTTAATACCATTCCGGTGGATATCAATGTGCAATACCAATATCCATTGATTTTATCAATTACCACATAGTGGGGAGAATCACTTACATTTGATAAATCAACATCTATATGTTTTAGTAATTTCCCTGAAATAATATCGATGACAGCAATTTTATCCTGTCCCTGAAGTGTGATATAGGCTTTTTGTATTTGCTCTTTTTCTTTATTATCCTCACATGATAAAAAAACAAACGATAGTAATAATGTTAAAATCAATTGATATTTGAATTTCATTTAGTTTTAGTTACTCCTTTCTTTTTTTACAATTAAATATTTACCTTTTTTCTAGTAGTGAATTAATAGAAACACGAAAATTTATCATTGAACAAAGTATAAACAAAATGTTAATCTGTCACCTGATATAAGTAATATATTGATAGTTTTTTAAACTATGTACTACGTTATTAAATATAATTTGACCCAATTAATGGACTGAATAAAAAATATTTTCAATTTTTTTGAAATTATTGGATTAAAGTTCGATGATTTATTTATGGAAAATGAGGATTTAGATATTGAAAAAAACTAAAATTTCTGGTGGAGTTGTACTAAACAAAAATAAAGATGTACTCATTGTCAATCAGCGTGGAAACAGTTGGTCCTTGCCCAAGGGACATACGGAAATCGGAGAGACATTGCTTGAAACAGCAAAACGTGAGATTTATGAAGAATCTGGGATTAAAAATTTAATCTACATAAAAAAAATAGGGAGTTATTCTCGATATAGAATCGGGTTGGACTTAAATGATGATCGATCAGAACTAAAAGATATTCACATATTTTTATTTAAAACTGATGAAATGAGTTTAAATCCCATTGATGAACATAACCCCGAAGCTAAGTGGGTTTTACCTGAAAATGTATCTGGATTCCTTACCCATAAAAAGGATAAATTATTTTTTGAAGAAATAAAAATGAAGGTTTTATCACATTGAGTTTATCATCATAAATATATTTAGAATATTTTAAAAGTAAAAAAATAAGGATAATTAAATGTCAATAATAATCAAATCAAAACCCATCTTAATATTTATCATAATTGGAATATTTTTTACAGGATGTGCGGATGAAAACGAATCAGATATTTCAGATGAGGATAGTGAACTCGCTTTGGAATTATGGAGCGAATTGGATGGGTATATAAACTGGCAACAACATTCTGACTTTACTGGGATTGTACAATCTTCAAGTGTCCACGGTGATTATGTTCAAATTTGGTTAAATGAAACTGCTATGTTAGGGATTGACTCTGGAGGATATTCATTACCTCTTAGTTCTATAATTGTAAAAGAAGGTTATCCTGATTCAACGGGGAACAATGTTAATAATGTAACCGTAATGAAAAAAATCACCGAATATGATTCAGAGAATAATGACTGGTTTTGGGCCTCATATAAAAGTTCTGGTGAAATTAATGATGCAGGTAAAATAAATAATTGTATTTCTTGCCACAATCCTGGGAAAGATTATATTCTGTTTGTAGATTGGTAAAAATTAAATGTTGATAAGCCTTTCAGGTTTTGAAGCAGAATTTGAAAAAGATAAAAGAGTTTATGAAAAGGGTAATATTGCATGCTGGTTCAAGGGCTATTATTTCTTTGAAAATAAATATTATGAAAGTCATTCTGCTGCAAACCACATAATCTCTAGATATGGTAGCTACGAATTAGAGAAAAATATACCAGAGTTTAACGGTATTTTTTCTGCTGTTATATTAAACAGAAAAACACAAACTCTAAAGATTATAACTGATCGAATAGCTCCTTCAAATCTATTTTATTCAAAACAAGGGAATTCATTTTATCTAAGTGATGATATTTATAAAATAAAGTCATTAATAGTAAAACCGCAGATAAGTATTGAATCTGCAATTGAGTTTTTACATTTTCGTTTTGTTTCAGGGAAATACACATTATTCAAAGATATATATTGTACAACACCCGCTTTAATTCTTGATATTTCTGTCGATGGAAGAGATATTAATATTTCATCGAAAAGATATTGGGATTATGATTATTCTCTAAAAGAGTACTCTATTAAAGAAGCTGAAACTAAATGCTACACCATTTTAAACGAGATTATCGAAAGATTTAACAGTCATATATTTAATGAAAAATCAATCGGTCTGAATCTGTCAGGGGGATTTGACTCAAGAACAATTTTAGGGTTGCTGCTTCAGAATAATATAAAGCAATTAAAATTCTTTACATTTGGTCATCCAAGTTGTGATGATATTATCTATACTGAACAAATCAGAAAGCAATTTGATTTGAATGGGCATGTGGTATCTGATTTAAACATATATGATAAATTATTTGATGAAAAATTTATTCAATCATTAACCTTAAAAATTGGACATCATTGTTATTATTTTCAAGGATATATAACTCAATTGTTTGAAAAACAATACGAAAATATTCAATATTTACTGACTGGAGATATAGGATTTACGATTGGTTTATTAATTAAGGATCAAATTCATTCAATCAAGACAAATGATGAAATGATTCATTTAATTTGTAAAAAAAACAGACATTTAAAACCGGTTGAAATTTCCAGTTTATTAAACTTTTCTGTTTCACCAAAATTAATATCACAAATCATCCAAAAACGTATTAAGGAAGCGATTGGAGATACTAAAGATTACTCATTAAAATATTATAAATGGTATCAGGAGAACCGTTTAAGGAAATATGCTCTTTCATCTTTTGATCTTTACTCTGAATATACAAAGGTATTGTATCCTTTTTTTGATCACAATTTCCATGATTTTATGTTTACAGTGCCCCACACTATACGAAGAAATCAACGAGTCTATCTGAATACGATTGCAAAACATATTTTTAAAAATGAATTAAAACCTTTATCTCAAATTCCATATCAGGGAAGAGGGAAATATAGATTGAATAAAATAAACGAATATGCTCCGATAAAAAAGAACAGCTTAAATATGATTATAAAAATGTTAAACCCTTTTAGAAAAAACTCCAGGCTAAACAGTTTGCATCCAATTTCATATTTATGGAACAAACAAAATGAAAAATATTTGGGGAAAATAGATGGAACTATCAATTTTAATTCCAAGATCTTAAATAAGAAATCTTTAAATAACATCATCAGAAAAAGGGAAAAAAAACATATGTTTATCCAATATGGATTATTGATTTTACTATCGTTAATAACATTTGAAAAAATAAATCCTGATTGTAAAGTATCAGATATTCGAAAAATATAATTTTATAGTAATTTATGAATAAGCAAACAAAAATTGATTTCATTGACTTGGTACATTCTATCATTTCCAATTTTATTGATGAGAATTATGGAGACATAAAATCTATTTCCTCTGTACCAGATCCAGATACACTAAGCAAAGAAATAGATTTTACATTAGGTAATAAACACTCACTTGATCAAATGAAAGGATTTATTCACCAGTATTTGGATTACTCCATCAAAACAGGAAACATCCATTTTTATAATCAGCTATTTTCAGGTTTTTCTACCTTGGGATATACTGGCGATGCCATTGTAGCAGCTACTAACGCTTCTATGTACACCTATGAAATGAGTCCGGTGGCAACACTAATGGAGAATGAATTAATAAAAAAAATGTGTCAACTTATTGGCTATGATAATGGTGGTGGAACCTTTGTCACAGGTGGCAGTAATGGGAATTTTCTTGCTCTTTTAGCTGCACGGCACAAGCAAAATCCAGATTCAAAGATAGAAGGATTGTTTAACCAGAGACGATTGGTGGGTTTTGTTTCAAAAGATTCTCACTATTCTATGTTGAAAGCAGCAAATCAGTCTGGAATTGGATTGAATAATATCATCCAGATACCTGTTGATTCTGATGGTAAAATGAGATTGGACTATCTCGAATCAAATATTGAAAAAGTTAAAAGTAAAGATGACATACCTTTTTTTGTTGCTGCAACAGCGGGAACAACAGTAAGAGGTGCGTATGATTCAATAAATGAAATTGGTGACTTGTGTGAGTATCATAATATTTGGCTTCACATTGATGGATCATGGGGAGGTGGTGTGTTGTTTTCCAGTAAACATCAGCACTTAATGAGTGGTTTGGAAAAGTCAGACTCTTTTACTTGGTGTGCGCATAAAATATTGGGGGTTCCGATTATTTGTTCTATGACAATGTTAAAGGATAAAACTATTTTAAAAACGATAAACGAGGTTTCAGGTACCGATTACCTATTTCATGATGATGGACATATGGATTTAGGGCGTTTATCGTTACAGTGTGGTAGAAGAGTAGATGTACTTAAACTGTGGCTGTTTTGGAAGTATTATGGTGATTCAGATTTAGAAAAACAAATTGACCGACTATTTGATTTAGCAAGTTATGCAAAGAAAAAAGTGGTTGATTCTCCTATTCTGGGTTTAGTTCCGCCTGTAGAGTTTTTAAATATCTGCTTTCAAATAAAACCAAAAAATATACCCGATGAAAATTTGAATTCCTTTAATATATTGGTAAGAAATCAACTAATCAAAGAAAAAGGTATCATGGTAAATTATGCAAAAATTGGTGAAAATACATGTATTCGATTGATTACAACAAACTTAGACCTGCAGAAAACACACATCGATTTATTCTTCGAAAGTTTACATGCTGTTGTTGATGAGTTGTTAAGTTAAAACTGGCTCAAAACTTATATTTTCAGTTTTTAATTTACTGAGGTAGCCTTTTCAATGCCCCCTTTTTCATCAACCGATCTAAGCAGAAAAAGTCCTATTATAAATAAAATGACAACAATGGATACCCCGGCGCGTTGTGAATTGAATATTTCGGTAAGAATTCCCAAACATAAGGGCCCGATAAATGCTGTCATTTTTCCTGAAAAAGCAAAAAATCCGTAAAATTCATTTTCTTTTGATTTAGGGGTGAAGCGACCCATAAGAGATCTGCTGGCTGCTTGGTTCGGTCCTGAAAAAATACCTACTGAAATTCCTGCGATCCAGAATAGCAATTTAGAGTTTGCAAAGATCGCCAACAACCCTGCAGCAGTCAGACAAATGAGAGTGATCTGAATAGTTAACTTTCCACCTAATTTATCATCTAAAAAACCAAATATAAATGCGCCTATTCCAGCTGTAACATTTAATACGATTCCAAAGATCATGATTTCCTGAAAAGTAAATCCAAATGTACCTGCAGCATAAATTCCTCCAAAAGCAAAAATAGTTACCAATCCATCATTATAGATCATTCTTGATAGAAGAAATTTTATAACCTGTTTATATTGTTTTAATTTTTTGAATGTGTGGATAAGTTCATTAATTCCGGATAAAATATTTAGTTTGGATCTTTTATAGTGTTCTTTGGTTTTAGTATTAATTATCAAGAGCATTGGAAGGCTGAAAACGCTAAACCAGATAGCAACAAGCAAGTTTGTAGCTCGGATATGTTCCCCTGTCTCCTTTGAAAATCCAAACCAAGGGATATCAGGTTGAACAAAACCAACTAAGGCAACAACTAGGCAGAGTAATCCACCTACATATCCGAAGGACCATCCATATCCTGAGACTCTACCTATTTTGGTTTTCGGAGCGATTTCTGGAAGATAGGCATTATAAAAAACGCTCCCTAATTCAAACCCAATGTTTGCAATAATAAACCAGGTAAGTGCCTTTATCACTTCACCAGGCATAGTGTAATAAAGCATTACGGATCCAAAAATACTCAAATAGGTCATTATGGCAAGAAATGTTTTGCGGAGGTCTGATTTATCAGCAATTGCGCCCATGATAGGGGATGCTATCGCAACAATTATTGCTGTCAATGAGACTGCCCTCGACCATAGTGCAGTACCGATAATTTTATTTTCTGCTATTGCTTCAGTAAAATATGTAGCATAAATAAAAGTAACCACAAGAGTTGTAAATGAGGAGTTGGCAAAGTCATAGAGTGACCAAATAAATATATTTTTTCTATAATTATCACGCATAGATATTAAATATTTACAGTTTAATTAGTTGATTAGCTGTGAGCTCTTAAGATTAAATAGACTCTACCAATTTTTTTATATCATCAATATCATTAATGGATTTATTTGCTAAGTATTCCAAATGAATAGTCTTGAAAATAGAAGTGATTTGAACTCTCTTAATAAATGATGTAATCGTTATCGGGATGTGTAGCGTTTTTGCAGCCATGATCTGAAAAGGGAAATCAATATCTGTTGTAGGAGTATGGTATCCAGTTTGAGAGTCGTTTTTTAATGATAGCCGAACAGCTTCAATATCTTTCAGATAAATTCCCTTACGTTTTTCCCAAGGTGCAGTTATATCTGCAATATCGAACAAAAAATTGTAGCCATGCCTAAATGAATTAAGAAAGTATTGTCCATATTTATTTCCCTTACAAACAGTATAAAGATAATCACTGATAGTCTTTTGCATCTTTTCAATAAAATGTTTCCATATAGAAAAGTGAGAGCGATATAAGAAATAACCATAATCAGTATAAAAAGAGTTTTTGGTTGTAAAAAATGATTTCACTTCATAAGAATATTTTTTGAGTTGATTTCTTATTTCACCTGGAAACAAATGATAATTTGCAGTCCGGGGGGCCCCATCTTTTAAAAAATCATTGGGTATCACAATCTCATTAATATTCAATGAATAGACACGTTCAAGACCGGATATTTTTAATTGAATAAAAGCCCCCAGATCACTGATCTTTATAAGATTATTTAGTGCTTTATCAAATTCAGGAAGTGAGATGATAGAAGCAATATCAGATTCTTTTGATAGCTCTGGAAAAAGAGGAAGCTGGCGGGGGTCGGTCAAATCTTTAGCCATTATAACTTGAGTTTACACATATTATAAACATCTGGCAATATTTTAGACATCCTGGTATTAATATCATTTATAGATGGAAAATCTTATTAGAATACTATAATATGGTTTCAGTACAATTTTTATTATGATTTGATTATCCAAAATACTAAAAAATAATTTGATCATTTGGTTCATTCTTTTTGATTTACTTTTAAGGACTGTGGTAAATTCGATTTTATGTGCGGGAATATTACCAACAAATGGAATCATAAATTTGTCTCAGTTCTACATTAAAAAGGTATTTTATGTCAGAAAATATTAAAAAAATTAAAGAAGTCGAAAAGGTAGTTATTCGTTTTGCTGGTGATTCTGGAGATGGAATGCAACTCACGGGGTCGCAGTTTACAGAGACCACTGCAGTAATGGGTAACGATTTAGCTACATTTCCAGATTTTCCTGCAGAAATTAGGGCTCCCGCTGGTTCATTGGCAGGAGTGAGCTCATTCCAGATTCAATTTAGTAGTGATATTATTCAAACTCCTGGAGATGACTTGGACGTTCTTGTTGCAATGAATCCTGCAGCGTTAAAAACTAATTTGCAGGATCTGAAACAAAGTGGAATTATTATTGCAAACAAAGCAAATTATTCTAAAAAAAATCTGAAACTTGCGGGATGGGAAACAAATCCTCTGGAAGATGATACATTGATGGGCTATCAGTTAATTGCTCTGGACATGACCAAAATAGTTTCCCATGCTGTCGAAGATATGAACCTCACTTCTAAAACTGTGTCTCGTAGTACAAACATGTTTGCTCTGGGATTAATGTTCTGGCTATATGACCGTTCAATGGATTCAACCATATCCTTTTTAAATAAGAAATTTGCAAAACGTCCGGAGTTGGTTGAATCAAATATAAGGGCTTTAAAATCAGGATATCATTATGGAGATACTGTTGAAGCAATTCAGTCCTCTTATAAAGTTCCGAAAGCTAAATTTGAGCGTGGATTGTATCGAAATATAATGGGAAATCAAGCAGTCTGCTACGGATTAATGGCTGCATCGCAAAAATCAAAATGTAGATTGTTCTATGGTGGTTATCCAATTACACCAGCAAGTGATATCTTACATATTTTATCAAATCATAAAAATTTTAAGGTTAAAACATTTCAGGCAGAAGATGAAATAGCCGCTATTATGAGCGTCATTGGTGCTGCATATTGTGGGTCTTTAGGTATAACAGCTACCAGTGGCCCCGGGATTGCTCTCAAATCCGAAGCAATGGGCCTGGCAGTCGTAACAGAACTTCCGCTTGTTATTGTAAATGTCCAGCGGGGAGGCCCCTCAACTGGGATGCCTACAAAAACTGAACAGGCAGACCTACTCCAGGCGTTGTTTGGACGAAATGGTGAGGCACCAATTCCGGTCATTGCTGCTTCAACTCCGGTGGATTGTTTTAACGCAGCTTTTGAGAGCGCCAGAATAGCGATGGAATATATGACTCCCGTGGTTCTCTTATCCGATGCATATGTTGCAAATGGTTCAGAGCCTTGGTTAATCCCATCGATGGAAGACCTCCCTGAAATAGAAACTCATATTAAAAAAGATGGTACGAAATTTCAGCCATTCAAAAGAAATGAGGAACAATTAGCAAGAGATTGGGGCCTTCCGGGCACACCGGGTATGGAGCACCGGGTAGGTGGACTCGAGAAAGATGAACATACGGGTAATGTAAGTTATGATCCTATAAACCACCACCGAATGACAGAATTAAGGTATGAAAAAATAAATAAAATAGCTGATTCAATTCCTGAGATTGTACCACACGGTGCAAAAAGCGGAGATATACTTGTTTTAGGGTGGGGGAGTACATATGGTGCAATTCGGACAGCTGTTAATGAGGCGATTAAAGATGGTAAATCAGTTGCACATGCCCATTTAAGTTATTTAAATCCTTTCCCCAAAAACTTAGGTGAAATTCTTTTAAAGTATAGATATATATTGATTCCTGAAATGAATTTTGGTCAATTGTTAATGCTGATCAGGAATAAATATTTAATCAATGCAAAAGGCTTAAATAAGGTACATGGTAAGCCATTTACTGTCAGTGAAATTTATTCAGGCATTAATGATATTATCGGAGATTGAAAATGAGTCAAGTAAGTGAATCAACATTAACTCGAAAAGATTTTATTTCAGATCAGGATGTAAGATGGTGTCCAGGATGTGGGGACTATGCAATTCTTGCACAAGTACAGAAGGTCTTTCCGGATTTGGGAATCCCAAAGGAGAATTTTTTGATTGTATCCGGTATAGGATGCTCGAGTCGATTCCCATATTATATGGATACATTTGGTTTTCATTCTATTCACGGAAGGGCTACTGCTTTAGCAACAGGCGCCAAAATGGCAAACCCAGATTTGTCTGTGTGGGTTGTAACCGGAGATGGTGATGCTATGAGCATTGGTGGAAATCATTTTATACATATTTTAAGACGGAATTTGGATATTAATATTTTACTATTTAATAATGAGGTTTATGGTTTAACAAAAGGACAATACTCTCCAACCTCATCCCAGGGACATATCTCAAAATCTACACCACTTGGAAGTGTGGATTATCCTTTTAACCCACCACAGCTTGCTTTAGGAGCAGGAGGTACTTTTATTGCCAGAGGAATTGATAGAGAATTGAAACATTTGAATCAATTATTAAAAGAAGCCCACAATCATTCAGGGACATCATTTTTAGAAATATATCAAAATTGCTGGGTATATAATGATGGGGCCTTTGCAAATTTAACCGAAAAAGAATTAAAAATGGAAACTCAGTTAATATTAGAACAGGGAATGCCAATGATTTTTGGAAAGGATAAAGATAAAGGAATGAGACTTGTAAAGGGAAATTTGGAAGTGGGAATGATTGGTAAGGACTGCAAAATGGAAGATATATTGGTCCACGATGAAAAAAATAAAATTCATGGATTAATGTTAAGTGAGTTGACCCATAAAGACGGTTTTCCTACCCCAATCGGTATAATTTATCGAGAGGAAAAACCACCCTATGAGGAGCTCCTGCTTAACCAAATACAAAAAGCAATTCAAATCCAAGGGGAGGGTAATCTGGATTCTTTATTCCAAAATGGGCATACCTGGAAAGTATAGAAATTGATTATGATAGATATTTTTGATGATGAAATAACTCAAATGGAAGAAAATGAAGCTAGTACTGATTCCATATTTTCTGAAGCTATTCAACTAAAAGACCCTGTCCGTACACTTGCAAAGGAATGTGTCACCCGCTCGGAAGATAATTCATTAGAAGAAATTATTGATTCATTTCAAAGAAATTCCACCAGTTGTATAATATTAACCAAAAATAAAAAAGTCAGCGGAATATTTACAGAAAGAGATATTGTTTTAAATGTACTAGGGAGAGGTTTGAATTTTAGTGAGTCAACAATACAAAAATATATGACTCCTGATCCTCACACACTCAGAATGGGAGACCCGGTTTCTTTTGCTTTAAATATGATGGTTGATGGTGGCTTTAGACATATTCCTCTAGTTGATAAGGATAATCAGCCAAGGGGAATAATCAGTATTATGGATATTGTGGAACATTTGGGGTACGTTTTTCATAAAGAAGTTATGAATCTTCCACCGAGTCCACTAAGGAAACAATCCAAACAAGAGGGAGGTTAAATTTTCCAATCAAATTCTGGTGATTGATAAAAGCATTCAAAGTATATGTCTGTAAGAATTGAAAAGGACTCCATTGGCGAGGTCCGGGTTCCTTCTTCTTCTTATTGGGGAGCTCAAACACAGAGATCTCTGGAAAATTTCAAAATTGGCAATGAACATTTTCCTCGGGAATTTATTCGTGCTTATGGAGTATTAAAAAAAGCTGCTGCCAAAGTTAATTCTGAATTAGGATTGCTCGAACCCTCATTGGCAGAAGCAATTTTAGAATCATGTGATGAGGTCATAGAGGGGCAATTGGACGACCAATTTCCGTTAGTCGTTTGGCAAACAGGGAGCGGAACCCAAACCAATATGAATTTTAATGAGGTCATTGCCAATCGGTCCATTGAAAAATTGGGAGGGAAAAGAGGGTCAAAAGATCCTATTCATCCCAACGATCATGTGAATAAATCGCAGTCGACGAACGATACATTTCCTTCAGCAATAAATATTGCTGCTTCAACAAGTTGTATCGAGCAATTGATTCCCTCACTTGAAAAATTAAAACATTCCCTTCAAATAAAAGCTGAAGAGTTTTCAGATATTATAAAGCTAGGTCGTACCCACCTGCAGGATGCGACACCATTGAGCCTGGGTCAGGAAATTTCAGGGTATGTATCAATGGTAGAGCATGGTATTAGTAGGATTAACCGGGGACTTACAGATTGCAAAGAATTGGCAGTTGGCGGAACAGCAGTTGGAACGGGTTTGAACACTTTAGAAGGATATGCAGATAAAATGGCAGATGAAATTACTAAGCTCACTGGAATTCAATTCAAATCTGCATTAAATAAATTTGAAGCAATGGGAGGGCAAGACTGTATTGTTGAGTTATCAGGAAGTTTAAAAACTCTAGCAGGTTCATTATTTAAAATAGCAAATGATATTCGACTTCTCGCTAGTGGTCCAAGGTCAGGAATAGGTGAATTGGTACTACCTGAAAATGAACCGGGAAGTTCCATAATGCCTGGCAAAATAAATCCTACTCAGTGCGAAGCTCTAACAATGGTGTGCAGTCAAGTTATAGGAAACGATACTACGATCTCAATTGCTGGAGCTAACGGACATTTTGAGCTAAACGTATTTCGACCAGTATTGGCTTTTAATATCTTACAATCTATAACCTTACTAGCTGATGCATGTGACTCCTTTTGTGATAATGCCATTAATGGGCTAAAAGCCAATGAAAAACGAATTCAGGATAATTTACATAATTCTCTTATGTTGGTAACGGCGTTAAATCCCTATATCGGCTATGATAAAGCCGCAAAGGTTGCAAAAAAAGCTCATCAGGATGGAACATCTCTCAGAGAATCTGTCATAGAGCTAGGCTATTTAAGCGGAGAAGATTTTGACCGATTGGTACAGCCTAAAAATATGATCTCTCCTTCAAAGAGAAATTCATAATTACTGGAACTCTGCCATTCGGATTCCGTATGGAGAGAATAAAATCCAGATTGGACCCACTTAAAAATATTTAATGAATTAGACTCATTTTTTCATGAGAAAAATTATTTTGCACTGTAGTCTCCTTATTCTTGGGATTACACTTATTGTGGGGATGTACATTTTATACCTTTCAATAGACCTACCATCAATAGAAAAATTGGAGAATTTTGATCCCGACCTGGTTACCCGGATATATTCTAGCGATGAGGTAGTTCTACATGAGTTATTTTTTCAGAAGAGAGTATTCACAGAGCTTAGGGATATCCCGGAAAATATGCGTCAGGCGACCATAGCCTCTGAAGATAGAAGATTCAGGGAACACTGGGGGATTTCGTTAAGAAGTGTAGCCCGAGCAATTGTTGTGAATGTTCTATCTCTAAGTTATCGTCAAGGATTTAGTACACTATCTCAGCAATTAGCTCGCAATTTATACAAATCTATTGGATTTGAGGATAATATCACGCGAAAGATGAAGGAAGTTATAACTGCTATTCAGATCGAGCGTACCTACACCAAAGACGAAATATTAGAAATGTATTTGAATACCGTCCATTTTGGACACGGAACTTACGGAGTTGAATCAGCAGCAAAACGGTTTTTTGGGAAATCAGCTTCAGAATTGAGATTAGATGAATCTGCTCTTTTAGTGGGATTGCTACCTTCTCCAGCAAAATATTCACCTATTCGATATCCAGAGAAAGCTCTGGTTCGTAGGAACATTGTCTTAAAACTAATGCTAGATCAGAAATTTATTGATATAGAAGATTACAATCTCTATCTCGAGAATGGATTGGATAGTGTTATTGATAACCCACTTCCAGGAAAGGCACCTTATTTCACAGAATATGTCCGCAGAACTCTCGAGAAAATTGATGATGAGTTGGACGTTAACATCTACCGAGATGGATTGAAGGTTTACACAACCCTTGATTCTAGGTTACAAGAAATTGCGGAAGAGATGGTTATGAAAACCATTAAAAGAAATCAGGAGGTTTTCAATGAAAATCTATTTAATAACCACAATAAATTTTCTAAACTGGGATATTTTGGGATATATTCTGAAGATTCTGTGAAATTGATGATGCAGGGAGAAGCAGAATTATACAAAGAACTGCGGGATAAACTCTTGGTACAGACAGCATTCGTTGCTTTAGATCCAAACTCTGGAGGTATTTTAGCAATGGTGGGTGGTCGTCCAGATTATCATGACCAGTTTAACAGATCAGTACAGGCAGAACGGCAACCCGGGTCTGTTTTTAAACCATTTGTATATGCAACTGCGATAGATAATGATTATCCTGTAACAACTCAATTGCTAAATCAGCCGGTTGTACTTAATGTCCAAAATGCTAGTGGAGATTGGGAGAAATGGATGCCCAGAAACTATGATGAAAGCACCGGAGAGCTGACGACCCTAAGAGAAGGGTTGAGAAGATCTTTAAATTTAATTTCCGTTAGACTTGTTCAGGAATTGGTGCCCGCAAGAGAAGTAAAAAATACAGCACAGAGACTGGGGATTTCCACTGATATTCGTGCAGTTGATGCAATTGCTTTAGGAACTTCCGAGGTTATTCCTCTAGATGTCATTTCTGCATATAGTGTGTTTTCCAGTGGAGGAATATATTCCCAGCCCTATGCCATAACTCGTATCGAGGACAGATATGGTAATGTCATTAAAGAATTTCATCCAGTACAGGAGGAAGTCCTTCGCCGCTCAACCAGCTATATGGTAACAAGTTTATTGAGGACCGTTATGGATGCGGGAACGGGAGGAAGTGCACGTTGGAAATATAAATTTTATTCTCCCGCTGCCGGAAAAACAGGTACAACTCAGGGGTTCAGTGATGCCTGGTTCGTGGGATTTACACCCCATCTAGTCGCAGGTGTATGGTTTGGAATTGATGATTATTCAATCAGCTTGGGACAAAAACAGGATGGGAGCAGGGCAGCTCTCCCTGTGTGGGCAAGGTTTATGAGGGAAGCATATAAAACCTTGGGTTTAAAGAATAATGATTTTAAGAAACCGGATGATGTTGTTCATGTAGAAATATGTACTGAATCTAAACAGCAGCCGCACAGCTTATGCACTGTTGAAAAAGAATTATTTATTAAGGGAACGCAACCCGGTGATATATGTAGAATCCATAAAAATTAAAAATACATTAATTGCTATTGAAAATTAACTGCTCAGTTTTTTGAGACTCTCCGATTGTAACTACCTTCTTCAATTTATTTTCTGCCTTCACTAATTTTGATTTATTTGAATTAAAAATTCTGAATAGAGGGTCACCCACTCTAACTTCGGTTCCAACCTTAACAAAACATTCCAAACCTGCTGTTGGATCGATGTTATCATTAGATTTCATATAACCACATCCTGCTAAGGCACATGCAATTCCGATTGAATAGGTATCCATAATTTCGACAAACCCTGACTTCTGGGATGCTACGATCAATTCATCCGATGGAATATGTACGTAATCAGGTTTGAGAAATGAATCAGAATTTCCACCTTGTACTTTTACCATTTCTACAAATTTTGAATATGCTGATCCATCATCCAGTAGAGTATTCAGAATAGCTCTAGACTCAATAAAGTTTTCCGCTAATTTGCCCTGCACCATTAATCTAGAAGCTAGCTCAAGAGTAAGTTCTAGAGTGTCCTTAGGTCCATTTCCCTTAAGGCATTCAAGTGCCTCCTTTACCTCACACCAGCAGCCTGAAAATTGACCCAAAGGCTGGTTCATATTAGAAAAAACTACATCAGTAATTATCCCTGAATTTTCTCCCGACTCTTTTAAAAGGGTTCCCAATATTTGTGCATCTCTGTAGGTTTTCATAAATGCACCATTTCCACATTTTACATCCAAAACCAATCCATTCAATCCTTCAGCAATTTTTTTACTCATTATGGATCCTACAATGAGGGGGAATGACTCCACTGTCCCGGTGGCATCGCGAAGAGCATACATTTTTTTATCAGCAGGACAAATATCATCGGTTTGTCCAATCATCGCAATACCAATGGTTTCTACCTGTTTTTGAAATTGGGTTAATGATAAGTTAGTTGAAAATCCGGGGATGGATTCAAGTTTGTCTAGAGTCCCGCCTGTGTGCCCCAATGCTCTTCCACTGATCATGGGAACTGCAATCCCTGCGGCAGAAAGAAGTGGAGCAATAATCAAAGAAATTTTATCACCTACTCCACCGGTACTGTGTTTATCTCCCACAAAAGAATCTAAATGAGAAAAATCCATGTGTCTGCCTGAATGTACCATTATATCAATGAATCCGCTCAATTCTTCGGCTGTCATTCCATGTATACAAACTGCCTTTAACCATTCAGTCATTTCACTATCAGATATTTGATCATTCACATAATTATTAATAAAGGATTCCAGTTCCCCTTTGGAAGCAGCTAATCCTTTTTGTTTTCTGTAAACTATTTCCAAGTTAGCCATTTGTTTTCTTTTTTCGTAATAGATTTGGCATCTGGAAGGGAGCTCTTTCCCGCACCGTATGTAAAGTCAAATAGAGACCCACAATTAATAATAGAAAATTTGGCGTCCATAATCCAATGAACGGGCTAACGATATTTCTGTCTGCCATATCCTCCCCACCAATAAGAAAAATATAATAAACTATAAAAAATCCAAGACTTAAACTGGTACCAATGGCAAAACCACCTTTTTTGGTGAGGACTCCCAAACTTGCACCTGCTATAGCAAACAAAATACAGGCAAAGGGAAGGGAAAACTTCTTATGAATTTCCACACTATATTTGTTGATATTTCTGGAATAATTCTTAATTAGATTAAATTCATTCCTCACCTGACTTTCTAAGCGGTTTAGCCGCCTCAGTTTTTTTTGTTTTTCATGGTGTGTCAGAGTTGTATCACTCTCCACTAACGATTTGCTATTATCAACTATACTTTTCCCTATAGCTTCTGAAGCTGGAAAAATACTGTCTCCCATAGCTCTTTCAAATGACCGGGCAAGACGCTGATGTATCTTGCTAATTCGATCCCCATAATATTTTTTTCTTTCAAGCATGGATGGGATAGTCATCTCTCTATCGGTTCTGCTAGAGGAATCTCGGCGATTTAAAAGTAGATCATCCGCGGGAACAGTTATGACATGTTTCATAAATTCAATTCGTCGATAATTTTTATAGTTCTTTAGATCCATTTCGTGGATTTCCCCATCAAATAAAGTTAGGATAAACGCATCTTCAATAGTGGATAATGTTCCGGTGTTTGAATGAATACTGGTTTGAACTTCACGATTATTTTTACTGAAAATACGTACATCTTCCATGATGTCATCTCGTTTTCCTTTGATGATCATACTATAATCAGGGATATCATCAATAAAATGCCCTGGATTGATATTCAGCCCTGGTCGTTTACGATAAATATCTCCCGATAAAAGGCGCGCCCTGAAGTTCATTTCTGGTAAAATAAAGTTATTAAAGTAAATCAATATCATACAGATTGTAATTCCGAACAATACTGCAGGCCTGATTATGGTAAGAAAACTGATTCCTGATGCCCTCATAGCATTAATTTCGTTATCCTCGCTCATTCTCCCGAATGTCATTAGCGCAGCTATAAGAACAGCCATGGGTACTGCAAGCGAAACTATCCATGCTAGGTTAAAAAAGAGGTACTCCAAAATGATGGGAAGATCAATCCCTTTTCCTAAGAAACGATCCACCGCTCTTAATAAGAAATTGGTAAATAAAATAAAAATTATTATGAGCAGAGAATAGCAAAATGGAAGAAAGAGCTCCTTTTGAATGTACCTGTTCAGTAGACGCATAGCAGAAATTACACTTGAAAATGATTTAATGATTACAGCTGTTTTTAATTGTATTTTGAATAGAAACCCATCTAAGTTCGCCAGCTTCATTTTAATTAATTTGGAGACGATGGTGGGTGTAGCTCAGCTGGTTAGAGCACCTGGTTGTGGCCCAGGAGGTCGCCGGTTCAAGTCCGGTCACTCACCCCAAATAAAGATTTCGGAGTGTAGCGCAGTCCGGTTAGCGCA
>DEAI01000026.1:0-126923 GCA_002346675.1 Fidelibacterota bacterium UBA2986
CTCTCCATCAAGTGCCAGCTCATATGAACCGTTTCCCCATTGACAGCAGATACCGTCTCCATATGCATCATATATGGTCCATGTGTAGTCACCAGGAAACAAGTCAGCAGAAAACTCCACTGTTCCCCCAGAATATGGGCCGCCCGATGCAATTTGGCCTTCAGAACCTTCTAGGGTCCATGTGGTTTCTTCTGGATAGTTATCAAAAACAATGGTTATCATTAATTCAGAGGGAGAACTTCCAAGTGTGATCTCTCCATCTTCAAGGGCACGTACCCAGTAACCTCTGCCTTGTTCAATGCTCTCTGGATTGTAATAGTTTGCATCTAACCCATAGACCGTACCGGGATAGATCATATCATTTTCATATATATCCTCAGCTGAAATGGAGCCGCTAATACCAGAGAAGAGATTCCAGCCGGTTGTGATGGGTATGGTAACTGTATATATGGGGTCACCAATTAATAGCAATGTATCACTTTCTGTCATTCTCAAAAGATAGCCATTTCCAGCTTCCAGCTCACTCTCTTCCACATATACTCCTCCAGAATGTGAGTAAAGAGTTCCATCTTGAGCATTGGAAAATAAAGATTCATAGTGAGCATCTTCTACCTCAAGCGCAAGGCCTACCATATTCCAGCCGCTGCTGTATGTTACCATGGGAGGGCCAAAGATACAGGTACCATCATTCATATTCGCACCAGGATCATAATTTTCAGCTTCAGGTTCTGTACAGCCAAGAATACCGCCTAACTCAAAAGCACCAATATCTGGAGCAGACCCTACATAATCAATATCATCTGTACCGTCACCATTAAGGTCAGCAGTTCCCGCATCATATAAGGGCGAGATATTAAACGGGGGATCATGCTCCCAGCTAAAATCACCATTTCCAGGGTCTAAAAATTGAGGATTTTCATTAATATTATTCTGTCCACCGTAGTTCCACCCGCCTTCAATATTACTAAAGCTGACAGTAGCATTGGCAACCCATCCCATTATTTGATATGGACTATTATTGCCCCAAACAATAGTATTATAGATATCAAAAAATGCACTACTTTCACCTATATCTATTGCTCCATTTCCAGTATTTCCATAGAATGTAGAATTTAGTATAGACCCAGATTTACTTGAGGATATACCTCCACCATATTTATTAGCAGCAACGCTATTATTTATAAAAGTACAGCGTTCTACTTCAAAGCCCAGAGCGTCATTAGCGATGTATATCGCACCACCATGTTCAACCGAATAATTGCCCTCAAAATGAGTATTTCTAAATACAGGAAAGCTAGAGCCACCCCAGAAATTGACACCGCCTCCATTATTGTTCGCAATATTATCAACAATAGTACAATATTCAAAAACAGTGTTTGAGTTATTTGCCCAGACCCCACCACCATAACCAATCCACCATCCAGCCTGAGCTACATTATTAGCTATAGTAACATTATGAAGTGTAGCATTTAGGTTTGTACCACCATCTCCATGGGGACCATTATGGTTCCAGAAACCAAATCCACCACCCATATAAGGTGCTGAATTATATTCAACAGTTGAGTTAGACATCGTCCAATCTGAACCCTCACTTGACCATACACCTCCGCCATTCATTGACGCACTGTTGTTATAAATATGCATATTATCAAAAGTCCCAAATACCTGATTTAGAAATAGACCCCCACCATGGCCAACATCATTCATTCCATCCCAATTGGTACCTATACAATAATTATCATATATTTCTATATTTGTCATTGATACTTTAGACGCATAAACATTTATTCCACCGCCCATCATTGTTGCAGCATTATTGCGTACTATAACGTTATTTAGTGTAGGGCCATCTACCCTAAAGAGGGATATTCCACCGCCATTGTGAGAGTGGCTATTTTCAACAATAACATTCTCTATAACAGTTTCATTTTCTACCATAACCCAATCAAGGTTATCTAAATCGTTTGCGGTGATCAAAAGCCCACCCCCACCTGCACATCCATGTGCTTCGGAATAGCCACCAGTTAATGTCATATTTTCTACCCTTACATTTTCCACTTCCTTAATTACCAAAACCGCTGCTTCATCATTTGAATAGGCTTCGGCATCTAGTATTGTGGTCTCTGAATCAGACCCTATGAGATGAACATTGTCAGGCAAAACGATAGGAAATTTCTCATTATTTGTTGAGGGAGAGTAAACCCCTGGTACAAGGTTAATCGTGGTAGTAGTTCCGCCCTCTCTTACAAGAGTGAGGGCATGGCCAATGGTTTTAAATGGTTCTGACTCTGTGCCAGCGCTGTTATCATTCCCTAAATTTGAAACATAGAATGAATTGGACTCTATACAGTTACCTAAAATATCATTCTGAAGGTAGCCTGCCTCTTCCTCTATAGATTGGAGGACAAAGTCATTTACCTCGTTTGTTTCGCAATCAATATCTTCAAAAACGCTATTGCTTACATCTATGGTTCCTTCATATCCATAGGAATAGAAATTCTCACCATCACCGCTGGAATTATTTTCAAAATAATTATTTTGGATATTTAATGTCTCGGGTATATCTCTGTCTGAGTTATTTTCTTGACTATCACTCTCGCTAGAAAAGCCTCTGTCTTCGTCAAACTCAACACCTTCATCAGAGTAGTGGCCCATTGCACCTCCCTGCCTGCCACCTCTTCCTGCTCTCAAATTATCATTACCAAAGCCATTATCTAAAAACCGGTTGTAGTTTATAGTTGGATAGGCCTTATACATGAGAATCGCACCACCAGCGCGTACAGTTTGGGCATTATCACATGTCTCAACTAACATGGAGGTACCGTCTCCTTCCTGGAAGGTAAACCCTAAAATGGTCGGCTCAGGGTTTCCTCCGTAGTTCCACCCGCCACCACGGATAATAAGACAGCTCCCCTGATTGGGATTAGTTGGTTCCTGTGCGCCGCTGATAATGGTGCCCGTAATGTTATCATTATTAACCCAGTCTGGACCAAGGTCGTCAAACAAAGCGTGGCTTGACAGTGTGATCTCTTTTTCCAGAATAAGATTTTCATAATAGATACCTTGCGCAACAAGTACGGTATCACCATCAACAGAAGCATCAATACCATCCTGAATTGTAGGATAGTCTGCAGGAACTTGGATAGTTGCTGCTAATAGTAAAGAAAAAATTGAAAATAATGAGAGTATGTGTTTCATTTGGGCTCCGATATTATAGTTATAAAATATAAAATTTTCTATTTGAATGTATATTTAATATAAAAAAAAAACAAAGTATTATAAGAGTGATTTTATAATTTGTGATAGAAATCACAAATTATAAAGACTAACTTCTGTGTACTATATAAATTTTATCCATCCCAGGCAGAAACGATATCCTGATGAAGTTTTACAGACATATATTGATTCCTATCAGATTTATTTTTAATATTTCGTGACCTTGACTTTAACTCAAAGTAGGCGTCCTCCAGATATTTCTTTGCAGATTTAGATTTTTTTAATGCTTTATTGACTAGATACATATTCCAGTTTGTTTGGATGACCTCATAAGAAAGAGGTTCAAAATCATCATTTAATTCTTCAAAAGTTTTCACCAATGATGGAGTTTTTGCTTTTTCTCCTGTTTTGATTTTAACCAAACACAACCATGTAAGAGAAGTTAAACGATTTTTTGGAATATCGCTCTCGGTGTAGATACTATCTGCTTTATAAATATAAAAAGCTGCACTATCATAATTGGCTTGTTGATAATGAGTTATACCAAGGGCTTGATATCTATCTGAAAGATCGTAAATATCATCATAGGAGTTGGAGATATTAAGGGATCTTTTAAACTCCATAAGGGCTTGATCATAATCAGTGTCAAGATAATATGCCTTTCCAAGATTTAGCAATGTCTTATTTAGACCTTTCAAATCATTGAGTTTTTCTTTTATTTCAATACTCATGTTAAAATATTTTATGGAATTTTTAAAATCACCCATATCGAAATATACCTGCCCTAAATTATTTAATGTTTTGCCATAATTTCGTGTGTCACCAAGTTCCTCTTTGATTACCAAGCTTTCATTATAATATTCGATTGATTTTGAATAATCAAAATCTTTCCAATACCAAATTCCAATATTATTCACATATTTGGATATTTTTAATTTATCATCAAATTCTTTAGCTGTGTTAAATGCCTGAAGCCAATATTCTAAAGCCTCATCGAGTCTTTGAGTCTTGTAGTACAAAATTGCAATACTATTCATAGCTTTTGCCATACTGCTTTTATCATTCATTACCTTGAATATGGATAAAGCTTCATCAAATTTTATTAGTGCATCTTCATATTGTCTTTGTCTTCGTAATAGAGCGCCCTGTTTTCGTAATGATTCAGCGATATTGGTATTGTCTTCCAACTGTCTGCTTCTTTTGAGAGATCTAGAATATAGGAAATCAGCTTGAGTATAATCTCCAATCTCATAATACATTATTCCAAGTCTGAGCTGGGCAGAAATTAATTTATCATCAAGGTCAACAGACTCTTTCATCATATTTATTGCTTCTAGATCTTGCTCGCTATTGTCGCTCCTTGCATAGAGATCTATGCCCTTTAGATAAAGCTCATAGGATTTAGGATCATATTCAATTTTTCTCAGTTCGGCAGCCATGGGAATATCTAATCCACCGATTATATTTTCAACCAATACCCCAACCACAGATTGTAAACTATTTTCTTCAATTACCCAATTATTAACAAATTTTTCAACACCTGTTTTTGCTTCTACTAAATTACATCCTAAATTGAATCCTTCACTTGTCCGCTCAAGGCTGCTCCTAAATACATATTGAACACCTAAGCTTTTAGCAATATCCGATATCTCCATATCTGTATTTTTTAGTTTTCGGACTGACGAAACTTCAGAGACCAATAGGTTTGCAGGTAGGGCTTTTGAAAGACTAAAGATTATATCTTCAGTGATCGTTTCAAGATATTGATCTTGCTTGTTTCCAATGATGTCCATATACATCACAGCCACAGAAACAACTTTTGGTTTCTTAGGCATCATAAAATATCCCGCTAATCCCAGTATCAGAAGAACAGGAGCTATGATCATCCAAATAGGAGTTTTTTTATCAAGTTTTGCAGAGACTTCAGATAGGTTTGTTTCTGGAAGGTCGTGAGAAGTGATACAGTAAACTTCAACAGTTTGTCCGACACCCTTTAATTTTGGTTTTCCAAGATATTTGGTTTTATAGCTTTCTTCTCTTATTAGTGCATCATTGACTTTATTGGAAATGGCAATACCACCGGGAGCAGAAAAAGGCTCGATCCGTGCAGCAATATTCACATCATCACCGATCACATCATTTTCTGTGATTAAAATTTCTCCTTGATGTATACCGATACGGAGATTTAAATGATCAATGGGTTTTAATTTATTCTGTATCTCGATACAGCATTCTACGGCATCTGTTACAGTTTCAAAGGTTAGTAGTAGACCGTCACCGATTTCTTTTACCCAGCTCCCTTTTTTTGACTCAACCAGAGGTTTGAGCATCTCCCGCTGCTTGACTAATAGGTCAGCTGCTTTAGTTTGGTCTTCAGCTGTGAGTTTTGTAAATCCAACTATATCTGTAAAAACTATAGCGGCCAGCTTACGTTTTGGATTTGAGCCTTCAGGCATACGGAAATTTAATACATTTAAAAAAAATATTAAATCAGCTATTCAATATATTTTAAATATTCATTTTAACCTCAATAGAGCAGGGTTTTTCTAAAATATCAAGAAGGAAAATTCTTCCTTTTTTGTTCAGATTATTCCTTATCTATAGAAAAATATCAGGCAGTATATTTGTCAATAAAAATTATATAAGTTCATATATATTTATAATAAAAGGTATTATATAAATTAATATATTAAACTTCTCCACTTTGGTATTGCAGTTGTTTTAGTAAGTAGTATCATGAAAATTAATCTTGAAATACTCAAACACGCGATGGCAGCTCAAACATTTAAAAATGATTTAGTTTCCAACAATATTGCAAATATAAATACCACTGGATTTAAACGTGATATATTATTTTTGGATATGATTGATTTATACAGCACCAACTACGATAATAAAAATCGTCTCACTGAACACGGTCAGGGAACAATGAAGGAAACAGGTAACCCACTGGATATTGCGTTTTCCGGAAAGGGATACTTTGTTATGGAAGGAAAAAATCAAGAGTACTATACCAGGGATGGACATTTTTCAATTGACAGTGAAGGGTTTTTGGTAAATTCAGAAGGATATAAAGTTTTGGGACAGGGTGGATGGATTAACCTCTCCCTGGATGGTACTAAAACAGGTAATATCTCCATAAGTAAAGTAGGAGAAATATTTGTTAATGATGAATATGTTGATATGTTAAAAGTTGTTGATTTTGAGGATTATACCCATCTACAAAAAGAGGGGATCAATTTTATTTCAACAAACAAAGATTTAAAACCATTTGAACCGGAAGTATACATGTTACTGCAAAATCATTTAGAGGGTTCAAATGTAAGTTCTGTAAACGAAATGGTTGAATTGATTAGTTTGCAAAGAGATTTTGAAAGTACCCACAATGCTGTTAAAACTATTGATACAGCATTAGGAAAGGCGGCAAATGATATTGGTCGCTACAGGTAGTAAAACGATAAGGAGTTAAGCTTTATGTTAAGGTCATTAAGAACCGCTGCACTTGGTATGACAGCACAACAATTAAATGTTGATACAATCGCACATAACCTCGCAAATGTCAACACAACAGGATATAAAAAGAGTACAGTTGAATTTCAAGATCTTCTATATGACAACATTGAATCTGGAGATGCAAGCAACCAAGATGGTCTAGAAAAACCGGGTGAAATTCAGGTTGGTTTAGGAAATAAACCTATCTCCACTTTTAAATCATTTTCACAGGGAAATATTACTGAAACAGGAAATTCACTGGACATAGCAATAAACGGAAAAGGTTTTTTTCAAATAACACAACCCGATGGTTCTTTCGTTTACACTCGTGATGGAGCGTTTCGGGTGAACTCTCAGGGAAATATTGTCAATGCAGCAGGGCTTAGGGTTTATCCAGAAATTTCGCTACCTGAAGGTGTGACCAGCATAAAAATCAATCAAGATGGCGTGCTATCAGTATTAATTGATGGTCAGGTTGAACCTGAAGAAATGGGTCAGTTTGAGCTAGCTACTTTTATGAATCCTGCAGGATTAAAAGCAATAGGTGGAAACTTGTTTGAACAAACTGATGCATCTGGAGAGCCAACCTATGGATCTCCAGGCGAACAAGGGTTTGGCCTGTGTGTGCAGGGATATTTAGAAAAATCTAATGTAGATGTGGTTGAAGAGATGGTAAATCTAATTGTCTCACAGAGATCCTATGAAATTAATTCAAAGGCAGTAAAAACAGCGGACGAGCTTTTGCAGATGACCAATGGTCTTAAACGATAGAATGAAAAGAATTCTTAAATTTTCTAATATTACAATAATTCTTATTTCATTTTTTCTGGTAGAAAATCTGCCAGGGAATCAGATCTTATCTGATGTGGTGAAATCATATTATTCTCAGCGTTTCAGTATTCACTCAAAAGATATCAAAATAAAGTTCATTCATATTCCGGATGTAGATATCAATAAGCAATATTTGATAGTTCCTGAGCTAAAAATAAAATTGGGACATCAAACAATTTGGATTGAAGAACACATTTCCGGTAATACATTTCCTTTGACTTTAGATATATCAGCCAATATTCCTGTATTAGTAGCAAAAAAGACTATTCCCCGCAAAGAAGGGCTAGCTCCAGAGATGTTTTACTTTGAAAGCTGCCTGTTAACTCGAGATTATGAGCGCTATGTATTTGATAAAAAAGAGCTAGAAGGTGCAATGGCAATTCAAGTAATAAAAATGGGTAAGCCACTTACTTATTCTATGATAAAAAAACGTCCTGATATTTTTAAAGGCGACCTAGTGGGTGTAGAGCTGGTCTCCGGAAACATGGTTATAGAGACTAAAGGTACTGCAAAAAAAGATGGAAATTATGGTGGAAAAACAGAAGTAATTTTAGATAGAACAGGAAAAAAAGTTTTTGGTAAGGTTATTGGGTCAAATCGGGTTCGAGTAAAACTTAATTAAACTAGCTAGGATTTATCAGATGAGAAAAAATATTATAAGGAATAGTTTATTATTTACAGGTTCAATCCTATTTGGTCAAATGGAAGATTTTTATGTCACTTCTATATATTCAGATATAAAAGCTCATAAAGTTGGGGATTTAATTACTGTTAATATTATAGAGTCTTCCAATGCATCTAGGGAATCAAAAGTAAATAGTTCAAGTTCAACCGATATGTCGATGGACGGTAGTGTTGCGGGGTCATTAACTGATTATCTTCCTTTATTTGGTGCTTCTAGTAAAATTTCAAATTTTCTGGATGGCTCTGAGGGAAGTGAACAAAAAGATCAGTTAACAGGAAGAATATCAGCTACGATTATGGAAGAGACAAAAAATGGGTTGTTTTTTATAAAAGGCAACAGGATAGTAGAAGTAAATGGTGAAATGAACACTATAAAATTAGAGGGGTATGTTAGAGAAAGAGATATCTCAACTGACAACACAGTGTTTTCTTATAATATTGCTAATGCAGAAATTTTATATCGTAAAGGTGGTACATTGGAAAATGTAGTGAATCCAAGAAAAGTTCAAAAATGGTTTACATGGGGAATAGGATTAGGACTAGTAGGATTGGCATTTATAGGGCCTATAGCATTTTAATGAATAAAGTTAAAAAATATATTATTTTTCTTATTATAAGCTCATTTATTCAAAGTGAGGTGAGATTAAAGGATATAGTGCAAGTTGAAAAGGAAAACGCTAAATCTTTAATTGGTTATGGATTAGTTATTGGTTTAGGTGGAACGGGAGATAGATCAACAGGAATGAGAGGGGCAATTTTTACCGTACAAACAATAAGTAATATGCTGGAACGGTTTGGAATTACCATCCCAAAAAAAGAATTGAGGACAAGGAATGTAGCGGCTGTAATGGTCACCGGAGAAACACCACCGTACGGCAGGGTGGGTACCTCTTTTGATGTTATTATCTCATCTATGGGTGATGCAACAAGTATAGAAGGTGGAGTATTACTCATGACTCCCCTTATGAGCAGTGAGGGAATTAAGTGGGGAATGGCTCAAGGACCGGTATCAGTTGGAGGATATAATATTGAGACGGAAGCTGGTGAACGCCTGAGAAAGAATCATTCTCAAGTTGGCAGAATCCCCGGAGGAGGACAATTAACAAGTGAAATCACATCACAGGGAATTTCTGTTGACCAACCACTGCGATTATCTTTGAACTCCCCAGATTACACTACCGCAACAAAAATTTCAAATAAAATTAACTCAATGCTTGGTGTTGATAATCAAAATAAGTTAGCAATTCCTATTAATGCTGCTTTAGTAGAAGTGAGTTATCCTGATTTTGTTACCAGCCAAGGTGATATTTCGTTTTTTATCGCAGCCATAGAAACTTTGATGGTAGCAACAGATATTGAGGCAAGGGTTGTAATAAATGAACGTACCGGGACGGTGGTTGCTGGAGGAAATGTTGTGATTGATGAGGTGATGATTTCCCATGGTGATCTAACTATACACACTAGAAGTAAACCGGTGATTTCACAACCTTCTCCTTTCAGTGAAGAGGGGGAAACTGTTTCTGAAAGGATAACAAAAACATCAGCAGAAGAAATGGAAGCAAAGACAGGTGTAATTCCCACAACAGCATCTGTGAATGATTTAGCAATTGCTTTAAATGAAATGGGATTAAAACCCAGAGATATTATTGCAATATTTCAAGCCGTGAAGCAGGCAGGCGCTCTAAATGCAAAGCTTATAATAATGTAGAATTATAAAACTATGGAAATTACACCAGTAGAGAAAATTGACAAACCACAGACAGCTGATGCAAGGGATATCCAGCTTCGTGAAGCAAGCAGAAAAATGGAAGCTGCATTTCTAACATATGTCTTCAAAACTATGGAAAAAACCATACCCAAAACTTCAGTTTCGGGCGGGTCAAATAATAATCTTGCATCCATGATGTTTAGCTCTGTTATGGCGGATGCAGTATCAGAGCAGGGCGGAATAGGTTTGGGAGATCAACTTTATAATTCATTAAAAGAAATGGATGAGATTCCAGATTTTGATAATATGCAGATGGATAACATTTCAAATACATTGAACGCCATGAAACTTATGAAAAAAGGATTGGAAAAATAAAATGGGAAACTATGCTTTAACCAAATTTGATGATTTGTGCGATACATTGAATCTTGAGTTACAATTTTATGAAGAACTTATAATAGCAATGAAGCACAAGCAAAATTCCATTGTCCAGGGAAACAAAGAAAAAATTAAAGAGGCGATTTATCAAGAGAGAGAAGCCTCCCAAAATATTTTAAAGCAAATGGAAGTTAGAAATGAATTAGCACGTTTAATTTCAACAAAAACAGAGTCTCAAAACGGAAAAAATACACTGCTTCGTTTGATTCAAAAAGCGGATGAGAAAAGCAAGATAAAACTGATGGAGATTAGAAGAAAAATGCACCTCAGCGTAATTGAGATTGATAAACTGAATAGCGAAAATAAATACCTTTTATCTGCTTCCATTGTTCATGTAAAAGATTTAGTTAAAGTATTTTTAACTGCAGGAGAGGGCTCACACTTTCACTATGGTATTAATGGTTCAATGAAAAACGGACAAAAAGATAACAGAGTATTAGATTTTAGGATTTAACAAATTATGTCAATTTCCAATATTTTAGAAATAAGTAAAAGGTCACTGCTGAACCATCAATCAGCTATTAACACAACCGCAAATAATATTGCAAATGTTTACACAGAGGGATACACTCGAAGAACAGTTGATTTATCCAAGCTCTCACTTGGATTTGGACAAATGAATGAGAGCGCGGTTTCAAGGATGAAAAATAGATTTCTGGACAACCAGATTTGGTATGAGAATCAGGCATTAGGAAAAGAATCAATGAACGAAATGCTCATGACCCAGGTTGAAACTATTTTTGGTGAACCGAGCGATGCTGGGCTCTCGAATATAATGACTGAATTTTGGAATGCATGGTCAAATTTAGCAAACACACCAGAAAGTGAATCTGCGCGCTCTCTAGTTCGTGATAAAGGCATTTTATTGAGCAACACATTTAACCGTTTGGATCGAAATTTAAAAAATCTGCAAAGGCAGTCTGGTATAGATATTCAGCAAAAAGTGAATGAAGTAAATCAACTTATTGTCCAGCTTGGAACTGTCAATAAACAAATTGACTCACATCGCTCTGATGATTTGCTGGACCAGCGGGATGTATTATTGAGTGAGCTATCACAGAAAGTTGACATTTCGGTCACAGAAAATGAGTCCGGAACCGTTGAAGTTATTGCTGGCGGCCATATTTTAGTTTCAGAAGATTATACAAACCAGTTAAAAGGAAACACCAGACAAGATAAAGATGGATTATTTCATATTGAAATTAGAACTATAGAAGGTGATAAATCTGTTGACGCAAAGTCTGGACAGCTAGGTGGTATGCTGGAGTTTCATAATGTTCATATATCAAGATTTATGAGTTCAATAAATGAAGCAGCTATAGCGCTATCTAAAGAAGTCAATCATATACACTCTAACGGTTTTAATCTGACAGGGCTTACAGAAATGAATTTTTTTAATGAAAATGTCACAGGAGCAAGGGATTTTGGAATCACCGCAGAAATTTTATCAGATTCGACACTTATTGCGACATCTTCAGATCCGGATTCTCAGGGAGATAGTGTCATAGCCCAAGCAATTTCAGATTTACAATTCAGTAAACTTATTAAAGGGAAATCAGTAATGGATCACTATAATTCAATCATTGCTGATGTGGGAAACAAGGTTCAGGAAGCTAGATTTATTCACAATAACCAGGAAAAGATTGTTCAGCAATTACAAATTCAAAAAGCTTCGGTAACTGGTGTATCTCTTGATGAAGAGATGACTCAACTTATTCAGTTTGAACAGGCCTATGAAGCAGCAGCAAGAATGATTTCTACTTTAGATGAAATGGTCCAAACAGTTTTATCAATTAAGTAACATATGTATCAAATTACACATTAACGGATCACGGGAGACAATATGCGAATTACAGAATCAATGATAACAAAGAGTCTATTATCGAGTATAAATAATAATAGAGAAAGTATGCACTCGATTCAAGAGACAATCACTACCGGTAAGGAAGTGGACCAATCATCTGATGACCCAATTCAATTCTACCGGGCCAATCGCTTCCGCCAGGGTATTAAACAAAATGAACAATATTTAAAAAATATACAAAATGCAGATTCATGGCTTAAATCTTCTTCATTTAATTTAGAAAGTATGCTGAGTAGAGTAATGAATTTGAGAGAAAGAGCGATACAGGGGGCTAACGATAGCTTTAGCGCAGATGATAGGCTTCAGATGGCATCTGGGATTGATAACATTCTAGAGGATTTGGTGAATATTGCTAATGAATCATTTTTAGATAAGAATATTTTCAGTGGTACAAAAACAAAAATTGATGATCCTTTTAGGTTTGACGGAAATTCAGTCAGCTATCATGGAAATACAGGAAAAATAAGCAGACGGATTTCGGAAAATCTTAAAATAAATATTAATGTAACAGGGCAGGACTTGCTGGATACTGATATGTTCAATGCAGCCTTAAGCTTAAGAACTTCTCTTATAAATGATGATACAAATGAAATAAGTCAGATTATTGGGACAATAGATTCAGTCTCAGAAAAATTAATAAGTTTAAACACAGGAATTGGAACAATTCAACAGCAGTTAGAACTAGCAAAAAATCGATTGGACACTGCTAATATGAATTTGACATCATTTTTATCGGATACAGAAGATGTAGATTTAGCAAAAGCAATCACACAATATAATTCAGAGGAAATGGCTTACCAGGCAGCTCTTCAATCAACTGCAAAAATACTTAGATTAAACATAATGGACTTTTTAAAATGAAAACAGAAACTTCACCCAGTACGACTTTAGATGATACTTTTCTTTACCGGTTTCATTCAGGAGAATATCAGATGCTGAATGGAAATGGTACCGATCTAAATTTAAAAAATATAATAAATTTCAAAAATGGTATACCAGGATTTGAGAATTTATCCAAATTTATTATAGTCCCTTTGAAGGAATATCCACCATTTTATGTCTTTCAATCTCTGGAAGACCCCCCTATTGCTATGCTAGTTATTTCAATAAAATATTTTGAATCACAAGATGAAATTGCGGTTGATAAGATTGATTTAGTTCAAATAGAAGCAAACCATCAAAATGATACAGATATTTATTTTATCATAAAAATGTCAAATGAAAATAATCAATTCACTGCCAATACAAAAGCCCCTATAGTTGTTAATCCTGAAGTGCTAGAGGGGTGTCAGGTTATTTTAGAAAATCAAAAGTTGCAAATCGAACATCCCTTAGATTTAGCCTAATATTTAAACTCATTTAACACGGAGGTTAAATGCTTGTATTGACACGGAAGTCAGGAGAAAAGATTAGAATTGGAAAAGACATAGTAGTTTCCATTGTAAGCAAGGTACATGGACCTCTCAAACTGGGAATTGAAGCCCCTCGTGAAATAACAGTATATAGGGAAGAAATTTACCAGTCTATTAAAAATACAAACAGGCATTCCATTGCAAAGGAATCTATTTACTTAAAGTTATAAAAATAAAATAGATTCAAAACAAAAATAAATTATGCAAAAAACAAATAAAGAATATTTTGAATTCTCTCGTCCAGAAATCCAAGCATTGGTAAATCCAAATTCACAAAAAATATTAGATGTAGGGTGTGCATCTGGTATGTTTGGATCACAAATAAAAGAAAAATTAAGTGCAGAAGTTTGGGGTATTGAACCAGTTGAAGAAATTGGAGAAAAAGCTAAGGAAGTTATTGATAAGGTATTTATTGGGAGGATTGAAGATCATATTTGCCAATTACCTGATAAATATTTTGATTCTATTATTTTTTCGGACGTTCTTGAACACCTTGAAGATCCATATTCAATTTTAGATATAATAAAAGAAAAATTATCTAATGATGGTGAAATTATAGCGAGTATACCAAATGTTAGGCATTGGTCAGTCTTAAAAGGTTTACTTGAAGGAAAATGGGAATATCAGGATGCAGGAATTTTAGACCGAACTCATTTGAGATTTTTTACAAAAAGTTCAATAAAAAAAATGTTTCAGAATGCTGGTTATAAAATAACTAATATCAGTGCAACGAAATTTGGAGAAAATAAGATCTCACCAAAACTTTTAAATGCATTGACTCAGTCAGAAATAAATGTGAGCAGTCTAGCTGAAGAGATAAACCACTATCAGTATCTTCTTAAAGTTACTCCACAAAAATCATTGCAAGGAAAAAATAGTAATTTACCATTAGTGTCAATTATTATACTTACATACAATGCTCTTAAATACACTAAAAAATGTATTCAATCCATTATAGATAAAACTAATTATCCTTATGAAATTATTTTCGTTGATAATGCATCCACAGATGGTTCGGTTGATTATTTGAGAGGTATGATTAAAGATCATGATAACTATAAATTAATCGAAAATAAGAAGAATGAAGGTTTTGCAGCTGGAAACAATATAGGTGTAACAGAAGCCAACGGGAAATATATCATGTTGTTAAATAACGATGTATTAGTTTCAGATGTTTGGCTCACTCAAATGATTAAATCATTGGAAAAACACGAAAAAATCGGAATAGTGGGACCTGTGACCAATCATATCAGTGGAAGGCAAAGCTACAGAAATCAATATGATGGAGACAATTTTGAAGATTTTGCAGCATTTATTAGAAAAGAGAATAAAAATAGATTGACACCCAGAAGAAGATTAGCGGGGTTTGCTATGCTCATGAGAAAGGAGGTGTTTGAACAAGTCAATGGATTTGATGACACATTTGGTGTTGGAAATTTTGAAGATGATGATCTCAGTTTGAAAGTTCGCTCTCTAGGATTTAGTCTCATGGTAGATGAATCAGTTTTTATTCATCATTACGGAAGTCAAACCTTTAAGGCTAATCATATTAATATTCTAGAAAATCTTAATGAAAGATTGCCAGTTTTTCAAAAAAAATGGCCAAATGTAGACTATGAAGAATTGTTAGAAATAAAAAATCCTTTAGACAAACTACACAGTGAAATGATATATGATGGTATCCAGTCACTTGAGAATTCAGATTATGCGGATGCAGAGAACCAATTTTTTCAAATTTTGAGTGAAAATCCAATTTGTCAGGAAGCATTATATGGCCTGGTTTTATGTTTTCGTAATTCTGGTGATATACAAAAAGCAAAAGAACACTTGGATGATCTGCTACAGCTTAATCCTAATCATGCGGAAGCATTAAATCAATTTGGTTTGATTTTATTGGAAAATGGTAATATATCTGAAGCAAAAACAGCATTTATTTCATCAGTAAAGAATGCTCCTGAATTTATTGAAGTCCAAAGGAATTTAGCAGAGATTTTTATTTTGGAAGAAGACTTTAAAATGGGAATTCAAACCTACCTTACGATTCTAAAAAATCATCCTGAGGATATTCCATCCCTATTGCGAATGGCGGAATTAAACAGGGAAGCTGAAAATACTCAAGAGGCATTAGAATGGGCTAAACTGGTTTTGCAGTTAGAGCCAGAAAATACTCTAGCCAATCAAATTATAAATCTTTAGATAAAATATAAGGTTAGTATCTCCAATATTTTTATATCCGGGTATTACATATCTATGGTACCGGAGATTTTATTGTTTACAAAGGAATAAATCCATCCACTCTTTGTGATTATTAAGTTGTTCAAAATTCTATACTTTATTAAAAATAATCTAAATAAAATATAAATTCTTCCTTTTTCTGTTAATGAGGCGAAACCTAAATTTCCTCATGTCAGACCTATATATTTCAACACAAAAACATACCTATTCAGATTTTTCGTCAAGCCTGCGAGATTCAATTGTTGTTCGATTAACAGATGAGGCAAAAGGTTCTATTATCCAATCTCATGTGAATCTTTGTTCAATCTTAGACGCAGGAACTCCTGTTTACGGTGTAACAACGGGATTTGGAAAAATGAGTCACCTAAAGATAAATCCTGAGGACCAGCTTAAACTACAATTGAATTTAGTTCGAAGCCATGCTGCAGGTGTGGGTAGTCCGGTGGATAAAGGTATTGTTCGTACAATGATGATTTTAAAGTTGCTAACTTTTGCAAAAGGATATAGTGGTGTAAGGTTGGATGTAGCCAATCAGATTTTAGAATTTTTAAAATATGATATTATTCCTATTATTCCGGAAAAAGGCTCTGTTGGCGCAAGCGGTGACTTAGCACCGTTGGCACACATGGCAATGTCACTGATAGGTGAAGGAGAGGTATTTTATAAAGAAGAGATAACGGCAACAAAAGGTTTATTAAAAAGTAAAGGAATAAATCCGATAGTTCTTCAACCAAAAGAGGGATTAAGTCTTATCAATGGGACTCAATATTCTACTGCTATTGCAATCTCAGTTTTAAATAAATCTCGATTATTACTTCAATCTGCTGATGTTATTGGCGCGTTATCTGTAGAGTCAAGCTTAAGCTCTCGAAATGTATTTAATCCAAAAATTCATTCACTTAAACAACATCCTGGTCAAAAAGAAACTGCTCAAACTATATGGAATATTCTCAAAGATAGTGAAATAGTTGTTTCACATAAAGATTGCGGGAAGATACAAGATCCTTACAGTTTTCGGTGTATTCCTCATGTGCATGGAGCAAGTAAGGATATGATTGATTTGGCGTCAAATATTATTAATAATGAAATAAACAGTGTGAGCGATAATCCGTTGATTTTTTCAGGAGATGAAATTCATTCTTCTGGTCACTTTCATGGAGAATATGTAGCACAGGCAATGGATACGGTTGGAGTTGCTCTCAGTGAGATTGGAGCGATCTCGCAAAAACGTATTCATTATTTTATGAAAGGCATAGGAGAAAAAATACCACTATTTTTAGCACTTAATCCTGGTTTGGAATCGGGATATATGATGGCTCAGGTAACTGCAGCAGCATTAGCATCTGAAAATAAAACCTTATCTCATCCAGCTAGTGTAGATAGTCTAACGACATCAGCTGGACAAGAAGATTTTGTATCTATGGCACCATGGGCAGGGCAAAAGACCTTACAAATTGCTGATAACACTGCGACAATTTTAGCAATTGAATTAATGGTGTCAGCGACAGCATCTCAAGTGTTTTTAAAAGGATCTAAGCCATCACCGATAGGTATAAAAACTTATAATAAACTTAATAAGCATATAAATTTTGAGGGTGGAGATAGAAGATTAGATAAGGAGATTAAAACAACTAAAAATTTGATTATATCAGGGGAATTATTTAAATCAGTAAATGATGGTAACAATTTAAAATGAAATTCAATGAATACTTTTAGAAAGGCTCTAACATTTGACGATGTACTTCTAGTTCCACGGCATTCAAATATTTTGCCAAGTGGAGTTGAACTTACAACGAGTCTAGCTTCAAATATCACTCTAAATATTCCTGTATTAAGCGCAGCAATGGATACAGTTACAGAGGATGAGATGGCTAAAGCTATATCCCGAGAAGGAGGATTGGGAATCATACATAAAAACCTGAGTATTTCAAAGCAGGTGGAAATGGTTGAAAAGGTGAAACGGTCGGAGAGCGGTATGATTTTGGACCCTGTAACTCTAACTGCTGACCAAACCATTGGTGATGCTAAAAACCTTATGAAACACTATAGTATTAGCGGTTTACCAGTTGTTAAAAATGAAAAGTTAGTTGGAATCCTTACAAACAGAGATATAAGATTTGAAGAAAATCTTACTTTAAAAGTTAGTGATAGAATGACATCAAAAAATTTAATTACAGTGCCAATAGGAACAACTCTAGATAAGGCGAAAGAAATATTGCAAAACCACAGAATTGAAAAATTATTGGTTGTGGATGAAACAGGATATCTTCGTGGTCTCATCACAGTTAAAGATATTCAAAAAAAGGAATTATTTCCGCAAGCTTGTAAAGATGAAAAGGGTAGGCTAAGAGTGGGAGCTGCAGTAGGAGTTGGAGAAGATGGAGTTGCAAGGGCTCAAGCTCTAAAAGAAGCAGAGGTGGATGTAATTGTTGTAGATACTGCGCATGGTCACTCAGAGGGGGTGCTAAATTGTGTTGATAAAATAAAATCTTCTTTACCAGATATTTTGTTGATTGCAGGAAATGTTGCTACCGCTGATGGAACTAGAGCTTTAATTGAATCAGGTGCTGATGTTATAAAAGTGGGAATTGGAGCAGGAGCAAGCTGTACGACACGGGTTGTAGCGGGGGTTGGAGTTCCTCAACTTTCTGCGATTATGGATTGCAGAGAGCAAGCAGAAAAATATAGTAGAACGATAATTGCCGATGGTGGAATTAGATATAGTGGTGATGTATCCAAGTCACTTGCAGGTGGAGCTAATGCCGTTATGCTTGGAAGTATGTTAGCTGGAATGGATGAGAGTCCAGGCGAAACTATTCTATATGAAGGGCGTCAGTTTAAATCTTATCGGGGAATGGGATCAATGAGTGCAATGAAAAGGGGAAGCAGTGATAGATATTTTCAGGAAAACTCTGAGCCATCTAAATTAGTGCCAGAGGGAATTGAGGGAATGGTACCATACCGTGGACCGGTCAGAAATACAATCCATCAAATAATGGGTGGTTTAAGAGCATCTATGGGGTATTGCGGCACAAAAAATATAAAGCAACTACAAGAAAAAGCGGAATTTGTCCAAATTTCTAATGCAGGTGTTCGCGAGAGTCATCCTCATGAAGTGCGAATAGTAAAGGAATCACCCAACTACAGAGCACCAGATATTTAATCTTAATCTTTATAAAATTAAGATTTAGCTAGTGAATTCAGATGTTGAGTTATTTGTGATTTACGTCTAGATGCTGTATTTTTATGAATCAATCCCGATTGTGCCACTTTATCAATAAAGCTTACTGTTTCTCTGTAAAGCTTTTCTGCTTCTTTAGAATCCTTTGAAGTTAAAACACTCTTCATCAAAGTTTTCAATCGGGATAAATTATTAATATTTTTTTCTCGGCGGGATTTATCCTGCCGTTCTCTTTTTATTTGTTGTGGATGTCTGTCCATTTTATAATTATAATTCCTGTTTTAAATCGGGGCGAAGTTATGTCATCAGGAATAAGAATTCAAAAGAATATAATTAGGAATTTCATATAAGTTCATTTCATTAAATTTGCTCGTTGAAATAATTTAAAAATTGAAACCTATTTAAAATGAATAAAGATAAACTAATACAATCTGTCCCCTTATTCAGTGATTTAAACATGCCTTCTGTTAAAAAAATTACTGAAAGGATGGTGGCAAGAACTTATAATAAAGAGCAGATGATCTTAGTAGAAGAAAGCTTGGGAGAGACCTTCTTCATTCTCAGTGAAGGATCTGTAAAAATAACAAGGATGAGCGATGATGGACGTGAAGTTATTCTCGCTATACTAGGGGAAGGTGATTTTTTTGGAGAAATGGCTTTACTGGATGGAGAGGGTAGATCTGCAAATGTGGTGGCTTTGGCTGACACACAGGTTTTAACTCTCCAGCGGAGTGACTTTTTAGATATTTTAGAACAATTTCCCAAAATTGCAATACACTTACTTAAGGAACTCACCACTCGAATTCGATATAGCGATCAACAGATAGAGAGTTTATCTTTGAGTGGAGCAGAACAAAGAATTGCTATGGTATTATTACGTCTTGCTGAAGAGATGGGACAGATCAAAGAAGGAACAGTTACAATAGAAAATATTCCCTTTCAACAGGATGTTGCTAATATGGCTGGGACCAGCAGAGAAACAGTATCAAGAGTTTACAAAATGCTAGAGGAAAAAAACTATATTATTAGGAAAGGTAAAACGCTAATTATCAAAGAATTTACAATATTTTCACGTCAATTTACTTAGAGTCGTTCTCTCTTTAGTTGCCCATGCAAGATATAATTCATAGGATAAAATCCAATGACCATCTTGCTCTATCAAGAATCATTAGTAAAATAGAAAATAATGATTCCCTGCCTGATTCTTTTTTTATAAATATTTATAAAAACACATTTCGCTCAATTAGATTAGGAATCACAGGTCCACCGGGAGTTGGTAAGAGTACTTTAATAGATGGATTAATTAATGAGATATTAAAAGATAATTCAACTGTGGGAGTTGTTGCTATCGATCCAACGAGTCCATTTTCCGGTGGCTCTTTATTGGGAGATCGAGTCCGAATGAATATTCACGCTGGAGATGACAGAGTGTTTATCAGAAGTATGGGCTCCAGGGGAGATTTAGGTGGACTATCAAAAAAAGCAGAAGACGCAGGTGATGTTATAGGAGCAAGCGGAAAAGATTATATAATTTTTGAAACAG
Source organism: Fidelibacterota bacterium UBA2986 (assembly GCA_002346675.1). Classification (GTDB taxonomy): domain Bacteria; phylum Fidelibacterota; class Marinisomatia; order Marinisomatales; family AB-629-J13; genus AB-629-J13. Next base: position 20,605 of record DEAI01000026.1, read on the forward strand.
TTGGAGTGGGACAGGGTGAAATTGAAATTACAAATGTCGCAGATATTTCCGTTGTGATTTTATCTCCGGAATCTGGAGATGAAGTTCAGTTTATGAAAGCTGGATTATTAGAAATTGCAGATATGTATGTTATCAATAAATTTGACCGTCCAGGTGGAAATCGTTTATATAATCTCATCAATTCTATGATTGAGGTAAACACAAACAGAAACGGGTTTATCCCCCCTATTATTAAAACAGAAGCTAATTCCGGTAAGGGAGTAAATGATTTGTTTGAAGAATTAAAATCGCACTGGTCTTTAATGGAAGAGAAAGGTCTAATTCAAAAAAAACGTATTAAAAGATATAAGCACCGAGTTAATAATCTAATTAAAGATAATTTGCTGAAAAATTTCTGGTCCAAGGATAAAATAAATAAATTAGATAGATTGACCCAAAAAATTGATACAGATAAAAAATCTCCACATGAGCTAGCTAAGCTTTTGTTATCATCGTGAATCTTAATTCTAATGAAATGCCTTTTTTAGATCATCTTGAAGAATTAAGGTGGAGAATTATAAAAGTGCTTTTGGGAGTCATTTGCGGATCAATTTTATCCTTTATTTTTGTGGATAAAATTATCGCTTTGCTTCTTATACCTGTAAGAAGTGTCCCAAATGCTATGAATCTCCAGGTTTTACAGATTCAGGGAATGTTTATGATTAAATGGGGAATCTCATTTATTTGTGGTGGGATTATATCTTTACCTCTAATTACTTACCAAATTTGGGAATTTGTATCCCCAGGCCTTCATTTAAAAGAAAAAAAAATAGCATTCCCCTTGATATTTTTTACATTTATTTCTTTTATTGCTGGAATTACATTTGCGTATTTTATACTTATTCCCATATCTTTGAACTTCTTTACATCTATGGGATATTCTGGTATCCAAAATAATTTTTCCATTAATTATTATTTAAGTTTTATCACATGGCTTATGATTGGTTGCGGGTGTCTGTTTGAGTTACCCGTACTGATCTTCATATTGGCTCGTTTAAATATTGCAACGCCTTCATTTTTGAGGCATTATAGAAAACATGCAATGATTGTAATAATGATTTTATCCGCAATTATAACGCCACCAGATCCAGTGAGCTTAATCATAATGACAATTCCTCTTGTTTTAATTTATGAAATAAGCATTGGTGTGGCATTTTTTGCACAACCAAAATAAAATAGACCAAATACAATAATGGTTACTCTATTTTCGAAAAAACAAATACCAACTTCATTAAACAATGTTTCCAACTATATTAAATCGGATCTTAAATTATTTGAAAATGAATTTGATGATGCTTTGAAATCAAAAGTGAAGCTAATTCAAACTATAAGTCGATTTATGATAAAACAAAGAGGAAAAAGGATTCGCCCAATTTTAACGTTGTTGGCTTCAAGAGTGTGTGGAGAGCCCACAGATAATACGTACAAAGCAGCTGCCTTAATCGAACTTATGCACATAGCTACATTAATCCATGATGATGTGGTTGATGAAGCAATTAAAAGAAGAGGTTGGTTCTCAATCAAGGGAATTTGGGGGAATAAATTATCTGTTCTTATGGGTGACTATGTGCTCAGTAAATCTTTAATATATATGATTAAAATAAGAGATTTTGATGCATTAGATATCATTTCACAAACAGCAGAATTTATGAGTTCAGGTGAACTTATTCAGTTAGATTACCGTTTTAAAAAATACCCTACAGAAGAAGCTTATTTTGAGCTGATTCGCCAGAAAACTGCTTGTCTTATTGCTGCAGGGTGTGAGCTGGGTGCTCTAACAACAACAAAGAAAAAAGATGACAGAAAATCAATGCATGACTTTGGTCTTAACTTAGGTATGGCATATCAAATCAGAGATGATTTGTTTGACTTGCTCGGAGATGAATCTGAAATGGGAAAAGATAAGGGGATCGATGTAAAAAAAAATAATCTTACTTTACCAATCATTCACAGCCTTCAATCATTGGAAAATAATGATAAATACCGTCTATTATCTATCATAAAGAAAAAAAATAAAACGAATGAACTTTTTGCTGAAATTAATGATTTAGTTGAAAGGGGTAATGGATTTATATATGCTCAGAGCAAAATTGAGTATTTCACTCAAAAAGCAATTGAATCCATTAAAAGATATCCAGAATCTCATTTTAAAGATTCAATGATATATATTGCTCAGTTCAATATTTTGAGAAATCAATAATCTGAATAGCTTATGAAAATCTTATTTATAAGGTTTAGCTCTATTGGCGATATTATATTGACTACCTCACCACTTATATCTATTAAAACAAAGTTCAAGGATGCAAGTATACACTTTTTAACTCTAGAAGAACACTCTCCATTACTTGAGGGACTATCTTTAATTGAGCGTATCCATGTGGTTGATAAATCAGCGGGATACTATCAGTTAAAGTCCGTGGGGAAATATCTAAATAAATATGATTATGATGTCATAGTTGATATGCATAATTCGCTTCGCTCCAGAATAATACGCAAGATGATAAAATCTAAACCTACATATCGGTTAATAAAACCAAGATGGAATCGTTTTAAACTTTTTGAGTTTCATATAAATGATTTTTATTCAGGTTTTTCGCAACTAAATTTGTATCATTCTGTAATTAAAAAAATAATTTCTAATACAGATATCTCTTCGACACATTTATTTATATCTGGAAGTGAAAAAGAAGAAGCTCAAAATATTTTGAATCAAATAGGATTGGATGACAAACCTCTGGTAGCTTGTATCCCTGGTGCTGCTTGGGACAATAAAATCTGGAACTTAAGCTATTATTTAAAATTGTTTTCTTATCTGCGATCTAAGGGCTTTGAAATTATTTTATTGGGAGGTAAAAAAGATATTATTTGTGATGAGTTATCAAATGCGGATGAGTTTTTGATAAATTTATCTGGTCAAACTCAGTTTCGGCAATCCCTAGCAATTATATCAAAATCAAAACTTGTCATTGGAAGTGACACAGGGTTTGTCCATGCTGCGGAAGCGCTGGATGTGCCTTCGATTATGTTACTAGGACCAACATCCACTGAAACCGGGGGAGGGCTTAATAAGCCCACATCAGTAAATATAGAGCAAGAGGATGTCTGGTGTCGGCCGTGTTCTCAAAATGGAAGTCGCCCCTGTTATAGATCAAAAAAAGTTTGTATGGATGAAATCAACCCAAAAACTGTTATTGCACAAGCAGGTACAATGTTAGGAGTACAATGAAAGTATTTTGGATTGCAATTTATAACTTATTACTCTATCCTCTTTTTTTTATTGGTGCATGTATGAGTGCACTAATAAATAAAAAAATAAGGGATGGGTTAAAAGGTAGAAGGCTTACCTATTCTAGCCTATTTTCATTTAAAAATAAACTATCAAAAAAGACTGATATTTATTGGTTTCATGCAGCTTCTCATGGTGAATATGAACAATTGAAGCCTGTTATAGAAGGATTAACGGAGATTGAGCCTTCATCAAAAATAATTGTTTCTTTCTTTTCTCCTTCGGGTTTTAATAATGTAGATGACCCAGAAATTGATTGTAAAGTCTATCTTCCATTAGATTTTCCATGGAGTGTTGCTCGGGTTTTACTCCTTTTAAAGCCAAAAAAAATAATATTTGCAGAGTATGATGTATGGCCCAATTTAATATGGATGGCAAAATTAAGAGGTATCCCTACAACTGTTTTTTCAGTACATTTTTCTGATGGGACACCAAAACTATTTCCGCTGATAAAATATTTTTATCGCTCAGTTTATGGGGATATTTCTAATATTTATGCGGAAGCTCATTCTGATTTTGATATGGTAAACCAATTGCTTGGGAAAAAAACTAAATCCATTGTTAAGGTCTTAGGTAATCCAAGGTATGACCAGGTAAAAAAGAAAACTGATCAGTTTACTGAAAAGAGAACATTATCGGTATTTCTAAGAAACAAACAAATTATTGCTGGAAGTGTATGGAAAGAAGATGAAAATATTATATTGAACCCTTTGATAAAATATTTGAATGAGAATAAAAATGTTTCACTTGTGTGGGTTCCTCATGAATCAGAATCTGAGCATATTGATAGAGCTTTTAAATATTTTAGTGAGGCGGAGTTGAGTACATCTATTCACATGGAGAAGCGGTTGCCTATATTTGGAAAAACCAGAGTGGTCATTGTTGGAGTGGTGGGCTTGTTATCATCATTGTATTGGTCAGGACAAATAGCCTATATTGGTGGTGGATTTTCAACGGGAGTTCATAATGTGATGGAGCCTGCGATTGCCAGACTACCTGTTATTTTTGGACCTAAATATAAAAATTCCCATGCCGCTAGAGAGCTAGTGCTATCCAATGGTGGATACAGCATATCAAATAGTGAAGAATTTAGTAATATATTGAATAAAATATTTTCAGATAAAAATTACTTTTTGAGAACAAGTTTATCTGCAACTGATGTTATTCATAAAAATTTGGGCTCTGCCACCAGAGTTGTACGTGGAATATTGAGAGACTAAAAATATGCGAGGTGCTAAAGCTAAACTAACTGATCCCAGCAGGATTTTAACTGTTGCAAATATGATTAGTTTATTAAGAGCCTTTCTTGCACTGCCTATCATATATACTTTACAAAATCAAGAATGGAGATTGTGGACGTTTCTGTTAATTTTAGTTGGAGTTGCTTCAGATGCTTTGGATGGATATTTTGCCAGGAAAGCTCATGAGGTAACCCATTTTGGGAAATGGATGGATCCTATAGCAGATTTTATATGTCTTACCACTGTAACGTTTTATTTAGTGTTGAATGATATGTTTCCTCTGTGGTTTTTTACAGTTTATATATTTAGATACATTACAATTGCAGTACTAGCAATATATTTAATTAATCACTCTGGTTATATCATAAGTGCAAATTGGTTTGGAAAATGGGCAAGCGGTATAATGTTGTTAACAGTTGTGCTTCACATTTTTTATGTACCCTATCTTGATCTATTGAAGATTCCGTCCCTGTACATTGCGTTAGGTTTGTTATTGATTAGCTGGATGATTTATATAAAATCTTTAATCATTCATTTGAGAACTATTATTAATAAATGAGTTTTTCGAAGCTGTTTAGTGCTCTATCAAAAACAAGAGGCGCAATTAGGGGAGCCCTAGGTAGGGTCTTACAAAAACAGGTTACTGAAAGTACGCTGGAAGAGTTGGAATCACAATTAATCATTGCTGACTTGGGAATTCAAACAGTTGATGAAATCATTTCTATATTTCAAAAAGAAAAACAGGAAAATTTTCTGTCTTCGCTAAAACACCATTTGTGCTCAGTTTTGAATCATAGAGAATCGTTTATAGAAGAAAAAGATTTGCCAGCAGTCATTCTTGTCTTAGGTGTTAATGGTACAGGTAAAACCACGACATCTGCCAAACTCGCTTACCACTACACTATGAATGGGTTAAATCCAATTTTAATCGGAGCCGATACATATAGAGCAGCAGCAATAAATCAGCTGAGGCAGTGGTCTAACAGATTGAATGTACGGTTCATTGCTAATGAGCAAACAAAAGATCCTTCGGCTATTCTTTATGATGGATTAATATCGGCGAAGACTGCCCAATCTGATGTGGTCATTGTGGATACCGCAGGGCGTCTTCATACCTACAAACATCTAATGGATGAGCTAGGTAAAATGGAGCGCATTGTTAAAACTAAATTTCCGGAATTTACTTTAAGGTCACTTTTGACTATTGATGCAGGATTAGGGCAAAATTCACTGCAGCAGGCAAAGAAGTTTCAGCAGTATATTGATATTAATGGAGCAGTTTTGACAAAAATGGATGGAACTGCAAAAGGCGGAATTGTCTTTCCGCTATATACACAAACCCAGATTCCGGTTTATTTTACTGGTTTCGGTGAAGAATTGGATAATTTATCTCCATTTAATATTGAAGAGTATGTAAACTCAATGGTTGGTAATTAGTGTAATACTTTAGGTATATCGTTTAAAGTTATATTATATGAGAGAAAAAATAAACAATATCAACATTGTCAGTTTGGGTTGTGCTAAAAATCTTGTTGATTCTGAAATTATTATGGGTGGGTTTTCAAGATCAGGATTGAATATAGTTGATGACCCGAAAAAATCAGATGCTATTTTGGTTAACACATGCGGATTCTTAGATATCGCAAGAGAAGAATCAGTAAATACTATTTTAGAAGCTGCAGAGCTTACAAAGGATAATGAGAGAAAATTGATTGTTATGGGATGTTTGTCCGAGAGATATTCGTCTGAGCTGCAAAAGGAAATACCGGAAGTAGATCGATTTTTTGGTACAAACGATCACAGTCAGATACTTTCCTATTTGACTGGTAAAGATTTTATGAAGGACGATCCGCTATTTTTTCGTTCTCTTCTGACACCATCCCACTATGCCTATTTAAAAATTGCTGAAGGATGCGATAATGGATGTTCATTTTGTAGTATCCCTATAATGAGAGGTTTGCAAAAGAGTAGATCGGTTGAGGCAATTGAGGCTGAGGCCAACCGTCTTGTGGAGAGTGGAGTAAGGGAACTTCTTATAATTGCACAGGATACTACCTCCTATGGATGGGATCTAAAACCAAAAAGATATCTAGGAGAGCTGCTTAATGTATTGGATCAAATAGGTGAACCATTGCGCTGGATTCGCCTTCATTATGCTCACCCTGCCCATTTATCAAAAAAGACGATGGAGGCCATGGCTTTGTCAAAAAAGGTCTGTAAATACATAGATATTCCCATTCAGCACGCATCAGATAATATACTTAAGTCAATGAAACGAGGGCTAAACCAGGAGGGGATCAGAAAACGGCTAGATAAATTGAGGGAATTCATTCCCGAAATTCGTCTTCGCACGACCTTGATTGTGGGATTTCCTGGTGAGACTGAGGATGATTTCAAGGAGTTATGTGATTTTGTTGAAGAGCAGCAATTTGATCGATTAGGGATATTTACATATTCAGAGGAGGAGGGAACTTCTGCAGCATTTTTGGATGATGATATTCCCCGTGAACTAAAAGATGAGCGTAAGGAGGAGCTGTTATCTATTCAGAATGACATCATGCTGGAAAAAAATAGCAATTTAGTTGGCAAAGACCTTAGTGTTTTGATTGATAAATCAGGAGAAACAGTTTCTGTAGGTAGGACCGAGTACGACTCTCCTGAGGTAGACCACATTGTTAGAGTGGAAGGAAAGCAGATACCTGGAGATTTTCTCAAAGTTAAAATAACCGATTACAATGAGTTTGAGCTAGTGGGAACAGAGCGATAACCAAAACTATCAAAATGAAAAACTTATCCTACGCTGAATTTGAAAAGGTTGATCTAAGAGTAGGAAAAGTTATTTAAGTTCAGAAATTTCCAGAAGCACATAGACCAGCCTATAAACTAAAAATAGATTTTGGAAGAGAAATAGGGATAAAACAATCAAGCGCTCAAATTACAGAGCTATACTCTAAAGAAAAACTAATTGGTAAATCGGTTGTGGCAGTTGTGAATCTCCCACCCAAACAAATAGGAACTTTTATCTCGGGATGTTTAGTCACCGGTTTCAAAAATGAAAAAGGAGATATCGTATTGGGTGTTCCAGAAAAATCTGCTCCGCAGGGTAAAAGACTTATTTAAGAATTGCCTTTATTTTTTTTCCATACTTTTATCAACTTAGACAAAATTATTTTTTATGATAAAGTTGTTCAATAGACAGTCATACAAACCAAAAATTATTAATTCTCTGCCATTGCATCCAATAAATTATCCGTCGTAAGTTTGGCATTATGGCAGAGTTTCGCATCCACACCGACTTTAAACCAATGGGGGACCAACCTAGCGCAATAAAACAATTGAGCGGTGGTCTGAAAAGAGGGGATGACCACCAGGTTTTGCTTGGGGTTACAGGCTCAGGAAAAACATTTACATTGGCAAATGTTATTGAAAAAATACAAAAACCTACTTTGATTATTTCACATAATAAGACACTTGCAGCTCAACTTTATGGGGAGTTTAAGCAGTTATTTCCAAAAAATGCGGTAGAATTTTTTATTAGCTACTATGACTACTACCAACCGGAAGCTTACATGCCAGTCACGGATACTTTTATAGAAAAAGATTTTTCAATGAATGAGGAAATTGATAAGCTGAGATTAAAAACAACAAGCTCTCTGATGGAGAGAAAAGATGTGATTGTTATCAGCTCGGTTTCCTGTATTTACGGAATAGGCTCACCATCTGATTATAAAGATCAGATCATTTATTTGAAAAAAGGGGAGACCTTCCACCGTAAAGAAATCTTTAAAAAATTAGTTCAAATACATTACCTAAGGAATGATACTGTTTTGGAGCGAGGGAACTTTCGTGTCAGGGGTGATCTGATTGATATTTATCCTGCCTATGAGGATGTATGTATTCGGATTGAATTATTTGGAAATGAAATTGAAAGAATTTCCACTTTTGACCATCTTACAGGAGAAATTATTAGGACTTTGGACAGCATATTTATTTATCCTGCCAAACATTTTGTGACAGATGATGAGACTATATCTAGAATTATAGTTGAAATTCAAAAAGAATTAAATGAAAGACTGCTAGAGTTGAGGGAGCAGGGGAAACTATTGGAAGCCCAAAGATTGGAACAGAGAACCAACTTTGATATGGAAATGATGACAGAAATTGGATATTGTTCGGGTATTGAAAATTACTCACGATATTTTGCTGGCAGAAAACAGGGAGAGAGACCCTGGACACTCATCGATTTTTTCCCCAATGATTTTTTGACAATTATTGATGAGTCCCATGTTTCATTGCCGCAAATCCAGGGGATGTATAATGGAGACAGAAAAAGAAAAGAAACACTAGTTGAATATGGATTTAGGTTACCCAGTGCCTTAGACAATCGTCCATTAAAGTATAGTGAATTTTTTGATATTCAAAACCAAATGGTTTATATGTCTGCAACTCCTTCTGAGAGAGAGTTAAATTTGAGCGGTGGAAGTATTGTGGAGCAGGTTATTCGACCCACAGGGTTGCTAGATCCTGAAGTTGAAATAAGAAAAACCAGAGGGCAAATTGATGATCTGATTGGCGAAATCAAATCTAGAGTGAAGCTGGGAGAAAGGGTACTGATAACGACACTGACAAAACGTATGTGTGAGGATTTAACCGAGTATTTAAAAGGGGTTAATTTAAATGTTCGATATTTACATTCTGAGATCAAAGCTCTGGAAAGGGTGAAAATATTGAGGGATTTACGGCTGGGAAAATTTGACGTACTGGTAGGTATTAATTTGCTTAGAGAGGGGCTGGACCTTCCTGAGGTTTCACTGGTGGCAGTATTGGATGCTGATAAACAGGGATTTTTACGGTCTCAAAGCTCTTTAATGCAGGTTGCGGGGAGGGCCGCAAGACACATCGCGGGCAAGGTAATTCTTTATGGTGACCATGTATCAGAAGCAATGAAGCACCTTATCAGTGAAACTGGTCGAAGACGGATGATTCAAAAAGCATATAATGTAGAAAATAAGGTTACACCTAAAACGGTATATAAATCCATGGAAGATGTTATGCATGCAACGGCTGTAGCTGACTCTATAGGTGGGGGTGATGTGGATAAAACTTATGTTCAAGATGATAGGAATTATAGAGAGATGGATAGACATCTTGCTCTTGATATGATGAGACAGGAAATGATTTCAGCTGCCGATGAAATGGAATTTGAACGGGCAGCGTTTTTAAGAGACCAAATTAAGGATTTGGAAAAAGAACTAGATTCCCAAAAGAATGCAAATAATTATGAGCCATTCATTAGTGACGGAAGCTCTGAAAATTGAATATATTAGTGACAGGAGGTGCAGGTTATATAGGTTCCCATGTGGTAATTGAATTATTGGATAGTGGATATGATGTAACGGTGTTGGATGATCTTTCGCTAGGGTTTGAAGAAAATGTGGACAGACGAGCTGAATTTATAGAGGGAAATATTTTAAATGAACAAGACCTAGAAACTGCATTATCTATCCAGCCGGATGCGGTCATACATCTTGGGGCGTGGAAGGCAGCAGGCGAATCCATGATATATCCAGAAAAATATACATATAATAATATAGTTGCTACTCTAAAACTTTTAATAGCGATGTCGAAGGCGGGTGTCTCTAAAATTATTTTTTCCTCAACAGCTGCTGTATATGGTTATCCCGAATATCTTCCTGTTGATGAGCTGCACAGAATAGACCCCATTAATTATTATGGATATACTAAAATGGCAATAGAAGAAAACTTAAAGTGGTATTCAAAGCTGAAAGGTATTTCATTTGTATCTTTGAGGTATTTTAATGCGGCAGGGTATGATGCGCAAAGCCGAGTTGTAAAAATGGAACGGAATTCTCAAAATTTACTTCCCATTGTTATGGAAATTGCATCAGGGAAACGTGATATATTGGAAATATTTGGTAGTGATTATGATACACCAGATGGAACCTGCATTAGAGATTATATCCATGTCTCTGATTTGGCTTCTGCACATTTAAAGGCATACAATTTTCTTAATCAATGTGGTGATAATTTGATTGTGAACTTAGGAACAGGAGATGGGCACTCAGTGCTTGATGTAGTTAAAAAGACTGTGGAAGTAACTAAACATCAAATTCCGTATAAATTTGTTGATAGAAGAGTGGGAGATCCTGAATCTTTAACCACATCTTTTAGTCTAGCAAAAAAAGTTTTAAATTGGTCGCCAGTTCACTCTGAATTGAGATATATCATCGGGACAATGTGGAATATTTTACAGCCAAAAACAAATTTACTTCATCCCGAAATAGAATCATCTTGAGCAATGGATAAAGATAGACTCCAAAAACAATATGGGATCATAGGTAACTCTGAAGTAATTCAGCAAGTAATTGACCTAATTATGCAGGTAGGACGGGTTGATATTACTGTTCTAGTTACTGGTGAATCAGGGACGGGGAAAGAGCTGATAGCAAAAGCAGTTCATGGAATTAGTAAGAGGAATCAAAAAGAGATGATAACGGTGAACTGTGGTGCAATCCCTGAAGGAATTATTGAGAGTGAACTATTTGGACATACAAAGGGCTCTTATACAGGAGCAGGATCAGATCGAAAGGGATACTTTGAGTCTGCTCATAAAGGTACCATATTTCTGGATGAAATTGGAGAGATGCCACTTGACACACAGGTAAAAGTACTCAGAGTATTAGAGAGCGGTGAATTTATGCGTGTAGGAGATTCAAAAACACTCTACACTGATGTCCGTGTCATTGCAGCTACAAATAAAAAGTTAGAGAGTTTGGTTAAAGAAAACAGATTTCGGGAAGATCTATTTTATAGGCTGAAGACTGTAACTATTGATATTCCTCCTTTGAGAAATAGAGTTGAAGATATATCACTTCTCGTGGAGCGGTTTGCTCTATTATTTTCCAGAAGCAATGATATTCTTTATAGAGGTTTCATGCCTGAAGCAGTTAAAAGAATGAAACAGCATGATTGGCAGGGAAATGTAAGGGAATTGAAACATTTTGTTGAGCGTATTTTAGTACTGGAAAAAGGAGAGCGAATCACAGCAGATATGGTAGAGGGACATTTGTCTCCATCAATTATAGGTCAATTTGATAATGCTCAACTTCCAATTCCAGTGGTTCAATCTCCGGAATCTGCTGAAAGAGAGCTGATACTTAGACAGCTGTTTTTGCTTAGACAGGACGTTGAATCAATAAAACAATTACTGGGGTCTCGTGCACCTCTGATACCTGCAGGGGAAATCGACCATTTTCCTAGGGCTAATCAATCTATTGACCTTCCAGGAAAAATAGATGAACATAACCCAAACAACATAAGGGGAGAAGCTATTGGAGAGGCAAACCTTCAGACGCTCGAAAGAGAACTGATTGTACGAACCTTAAAATTTCACAATAATAACAGAAGGGCTACAGCTAAAACTCTCGGGATGAGTGAGAGGACTCTCTACAGAAAAATCAACGAATATGGAATTGAACCAAAAATTAAGAAGTCTATCAGATAAAAACAAAATGAGCTCTAAAATCAATAGACTATTATGCTATTTAGGTGGTGTACTTTTCATGGTAACTTATTTAGTAAACTGTGGGTTTTATTCCATGGCAGGATCTATACCTCCTCACATTCGTAGTATATCAATTCCCTTGCTAGATAATGAAACCGCAGAGTTTGGAATTTCTGAAGAGATCACTGATAATTTACTTGAGAAGTTTACTGATGAGAACATCCTTCGTGTTGTTGACGAAGAAAATTCAGATTCTATACTGAGGGGTTCGATAATTCAAGCAGAAGATATTCCATACACATACTCCAAAGAGGAAGTTGTTGGTGAATACCGATTTACTATTTCTATTGATGTGGAGTGGGTTGATGTAGCAAATGATAAGATACTTCTGCAAAAAATATTTAAGGGTTGGGGTGCATATGGGATTGGTGGTGATATAAGCACAGATGAAATTGATAATGATGGTGATGGATTAACAGATGATGAAGATAGTGATGAAATCGGAGATGCACGTTCTTTTGCAACAAAAATTGCAGTGGGTAAGATTGCTCAAGATATTTTAAATGATATTTTAACAACATGGTAAAAAATGGAAAAACTTACTAAAACAACAATTTCACAATTAAAAAACTTTGTAGATAAGACCGTTACCATCGATGGATGGGTTTACAATAAAAGAGTAAGCGGAAAAATTTGGTTTCTTCTCTTGAGAGATGGTACGGGATTGGCCCAGTGTGTTATAGTTAAATCTGAAGTTGATTCAGAAAACTTTGAATTGAAGAATATACTTTCCCAGGAGTCTTCCGTATCTATCACAGGGACAGTCCGTAAGGATGATCGTTCGGTAGGAGGATTTGAAATTGGAGTGCAATCAATTTTGGTTCACCAAATTGCGGATGAATATCCTATATCTCCGAAAGAACATGGAACTGATTTTCTTATGAATAACAGACATCTGTGGATGAGAAGCAGAAAACAGAATGCAATTTTAAAAATTCGCCATCACGTTATAAAAGCCTGCAGAGATTTCTTTGACTCAAACGACTTTGTCCTGATGGACTCTCCTATATTGACCGCCAACGCTGTTGAAGGAACCTCAGACCTGTTTGAAGTAGGCTATTTCAACCGTTCGGCTTTTTTAACTCAAAGCGGACAGCTATATGGAGAGGCTGGCGCAATGGCCTTTAAAAAAATTTATTGTTTTGGCCCAACTTTTCGAGCAGAAAAATCAAAAACCAGACGACATTTAACTGAGTTCTGGATGGTGGAACCTGAAATTGCTTATTGTGATTTAGATGAAAACATGACCTGGGCAGAGAAATTTGTAGAGTATATTGTCTCTCATTGTATAGAAAATTGCAAAGCTGAGTTAGATATTCTAGAGAGAGATATTTCAAAACTGGAGAAAATTAAAACACCGTTTCCGCGAATTACTTATGATGAAGCTGTAAAAATTCTAGAGAAAAAGGGTGTGGACTTTCAATATGGTTCAGACTTTGGGGGGACTGATGAAACTTTAATTTCTGAGGAATATGATTGTCCGGTTATGATTCATCGCTGGCCCGCAGAGATAAAAGCTTTTTATATGAAGCGTGATAAACAGAATGAGAATCTCGCTCTTGGAGTTGATATGTTGGCTCCTGAGGGTTACGGTGAAATTATTGGCGGCGGTCAGAGAGAGGATGAGCACGATATTCTTGTGGAAAGAATTAATGAGCATAAGCTGCCAATTGATGTTTTTGGATGGTATTTGGATTTGAGAAAGTATGGCTCAGTCCCCCACTCAGGTTTTGGCCTTGGAATTGAGAGGGCAGTGACATGGATCAGCGGAATTAGACATATACGTCAAACTATACCTTTCCCTCGAACCTTGACCAGGTTAGAACCGTGACAAATTTTAGTGGAAGAATATCTGTTTTTGGTGGACGAGAGGTGTCAGATGAGGATTATGATGTCACAGTTGAAATAGGCAAAAAATTAGCAGAAGAGAATTATCTTGTATTTTGTGGCGGAGGAAATGGTGTAATGGAGGCTATCAGTAAAGGTGTGAAAAGAGGAGGTGGAACCTGCATTGGAATCCTCAAAGGGATCACAGATGAAGAAGCAAATGACTTCGTCTCGCTTGCAATCCCAACGGGCATCGGAATTGGGAGAAATGTGATCTTAGCCTATAACTGTGATGCCGCAATAGCAATCAGCGGAAAATACGGGACCTTGAGTGAGATTGCATATGCACTATCCCTTGATAAAAAAGTGGTTGGATATAACACATGGAAAATTGACAATGTAGATATTGCCTATTCTCCTGAGGAAGTGATCAAGAAGATCAATATGATAATGAAATAATGAAATCTCAAGAGCAATCTATTTCATTCAGGGTAACAGGAAAAGTACAGGGTGTCTGGTTTCGGGCATTTACTCAAGATAAAGCTTCTTTAAAAAACGTTACAGGATGGGTAAAAAATGAGTCAGATGGTTCTGTGATTGGTGAAGCAGAGGGAGTTAACAGTAAAATAGAAGAGTTTATCAGTCTTCTAGAAAAGGGGTCTCCGAATTCCAATGTCGAACACGTGGACATTGAGGTCAGCTCTGATCTAAAAGGATATAATGATTTTCATATACGACACTAAAATATTTTGATGGTTTCTCAGTGAAAATCGCTCTATGTCAGGTCAACCCGAAACTTGGTAATTTTACATATAATTTAAATAAAGTAAAGTCATTTTATGAGAAGGCAATCAAAGCTGGTGCTGAACTGGTTATTTTCCCTGAAATGGTAGTGTGTGGGTATCCTCCCCAGGATTTGATCTGGGAGAACGGATTTGTTTCTGCCTGCGAGAGCTCTATCCAAACCATAGCATCCTTTTCTAAAATACCGCTCATTGCCGGTTTTATACGAAAAGAGAAAAATAAGATATTTAATAGTGCTGCCCTATGCAGGAATGGTGAAATTGTATTTATTTATGATAAAATGCTTTTACCTACCTATGATGTGTTTGATGAGGACAGGTATTTCAGTCCGGGAAAGAATGTGGGGCTCACTGAGGTAGATATCGGAGGTAGACCTAAGAAAATCGGTATTCAGATCTGCGAGGATCTGTGGGATATGGATTATGAATTGAAGGTTACCAACGAACTTGCTCAAAGGGGAGCACAGATGATCATCAATATTTCTGCTTCTCCATTTCACGATGAGCAGCCACAAATTCGAAAAACATTAATTGAAGAAAAAATTAGTGAGACCAATACCCATTTTGTCTATTGTAATTTAGTTGGTGCCCAGGACGAACTCATTTTCGATGGAAATTCAGTTGTGTATAATAATAATGGTGAAGTGATAGGTTCAGGCCAGTCCTTTTCCGAAGATATTGTCTTTGTGAACATGGACTCAACAAATATTATCACTGAACAGGTTTTCAACAGGGAAGAGAGCCTCTATTCTGCTCTTTGCCTTGGGGTAAAGGATTATTTTGATAAAACTGGCCATAAAAAGGCAGTCATGGGGCTCAGCGGGGGAATCGATTCTTCCCTCACAGCCTGCATTGCAGTGGATGCACTGGGAGAGGAAAATGTGTGGGGCATTACAATGCCATCAGAATTTTCCAGTGAGCACAGTCTAACTGATTCAGAAAAATTAGCACAAAACCTGGGGATATCTGTGCGGTCCATACCCATAGAAAAATTAGTTAATGATATCACTCGATCATTAAAACCAATATTTAAGAATGCACCCCCAAGCGTAGCCGAAGAAAACATTCAGGCACGGATCCGTGGGCTTTTGCTCATGGCTATATCAAATAAATTTGGCTGGCTGGTTTTGACAACCGGCAACAAGACCGAGCTTGCGCTGGGATATTGTACACTCTATGGTGATATGAACGGGGGATTGGCTGTGATATCCGACCTATCAAAACAGGAGGTGTATGCTGTCTCTAGGTGGGTTAACGAGAGCGCAGGATTTGACCGGATCCCCGAAGACTGTATCACAAAGCCGCCATCTGCAGAGCTGGCACCTGATCAGAGAGATCCCTTTGACTATGATGTTGTAAGTCCTATTGTAGAATCCATAGTTCAGGACAGGCTCAGCATTAATGACCTGCTCCAGCAAGGATTGAAAAGTTCATTAGTATTGGATATTGCAGGACGGATCAGGCTCAATGAATATAAACGACGCCAGGCCGCACCAGGCCTGAGGGTTTCATCCAAAGCTTTTGGTATTGGCAGGAGATACCCTATTATAAATCATTATAAAAAATAATTGGATAAAAAATCACTTCCCCCTGGTTCACTGACCAAATATAAGATCATTTAAATAGCTATAGCCAAATAGAGGCTGTGGAACTAATTTCCTGTTTTCTATCAAAATTTCCTATATCTCTCTGATTTATGTTTATTTATCTTTAACTATAATATACTGTAAATAAATATATTGTTAAAGTTACATTGTATTTAGAATTATATAGTTTGTATTGTTTCAATTGGTATAAATATTGTGAATATTTAGTCGAGAATATGATTAGAACTAAGTGACGCACAAATAATAATGATTAGTAAACAATATTGTTAAAAATTATAGATTACTATTGTTTTTTATTGATTTATCTTCAACATTATTAAAATATATAGGATTTCTTACATTATTAGATTTTATTAAAAAACGAAATGATAGATGAAAATTTTATAATTTTTAGTAAAATTTATTAAAGACATATGAAAATACCGTCGATATACAAATTGACCACAAAGATTCCGGCGGGAGAACCGCCGAGTTTAAGTATGTCAGAAGAAAACAAAAATAATCGGAGGAAAAAATGAATATTAAAGGTCAACTTTCAAAACTTTTCACCCTTATAACTATGAGCGGTATAGCCTTTGCAAGTACTGGGAGTTCAAACCCAAGCACTCTGCCTATTGGCGCAACAGATAGTGAACACTATATCCAGACCATTACAGTTACCCTGCAGGGTAACGGTGCAAACGACTGGAACACTGATTATGATTTTGGTGATGGTGCTGTAACGAATGATATAACAATTACATTTCCCGATGATGTCAGTTTAGCTGATACAGATGGTGATGAAGATTATTGTAATGAGATAAGTATCTCTTACGTTACTAATGCTAATGTGGATCCGGCTTGTCATAGCGCTGAAGCTAAACAAATTATCATAGATTTACAACAGGATGCTAATACTGATTTACTTGCAAATGCAGACAAATTTATGTTTATTTTTCCTGTAACAACAGTATCAAATGCCACAGATGGAGATGCTGCAGAATATACAATACAGTATGGTGACGGAACAGTTGAGCAGGGACCAGGTAGTTCCATAAATGTCAGTTTAGCTGACACTGTCTCAGCGGTCACATTTGCAGAAAATTATACGAAAAATACCGTTTCTGGTGCAATTGATGCAAGCTCTGACTATGGGGATGTATTTCCTGCTCCTTCTGTTGGAGCGGCGGCTGTTACTTTAGCTCTCCCCGATTTTATAGAATCATTTGCTGGGGAACACATTGATGGTGACGCAAACTGGGACGGTATAGAACTTGATGATGGAGATGCAGATGATATGGACTATGAGCTGTGGATGAGCACAGATCCCACGCTGAATACCATTCCGCTTGTTGATACTACTACTACAACTTCAACTGCTGATGTAACAGCAGAGTGGACCTATACATTGGACCCTGATACATTAAATGGTGTTGTGCAACATGCATCTTCGATCATTTCTGTAACTGGTGCGGCTTGCGGAGAAATGGCGAGCAGTCAATATAGCTTGGGTTCCGCCGATGGTTCTAATCACAATGTTATTACCTTTGTTGCCGACGCTACGGGAACTGGGGGTGATTTAGCTCCAGATGAAGAAGTAACTGTTAAATGGCGACAGGTTGATAATGACATATTTCTTTTAACCGCAAACCATCTTGCTGCAGGAGATTTATCAGATCAGAATGAAGACGAAACTTTTGCAGGTATTCAATTTGATGGGACGCATGCTGATTATTCTGCAGGATACAAGTTTTATTATGTTACCTCCAACTTAACAGCAAACTGGGTCTTGGGCGCAAGTGACAGCACACAGATTATACACAACCCGGTTTTTGATGATAATGAGGACGGTACAGATGAAACGGCTGTAGACTATACCGCTGATGATTCATATGATGGTGACGCTGGTGACAAGCCCGTGGGAGGAATGTACGTGAGCTCTGATGTCTTGGGTGAAAATATTGTTGGTAAAGATGGTGATGTTCCTGGGACTTCTTTATCTGAGGCAGATATTTACTGGGAAGCGGACGACCTAGATGATGATGCTGCCACCATATCTGTGTATGTGGATACAACCGGCGCAAGCTGTGCTTGTAGTGATGGTACAGATGTAAGTGCAAATGATGATAATCAGACTGCCTGTGAGGCAGCAGCGTGTGATGATGGTACAAACTTTGGTGTTTATACTTTACCAACCCTGACAGGATTGACAGCTGACTATTCAGTTGCCATTGATGATGCAGGAACCTGTACCTGTGCTGATGGTACGGATGTTACCTCATATGATGATGGTGGTGAGGATGCGTGTACCGCAACGACTGACGCTGGCGTTGGAATCTGCGATGATGCTGCTGCTGCAACTTGGGCAGCAAGTAACTCTTACACATTTTCAGCATACACGGATGCAAGTACTTATGAGGCTGCAGGTAGTTACTATGTCTATCTGTATCTCTCTGATGGAACGAACACCGCACAACAACAGTTGAAAGATACTGGTGATGATGCATTCCAGATACATGTCAAACACCATCCTTATTTCAAATTTGATCCCTTTGCTGCTGCTATTACTTTTGATGATGGACTTAAAGAGGTACAGCCCATACTCTGGAGCGGTTCTAACCATGACGGTGACTGGGACCTAGATGATGATGCGACCATCTTGATTTATGCAAGTGATAAAGTATGGTCAGAAAGCGGTGCACCCGATGATGCTTCAATATTAGCAAACCTTGTGAGTGGAGTTTGTGATGATGTTAGCTATGATAATGAAACGGATTGTATTGCCGATGCCGATTGTGATAATAATGGAACCGCTGATGATGCCTGTACCTGGACAGCTCCAGATCCTACTGGAACAGTTTTGGTTGCCACGATCACAGATGATAGTGATGGACAAACCGATAATATGGCAATGTTTGATGTTCGCAGCTCCGGTCTTGCACCTGATGTTGAATATCATATCTACGCGGTTATTTCTGATGATGACAATAGTTTGGTTATTCAAAATAACTCCGGTGGTGGTGATATGACGAATGCAAATGAAAATAATCGAGGCATAACTTTGGAGCATTCAACATTTTTTATGCCTATTAACCCTGTTGCAGGGGTAAACCAGGCACTAAATGCTGCGGACTCTTATGAGTTTCGCTGGAACGGTTTTGATAATAATGGTGCCAATCAATTAGTACATATAGTACTTTGCACATCAGACGGGGTAGTATCGGACTATACTACTTTTGAAGCTGAAAATTCTAATATTTGGGTTACTTCAACAACTGGTGATCCTACTGATGATGATGTTGTTGATGGATCAACCCAATCAAGCTATGTATGGAGTGTATCTACTGCTACAAAACAGGCAAATGGTGACGGTGCTTTTGCTGAAGGTGAATACTTTGTCTATTACTTTTTCTCAGAGGATGGTACATTTGATGATGATGAATATCCATACCAGGCAGATGGTAAACTGACTATTGGTCTCAATGCAGATGCTGACGCTTCCACTATGATTACATTCAGTCCGAATCAACCAACCGGTCAGGTGGGTGATGAGATCGAATTTTCGGTTACAGCTGATGATGGTGATGATACTGCTGAATTGATCTCACTGTCAATTCAGTATGATAACACTTATTTTAAACCCTCTAATACATCCTGTGACTGTGGTAACGGTGTAGATGCAAGTGCTTATGATGATTCTGAGGCGAGCTGTGAGGCTTTTGTGTGTGATGATGATGATGCTTCTAATGATCCTGACGACAATGCAGAATTTTCATACTTTACAGCAGTCACCGGAAGTTGGAATGGTGCTGAACAGGCCGACGCCCTAGTTGTAAATGGAACCACGGATGAGCTCAGATGGGCATCCTGGTTAGATGGTGGAGATGATTTGGAAGCTGGCGGAGAGGTCGTTGCGAAATTTACATTGGAGGTTATTGCAGATGGTGCTTCGAGCGCTGACACTCTGTTTGCTAGTACCGTTGCCTTTAATAATAGCCCCACTGATGAGTTTGCAACAGATATTATTATTGCTAATGCACACACAAGCATTTCACCCTTGACAGTTGACACTGCGTATGTTCAACTGGTTGCCAGCGGTCAGTTAGCCGGATATATTGATGTACAGGGAAGAACCGGTGGCGCAACCACTGTTACTGTGGCTGCTACCCCGGTAGGATCCTATTCCGCCTCTGTTTCATCGACCGTTACCCTGGGCACTGACGACTCTTACACCTTGAGCGAGATCCCAGCAGGAATGTATGATGTGATGGTCTCAAAAGCTGGTTTTCTGACACAGATACAGGAAAATGTTAAAGTTATACCATTTGTTACAACCAACCTGAATTTTCAGGGTGACCATGAGATTCCCGGAGGCGATGTTGGTGGATGGACAGATGAGAGCGGTAATAATTTACCTGATAATGAAATCGAAGCTTCTGATGCTGTTCTTATCTCCGATGCTTTTAATAGCACCAGTACTGATGCTAATTGGAACGCATATGCTGACGTGGATGGTAGCGGAACGGTCTATGTTGATGACCTCAACTATGCGGCAAAAAATGCTAACGTTAACGGAGAGGGAGCAGTTAACAAAGAAATACAAATTGAAGCAGATAATTCAGGTGCTGTGATAGCTCTGAACATGGTTGAAGAGAATTTTGACCGTGTTGTCTATAGTGTAAGCGCTAGCGGTATCGGAAGTCTTCATGCTTATTCAATAGAAATGATGATCAATTCCAGTGACTGGGAAGTGCTCAACATTTCAGATAATCTTAAGAATAATGGCGATGCTATTCACTTCAACAAGAACAATGGTTATCATTGGACCGCTGTGAGTGCCCTTTATGGCAACGGTTCTACTGTGATCTCAGAACTGAGTGTCATTGAGCTGAAGCCATTGGTTGATGATCCTTCCGGTCCGGTCATTAATAATGTTACACTCATAGATGACATGAACAGATCCACCAAAGCTGTTATAAGCAATAATGGATCGGTCATGCCCTCTGAGTATGCCCTAGAACAGAACTTTCCGAACCCATTTAACCCTGTGACAAACATTGCTTTTGCAATCCCACAGGATGGTCTTGTAAAGCTCACGGTCTTTGACCTCATGGGCAAAGAGGTAACGCAATTAGTTTCTTCCAGTCTTCCTGGCGGTAACTATACGGCCAACTGGGATGCCACCAATACATTTGGTAGCAAGGTCAGTTCAGGATTGTACTTTTACAGCTTAAGCGTTGACAATCAAATGATTGCTACACATAAAATGATTTTGATGAAATAAGTTGACAATCAATATCCTTGGTTAGTAAGAAGCCTCTGGAATACCAGAGGCTTCTTTTTTTTTTAGTAAAATAGAACTAATTTTCCTCACCATCTTTTATCCAAAAAGTGTTTAATCGTATCCATATATCTTTATTTCTTTTTCTATTTATTGGGGTTGGTGAAGCAGCCGATTGCTGGTTAGAAACATCCAATAGTACTGACAGCAACTATACTATTGGTGATACAGTCGCTTTGAGTATAGTAATGGATACAAATGGAGACACACTAAGAGCTCATGAATATTTTCTGACATTTGACCCGGCTATTTTTATGCCTGTGATGGTTGACAGTGTTCCATTTTTACCGATAAATTTTGGTCAGGGCTGGTTTAAATGGGCGAATGATACCCATGGTGATGTATGGGGTGAATCAGATATGCTTAACGGTATCTCCGGGTTTCAATTGGATTATTCATATTTGACAATATCAGAGTCATATATCAGCGGTATTGGGATTGTGGCATCTTTTAGTTTGGTTGTTGTTAATATTCCTAACAATGAGCTGCAATCAACGGATATAGTATTTGATGATGATGATTCTAACTCAAGAGTAACAAGGTATAATAATAAATCAAATGAGATGCATACGTTTAACAGTGCACAGGGGATTACAATATTTATTGAAGGTTACTCCATCTACCCGGTTATCCCTGATACGTTATTATTACCCGGCGAAAGCTTTATAATTGATCTGGATGACCACTTTGAGAGTAATGAATTTAGTTTTGCAGATGCGGTGTGGTCATCAGAGATTATTCAGCCTTTGGATGGCGCTAACATTGTTATTGATGAACTGACAAATATATTGACCCTAACAACAACGGTGGGGTGCAATGGGATCTTAGCAGCATCCGTATCATTAAACATTCCCGGCCAGACCCTTGTTTTTTCCCAGGATTGGACCCTTGTGATAAACCACCCCATTCGATTTGTGGACCCCTTTCCGACTATTTTTTTTCCTGAAGACACCGACCACTTTGTCCATTATGATTCCCTGTTCATTGATGAAGATAACACCCCTGAGGAGATAGCCGTTTGGGATACATTGGTTACGTTGAATACACCTACATATACGAACTATGATGATAATGACACTATCTGGTTTTCGGCAGAACCTGATTGGCATGGCATAGCAAATACAAGGTTCTTTGTTCAGGAACCATTGGGCAGGCTTATCGAGAACCTTTTAGTGATCATAGTGTTAAATGTTAATGACCCCCCGGTCCTTGATTTTTCCGGTGTTAGCAGTGATTCTACTCTCGGGGACACGCTTATTCTTTACCATGGCACGTCAGATACTGTCGACCTGAGAGAATTTGTATATGATGTCGATGATAATGAATTTTCATGGAGCTTTGAAGAAAATTCATATTTAGAGGTAGATATTCTGGCAAACGATATATTAAGGATTTTTTTACCTTTCACCCCTTTGGTTGATACTCAATTAGTTGTCAATGTTGATGACGGAGATACAACAGTTACAAGGCCGATCAATATTAAAATACGCTCTATTCCTCCTCAGATATTATTGACCGAGCCATTGCTTGTTCATGCCGACAGTAGCTACTCAATTGATCTGGAGACCGCGGTATCTGACCCTGACACTCCTCAAGATTCTCTGACCTGGGAGTTTTCCTTTTTGAATCCGGAAGGGGCACCGGATACTAATGTTGAGTTTGACTATAATTTAGAATCAAATATGCTTACAATTAATTCCATCCACTCACAAAACTCTGAGGGAACTATCATTTTGACAGTCAGAGAAAATTTTGACTTCGGGAATGTCGTGACCGTTGAGCTTCCCATACTCTATTTTTCTTCCAATGCACCCCAGGTATTGACACCAGATATGATATTCACTTATCCTGATACTCTTATAGCTGCTCTGGACCTGGATACCCTTGTTTTTGATTATAATGATCCACCAAACTTGATAATTTGGAGTTTGTCAGGTATTAGTGAACTGGAAGATACCTACATAGATTCGGTTGATCATATTTTATATATTCAGACAGGTACCGACTTTTTCGGTAAAGATACGCTCACCCTGGCAGCAACTAACTCTCTGATGCTATCGGACACTATAGAGATTATTGTGAATGTAATTCCATACAATCCTTACCCACAGATCAGTATTTTACCAGATACAACTGTATACTGGCACTCTGCTTCAACGTATTTATTTGACCTGGATGATTTTGTACTTGATGAATCTACCTCTGACCAAGATATTGATTGGACAGTAGCCTATGATACAGATTCAATTGATGTGTCCATAAATGATGCGAACCAGGTATTAATTACCAGCTCTGATTTAACGGGAACCGTTTCAATAATTTTCACCGCAGAAAATGATGTAGGATACTCATCATCAGACACTGTGAACGTACTCATTGTTCAAGATGAACCACCCAATTGGGAGCAACTCTTAAATATTGAAATGTCTAGATTAATTCCTAACGATACACTTTCCTATCAGCTCTCAGATAGATGTGAGGATGACCTTACAAGCTCTAACAATCTGATATTTGGTGTGGAGACGGATACCACAATCTTGAAAATCGTTTTAGATTCACAAACAAATGTTATGCTTGAGCTTCAGGATACGTCGATAGTAGATACAACAACAAGCTTAACCTTCTACGCTGAGGATGAACATTTTAATATTTCAACCTCCAACACGGTGACCCTAACAATAATAAATGGGTTTGCACCTGAATGGGGAAGCCTACCTTTAATCACCTTTGGGAACGACACAACGTATATGAGTGAGTGCCTTGAAGAATGGTGTGAGGACCCGGACACACCTGATTCGTTATTGACATTTATCGTTGAGAGCACCAGCCAGGATTTATATGCCGAAGTTATTGATGGTCCAGGCTGCAGCTCCCTCTGGCTGGTTCCATTGTCTGAGATACAGGGCACATACTTTCTTATCTTGCGAGTGGAAGATATCCAGGGAAATATTTCATCAAAATTAGTTACTGTAACTATTTCTGATCAGGTTTTACCA
Source organism: Fidelibacterota bacterium UBA2986 (assembly GCA_002346675.1). Taxonomy (GTDB): domain Bacteria; phylum Fidelibacterota; class Marinisomatia; order Marinisomatales; family AB-629-J13; genus AB-629-J13. Next base: position 45,309 of record DEAI01000026.1, read on the forward strand.
TCGGCAGACCTTTCCTATTTTATCACACCGGGATTAAACAGACGGTTACACTATATTCTCACATCTGATGGTTCTGTTCAGGATTTTACGAACTCATTCTTTTTAGATGATTCACTGTTGGGCTCCCTTTCCTTTTCTCTAATAGACCAGCAGCCTGAGCTTCAGCTCTGGAACGCACCATATAATTTTTTGGAGTCCGGTCTTTATGATCTTATTGTTTATTTAACGGATAATTCAAACAACACGATGATTGATACTTTATCCCTTTCTGTTTCTCTTCCCAGTTCTGAAGGAGGGAGGCTCATTAGTTCTTCAGCTAAATTGATTTTGCAATATCCTAACGCAGAATATTCAGAGAATCAAATTTTTATTTTAAAGGAAAACATTGATATGAGTGAAGCATTTTTTGAAACAGAGCAAACATTATACTCTATTGAATCTAATATCTCAGCTGATATTGCTTTTGTTGCAACGTTCACAGGGGAAACGGATGGGAGTGATTATTATTCTTTTTATAGGGTGTTTGAAGGGCAAGGCATACTCGTCCCCACCTTTATAGACAAAGATGGAAAATTTCAGGCTTCAGTCGCTTTAAATAGCCATTTTTACATTGGACGATCGTCAAATCCAGCTCAAAGTGTTGCTCTACCTCAAGATAATATATATTGTTATCCCAATCCATTCAATTCAGTTATCAGTATCATGTTTTTTATGCCGGTGGTGGATGAAGTTAAGATTTCGGTTTATAATATTTTGGGTGAACGTGTGTTTAGCTATGATCATGAGGCTGTACCTGGTTTAATTACACTAAACTGGGATGGTAGAGATAATAATGGGCAAAATTTGCCTACAGGACTTTATTTTTACCATTTATCTGCGGGGAGCAAACAGATGACGAGTAAAATAACGATCTTGAAATGATTAAAATGAAGATAACAGCAAATTTATCAAATAATTCAAAATGGTATATATTTCCATTCTTATTGTTACTCATAGCATGTCCAACTGAGGATGAACCACCCGAGCCATCGCCACCTGATCCTGCAGAGTATATCGAGAAAGGTTGGGACGATCTTTCTTCAGGTTTTTATGAGGATGCCTTAGAAAATTTTAATGAGGCACTATCAATAAATCCTGAGAATATAGAGGCCACTATTGGAAAGGCATGGTGCCTATTTTTTACTGATAGTGGAAGCTCTATGGATATGATGAGATATCTCTTTGAGAAAGGAGTGGATGACTCTACATGGGCAGCCAATGCTAACTGTGCTCTGTCAATTGTTACTTTTGCTCAGGGGCACTATACAACTGCGATTGCTTATGCCGATTCATTATTATCAATTGCCCCGGTTTATGTGCTCGATTTTTATACAGAGATTGATTATCATGATATTCTGCTTGTAAAGGCACAGGCCCAATTCTTGACACTTGAGTATAATGAGGCAAACATAACCATGACACAAATAAATCCATCACTGTATCTTGATCCTTCCCAAGATAGCTGGGAAGTAAACGGGACACAGTATTTTATATTTGAATCAGCCCTATCAGCTATTATTGCTTCAGTTACGTCAGAGTATGATTCCGGAGGTTTTATTTCCATTGGCTGAAGAAATCAATTGGAAAAAAAATCCTTCGTTCCATAATTATATTCCTCTTTTGTTAAAACTTTTAATCTAACAAATTTTTTTATATAAATAGTAACTTTATATATATTATAATATACATTATTTACTTAAATATAAATATAATATATAATTTATTTGGTATAACTGTTGTATTTATTCAAATAGAAATATGATTATTTACTTATATAGATGGATTTTATCTGGTATAATATCAATTATGCTGGTATCTTTGTTTAGTGGATGTAGCAAAACGAATAATGTTCCTACATTAGAAATCTCAGTTGAGGATAATACGCCACTTCCGGGCTCCACTCAAACATTGACCGCTACTGTTACTGACCAGGATACAGCGGATATAATTTCGGTCACATGGGATATCACTCAAGGCAATCCCTATGCAGCAACTGGTTTAAGTATTCAGTATACCGCTCCGGGCTTTGAAACTGTTGATACAATAAGGGTGGAAGCAAATGATCAAAATGGTGGAATTGCAACAGAGACTATAGTTATGCATGTTACAAACGGTTCTCCAATAATTGAATCATATACAGTAAGTCAAGATGCAGTACTCTTGGGAAATGAAGTTACTCTTGTAGTCACTGCATCAGACCCTGAATCATTGCCGCTAACCTATCATTTTTCTTCTTCAGGCAATGTTGGTACATTTCCCAACCATGAACCTGAAGATTCGATAGCAATCTGGGAGGCTCCCTTTAACCCCGAATTGGCCGAGGAATATGATTTGTATGTTACTGTAACGGATTCTATAGGGAAATCAACATCAGACACTTTATCAGTCAATGTTTATTCAGAGCATGGAACCATGTGGGTTGTAGATAGTGGTCTTAAATCAGTAAGAAAATATGATGAAGATGGTAACTATATTTTGAGTGCTGAGGAAATATTTGAATATCCCGTAGCAATTACAAATAACCATCCAGACTGGTTTGGATGCTGGGTTGCAGATAAGGGTCTGGAGAAGATAGTTGAAATTAATGAGGATGGCTCTACGATACAAACCTATGATAACCTTTCAAATATTACCGATATTGACTACCATGAAAATACAGGTACTATTTGTGCGCTAAGTAGGGCTAACAAGACCCTCACACTCATTATCGGAACAGAAGTAAAAACTATATATGGATTTCAATCTCCCAATTCAATAGCTGTGAACCAAAGATCAGATGAAGTTTTGGTATCGGATTACGGACTTAGGCAAATTATAATAATTGATCTATTACCGGAAAATGGAGTATATCCAGATTCTGTATCAATGGAGCACTACCTTGGTCAACTAGACGGATTCCTTAGTGGACCCGTTGCAATTTCTATCACAAAATATTCAGAAGCTGACGGTTTGATGATTTTGGTTGCCGATGAGACTAATAATCGCATTCAACGAGTGCCATATTTTTCCTCTTACAATAACCCTTTGTCTCCAATTACAGATGTAACTCAACCTATTGCGCTGACCACAACCCTCAACTATACATGGATAATTGAAGAGGAGGGTCCGGTTCGATATTTTGATACATTTGATGCTTCTTCTTCTTCTGATATTGCTATACTTGAAGATTTAACAAATTCAAAACCCAGAGTAATTGCCGGTGATTATTTAAAAAATGCAGTTTGGATTGGTGATAATACAGAAAATAAAATTATTAAAGCTCGCCATCTAAATGGTGATATTGTTAATGAGTCTAGTATTACAGTAATAAATTTTGTAGAAGATATAGTAGTCAATCGTTAAATCGTACCAGATTTATATCACAATTGTATGCCTATGGAAAGTCAGCAATATTTGTTACAATGTAAATTACATTTTAGTTATCTTTTACCTATATATATCATTTATTCTTATACTATCAAAAAGAATACATAAATTCAATTGATTATAAAAATTCTTTTTAGGGAATTTTAATAACCAAACACTATTCTGATGAATCAATGAGTGTGAATTAAAAATTATATTAAATATTTTGGATTAATATGAAAATAAGGTTCACCCAATTTATATCAGTAATATTACATATATCCATTTTGGCTGTTGTTTTTTCACAGTCTTCCAATGGTGGCTTTGAAGTTTTCATGTATTTCACCGATGATGAGGTACCTTTTGGACCCAACCCTTCCCATGTGACCATTTTTGGATCTAATGATAATCTTGATGGATGGGTACATACCAATGGAAATACGTTGAGATTTAGTGATAAAAATTGTCCCGACATATCTGGTCCGATAACACTAACTTCAGGAAGTAAAATTCATTGGGGTGCGTGCAATCCGGAGGATTTTACAGATTCTCTTGGTGTTTCAATTATTGATACCATTCCCAAAATCAGTTATGGTCTTCAAATGCCCCAATTTGTTGATCTTATTAAGAATAATGCTTCACTAATTATACAGAATGAAATAATGATAGATCGGAAAGACATGAGTGATACACTAATAATGACAGAAATAAAATTTGTGGAAAGTGGTGGGTTTTATTCGACCCAATGGTGGTATCTCATTCCTCCGGTGAAGAGCCCCTTGGAAAGTTTTGCTTTTTATTATGATTCAACTTCCAATGGGCAGAGTGTACAGAAAATGTCTTTGCGCCTTGTTACATTTGATGTGGACAGTGAAAAATGGATAGATGCATATGATTATATCAATAGTTATAACCAAACACTGGCACTCATTGTCAATAATTTTGATATAGATGGTAACAATGTATCTAAGTCAATAAAAAATTTTCGTAAAGGTGATAAAGTATTTATTGAATCTTTAACAAGCAATAAAATACTATCTTTTGTTATGGGCTCTGATATTATTGAAACTCCTTCAGAAAATATGATGCTTGTGGATTCTGTTAATTATAGTTTTTCATCGGTTTCAGGATTTTTTGATAATGAACTTATTAAATTGTATCAAAAAAATAACGAAGGTGAATTAAACCCTGAGATACCATTCAATGCATTTCAATTTTTCCATAATCACGGTGATAATGAGTCACACCAGTGTCAGGTTGATGGTTTCCATCATTTTGATTATCGTTACTGGCTGTGTTCCGATAAATACGACTCCGATAGTTGTATTGAAACAAATACCGGAAAATCTTTTGTGGTCTCTCCTCCAACCTACCATCCCTATTCAGGTCCGGAAGTGATCTATATAAAGGGAGGTCAGGTGTCTGTTAATGGTGTTGTAAAAGGTCAGTACACAATTGTTACTGATGATTCTATCCAATACAAAAGGCATGATAATAGTTCACTCTTCGATCAGGTCTGGGGAAATATATGGCTTACCGATGATGTGGTGTATGCTGATTCTGGTCCAAATGGTGCAGTTGTGCACCCTGATTCAGGCGGAACAAACAATATTCTACGACTCATCGCAGGTGGAAACATAATTATTGCCAATACAAAAGAAAACGGAGCTCATAATTCGCAATATGGAAGAGATATCAACATAAATGGAGCATTGATGGCCGTTCATGGTGGATTTTTAACACAATACTGGCAGAATTCGGTGTCTGACAGTAGATGTCCTGACTGCAGCCTGCCAAATAAGAATGGTAATTGGGAATTTTCTCTTGGTGATGGACGAGGAGGTTTTCGAAATCAAGCTAGCTCTAGTATTATAGAGCCAGTGTACACTGGCTCAAATGATCTACGAGGTAAAATCCATTTATGGGGATCTATTGCTCAGAAAAAAAGAGGATATGTTAAAAGAAGTAGACCCGGTCCCTATAACTCCTCATCTGGTATTGGATATGACAAGAACTACCATTATGATCACAATTTTTTAAAGAAAACCGGATCAGTTATTATTGAAAGCGATAGAATAGTTCAAGTTGATTTTGAGTGGATGTCACTGAAAGGTGAGACCCCATTTGAACTTAATTTTGTCCCTGAGGGTAATTACAGAATTTCTTTATCCAGCCCAGGGTACCTCACATTTGATGATACAGTCAGTATTGAATGGGGAAAGCAAAAAAAGGTATTTGCTTCATTGAAAAAAAAACAAACCATTAAAGATAGGGTTGGATATTTTGCACTAAGAAGAAATCTTTGGGGGTTGTTTAGCGGTGCATTATTGACTTATGGAAGTTATCTAAAAATAAGTGCAAATATTCAGTATGATGAATATCTTTCGGTAGGAATGTATGCCGGAGATCTCCACAATGCAATTGATAGGAAAGACAATATGAATAAATATGCTTTTGGCCTCGGTGCAGTATGTATGTTACCAGCAGTGTACTATGGATCAAAAACGAATGAATTGAACAACTTATTAACAAATAAAGAACCAAAAAAATGAGGACCTCCACGTTTTTATTTTCATCATTTATACCTTTATTTGCTGGTTTATTTATTTACTCATGTGAAAGCGATAGGTACTGGTCTAATCCCCATGACCCAAACACAGATTTATTACCTGAGGATTGGCGTCCAAAAAATTTAATTATTCTTAATAATTCAGATAATGAATTCGTCATTCATTGGGAATATGATAGGGAAAATATTGGGGGATTTCAGCTTGAGAGTAAGAAAGATAATGAAGACTGGGAAATTGAAAATGCCTTTATAAATAAATCATTGAGAAAATTAATTGTACAGTTCAATGGTACACCTTTGGATTCAATGGATATTGATTATCGAATAATGGCATATGCAGGGTCAAATCAATCTGCATATGATACCACAATCATCAATGAGAATGCTGTAAAAATAGTTGGTGTTGATTATGATCTAGATTCAATGCACATTTCTTGGGAGAAATATCTACTTAATGATTTTGATTATTATCAGATTCTTTCCTCTGAAGATAGTTTGGGTATAAAGACTATTATTGATACGATTTTTCAGATTGATGTAACATCGTTATTAATAGATGAGTATAATCCATTGAAGGAAAACTGGTTTTGGTCAAGAACTGTAACTGAAACTGGGAAGGGGTTTATTGGCGAAGGAAGGACAAATATTGTTGAATCCGCACCGAATCCTATAGATATAGTTTCTGTAGAATATGATTTGACTAAAATGATGGTTACTTGGGAAATGTCTGATGATTTAGATTTTGCATCCTATGAATTGTTGGGTCCAGATAATCAATCAATGAAGTTTACAACTAGTAGATATGATACAAATTTTATAACAAATGATTTTGATCCCCTTAAGGAGAACTGGTATAGTATAAAAGTTACTGATTATTGGGGTTTAGATTCCACTGGTGAAGGAATGACAAATGATATTGATGAACCTCCTAACTCTATAAGTATAATATCAATTGAATACCAGATAACTCCTTTGCAGATGACAATTTCATGGGAGTCATCCCCTGATTGGGATTTTTTATCATATAAAATACAATATTCAGATACTTATTCTGGTGAAAGAATAGATATTGATGTAATCTCAGAAATTGAAACAACCACTTATGATATACTAGAATTTGATCCAACCATTGAAAGGTGGTATTGGCTTGTAACCACAGATCATTGGGGACAATCCACATTTAGTGATGGTTATAGGGTTTATGATGAGCCGCCATCTCAAGGCATGCTCCATCCAATAATATTTGATGATGGTTCATTCTTTATAAAGTGGAAAAAAAATCTAGATGAGGACTTTGCATTTTACAGATTGTTTGAATCGGGGGTACATAATAACAACATTCCAACAGAGATATATTCTACAGTAAACAAAACAGACACCTCATTTACAGTCACAAATATAGAATCAAATGATTATCGTTATTATCAGGTGATCTATGAGGATATATGGGGGGCACAAACACCAACCAACATTGAAAATGGTATTTCATATAAACGTTTTTATAAAACATTTGGTGGACCCAAAAATGATGTGGGAACTTCTATAAAAGAAATATCTGATGGTGGTTATATCATTGGGGGATATACAAAATCTTTTGGTAGTGGAAGCAATGATGCACTTATACTAAAAATAGATGCTGATGGCAACGAACAGTGGTTGAAAACTTTCGGAGGAGTACATAATGATAGAGGTCATTCAATTCAAGAGACTAATGATGGTGGTTTTATTTTAATTGGAACTACAAATTCATATGATAATGGAAGTGATATATGGCTCATAAAAACAAATAGCGAAGGTGTTGAAGAGTGGAATCAGGTTTATGGTGGAACAGGAACTGAAGAAGGCTATTCAGTCCAACAAACATATGATGAGGGTTACATTATTACTGGATATACTAATTCATTTAATAATGAAAGTTTTGATATATATTTGATTAAAACAGCAAGCGATGGTACTGAGGAGTGGAGTAAATCGATTGGTAGAGAAGGAATAGATAAAGGTTATTCAGTCCAACAAACATATGATTTTGGTTATGTTATTTGCGGTATTACTGCCTCACTTAGTAACGAATATGATTCTGATATATGGTTAGTTAAGACAGATTCAAATGGAGAAGAAATATGGACCCAAGCATTTGGTAACATTTCAAATGACTATGCGTTTATGGTTAAACAAGCGAATGATAATGGCTTCATAATTGTAGGATATACAGAAATATTTGGTGGTGAAAATGAGGATATTTTTCTAATTAAAACTCAAAATGATGGTCAGATTGAATGGAATCGTACTTTTGGTGGAAACGGGATTGATCATGGTTACTCTATTATTAATACAATTGATGGAGGATATATGATTATTGGATTTACAGAATCTTTTGGTGGTGGAAACAAAGATGTGTGGTTAATTAAAACTGATTCAAATGGTATTGAACAATGGAACCAAAATATTGGTCAGGATAGAATCGATCATGGATATTCTGTTCAGCAAACAAATGATGGTGGATTTATCATTACAGGGTATACAAAATCGGAAAATAATTATGATGATATATTGTTAATTAAAACAGACCCTTTAGGAAATACTCAATTAGATAATTAACCGATTAAAAAATATATTTAGATATTATACAAATTGGTCTATATATCCTAATTGTTGTTTACCGAATAGTCATTCAGAGTTAATTTGAATCCATGGATATTCCTGTACTACAATCTGTGGATCGTACCTCTGTTTTATGGAACGGAAGCAAATACCTTTTTTTTGGAGGATATGATTATCATCGGCACTCGATCCATCCAGAGGTTATCGCAGCGTTCCAGCGTGCATCCATAGATTATGGAATTAATAGCGGAGGCTCTCTCTGGACAACAGGGACTCATCCCCTTCATAGAAAACTAGAGAGCTCGATTTGCAATTTTATCAGCGTAGAAGCTGTCGCACTTTTGCCTTCATGTTATTTAGCAAATCGGAGTTTGATACAATATTTTCTCCAGAATGTATATGATATATATTATCCTGAGGTATCTCACCCAAGTCTTAAGCCACCTGTAAATACAGTTTGCTACTCTTATTCAGATTTAAATATACTGGATATCAATCTAAAAAAATCACATAAACCATTAATCATAGCCGAGAGCATCATCAATAACGGAAATTCAATCGCGCCTATCGATCAGTTGATTCAGCAACATTCAAATGTAGTTTGTATAATAGACGATGCACATGGAATAGGCGTAATTGGAAAAACTGGAAGAGGGATACTTGAAGAAGCTAAAGTACACCACCTAAATAACTTAGTTACCGGTTCGTTAAGTAAGGGGATAGGTGTCTTTGGAGGTTTTATTGGAGGGTCTAAAAAGTGGATTAATAAAATAAAACAATTGAGCAGTGTTTATCAGGGGAGTTCCTCCTTGCCTTTACCTGTGTGTGCTGCAGCCATAAAGTCAATCCAAATCTTAAAGACAAATACAAAAAAAATTAAGAACTTGCGGAAAAATTCAATTTCCTTTAAAGAGAACTTACTTTCGGGTGGTATTGATATTGTAATATCACCAACCCCTGTAATTGCAATAAAATTTGAAAATGAAAATCTTATAAAAGATTTAAAAGATAATATGCTAAAAAATGGAATATTTCCATCAATAATTAGTTACCCAGGAAACTTAAAAGGTAATTTATTACGGATTGCAATATCAAGCCTCCACACTCAGGAAGATTTAAATAATTTATCTTCTGTTTTATTGTCCTCACTGTGATTTTATTATCTCGTTAGAAAATTTAGGGACAACTCTGTAATTTCGTACATGGAATCTACACAAATCAGAAATTTTTGTATTATTGCACATATTGATCACGGGAAGTCAACTCTGGCTGACCGCTTGTTGGAGGAGACTAAAACAATTTCAAAAAAAGATATGAAAGCCCAGGTATTAGATAGTATGGACTTAGAGAGAGAGAGGGGAATCACTATCAAGAGCCATCCAATAACGTTACAGTATGATCACACTGATGGTATACAATATACTTTAAATTTAATTGATACACCTGGACATGTTGATTTTTCATACGAAGTTTCCAGAAGTTTGGCTGCCTGTGAAGGCGCTCTTTTATTGGTGGATGCTTCCCAGGGAGTTGAAGCTCAAACGGTCAGTAATACATATCTCGCTATAGAAAATAACTTGACGGTTATTCCGGTGATAAATAAGGTAGATTTACCCAACGCACAGGTTGAAGAAGTTAAAGAACAGATTCAGGATTTGATTGGATGTTCTGATGACGAAATTATTTCTATAAGTGCAAAAACAGGTTCAGGTATTAATTTAGTATTTCAAGCTATAATTGATAGAATAAATCCTCCAGAGAATAATATTAGCTGTCCAACACGTGCGCTTGTATTTGATTCAATTTATAATAACTACAAAGGTGCGATACCCTATGTAAGGGTTTTTGATGGAGTTATAAAACCAGGAATGACCGCGTCATTTTTTTCTCATGGTTTTACATATGAGATAACGGAAGTAGGAAATTTCGTTCTAAAACAAATACCAAAGCCTGAATTGAGATCTGGTGAGGTTGGATATGTTCTGGCAAATATCAGAGATATTGGCCATATCGAACCGGGCGAAACTCTCACGCTGAAAGAGAGTAAAGCGGACACCCCACTTCCCGGATATGAAAAAATGAAACCTATGGTTTTTTCTGGTCTATATCCAGCAGACACTGAGGATTACGATCAGTTAAGAAAATCACTTGAAAAACTAAGACTGAATGACGCGTCATTTACGTTTGAGCCAGAAACTAGTGAAGCGCTTGGTTTTGGATTTAGATGTGGATATCTTGGACTACTGCATATGGAGATTATACAAGAAAGGCTTGAACGAGAATTTCAAATATCATTGGTGACTACATCACCAAATGTTCGTTATGTACTAAAACTAAAAGACGGGGAAAAGAGGGAGGTTGATACCCCTGCAAATATGCCACTACAGGGAGAAATTGAAGAAATTCATGAACCAATAGTTTCTGCTGAGATTATTACTCCAAAGGAATATATTGGAGGGATAATGACTCTGTGTCAGAAAAAACGAGGACTCTACAAGACGACTCACTATTTGTCAACTGGGAAAGCTCAGCTTCTTTATGAGTTGCCATTAGGAGAAATAATTTTTGATTTTTATGATAAACTGAAAACAATCTCAAGAGGCTATGCCTCTTTTGATTATAATCATTTAGAGTTTAGAGAAGCTTCCCTGAAAAAACTAGAGATTTTAATTCATGGAGAGCCTGTGGATGCACTTTCAACTATATGTCACTCAGAAGATGCCTATCATCGTGGTGTTGCACTCTGTAGTAAGCTTAAAGAGTTGATTCCTCGGCAGCTCTTTGAAATAGCTATTCAGGCATCTTTAGGAAACAGAATTATCGCAAGGACCACAGTCAGGGCCTTAAAAAAAAATGTTACAGCAAAATGTTATGGTGGAGATATAACAAGAAAAAGAAAGTTATGGGAACAGCAAAAAGAAGGAAAGAGGCGTATGAAGTTAGTTGGCAAAGTAGAAGTTCCTCAAGATGCATTATTAGCCGTTTTAGCACTTGATAAAGCCTAACCTCAGCTCCTATTTTAGGGAGTCTCGAAAACCAATATATAGTTTTATTTTATCTGTCCCTCTTTTTTTATTATATGAAGTTGGCATAATTCTTATTAATTCTGAGGACCTTCCTATCCTTAGAAACGGAGGAGACGTATTAATTCGGAACTTTCTTGAATCTTTTGGATTTTTAGGAATTTATAGTACGGGAATTTTACTGATATTAGGATTTTTATTGGTGCTATTTATACAAAGAAATACACTTTTTAAATCTCCCTATAGAAAGGATGTTCTTCCTAAAATGGTAGCAGAAAGTTTCCTGTGGAGCTTGGCTCTCTATTTTTTTATGGGAGTCTTTCGTCAAGTGTATTTTTCCATAACAGTTGAGAGCGCCTGGTTTGCACAGATAGTCATGTCACTTGGTGCAGGTATATATGAAGAAATAATTTTTAGACTACTGCTCATTACTTTTTTTGTTAAAATAATTCAAATTATATTTAGCTGGGGTAAAAATACGAGTTTGATCTACGCTATCCCACTTTCAGCGGTACTCTTCTCTTTATTTCACTTTATTGGTATTTATGCAGATGCACCAAATTTTCCTTTATTCTTAATTCGGTTTTTTGGTGGTTGTTTTTTGGGATGTCTTTATCAGCTACGTGGATTTGGTATAGCAGCTTATACGCACTGTATTTATGATTTAATTGTTGTTATTTATTTAACAATTTAATAAATGAAAAAAAATAATTCCTCTTTCAGTGTCAAAATTCTTCTACGTAATTTTTTATTGAGCTATGAATAATAAAATAACATTGTATTTTTTCTATGCAATATTTTTTACTGTATCCTTATTTGGAGCGTCTCTAAAATCATTAGAGATTACTTTTTATCCTGAGTATTATTATTCTGGAGTTATGGTACAAGTAAAAGGAGAGGCACAGGAAAACTTAATTGGAAGTTCATTTGATTTTAGTGTTCCCACTCAAATTGATTCATCTTTTCTATTTAAGGGGTTGTCTGATAGTGACCCTGACTTTCTAAAGTTGAACTCTTTTGGAAAAAACAACGAGACATGGATCTCAATACCTGTCGAACAAAAACGGTTTGCGTTTTTTCTATTTTATAATCCATTTGATATGACAAAGCTGACCCGTTTATTTGATTATTTGCTCAAAACTAGCTTAAATATATCTGAGCTATACATAACTATTCAGGAACCGCTTAGCTGCAGTAATTTTCAAATTACAGAGGATAAGACAACACCAATATCCGATCAACATGGATTTACTTTCCATGAGGCTCGCTATCTAGATATTAAAGCATATCAAGTTAAAAGAATATCTGTATCTTATCATAAAACAAACTCAAAAACCTCCATGGAAATATTATCATCCATTTTAGTAGATGAGGGAGAAGATAAATTATTAGATGAGAGCAAAGTAGATCGAGTAATCCCCCTCAGACACCGCTTACCATTGTGGGAGCCTCTAGCTGTTTTGGGTGGTTTTTCAATGGTAATTGGATTTCTATATATTAAGTCTAACAAAAATAGAAAATCGATATTGGGAAAATATTGCAATAACTGTGGTATTGAATTTAAAAGGGAAGATAATTTTTGTTCTAAATGTGGGAGGAAACGGACCTAAATGTGGCCAATTATTTTTGATTTTGGAACTTTTACAATTTTTGGAAGAGAAATGCATCTTGCTATTTATTCCTATGGATTTATGCTAGTGGTGGCGTTTTATACCTGTTTCTTTTTACTTCGCGGTGAAATGATCAGAATAGGTAAAGAAATATCAATAGCATCAGATATTATTTTTGCAGGAGCTGTCGGAGGAATTCTGGGGTCAAAAATTTATTATCTAATTGAAAATTTTTCTGATGTTTTGAAAGATCCTTTTGGTATGATTTTCTCAGGCTCAGGATTGGTATTTTTAGGGGGATTGATGGGTGGTACCCTGGGGGTTACATGGGTAATACATAAAAATCAATTAAAGTGGTTAAGAATAGGTGATATCGTTGCACCTTTATTAATTCTTGGATATGGTATTGGAAGAGTCGGTTGTTTTCTTGTTGGTGATGACTATGGTATTCCCACTCACAAACCCTGGGGTATCATTTTTGAAAATGGTCTACCTCCAACAACCTACCAAACATTTAAATATTATTATCCTTGGATTAGTTTGGAAGGGTTTGAGCAGGGTTTGCTAGCTGTATATCCAACTCAGCTGATGGAAACGGGTATAGCCCTATTAATTTTTATATTTTTATGGAAAAAAAGGAAAACTATATCTTTTGAGGGACAGCTATTTTTCACATATTTGATTTTAGCTGGTCTTGAACGATTTTTTATTGAATTTATTCGCACAAATATCAGATATTTTATTGGATTAACTGGCTCTCAAATAATTTCGATTATTATGGTGTCAATCGGAGTTTATTTTTTGTTATATTATAAAAATAATCCTGACTCACAGTATTCTGAATAAATATTTTTTAAATAGTACTATTAATATTTAATTATTTTGGGTTCTTTTTTGAGTTTATAATCCAACTTATATTGATATCTTTTGTTGAAATTTGTAAGAAAGAATAGGTTGTTTTATAAGAAAAAAAAATGATATATATTTTTTTTAAAAGAAAGACCTTTATAGTTTTTATAATTTTATTCCTACTCATCAACTCTTGCGGAGTAAAAAGAGCATCCATAGGTGCAGACAATGAGCTCGTAGTAATCGCATCACTAAAAGATAGAAAATCTACTGAGGTTATTCTACAATATATTTTTGATGATACAGTTTTTACCCCGCAACCCGAACCCGTCTATAAAATTAAATTTATTGAGCCAAAAAATTTTGAAGATCTAAAACAGCAGACAAGTCTCATTGTTTCATCATTTGGAAATGATCTAAAAAACTCTGGAACAAAATTAGTTAGACAATTGCTAGGTGAGAAAAAATTTATAGATACTATATCCGGAAATAACCAATTTATTATATCTAAAGATCAATTCGCAAAAAATCAATTATTTATGATAGTGAACAGTCCCAATGAATCATCAATATTGGAATCTCTTAATGGAAAGGAAAATTGGATAAAAGGTCTGTTTGAAGAGAAATATAACTCAAGACAAAAATCATTTCTATTTAGCGATGCAAGGCAAACAGAACTAGAGCAAAGACTTTTGGGTACCTATTTTTGGAGTATAAAAATTCCTTGGGGTTGGAATATAATTAAGGAAGTTCCTGATTCAAATTTTATTTGGTTGGGAAAAGAATTACCTTATCAATGGATCTCTGTTCAGTGGGAATATTTAAACAACACGCTAGATTCTTCAACCGTTAATAATATGGTTTATACATTTCCAAAGATTAACTATAAAAATATTCAGTTTAATTCTTATAAATTTAGTTTAGTCCAAGGTATAAATGATACATGGTTTGATTGGGAAGCTTCAGGTATTTGGGAATCGATTCAAGAGGCAAAAGGTGGCCCATTTAAGTTATTTATCAAGATAGATAATTTAAATAAGCGAATATTTTTGATTAATTTCCTTATTCATTATCCCGGTAAAAATAAAAGCAATTATATTAGGCAGATGGAGCTCATTGCCTCAACAATAAATTTTGAAAATATAAAGTGAAAAAGATATTAATTACAGGTGCCTCTGGGCAGCTAGGAAGATCATTTATTAATAATGTTTATGGTAAATATCACATTTTAGGGACTGCAAGGAATTTAGTTGATGGAATCCCATTTAGTGAAGGTGATATTTCAGATAGAAGCTTTATCACAAAAATTATAGCAGAGTTTTCACCTGATATTATCGTACATTTTGCTTCTATGACAAATGTTGATAAATGTGAAATGTATAAGTCTGACGCTAACAAGGTGAATGTGAAGCCTGTGGAGTGGATTCTCAATGTGTATTCAGGGTATTTTGTGTATATCTCAACTGACTATGTTTTTGACGGAGTAAATGGACCATATCTTGAAAATGATCAAAAAAAACCTATTAATGAATATGGAAGGACAAAACTCAAAGCTGAATCTCTTATTCAATCTCAATCAATGAACGGATTAATTTTACGAACAAATGTACTATTTGATTATACTGTTTGGACAGGCGCAAGTTTTGTAAATTGGCTGGTAAAATCTTTAAAGAATAGAAAATCAATCACTGTAGTTACCGACCAATTTAATAATCCAATATGGACAACCGACTTGGCAAATATATTAATTGAACTTATAGAAAAAGAAGTGACTGGTTTGTATCATACAGGCGGTGATGAGTATATATCTCGATATGAATTTGCGAAGATGATTGCCCAAAACTTTAAACTAGACGCGTCTTTAATTTTACCTATTTCAACCGGGGAGTTAAATCAGAAAGCCAAACGACCATTAAAAGGAGGACTGAAAACAGAAAAAATAGAAGATGTACTTGGAGTAAGTTCACCATCATTGGAAAAAGCGCTAAAAAAAATTATATCTAGCGAATGAAAATTGTAGTCATTTCACCTACATATAACGAAAGTAAAAACATTGCCAAGTTGGTAGAAATTGTTTTTAGTATTAACTCTGATTATCATTTACTGATTGTAGATGATAACTCACCTGATGGTACAGCTGATATTGTTGAAAGCCTTCAAAAAAAATATAAAAATCTCCACCTAGAAAAACGTCCGGGTAAAGCTGGCTTGGGAACTGCTTATTGCTATGGATTTAAATGGTCGATAGAAAATGGGTTTGATGTCATGGTTCAGATAGATGCAGACATGAGTCATGATCCCTGTGAGATACCAAAAATGGTTGAGCTACTTAAGCATAATGATTATATTATTGGAAGCAGATATTGTGATGGGGTTAGTGTTGTGAGGTGGCCAATTAGACGATTAATATTAAGCTATGGAGCAAATCTATATTCCAAAATAGTAACAGGTATGCCTATATCAGATGCTACCGGTGGATATAAAGTTTGGAAGAAGCAAGTATTAAATTCAATTAAATTGGACACTATCCGTTCACAGGGGTATTCTTTTCAGATTGAAATGAACTATCGCGCATGGAAAAATGGGTTTAAATATAAAGAACATCCCATTATTTTTATGGATCGTACAATTGGAGAATCTAAAATGTCTAAACTAATTGTTTGGGAAGCAATCTTTATGGTTTGGAGATTGCGATTTTCAAATTTATTTGGAAAAATAAAATGAGTCACTATCTAAACTTTGAAGAGCCTCTCCGTCCGCTAGATAATGTTATTGATAACTTGAGTGCAGAGACTGATATAACTGTTCAACAAAAAGCAAAGCTCCAAAGTTTAATGGATGAAAGAGACAGGAAAATAAAAAAAATATTTTCTAATCTGTCCAGCTGGCAGAAAGTGCAGTTAGCTCGCCATCCTCAAAGACCTTATGCAATTGATTATATAGATTACTTGTGTCCCAATTTTATTGAACTTCATGGGGATAGAAATTCTTTCGATGACCCAGCTGTTGTTACAGGATTTGGTAAAATAGATACCCAGCCTGTTGCAATAGTTGCACAACAAAAAGGTCGAAATACCAAGGAAAATCTATATAGAAATTTTGGCATGATGAGACCTGAGGGCTATCGTAAAGCGCTAAGAGTAATGAAATTAGCAGAAAAATTTAATCTACCAATTGTTTGTCTTATAGATACCCCTGGAGCTTATCCGGGAATTGGAGCTGAAGAAAGGGGGCAGGGACACGCAATCGCTAAAAATATAAAGGATATATCATCTTTAAACGTTCCTATTATCGCTTTAGTGATAGGAGAAGGTGCAAGCGGCGGAGCGCTTGGGATTGGTATTTGTGATCGATTTATTATGATGGAAAACACATGGTTTTCTGTAATAAGCCCTGAGGGATGTGCATCTATTTTATGGCATGATGCTACGCAAGCGTCAGCGGCAGCAGAAGCACTTAGGCTAACACCTGAATATTTATTTGAATATGGAATTTGTGATAAAATTATTAAGGAGCCAATAGGAGGTGCCCATAGAAAATGGGATGAGTCCTTTGTAAAGGTAAAAAATAATTTACTTAATCAGTTAAAAGAAATTAATAACATCGGTACAAATAATTACCTTGACCAACGAATTAATAAATATAATACGTTAATTAGTATTGAATAAGGTTTTTCTTTTAAATTAAACTTCCTATTTCAGTTAAATAGAAATAGTTTTAAATTCGTAGAACTTACTAAACACATTTATTTTGTGGAGATAAAAAGTATGATACACTTTTCACTTAACAGTAATCAATTCTTAAAAAGAAGTATACATTTTTTGGTTCTTTTATCCTTTGGTTTTCTTTGTGCTGAAGAAACTGCATACAAGGAATTGGAATTGGAGCTTGATTTAGAATCCCGTTTCCTCAGTAGGCTTGAAAGGATTGTTGGTAAAGATAAGGTTATGCTTGAGGTGGATATTTCGCTTGAATATAGAGATGTTAAATCAAGTGAGCCGCAATTATCCTTGAGACGAGTTACAGGTTTGCCACCTCGCCCTGCAAAGTTGCCTGGATTTGCAAGAATTACTCAGGAAATATCAGATAAGAAGAAAGATAAAAAGCTTGAGATGACGGGTATGATGGTTAAGTTGATTTTGGATGGGAGTCTTTCAAATACTGTAGTTGAAACTGCAAAACAGGTGATCCTAGGGCATCCAGTATATAATTCTGTAGAAGGAGCTGAGTTAAGAGTTGAAACGGTATCTATGGCAGTTACGCCTGACATATCCAAAAGCTTAAAAGATGTTGCTGATGGGATGAATCGTTCAGTCAATAGCCAGCTTTTAACGGATAGCCTTAAGCTAGTTCAGGATGAAAAAGAATTCACCTTGGCTTCTCAGGAAGTAAAAATCACAGGAATTGCTATTGTTGCTTTTGGATTAATTCTTATTATTGGCATATACATCTTATTGAGAGGAATTGATAAAATAGTAGGGCAACAGGAACGAAGTAATGATTTGTCTGTCAATCTATCTTCTCCTGCTGCAACTCCTGCTGCCGCTGCAGAGGGTGATAAGGAGATGAGTGTAAGTATAAACCATCCCATTGAGCTTTTACCTCCATCTGAGTCAGAAGAAAAAGATGAAATTGCCAGACCCTATTCGCCTTTCGCTTTTATGCGCCAAATTAGTAATGAGGCTTTATGGGAGATGTGCAAAGACTCCTCAGCAAAAACTATTGAAATATTATCAAACTATTTACCTCCGGAAAGAACAGCTTATATTCTTAATCAACTAGATGATAATCGTTTGAAGGAGGTTTCAAAAGATTTAGCTAAGAGTCAAGTTTGGCCAAAAGCTACCGTTGAAACGATTAAACAGGAATTTGTAGAAAAGTATAAAAATTTAATCAATCCCGATGAAATTACTACAGGTGGTGTGTCTGACTATGCTAATTTGCTTACCTCTTCATCCCAGCTTAGTGGGCTTTCAGATAGAGTTTTAGATTTAATTGGAGATGAGACAAACGGTGGTTTAAGAAAAGAGGTGTTTCCCTTTAGAGATATTATTGAAGTTAATACAGATGATTTGAAATCAGTGCTTCAAAATGTTGATAGAGGTGATATTGCATATGCATTATTAGAGCAAGATGAAGACTTAGTTGAAAAAATTCTAGGTGCAATGGAACCTAGCACAGCTCGTAGTATTAACAAGAGAATGAACTTGCTTGAAAATATAACTCCAGATGTTGTCTTTGGAGCGCAGCGGCGGATAATAGATGCACTAAGGCCAGTAGTAAGAGGAGAGGTAGATGAAAATGCGTAATAACATTTTTCAAAACCTTTTTTCGATGAAATTATTGTGTATACTTATTGGAGCGTTTTTGATTTATGGTTGTGGTGCAAAGCGATATGGTATGGAACATGTAGACCCAGATACATTTGAAAGTTTAAAGGAAATGGGTGCTTATTATGATTGGTGGCTAGAAAACATGAAAAAAGAGAGGAAGAAAGAACTCGAAGATGCCCAAAAAGCATTAGATAAAGAGCTGACTAAGGCTGGAAAAAATGCAAAGAAAAAATCTAAACAAATTCTAAAGAATAGAGAAAAAATATTGGCTGATTTTGAAGAAAATATCGAAACATGGAAAATGAACCGAGCAATAAGAAAAAAATTGATACAGCTGGGGATGGAAACTTTAAAAAATGACTATGATAGACAAATTATGGAGCATGATGAAAAATTACGGAATGGTCTATCTGGTGAATCAGAAAGAATTACTAATAACTACAAAGATCAGTATTTTTCAGAAGAAGCACAGATGATTTCTAGGTTAGAAAAGGCACGTAATCTGATCTATGACCAGCAGGATAGGATTTCAAGTAAAGGTGAGACCACAATGCTGAACGCACAGATTCAGATTCAGAAAAGAGATATCGCACAAGTGGAAAGAGAGACAGGTGCATTGGAAAAGGAAATTGGTAATTATAATGACAGAGGTCAGTTAACAGAGACTGATGCGCTATCAGCATTTGAGTTTATAAACTTATCAGCTGAATACTTTTATGCAAATGATTATTATGAAGCTATGGTAGCATGTAAGATGGCGCTGGATATTGAGCCAAATATGTATGTCGCACTTGCACAATTGGGATCGATTTATTACATGATGGAATATTATCAAGATGCAGTTGTTATGTATAAAAAAGCGTTAGAAATTAATCCTGAAGCAACCGATATTCAGGTATTATTAGCAGATTTGAAATCAAGAGCCAATTAGGAAAAAGTATGAAATATTTTAAAATAATTTTATTTTCGGTCTGCTTTATTTTGGTCTATGATACTGTTATTGCACAGGATAATTCTAAACCAACCAAATCAACATCTTCTTCTAAAAAAGGTAAAAAACTTAAAAAAAGAAGAAAGAAAACTCCTCGTGTTATTTTAAAGAAATTTTCAAGAGATAGTTTAAAAATTGAGAAGGGATATAAAAAGGAACTTCTAAAGATTAAAAGATCTCGTATAAAAGGGTTACGAGATGCTAAAAAAGGATATACTCCAGAAGTTAAAGCAGAGATAGAAAGAGATAACAATACATTAGAGGCTTTGGTTAGGGATAGC
Organism: Fidelibacterota bacterium UBA2986; assembly: GCA_002346675.1. Classification (GTDB taxonomy): domain Bacteria; phylum Fidelibacterota; class Marinisomatia; order Marinisomatales; family AB-629-J13; genus AB-629-J13. The sequence goes on from DEAI01000026.1 coordinate 65,950, forward strand.
GGACGGTTAATACAAGTTTTAAAAACGAATGTGCGTTCATTGGAATCCGGTCTAGGCTTTTTGGGAGATGACCAAAAAGTACAAAGAGCGGAGGTGTATGACCAAATTTCTCAATATGAATTTGATATTCAACTACTTGATACTTTGGGAAAAATTATAACAAAAGGGGTGGCATTGGACTCTACTTTAACTCGAAAAGTTATGAAATCTCGTGCAATGACCCTTGAATTAATGGAAAAACATAATGAGATATATACTGAAACAGTTTATAATAAGAAAATAGATTTATTAGATTCAAAATTCCGTGAGCGTATGAGGAAAACTGAGGAGAAAGTAAACTTTATCTTAAGGGATGTTCATAAGAGGGAACAAGAGCGTATTACAGAGATGAAAGAAAATTATGAAAAGCAAATAGCTCCTCTGGAAATGGAAGCTCAGGTACTTCAGGATAGTTTAGATGTTTTGGCAATTCAAGCTCTTACCGGTGATAAAACACTAGATAGTTTATATATCAGAAGAAAAGAGGTAGAAAACGAGAACGTAGATTTAAGCAAAAGTTTAGCTGATCTCCAAAAGGGAGTTGGAGGAGCAACGTTTAATTTTGTAACACTTCTCTTACAGCAAGCTGAAGAGTCCCTTGAATCAAATGATTTGGAATCAGCTGAACAAAGATGTCTCACTGCAATATCTCTTGCACCTGAATACCCAAATAGCCATGTACGATTGGGATCAATATATTTTGTAAAGGGTGATGAAGACAAAGCTAGAGAAGCCTGGAATCAAGCTCTCATGTTACAACCAGATAACACAGACTTGAAAAAGTTTATGTTTGTGCATGGATTGTATTAATACTAATATAAATAAATAATAGATATAAAAAATCCCACAGTAATCAGTGGGATTTTTTACATTCGGAAAACTGGTGGGTTAAAATCTAAGATAGGAGATTGAAGGGAAATTTTTAATCCCTCAGCAAGATATTTTCTAGTTTGATTAGGTTCAATTATTCCATCATCCCATATACGGGCACTAGAGTAATAGGGACTACCTTCTATGTCATATTTATTAAGTACCGGATTTCGTATGGCTTGTTCTTCTTCTTTTGTTAGAGATTTGTTCTTTGTTTCTAATTGTTCTTTTTTTACCGTCACCAAGACATCTGCTGCTTGTGGCCCTCCCATTACGGAAATCCTAGCGTTAGGCCACATCCATAAAAATCTGGGTTGATATGCTCTCCCTGCCATGGCATAATTACCAGCTCCAAAGCTACCACCGATAATAACTGTAAGTTTTGGAACATTTGCAGTAGATACTGCTTGTACCAATTTAGCACCATCTTTAGCAATTCCTCCTGATTCTGCTTTCTTCCCAACCATAAATCCTGTAATATTTTGAAAAAATATTATGGGAATTTTTCTTTGACAACAAATCTGAATAAAATGAGAGCCCTTTAAAGCAGATTCACTATATAATATTCCGTTATTTGCAATAATACCAACAGAAATACCATGTATTTTAGAAAAACCAGTAACCAATGTCTCTCCATAGTTCCGTTTGAATTCATGAAAAATTGATCCATCTACAATTCTCGCAATAATCTCACGAACATCAAATGAATGCTGGTGGTTTGTACTTACTATCCCATAGATTTCTTCTGAATCATAATCAGGAGATTCATATTTATTTTGGTCAAAAATACTATGACTATTTTTAATATTACTCAAAATATTGCGGCAAATATTTAATGCATTTTCATCATCTTTAGCAAAGTGATCCGCTACGCCACTTTTTTTTGTATGGAGATTTGCTCCTCCTAATTCTTCAGCTGATGAATTTTCACCAATAGCAGCTTTTACAAGAGGCGGACCTCCAAGGAATATTGTACCTGTCTTGTCTACAATAATAGATTCATCAGACATTGCAGGGACATATGCACCTCCTGCAGTACAGCTTCCCATAACAACTGAGATTTGAGGTATGTTTTTTGAAGACATCTGAGCTTGATTATAAAAGATACGTCCAAAATGATCACGATCTGGAAAGACTTCAGCCTGCTTTGGAAGAAAAGCACCTCCGCTGTCAACAAGATATATGCAAGGCAGATTGTTTTCCATTGCAATTTCCTGAGATCGTAGATGTTTTTTTATGGTAATAGGAAAATATGTTCCACCCTTTACAGTAGCGTCATTTGCAATAATCATACAGCGTACATTATTAATTTTTCCGATACCAGCTATTATCCCTGCAGCAGGTAGATTATCATCATAAACCTCATGAGCTGCAAGGGGAGATAGTTCCATAAAATACTCATCCTTATCCAAAAGTAAATTTATTCGTTCTCTTGCTGTAAGTTTGCCTCTTTTATGGTGTCTTGATATTGAATCTTTAGTTCCCATTCTCTCAATATTTTTGATAGTTTTTCTAAGATTATAACTGAGATATTTATTTTTTTCATAATTCTCAGTAAACTCTCCAGAATTAATATCAATTATTGAGGAAATTTTATTCATTATTATTTTAGTTGTTCTAATGCGGAATTTATGAATAGTCCAGTGTCATTAAGTTTCTCTCTATTGATACCAGTGATAAATCCCTCTCCTTCAATTATATCTACCGCTTTCTGTGTTGATATATTTCCTTTTGCACCTGGTGCATAAGGGCATCCTCCAATACCCCCAGTAGATGAATCAAACGTACGAATACCATTATTCAAACCGCATTTTAGATTTTCGACAGCATTTCCAAAAGTATCATGAAAGTGAAGTGCAAAATCTGTAGCGTTATATTCTGTGAATAACATATCTAATAGAGATTGTACATGAGATATTTTCGCTTTTCCAATAGTATCACTTAGAACAAACTCATGAATAAAATCAAAACGATAGAGCTGATCAAGAAGAATTTTCACATTCTCTGGTTTGATAAAACCTTCATAAGGGCAATCCCAGCAGGTTGAAATGTACGCTCTTATTCTAATATTATTGTTCTTCGAAAATTCAATAATATTTGAAATCCTTTCTAGACTTTCAGTAATGGTACAATTGGTATTTTTTTTATTGAAAGTTTCACTTACAGCAGTAATCACAGAAATTGAATTTAAACCATGTTTAAGTGCCCTTTCAGCTCCCTTGAGATTTGGAACAAGCGCAGTATAAGTAACCGAATTATTATAATTTATTTTTTTTGTAATTTCGGAAGAGTCTGCAAACTGAGGCACCCAATCTGGATGTACAAAACCTGTTATTTCAATTTCTGGTAATAATGCTTCACTTAACTTATCAATGTACTTTATTTTAGTTTTTGTAGGCACATGGATTCCAATACTTTGTAGCCCATCTCGAGGTCCCACCTCTACCAGTTTTACAAAATTATTGAATCGTTTCAACATCAACAAAAAATATTAATACCTAGATTAGATTATCAGTTCAGAGAATATTACATTAGATAATGACAATTAAAAACTCATATTGAAATGATAAATTGTTTTTAAAAGTATGAATTTCTGTGATCTATAATTTCTGCTTTTGATATCTGTTGATCCAGCCATTCATTAAAGGAGCGATTTTGTTTTTGAGTTACAAGACTCTTTCTGATCCCATCCTTTTGGATTTCGAATTGACTGGAATCTATATTGGCCACCTCTAGCAAATGTACAATAGCATGCCCTCTAGACGTTTGCAATGGACCCAATATATCTCCAGATGAAGCATTCAATAAAGCTCCTACTATATAATTACTTTTTCCTATAGATTTAAAACTCCTGTTGAGAGTTTTAGATTCACTGTTTACTTTTTCTAATCCATCATATTGAATTATTAAATCATCCATTGTGGTTCCACTGTTAATTTTTTCCATAAAGATGTGTGATAGAGATTCTGTTTCTTTTCTGGTAATATTATTGGTTAAATCTCTGTTTAACCTTGTTTTTACATCATCAAAAGGCTTATATCCAGGAGGAGAAATTGAATCGAGAGTTGCCACAACAAAATAGCTATCGTTTTCTAATGGGTCAGACACATCACCTAATTTATTATTAAAGGCAAATCGAATAGCATTTCGTAAAAAACCAATTCCTGATACATAATTTGCCTCCTCCAATAGACCATCTGCTGATTTGACTTCTACGCTATGAGTATCTACTGCACTCTCAAACCCATAATCCTGAGAATCATAACTAAATAAGATTGCGTTTCGTCTCAATTCATCCAAAGTAGAGGGACTTGCATCAATTTTTAATAAAATATGAGCGGCGTGAACTTGTTCTTCATCGCCCTGGTTTTTTTTATCATACACTTTAATAATGTGATATCCAAAAACAGAGAGTATAGGGCCAACAACTTCATTAGATTTTGCACTGAAGGCAGCATCTTCAAACGCTTGAACCATTTGACCTTTGCTGATAAATCCTAAATCTCCTCCCTTGCCAGAATCTGGATTAACCTGGTTGCTTGGGTCATCAGTAAATAAATTTGCCAGCTCTGCAAAATTTTCTCCTGCATCTATTCTAGTTTTTAGTTCTATCGCCTCTTCTCTGACAGACAGAGAATCAATTTGAATTGGATCTTTTTTCCATGCAACGTAGCTGATTGACCGAGTTTCTTCTTTTGAAAATTCATCTAATCTCTTATTGTACTCATCCAATAATTCATCATCTAAAGGAGCTAGAGAGTCCACATCAAGCATTGTATTTGTTATATGAATTGCTTCAATTGTGTATTCAACATTTCGTTTAATATACTCGTCTCTAACTTCTTTATTTGTTGCTGAGATAGATGAAAAAAGAACTTGCCGTAGTTTATAATCAGGAATGTATTTATTTTTCATAAATTGTTCTATTGGTGCCCATTCATTTCCTTCCGGACTTGAAATTGCTAAATCATATTTTTCTTGATCAAATTCTCCAAGAGTTTGAAATTGAGGATTTGACCTTAAAAAAGCGGGAGGATTGTTCTTTAAATGATAAACAACTTCATCATCTGTCGCTTCTATATCCAATTCCTTTACATTTTGAGCAATGATATAATCTCTAATTAGGTTATCCCAAACTTGTTTTCTAGTTTGATCTATAGACCTTTCATCTATACTTTGTCCCTCAACTCGAGATTGCTCTATACGATTGCTAACTAATCTAGAAAAATAGTCCGGAGAAATAATTTCTCCATTTACAGCACCAATCGCACTAGAGGGATCAATTCTTCCAAATAATTGATCAATAATATTTGCCCCGCCTACTAATCCTCCCACCGTCATGCTTAATAGAAACATGATAAGCAATCCCCAGAGAATTATAGTCATGCGATTTCGCATGGAAGTCATTAAAGCCATGGTATGTATTCCTTAAATTTTAACAATATAATTGGGTGCAAATTTACCGAAATGAAGTTTGTGAAACAATTGGAAGCATTAGCATAATAAAATTCTAAAGTTATAAAAATATTTTAATTTCTTATGAATTAAATACTAAAATCTTATTTATAAGTTTAATATATTTAATACAATTATGATTATAAGGTGATAATTTATTAAAATAGAAATTCAAAAATATAAATAAACTGAAAAAGATTATTACTAACTTTTGCAGTTATATTATATAAATATATTTTATTAATAGAGAACCTAAAGATAAGATTAGAGTTTAAAATTATATTTTGATATTACTTATGTGAAGTAAATGAGGAAAAAATGAAAAAAATACAAAATTATATTCTTAGTTTCTTTTTTGTTTTGGGAGTATCATATTCACAAAACTTTATTTATACTCCATCTGAAACTCATTCCAGTATAGAACTTGGAGGATTTATCGCGCCTTCAGGAACGATTCAAAATATTTCTGATGATTCGCTAACATTGGCTATAATCAGAACTGATTTGGATTTACCGCAAGATTGGACAAATAAATTGTGTTTTGGTGGTATATGTTTTCCTCCGGAGTGGGATAGTCTAGATACAGCTGATCCGGGTCCTCCATTTTATCAGTCTCCAATCCCTCCTGATAGTACAATCTATTTTTCTGTGTGGTTTACTGCCTTTTCAAATTATCCTGGGACTGCGACTGCTACCTTAAAATTATATGATTTAAATGATCCTCAAACGATTCACACCCAAGATTATATGGCAACTACAGAGAATTTTTCAATTGTTCATTATATAAATGATTGGAATTTGGTAGGGATGTCAGTCCTTTATGATGATGCCTATTATACGGATATATATCCTGATGTGATTCCTGGTACGTTATATGGATTTACAGATTCATATTATCAGACAACTGATATGGAAGAGGGAGTTGGCTACTGGCTTAGATTTAATAATGTTGGAATGACTGCAATATTTGGTGAAGATATTGAGGATGTTTCGGTTAACCTTAATGCAGACTGGAATCTAATCACTGGGATTTCAGATACAGTCGAATTATTTCAGTTTGATGATCCTGAAGAAATAATTATTCCGGGAACACTTTTTGGCTTTAATGGAACCTATGAACAGGTATCAACATTAAATCCTGGAAAAGGATATTGGATTCGTGCCATAAATTCTGGTGTAATATCAATCTCACTAAATTTTACAAGGTAAAATAATTACTCGGGGCCGTAGCTCAGTTGGGAGAGCGCAGCGTTCGCAATGCTGAGGCCGTCGGTTCGATCCCGATCGGCTCCACAGAAAATATTTGGAGTTTAGGTCGTGCTGGATGGGGAGGTAGCGGTGCCCTGTAACCTGCAAACCGCTATAGCAGGATTAAAGACATGGTGCGGCAATTTCCCCGCTTTTGAGATAAGTTAAGTGATGTTGAAATTTCAAATCGTCGTGATGGCTCATTTGTGAACTCCGTCAGGCCCGGGAGGGAGCAGCGGTAAGCAACTTGATTCAGGCACTGGCGGTAGCTGGAATGGAGTTAACTGGCTAATCAATTTTGCGAAAGGGGTTGTCCAATCATGGTGCACGACCGATTTTAAAGCTAATCTATATATAAACTCATTTAATTTCATATGTAAATTTCTCGGTGTAATTAAGTTTAAACTCAATCAATAATTCAGTGGAACATCAGATACTCTCTTTAAAATGGCGTCCTAAAACGTTCGCAGAGGTTGTAGGTCAGGACCATGTAATGCATACTTTGAAAAATGCATTTAAATCTAACCTTATTGCTCAAGCATATATGTTTACTGGACCCAGAGGAGTGGGAAAAACAACGACAGCAAGAATTATTTCTAAAGCTTTAAATTGTAAACAAAAACCTGCAATTGGATGCGCAAAATGTATATCCTGCAACGAAATATCTGAAGCCAGAAACTTGGATGTTATAGAAATTGATGGAGCATCTAACAGGGGTATTGATGAGATTAGAAATATCAGAGAACTCATCAAATTTCCACCTATGAATTCAAAATATAAAGTAATTATAATTGATGAAGTTCATATGCTAACTGGTCCAGCGTTTAATGCTCTTTTAAGAACTCTTGAAGAGCCACCACCCCATGGAAAGTTTGTGATGGCAACTACTGATATCCAAAAAGTACCTATGACAATAATATCTCGTTGTCAACGATTTGACTTTCATCGGCTATCCACCCAAGCTATTGTTGATCAATTAGCAAAAATCCTTGAAATGGAATTAATTGAAGCTGATGATGAATCACTGATTGCAATTGCTCTAAAAGCAACTGGGAGTTTAAGAGATGCTTTAAGTACCTTGGAACAGGTAATTGCTTTTTCCGATAAAAAAATTACTTTCCAACTCACTGAAAAAGTACTAGGACTTATACCTTCCGAAACATTTTTTAATGTAATGAATTATTTTAAAGAAAAAGATTCATATTTAATGTTTAAAGAACTAAAAAGTATCCAAAAGTCTGGTTTTCCACCTACAGATTTTATAAATGGATTAAATGAACATATACGAAATATGATAATTTCATCTAACAAAAACGGTACCAAATTACTTGAGGTTAATGAGGAACTAAAAACTAAGTATGAATCTTCATCAAATTTATGGGATGTTCGAGATCTTATCAGAATTTCAGATATATTAGATAAATTAATATTACAAATAAAAAGAACACCTCATCCTGATATAATAATTGAAATGGCACTATTTAAGATTTTAGAAATGGATTCATCTATTCGACTTGATGATCTTATCCATAGGATTAAAAAAACTGATTTTTCAGAGGTTTCAAAAAAGGAACAGACAACTGAGGGAAATAGCACAAAACATAATTTAAACACTTTAAAAGAAAATGTTAAAACAAACGTGTATAAGGAATCAAAAGTAAATAGAGGCATTACTGAACTTGGTAGTAAAAGTACTACCCCTGAAAAACAAAAGATAGAAGTTCAAGATGATGATAAAAAAGATATTAAAAATATATCAGATTCAAATACAAAAGATCTGAAAGAGTTATCTTTTGATTTGATTCAATCTAAATGGAGTGATTTTATTGATTATGTTTCAATCCATAAACCTTCTGTAGGAACAATACTGGATAGTTGTACTCTCCAAGATATAGTTAAAAATACTCTCCATGTGCTGATATTTGATCAGCCTAGATTTAACTATGATTTGTTGGAACGTAATAAGCCTTGGATCTCACTTTCATTAGAAAAAATTATCTCTGAACCAGTAAAAATAAAAATTTTATATCAAGAAAAGAGTGAAAAGAATGGAACAACAGTCAATGTTAAATCCAAGAATAAATCTATATCAAAAAATGATAAAAAGATTGTTTCACAAATAATTAATCAATTTGACGGTGAATTAATAAATTAGGAGATAACATGTTTAATAAAGGGAATATGTCTACCATGCTAAAACAAGCTAGAGACATGCAAAAAAAGATTGAAGAAGTTCAATCTGACCTAGAAAATATCATAATAAAATCGGATTCTGGGGGAGGATTGGTAAAGGTAGAAATGAATGGAAAACAAGAAATATTAGGACTAACCATTGCTTCGGAGGCAATCAATGAAGATAAAGAGCTACTTGAAGATTTAATCATTTCTGCTGTCAATAAGGCTTTTAGTAGTTCACAAAAAGAAGTACAATCCAGAATGAATTCTGTAACAGGGGGGATGCTGGGAGGATTAAATATCCCAGGAATGTAACTATGAATGTTTATCCCCAATCTGTAAAAAAACTAATTCAGGAATTTACAAAATTTCCGGGAATTGGAAAAAAAACTGCACAGCGGTTAGCTTTTTACATAATGTCTTCTTCAAAAGAAAATGCAGCGAATTTTGCTGCTTCTGTAGTTGATGTAAAAACAATGGTAAAGGCGTGTACAATTTGCGGTGGAATAGCAGATAATGAGTTATGCGATATCTGTCAAAATAATAATAGAGATCCATTGACAGTGTGTGTTGTGGAACATCCTGAAGATATATTTGTTTTTGAGAGAACCAACAGTTTCAGAGGAGTATATCACGTGTTAGGGGGGTCTCTATCTCCGCTTGATGGTATCGGACCTGAGGATTTAAATATACAGTCTCTGATAAAAAGGATTATTCCAGAAATGGAAATTATTTTGGCCACAAATGCGAGTATAGAAGGAGATGCAACAGCGCTTTATCTCCAAAAAATATTTTTAGATAAAAATGTGACAGTAACTCGATTAGCAAGAGGGCTTCCAGTAGGAGGTGAACTTGAATATACGGATGAAGCAACTTTGATGAGAGCACTAGAGGGAAGAACAACATTTTAAATCTACCCAACATTCTTACAATTCTGCGGATTCTATTAACTCCTATATTTATATTTTTACTATTTATGGAATTCCAATATGCCAATTTGTTCGCGTTGTTGGTTTTTATTATTGCTTCAATTACCGATGCCTATGATGGATATTTTGCCCGAAAACATCAAATGGTCACTCCGCAAGGAATGTTTTTGGATCCACTTGCTGATAAAATTTTGGTTTCTTCTGCTTTCATATCATTTGCTATTCTTGGGATAGTTGAATACTGGATGGTAACTTTAATTATTTTTAGAGATTTGTTTGTTACTGGATTAAGAATGGCAATGGTAAAAAAAGGCTTGAATATGGAAACTATAAAACTTGCTAAAGCAAAAACAGGGATTCAAATTACTATCATTATTTTTATTCTTTTATTTTTAGTTTTAAGAGGATTGCCTATTTTAGGTATAAATTGGATAATTCAATATATTTCATGGGATATAGTAATTTATTATCTAATGTTGGGTGTAACACTATTTACAACGCTAACCGGTATAAATTACCTTTATCTCAATCGGTTAAACATAAAACGTTTTTTAAATTGAGTTACCATTGACGGGGTATTCGGTCGCCCGGTTTTTTAGTTCAATATGTTATATTGGACGGGTTCCGTATGCTCCCGGTACAGCAGGAAGTTTTGTCGCACTCTGCACATGGTATTATTTGTATCCAGCTTTGCAGGCAAATTATTTTATTGCATTTACTATACTTTTATTTTTTATCGGTGTTAAGGCTTCAAGTGATACTGAAAGATATCTGTCTTCTCATGATCCAAGTGAAATTGTAATAGATGAATGGGTAGGCCAGTGGCTATCCTTATGGTGGGTAAGCCCTTCATTAATTTGGGGTTTGATAGCATTTATTATTTTTAGGATCTTTGATATTTGTAAACCTTGGCCCATTAAAAGATTGGATAGAATTTCCAGTGGATGGGGTGTTATGCTAGATGATGTGGCAGCTGGTGTTTACACACTTTTTATAGTTCATATATTAAAATGGATATATTTATGAAAGTTTCAATTATATCGATAGGTGATGAACTTTTATCAGGATTTACGATTAATACAAATGCAACATGGATTGGACAAGAGCTATTAAAATGTGGTATTATAATTGATAGACAAATAACGGTTGGGGATAACTCTGAATTAATTATAAATCAAATAGATAGATGTATCCAAAGCTCAGAGATAATTTTATTGACTGGTGGATTAGGCCCAACTCATGATGATGTTACATCTATAGCATTGTATAAATATTTTGAGGATAAACCTATATTTGATTCAGAATATTGGAAAAATATTGAAAAATATTTTACCAAAAGAGCTCTCTCTGTCCCTGATATTAACAAAAACCAAGCATTGAAATCAGTTAAAGGAAAAATGATACCCAATTCACTTGGTTCAGCAAGAGGTCTGCATTATAATATAAAAAAGACAGAGATATTTGCCATGCCTGGAGTTCCATATGAAATGAAATCAATGATGTCAAAGTATATAATTCCAAAATTAAAAAGTAGGGTTAATAACAACCTTTTTATAAATACTTTGAATACTATTGGTAAAGGAGAGTCCTCTATTGCAGAACAGCTTGAACCAATAGTTGCTCCCTACTTAAAAGTGTGTTCTGTCTCTTATCTTCCTCAAATAGCGGGAGTTGATATTAGAATTTCTTCCAGGGATAAAAAAAGATTATCTGAGTTGAAAGATAAAATTAAACATGAAATAGGAGACTGTTTATATAGTGAAAAAAATGAAGCTATAGAAAATATTTTGGGAGCTTTATTATCAAAAAATATGATGACATTATCTGTGGCTGAATCCTGTACAGGCGGCCTGCTTGGGCACACTATTTCATCAGTATCTGGGAGCTCTAAATATTTTGTGGGTGGGATAGTTGCATATAGTAATAAAATCAAAAGAGATATTCTTGGGGTAAAGGAAAAAACCTTAACTAAATTTGGGGCAGTCAGCAAGCAAACTGCAATAGAAATGGCTCAAAAAATCAGAAATTTATTTTTAACAGATATCGGAATTAGTGTAACTGGGATAGCAGGCCCAACCGGAGGAACCTCTGAAAAGCCTGTTGGTCTGGTTTATATTGGTTTATCATCTGTAAACAAGAAATTTGCTAAAAAATATATGTTCCACGGTGATAGAGATATAATTACTCATCGTACAAAGCAGGCAGCAATGGAATTAGTTAGGAGGGATCTTTTAGGTGACTGAAAATTTACTTAGGACATTTGTTTCAGTGACAGTTCCACACCAAGTTCTAACGCTGCAGGAAATGCTAAAAACCACAATATCCTATAGTGAGAAAAATCTAAAATGGAGTAAACCTGGGCAGATACATCTCACATTAAAATTCATTGGATATACACCACCGGATGCGGTTGATAAAATAAATAAAATATTAGAAGACGTTGCCAAAAGACACTCATGGATGGAGTTCACAGTTTCAGGTACAGGGTGTTTTCCGACTCAAGAGAGACCTCGAGTATTATGGGTTGGTTTAGATGGAGCAGATAAAATACTATTAAATTTTGTCAATGATATAAATCAGTCCCTTGAAAACCTTGGATTTCCGAAGGAAGAAAAGGAATTTATACCACACATAACTTTTGGGCGGATTACATATCCCCCCCCCAAAACACCTAATGTGGTTTCATTTTTAAACACAAAGTATGATCCTATCCCAATGTCCATTACCCGAATTCGTTTAATAAGCAGTGAGCTATTTCCTAATGGACCAATCTATAGTATTTTAGGGACCCATTTTTTAGCATCAAAAGAAGGAAAGAAATAACTAATGAAAAATAGCAATCAAAAAAATAAATCTTTAGATATGGCTATAACCCAAATTGATAAACAATTTGGAAAAGGTTCAATAATGAGGTTGGGAGAGCAAAAGCCTCTAGAAGAAGGGAATTCGATTTCAACTGGAGCACTTTCTCTTGATATTGCACTGGGAGTTGGAGGTGTTCCAAAGGGCAGGATTATCGAAATATATGGTCCGGAGAGTTCCGGAAAAACAACTTTAGCTCTTCATATTGTAGCAGAAGCTCAAAAGCAAGGTGGCAACGCTGCATATATTGATGCAGAGCATGCTCTTGACCCTGAATATTCAAAAAAGATTGGTGTAAATATTGAAAAATTATTGATTTCTCAACCTGATACGGGTGAACAATCTTTAGAAATAACAGAAACTCTTGTCAGGAGTGGAGCAATTGATGTGATTGTAATAGACTCTGTTGCCGCGCTGGTGCCAAAAGCTGAATTAGATGGAGAAATGGGAGATACACATGTTGGCCTCCAAGCTCGACTAATGTCTCAGGCATTGAGAAAACTCACAGGAACTGTGAGCAGATCAAATACTTGTGTTGTTTTTATCAATCAAATACGTATGAAAATTGGAGTTATGTTTGGTAATCCCGAAACTACACCAGGAGGAAGAGCTCTTAAATTTTACACGTCTGTTAGAATGGAAATCCGGAGAATAACATCTATTAAAGAAGGGTCAGATATTGTAGGAAATCGTACACGTGTAAAGGTGGTGAAAAACAAGGTTGCCCCTCCATTTAGAATGACTGAATTTGATATCATGTATGGAGAAGGGATATCCTATGAAGGAGATATCCTTGATCTTGCTCTAAAAGGAGATATTATTGAGAAAACTGGCGCTTGGTACTCATATGGAGATACTCGAATTGGCCAGGGGAGAGAAAATGCTAAAAATTACCTGAAAGAAAACCCTGAGGAAAAAAATAAGATGGTTCTGGAGGTAAAATCATTTTTAGGTATAGATGTAGGTGGATAAATATCAATCTGTATTTGGCCACTTTTTTATAATTCAATTAAAATTTCTGTGGAAAATCTTGTACTAAAAGCTGCATTACGTTTATTAAAATATCGATCGAGAAGTTGTATAGAACTTAGGACCAGACTAACCCAAAAAGGTTTTTCAATAATATCAATAGAAAAGACTATTGATTATCTTTTAGAGTTGAATTATCTGGATGATTTAAAATTTGCTAAATCTTTCGTCGAGGATAAAATCAATCAAAAAGGTGTTGGACCGATTTACTTAAAATCTGAATTGTTAAAACATGGAATACCTCAAAATCAAATCTCCATTATAATTTCAGAAGCATATGAAGTTCACTCTAAGGACCAGTTAATTAAAAAACATATTGAAAAGCGTAAAAATGCCTTAATAGATAAAAGTTCTGAAAACCAAAAAAGAAAAATTATTAATTTTTTACAAAGAAAAGGGTTTAGCTGGAACCAAATTTCATCTCATATTGATGAATCCTTCCATTATTAAATTTTATTAGTTACAATATAAATGTCATTTGAAATCTATCCATTTACAGATTTTGATATATCTGTAATTAAATCAATTTTAGAAAGGGCACCAAATGAGAGAGAGCTGAGATTTATTGGCTCAACTTTAAAACCCCTTCTAGACAGAAGATATTTTATTGACTTTTATCCTAATATCCCATTTAAAAAAGCTCTAAAAGGCCAAATAATTGATAAAAATATTGGATTATATTGGGATATATCTGCTATAGATGAAACTCAGATTATAGAATTATTATTAAGAAATGAAATTCTCAATAGAAAAATATTTTGTATAGGAATTCACACGCAAAAGAAAGATTCTATTTCTAAAATAAAGAAAATATTGGACAAATGGAATAACTTGATAAATATTCAGAATGTTTCTATTGTAACCAACCAAAATTTTTCTAATTCAAATGAAAATGGTTTTCTTTTTTCACTAGCTTCAAAAGAAAATATGGCAATATCAAATAATTCTATATCATCTGATAGTTCAATTTATATCATTAAAAATAAATCCACTTCAAAAACAAAAAACATCAAAGATATATTTCGACTTATTCAGAAGATAAAAATGAATTCCAATTATTTTATTCTTCCAACTCAATCGAAATACCCACTTGTTTTTTCAATTCTTACAGAGATAATGGATAATAATATAGGGATTGATTTTCACTTAAAAAATAAATCTGAAATTAATGATATACTATTCCAATTAAGTAAATTTGCTGTAATTATATTTGGAAATAAAGGAATATATAAAAAAATAAAAATGTTTAAACCAGCTCAATTCTCAGTTTCAAAATTAGGAAATTTAAATACTCAAGATAATCTTTCACTGTATATCAGAGATTCACAGAAATTATCTCTTCCAAAAAATATTTTTTCTTTTCTCTGGCAAACTCAAAATACTATCTTGAGCAAAGAGGAGAAAAAGAATAAAATCAATGATAAGATAGATATTAAAAAAGAAAAATTTTACAATAAAAAATTAATAACAGTAATTAAAGAATTAAACCGAAATATTAAAATATCTTTTAACCATAAAAACAATTCAATTGAGAAATTAAAACTAAAACAATCAATCAACTTCAAGGATGAATATAACGATAGAACATGGATATTAGGATTTTCGGAGTATGATCAATTTGCATTGATTGATCCAAGTTCTGCTGGAAAAATTGCTATTTCAAATGCAGTGAGAAATTTACGATGTAAAGGATTGAAACCATATGGAATATTAATTCAAAATTATTTTTCAGCTGACTCAAAGGAAATTAGAGATAGTGTAACACTCATCCAAAGCCAGGAAATTGCGATTAGACATTTTAATCTCCAATCAATATATAAAAACATAAATTTTTCCTCTAGTCAGATCTCCCAAAATATTTATATGGTTGGCAACCTTTCAGAAAAGAGCATCTTTCCTGCAAGTGGATTCAAGCAAGCTGATCAATTTATATCTATATTAGGGAGCCACAGGGGGGAGCTGACAGGATCAGTATTTCAAAAATGTTTTCCCAAATACGTGGATAGTTCAACTGTGCAGATAGATTTAAATATGGAATCCAAATTGGGTGAAGTTTTAGAATTGGGTATCAAAAATCATCTTATCCAAACCGCAACAAATGTTGGAAGAGGAGGGCTTTCAGCTGCACTTATTTCAAATTTAATATTTGGCTCTTCGGAAATGGGTGCGAGAATTAATTTATCTCGAAAACTGAAATCAGAGGAATTGCTTTTTGGCGAAACTCATGGTTTGGTTGTTATATCTCTTCAAGAAGAAGATATTATGGAATTTGAACGAATTTGTATGAACATTGGTGTTCCATGTACCACTATTGGCAGAGTAACAAATGATGGAAAGTTTAGATTCAATGAACTAATTGATATTTCTACAAAAGAGCTAAAAGATATTTATGATTGATAATTATATTACAATAGCAAATCTATTAGGGGAGGAAATCCCCGTTCGAAATATTTATTGTGTGGGAAGAAATTATATTTCTCATGCAAAAGAGTTAGATAATCCTATTTCAAAAGAGCCTATAATTTTTCAAAAATCTGTTTCTTCATTAACTAATGCTGACGAAATAGTGCTAACAGAAGGAACTTTCATCCACTATGAATTAGAGGTTGTAGTTTTTATTAAATCTTCAGGATATAGAATCAAGCCTGAAAATGCAACGAAATACATCGAAGGGTTTGCTTTAGGTCTAGACTTGACTGATAGACCATTACAAAATCAGTTGAAATCAAAACAGCTTCCCTGGTTTTTATCAAAAAATTTTAAAAACTCTGCTATAGTCAGTGCCATATCAGATTGGAAAAATCCAAGCTGGAACAGCAAATTTTGGCTAGAAAAAAATGGAAATAAAGTTCAAACAGGAAATATGAAAGACATGATTTTTTCAGTTGAAGATATTATAGCATATATATCCAATAGAATTCCGCTTGTATGTGGTGATTTGATTTTCACTGGCACTCCGGAAGGAGTAGGAAAAATAGAGAACGATGATAATTTTAAATTGGGTTTGGGAGATAAAACTATTAAATCACTAACTGTTAAATTCTAAGGTACTCCTTTCAATTTCATTAACTATTTTTGAATGAAGGTTAGAATTCGAAGCAAGAATTTGGTTATTAAAAATCGAAAAAGGTTTTCCATCTATTTTTGATATTTCCCCTCCTGCTTCAGTTACAATTAACAGTCCAGCTGCTGTATCCCAAGGCTGAAGGTCAAACTCCCAAAATCCATCCACTTTTCCGCAAGCAGTATGACATAAATCAACTGAAGCTGCTCCCAGTCTTCTAACTCCTTGAGTAATATCAGTAAAATGTTTAAATAAGTGCATATTTGTCTTCCAAAGGTCTCCATGATTATAGCCGAAGCCGGTAACCATAAGAGATGAAGATAGCAGGAATGTTTTTGAAACTTTAATAGCTATATCATTACAAAAAGCTCCCTCATTTAATATGGCATAATACAAATTATTTTCAGGTAGCTCTACTACTACACCTACGATTGGTTTAAATTCATAAAAAACACCGATGGATACTGCAAAAGAAGGATAGTTGTGAACAAAGTTAGTTGTCCCATCCAATGGGTCAACAACCCATAAATATGGTGAATCTGATTCACTTCTTCCCGTTTCTTCACTAAGAATTTTGTGGTCAGGAAAATTTTTATAAATAATTGATTTTATATTCAATTCGGATTCATGATCAGTTTTTGTAACCAGATCATATTTACCCTTATATTTTATATCCTTTGGTTTGGATAATGCTTTTAGTATTATTTGAGCAGAAGATTTTGCTGCATGCATTGCAACATCAAAAATCTGATTATATAAGATCAATAAAGTCTTCTGTTATTTATACGGTTTGTGTTCCACAGCAAAATATTCTTTTGTCATTTTTTTCAGAGATACAGATAAGAGAATGATTGATATTAAATTAGGAAATGTCATAAATCCCAAAGCAGCATCCCCAAATGCCCAAACAGCTTCTAGGCTTGCAATGCCACCCAGGAATACAAATAAAACATAAATCCAACGATAGGGTGTAACAGCTCTATTCCCGAATAAATATTCAGCTGACCTATCACCATAAAATGACCAACTGATTGCAGTAGAAAGTGCAAATAATAATACTGAAAGAGTGACAATCTTATCACCAAATCCAAAAATCCAGCTCAATCCTTGTTTAAACGCAAATGAGGTCAATCTGCTGCTGTTCAGAAGTTCTTTACCATTATAGATTCCCAGTTCTACAGCCTGATTTAGTTCTTCAACTGATTGCGCTGTCATCTTTACATAAAACTCTGTATGTTGCCATGCACCTGTTGAAATAATCACAAGACCCGTCAATGTGCAAATTAGTATTGTATCAATAAAAGGTCCCAACATGGCAACAGATCCTTCTCGAATAGGAAATTTTGTTTTAGCTGTTGAATGAGCGATTGCAGCACTGCCTTGGCCTGCCTCGTTTGAATAGAGACCTCTTTTAATTCCCCAAAGCATTGTCATTAGAATCCCTCCACCTGTTCCTGCGATGGTAGCAGGTGGATTAAAAGCCATCGTAAATATGAGACCTATACTATATGTGATTTTATCAAAATTATAGAGTAGAACTAGCACAGCTCCCGTAACATAAATAACTGCCATGATTGGAGCAAGGTAGCCAGTTACAAGTCCAATCCTTTGTATACCGCCAAGGATAACCAGTGATACGAGACCCGCTAAAATTAAACCCGTGACAATCTGGTTAATCGAGACTGAAAAACCTGTCCATAATTCATGTTTAAATGTAAGGAAATGTTCAGGACCTACTAATTGACTTATTTCAGAATATAATTGGTCAGATACTGTGAATGATTGTATTGCATTTCCAGTTGCAAATGAGCAGATAATAGCAAATGCAGCAAATGCGCCAGCCAGCCATCTCCAACTTACCCCCAGTCCATTTTCAATTGTATACATTGGTCCACCTGCTGTAAAACCGTCCTGATTAATTTCCCTGTATTTAAGTGACAAAGAACACTCTGCATATTTTAGTGTAGTTCCAAAAAATGCAGTCACCCACATCCAAAATAGAGCACCGGGACCTCCATAATAGAGTGCTGTAGCAACCCCTGCTATGTTTCCTATTCCTACAGTTGCAGATAGAGCAGTTGTTAATGCACGAAAATGGTTTAAATCGCCCTCATCATCTGGATTGTCATACTTTCCCGCAGTAACCTCAAGTCCATGTTTTAAATACTTAATTTGAGGAAAACCAAGCCAGAAGGAAACAAATATACCTGTTCCTAGAAGCGCGATAACCATTAATGGAATCGGGCTGAATGAAGGGAAACTCCATATTCCTTCAAAAAATGATACTCCAAATACAAATAAAAATAATAAAATAATCCCGAAAATAATAAATCCTGTTGTTGATCGCTGCATAATAATTCCTCTATTTAGTGAAGTGAGATATTTAGTCTATTTTTTTTTGGGGTTCAAATTAGAATGTTTCTAATTTATATTAAGAAATTAATACAGAATTAACCA
Source organism: Fidelibacterota bacterium UBA2986 (assembly GCA_002346675.1). Taxonomy (GTDB): domain Bacteria; phylum Fidelibacterota; class Marinisomatia; order Marinisomatales; family AB-629-J13; genus AB-629-J13. Next base: position 85,078 of record DEAI01000026.1, read on the forward strand.
TCCACCAAGTGAAGTCACCAATTGCTTAGAAGAATAAATTAGATAATTAAAATAAGAGAACTAGTACACTAGTTGGATTGTGGTTGAAAATTAAAGAAAATAGATATTCAATTAAACAATGGCATTAACTGCAGGTATTGACGAAGCAGGTAGAGGATCATTAGCAGGCCCCGTTGTATCCTCAGCTGTCATTCTTCCAGAAAGTTATTCCCTTGGTGGGCTCAATGATTCTAAACTATTATCCCCAAAAAGACGATTAGAGCTGTTTGATTTAATTCAAAAACAGGCTATTTCTATCGGTGTCGGATTTGAAACAGAAAGTGAAATTGATAAATCAAATATTTTGCAAGCTACCTATAAATCTATGCAGAGAGCTATCGGAAATTGTAAGATAAAACCTGAAAAGGCCTTAATTGACGGTAGCTCACTCCCTAATCAAATCATTCCAAATGAAGGAATAATTAATGGAGATTCATTTGTCCCTTCTATCCAAGCAGCTTCAATAATTGCAAAAGTCACCCGGGATAACTATATGATTGAATTAGATACTATTTTACCTGAATATGGTTTTAAACAACACAAGGGATATGGAACTAAACTTCACTTAGAAGCTTTGAAAGAGTGGAAGTCTTCACCAGTTCATAGGAAATCATTTTCTCCTGTAAAGCGAAACCTTCCATCTATTCAATGGTATATAAAACATAACAAAATAGGATGGTTAGGAGAAAAATTAGCAGCGCTTCATCTAATAAAATCTGATTGCAGAGTAGTGGCAATGAATCAAGATTGCTCTCCATATGATAAAATTGACATAATTGCTAAAAAAAATGATACTATGTTATTTTTCGAGGTCAGGACATCGATAGATTCTTATTCAACCATATTGGAAGATCAAATAGATAAAAACGAAATAAAACAGTTATATGATTCTATCCAATTTTATATTAAAAAATATTCCATTTCTACTGAAGTAAGATTGGATTATATTTTAGTCACTCTGCTGAAGGGAGATCATAAATTTAATTGGATTAAAGGGCTCTCTTTGAATTGAAATATTTAGTAATTTTCATCAATTAATTCAGATATGAATTCTATAATAATCAAAACTTTATCAGAAATAAAGTCTCTTGTGACTCTGGTTCTTATAATTTTCCTTTTAAAGGTAACAATAGTAGAAGCCTATATTGTCCCAACAGGAAGTATGGAAAATACAATTATGACAGGTGACTTTCTTTTGGGAAGCCGATTTAATTATGGAATGAGAACCCCAGATTGGATTGGAGTTCCATATACGGATAAAGGAATTGATATTCCCCATTTTCGTTTTCCAAGCTTCAAAAAGCCTGACAGGGGAGATATAATCATATTTAAATATCCTAGAGATCCTATATATAAATATGTAAAACGTTGTATAGCACTACCAGGCGAGGAAATAAAAATTAATGATAGAAAAGTATTTATAGACGGAGAGGAATATCCGTTTCCAGATAACGGAAAATTTATTTCACAAAAGTTACCTTCTGAATATAATCAAAGAGAGTTGTTTCTTCCAGAACTTGGAAATAAAGATTTTTTAAAATCGGTAAGAGTTCCTAAAAAAGGGGATACATTTACTATCAATGATTCAACTGATTGGCGTTATTTGTTGCCAATTATACTTTCAGATGGACACAGTGCTTATTTAAAGTCAAGAGATAAAATTTTTCAATTTACCTTGATTGACCCTAATGATGTATTTCGTAGAAAAGGGAGCCGCGAAATATTTTCAGATTATTTTCCACATGGAAAGTTTATTAATCCATGGTCGTGGTCAATTAAGGATTCTGATTTTCAATTTTTATATATTAATGAAAAACCTCTAACAGAATTCAAATCCTATACTGTTAAACAGGATTATTATTGGGCGATGGGAGATAACAGAGATGACAGTTTGGACTCACGATTTTGGGGGTTTATCCCTTTTGACTATATTTTAGGGGAAGCACTTTTTGCCTATTTTAGCGTTGATTTGTCAAGTTGGAAAGGCTTTGCATCTTCTTTGTTAAACCCACTAGAATGGGGTAATCTATTTACACTTGAAAGAATGAAACGGATAGGTAAAATTTTAAAATAGAAATTAATACTTTCAACAATATTTCAGATTTTTAATTAATTTGCTGTGTAACTTCGAATCTTGATTTTGAAGTACATTCAGATAAACTAGGTTGCTGTTTTATAGGTAGCAATCTGTTCAATTTCTGCGCAAATTATAGTATATAATTAAACTGAGAGGAATAAATGAACTTAAAGGATAAGATATTTTTATTAGTAATGGTAGGGTTGACTGCAGGTGGTTGCTTTATTTGGTATACATACACCGAAATAACAGAAAGAATGAATCAAATGGAAGATGAACAGTTCACTCACGTAGATCAAGTAAACAACGAATTCAGAAAAGATTTAAAAACTCTTGATCTCCAATTTATCGGAAGAGGTAAACATGTACGTAAAGCCCAGAAAGATATTATAGCTAATAATGAAATGATTTTATTTGTATCAGATTCTCTAGGCAGTCTTATTGATGATGTAGCCTATAATTTGAACGAGTTATCACGTGATGTTGAAAAACATTTTGTATCTGTTGAACAAAACATTAGAGACATAGAAGAAGGATTTGATAGTCAGAGGCGTAGAGTTAGTAGAAGATTTTCAGATCTTGAGCAATCTATTTCTACACTTCAAACTAGTTTAAAAGAAATAGAAAGCCTGGATATTATTCAAACAGCAAAAGCAAAGGCAAATGAGAAAGAGAAAGATTAGATTTATTAAAATCTAATTGAAATAAAATATTTATATATAAAAAATTAGGGGCAGACCTCACAATGCCATTTGTGCAAAGTGAAGCTCTACCCCTTCCACATACCAATGATACATAGGAGGTACCATCGGTAGATAAAGTAACAGTTTATATAAAACAAAACAAGTATTTTATTTTACACATTTTTTATAGTTATTAGTTTATGTAATACTTGAGATTAAAAGCATGGTTAAAATATGAAATGAAAAAATTGTTCTTATCGTTAAATCCTAGATGTGCCGAGGGTCGGAGTCGAACCGACACGGGATTGCTCCCACTGGTGTTTGAGACCAGCGTGTCTACCAATTCCACCACCCCGGCATCTTTTTGTAAAAATAGATGCCAGAAATTACCAGAGCAATGCTAAGAAAGCAAAACTTTGAATTTATAATTTAAAATAATGCAAAAACTATTTCATAATGAGAGCCAAATTATTCGATTAAAACTAAAATATATTCTCTTTAATAGAAATTCTATATATATCATTTATAGATAATTATAATGAATTTATTATGTTAGACTTTAATAGGAGTAGCATATGATCACACCAAAATATTTACTACATAATGTTGAAAAATATGGAAATGAAGCTGCATTATCAGTTAAAGATAAAAATGGTAATTGGACAACGGAAACTTGGAATAATTTTTACCAAAATGTACAGCAAATCGCAAAATCACTGATTGCATATAAAGTTGAAATTGGAGAAAAAATAAGTATTTACAGCTATAATAGACCAGAGTGGTATTCATGTTATGCGGCCACGCAATTTATTAATAGTGTAGCAGTGGGAATATATCATACGTGTTCATCTGCTGAAGTAGAATGGATCGTCAGTAATTCAGACTCTAAAATTATCTTCGTTGGTAATAATCCAAACGATAATGATGAAATTGATAAAATGCCTATTCACCGTTTAAATAAAATTCTAGATGACCAGGATAAAGTTGAATTAGTTGTCTTAATGAATGGTATAGAAACATTAAACCATAAAAAAATGATAACATGGAAAGAGTTTATCACAAAAGGTTCTTCTGTCAATGATTCAGTTTTAAAGGAGCGAAATAGGTCAATCAATATTGATGACACATCTTCCTTGATCTATACATCAGGAACCACAGGAAATCCAAAAGGAGTAGAGCTTACATATAATAATTGGAAATTTGAACTCTCTCACACGAATCATTTTTTAAATTTAAAACAGGGGGAACGATATGTCTCATGGCTACCTCTTGCACATGTGTTTGGACAACTTGTTGATAATCATGTATGGATAAAAGATGCACTTCACATGTATATTGCTGATAGTCCTTTAGCGGTTGTTGATTATGCTAAGGAAATAAAACCACATTTATTTATTGGTGTACCTAGAATCTATGAAAAAATATATTCAAATTTGACGTCAGCAATTGAAAGTAAAGCAATACTAAAAGTTGGATTAAAGATTCCGTTCCTTTCCGAAGTCTTAAAGAAAAAAATGAAAGAAGCAGTCGGATTTACAAATCTCCGGTATGCTGCAACAGGTGCTGCACCTATAAATCCAGCTATCCTAAAACTATTTCAATTTTTAGATATACCTATATTTGAAGGATATGGTATGACTGAAAATACTGCGGTTGCAACAGTTAATTATCAGGGCCAAAATAAAATTGGAACTGTGGGTAAATCATTACCGGATACAAATCTAAAACTTTCGGATGATGGTGAGATCCTCTTGAAAGGTCCCTTTGTTATGAAAGGGTACTACAAAAATGAGGAGGCAACACGTGAAACAATAAAAAATGGATGGCTACACACCGGTGACGTGGGGAAAATGGACTCTGATGGATATCTGTCTGTTATTGGTAGAAAAAAGGAAATCTATGTTTCTTCTGGAGGAAAAAATATTGCTCCACTTGTTATTGAAGAGACTATGAAGTCAATACCTATAATTTCTCAATGCTTTCTTGTGGGAGATGCGCGGAATTATTGTACAGCATTATTTACTCTGGATGTTAGCGCTATACTACGGGATAAAGTTGGTATTGAAACTCAAAATATTTCAAAAGATCCATTAAAGCAATTGGAGCAATTAGAAGAACACGGTCACTCATTATCAGATTTTACCGAAAATGAAGAAATTAAATTAGAAATCAAACGGTCGGTTGATAAACTTAACCAACAGTTTTCAAATCCTGAGCAAATCAAATTATTCTCAATTCTTCCCCGTGACTTTTCAATTGATACCGGTGAATTGACTCCTACTTTAAAGATAAGACGGAAACAGATTAATAAGAATTGGTCTGATATTATAGAGTCAATATATAAAGATTGAACTTGAAGAAAATATCCTTTTTAGGGTGCGGGTCTTGGGGAGGAGCTTTGGGACTTGTATTATCAAAGCAAGGTGTACCAATCACGATCTGGCATCGAAATCAGAAAATTATTGATTCTCTCGCTCTAAATAATTCTCATTATCTTTTACCTTCCTTAAAATTTCCAAAAAATGTACAGTTTACATCAAGTATTGAGGAAGCTGTGCATAAAGCTGAAATAATTATCTTATCCACTCCATCACAAGCAATTAGAACGATTATTAAATCTTGCAAAAAATATATGAATGAAACGTCAATAATTGTGAATGTTGCAAAGGGCATTGAAACTGACACTTTAATGACAGCAAGTGAAGTTATTAAAGATGTTATAGGAAATAAATCCATCAATATAGTAACTCTGTCTGGTCCAAGCCATGCAGAAGAAGTGATTAAAGGATATCCGACAGCATTGGTTGCGGCATCCTCTAATTTTAAGATTTCAGCAAAAATCCAAAAGCTCTTTTCAAATGAAAAACTGAGAGTCTATGTTAATGATGATATAAGGGGGGTTGAATTGGGAGGGTCATTGAAAAATGTTATTGCAATTGCGTCTGGTATAGTTGAAGGAATCGGATATGCTGATAACACAAAAGCTGCTCTTGTAACAAGAGGGTTAGCTGAAATTGCGAGATTAGGCAGAGCAATGGGTGGTTTAAATAAAACTTTTTCAGGTTTAAGTGGAATCGGAGATTTAATGGTCACATGTTATAGTAAATATAGTCGCAATAGATTTGTTGGTGAAGAAATCGGTCTGGGGAATAAATTAGAATCTGTTCTTGATGGTATGACTATGGTCGCTGAAGGTGTAAAGACTACTGAATCGGTATATAGATTAAGTAAAAATTATACTGTCCCAATGCCAATTTCTCATGCTGTTTATAATATTCTTTTCAAAAATAAGAATCCTAAAATTGCTATTGAGGAATTAATGTTAAGAGAGTTAATTGAAGAATAATTTGCTTTCCTGATTTGAAAAGGTATAAAAATGTGCATAATTTTAATGATTGCCCTTGTAGTTCAACGGATAGAACAAGTCCCTCCTAAGGATTAGATACAGGTTCGATTCCTGTCAAGGGTACAATTAGAGAAAAAGGATAAATAATGTTAAAACCAAGAAAAAAAATTACGAAAAAAGAAATCAAAAAAGATCCTGTATTAGAGAGAGTTGCTACTACATATGGATTTTTTCAGAAAAAGCAAAAATTACTTACTAGATTAGGAATTGGAACAGTTGCATGTGTTTTACTTTTGTTTATTTGGAATAATCAAAAAGAAAGAACTAAGAAAGATTCTAGTAGTTTAATGACAAAGGCACTGGTTGCCTGGCAAACAGGTGATATTGATAATGCCCAATTGCACTTTGAATCTCTTGCAGATGAATATAAGGGGACACAAAATGGTAAATCTGCACTTTATTGGCTGGGAGTTATGGACTATGATTCTGGAGAAAAAGAATCTGCAAAATCATACCTAAAACAATTTGTAAAAAAGAGTTCCATTGATATCCTACTACCAAATGCGTATAATTTATTAGCAAATATTTCATTAGATGAAAATGAAATTGATGATGCACATTCCTATTTTAAAAAGTCAGTTAAATACGGTTCTGTTAATAATACAACTGAATTGTATAAATTAAATTTAGCAGAGTTTTATTTGAGCCAAGATAAGAAAGATGAAGCTGAACAAATTATTACATCTGTGTTAGAGTCAAAGGATCTATCATCAGCGATAAAAAACAAGGCAGAAGAACTAGCAGGTAGAATGAAATCTTAACGCTTAAAAACTAGAGAAAATATAAAATTATTAATTCTTTATAATGTAAAAGTTTTATATTAGTTATTTACAAATGTAAAGCTCTTGTTTTATTAAAAAAAAGGGGTAGATTCATCGCTGAAAAGTGGGCAAAAAGCCCACTTTTCTTGTCTATTGGAATGGTGACTTTAGAAAATATAATAGATTCCCTTTTGGGTGAGGATGTATTTATCGTACGTGTGGTTGAAACTATGCGACAAAATACATTACGAGTAATTATAGATGCTGAACGAGATATTTTGTTGAATGAGACTGCAGAGATAGTAAAGAAAATTCGTAGTTCAGAAGAAATACGTTCCTTGTATCCTGATGGAATTAAAATTGAAGTATCCACTCCAGGGGTTTCTGCACCTTTGGAGCTCAGTTATCAGTATAAGAAAAATATAGGTCGGAAGTTAAAGTTATTTCTGTATGGGGGTTCGAATCAAAAAGTGATAGGAATTTTAAGCGATGTGAAAGATGAGGGCATCCATTTAAACTCTAATGGACATGATATTACATTTTATTCATTTGAAGAAATTCGTAAGGCGACTGTGCAGGTTTCTTTTTAAAATATTTTGGAGGAATTTTGATCAATAGAGAATTAATTGAAATATTTTCTGAATTGGCACGGAATAACAATGTGGAACGTTCAGAGTTAGGAACCATTATTGAGCAGTTATTTTTGTATATTATCGAAAAACAATATGGAGATTCTTCTAATTGCAGTGTAATTGTAAATGTGGATAAGGGAGAAATCGAAATTTATGCTGAAAAGATAATTGTAGATGTTGTTGAGACTCCTATTCTTGAAATAACTCATAAGGATGTTGTAGCAAAAGATTCCAATATGAAAGATTTGAAAGTTGGAGATCCATTTGTCGAAGTTATCGACCCTACTTTTTTCGGAAGACGAATGATTACACATGCTAAAAATTTCTTTGCTCAAAGATTGAGGGATGTTGAAAGACAGGGAATTTATGAAGATTATGAAAAAAAGGTTGGTGAAATAGTTATTGGTACCGTTCATCAAAATTTAAGGGAAGCCATTTTCATTAATATTGAGAGAGCTGAACTAAAGCTTCCAAAAGCTGAGCAAATTCCATCGGAGTTTCATAGACGGGGCGACACAATTCGCGCTGTAGTAAAATCGGTGGAGGTGAAGGCAAAGGGTCCTGAGATCATTGTCTCCAGAAGTGATAATCATTTCCTCTATAAATTATTTGAGATGGAAGTCCCGGAGATAGAAGAAGGGCTTGTTGAAATTAGTGCTATTGCAAGACACCCTGGTGAAAGGGCAAAAATTATAGTTAATTCGCATGATAAAAGGGTTGATCCTGTAGGAGCATGTGTTGGGATGCGTGGAAGTAGGATACAAGCAGTGGTAAGAGAACTAAATAATGAAAAAGTAGATATTATACCTTATAGTATACGGTCCGAAATTTTAATATCTAGGGCCCTTGCACCTGCAAAGCCTATTGACCTATATATTGATGATGACAGAAAATATTGTGTTGCGATTTTTAATGATGATGAATTGGATGCAGCAATAGGAAGGGGTGGTGTAAATATTAACTTAGCAAGTAGATTGGTAAATTTTAGAATTGATGCTTTCGGAAAAACTGAGTATGAAAAGCAACAAAAAGAGCAGAATACCTTAATCAGTGATCTCCCTGACCTTGTCTCCGAGATTGTTGATAAACTTGAAAATATTGGTATAAATAATGTATCTGAAGTGTTATCTGCTGATGAAGAATTAATCACTGGTCCTAATGGAATTAAGCCTGAATCTCTAGAAATGTTATATAGCGCTATCCAGAATTTTTTATCTAAAGATGATTTGAATGAAGAGTCAGTAGATTCTCAAGAGTTATCACAAGTATCTGATGAAATTTTAGTTAAAGATGAGTCTAAAGCTTAGAAGTATCATTTAAAATGAGAATTTTTCAAATAGCAAAAGAATTAAATATTTCACATAAAGGAATTATTGCATTCCTTGAAACAAAAGGTGTTAAAGTTGGTCTTATGGATACAATTGATGATCAGCTTCGTCAACTTATACTTAATGAATTTTCCAAAGATAAGGAGACAGTTGACAGATTTAGAAAGGAACAAGTTCGAAAGGAAATACATGATACAAAGGTTCGCCAAAAACAGAAGGAAAAGAGTAAGCTTAAGCTATTGTCCCTTCAGGACCAAAGGTCCTTAGAACAAAAAGAACAGGAAAGAATAAGATCAAGTGAGAATGCAAGGAAAAAAAAGGAAGCTGAGAGCAAAGAAAAAGAAGATTTAGAAAAAAGAAAGATATCGGAGCAGGATAAGAAAAAAGAAGAAAATATAAAAACCAAAACTTCAAAGAATAAAAAGCGGAAAATGCGCAAAATTGAGATTGCGGATATTGAATCAGAAATAGGACAGTTAAGTCGGAAAAAACAATCCAGAGAAAAAGTTGTAAAAAATCCGGAAGAAGCACCAAAGAATGTTAAAGAAATGGTTAAAAAAACATTGGCCGAAATGGGGGGAAGGTCTAAGAAAAAAGTTTACAGAAAGGAAAAAGATTTTGATAGTCAAGAAATCCAGGATGTGACACTAAATAAACTAGAAATTCGAGAATTTTCAAATGTGGATGAAATAGCAAAATTATTAAAATCTTCCCCAAGTGAAATAATACAAAAATGTATTGGAATGGGGGTGTTGGCAACTATGAATCAGCGTTTGGAGTGGGATGTAATTGAGTTGCTTGCTGAAGATTATGGATATACAGCAGAAAAAATTAGTGATATCAGCGATGAAATGTTTTCAATAGAAGATACTAAAGATGATTTACAAAATGCCAAGAGCAGAGCACCTGTTGTGACAATTATGGGACATGTGGACCATGGAAAAACTTCATTACTCGATTATATAAGAAAAACCAATATTGTGGCAGGTGAGTCAGGAGGAATTACCCAACATATTGGTGCATATAAAGTCGAATTAGAAGAAGGAAAATATATTACTTTTTTAGATACTCCAGGTCATGAAGCCTTTACAGCAATGAGAGCACGAGGTGCACAGGTAACTGACCTTGTTATACTTGTGGTAGCAGCTGATGATGCGGTTATGCCCCAAACTATTGAAGCAATTAATCACGCTCGTTCCGCAAATGTTCCAATTATTGTAGCTATAAATAAAGTTGATAAACCAGGTTCGGATATAGATAAGGTAAAAAGAGAGTTGTCTGATAATGGAGTGTTGGTAGAAGATTGGGGTGGAAATATTCAAAGTGTTCCAGTCTCTGCAAAAACTGGAGAAGGGATTGAAGATATAATTAGTAGTATTCTTTTAGAGTCAGAAATGCTAGAGCTCAAATCAAATTTTGAAACTTTGGGTAGAGGGACAGTTATTGATTCTAGATTAGATAAAGGACACGGTCCCATGGCGACAGTTCTTATTAGAAAAGGAACTATTAGAGTGGGTGATCCATTTTTATGTAATGACTATTCAGGTAAAATACGTGCAATAATGAATGAAAGAGGACAGCGAATTAAAGAGGCATTCCCTTCAGATGCTGTGCAAGTGTTAGGGTTTGATCAGGTCCCACAGGTGTCGGATATAATTGCTGTAGTTAAAAGTGAAAAAGATCTGAAAAGAATGTCATCTGACCGTCAAAGAATAAGGAGAGAAATCGATCTTCGTAAAATTACCACTCATACACTAGATGAAATGTCTTCATTAATTAAAGAAGGGAATATAAAATCTTTACCCCTTATAATTAAGGGAGACGTAGATGGAAGTGTAGAAGCTCTGTCAGAAACATTAGGAAAAATTATGACAGATGAAGTGCAGGTGAAGGTTATTCATCAGGCCGTTGGTATGGTCACTGAATCTGATGTGTTGCTGGCTGAGGCTTCTAGTGCCGTTATCATTGGTTTTAATGTGCAGGTATCTTCCAACGCAAAACTGCAGGGGAAACAAACTGGAGTTGATATTCGAACTTACTCAATTATATATGATGCTGTGGAAGAAGTAAAAATGGCTCTGGAAGGGTTGCTTGAACCAGAATTGAAAGAAAAAATTACAGGCAAAGCACTAGTCCAAGCTCAGTTTAAGATTCCCAAGCTTGGTTTTATTGCGGGTTCAAAAGTTTCGGAAGGTATTATCAAGCGAAATGACAAAGCTAGATTAATTCGTAATGATGAAATTATTATTGATAACTGTGATATTTCATCTTTAAAGAGATTTCAAGAGGATGTTAAAGAGGTAAAGGAAGGACTTGAATGCGGAATTGGTCTCTCTGATGCTTTTAAGTATGAGGAGGGAGATATAATAGAAGTGTTTGAAGTAAAAGAAATCAAGAGGAAGCTTGAAATCACTTGAAACCACAGCGACCCTATAAAAGAACGGACAGGGTTGGAGAGCAAATTCTTGAGATTATTACAGACACTGCTACCCGATATATTAACTTAAGTCATCTAGGGTTTGTTACATTTACAGGAGTAGACCTAGCTCCAGATTTTAAATCAGCAAAAGTATTTTTTAGCGTTTTAAACCCAACCCGAGAAATTCAAACATTGGAAAAAGAAATTAATGCTTTTGTAAAAGCTTTTAAAAGATATTTAGGACCAGCTATAAGAATAAAGCATATTCCTGATTTACGTTTTATTTATGATGAATCACTGAATTATTCAGAAAAAATGAATCAAATGATTCAATCTATAAATATACCTAAAGATAATGATTCTTAATGTATATAAGCCTCAGGGTTGGACTTCAACAGATGTGGTTCGAAAAATAAAATATATTTCAGGTAGTAAAAAAGTGGGACATGGGGGAACTCTTGATCCATTTGCAGAAGGAGTTTTAATAATTGGTACTAATAAAGATACAAAATCCCTTACTTCTATTACTGCAATGGATAAATCCTATGAAGCGGTATTGGTCCTAGGAGCATCAACCGACACTCTAGACCACACCGGTAAAATCATCCAAAAAAAATCAATTCCAAATCTGAATAAAAATGATATAACCAATGTTTTTAGAAAATTGATAGGCAGCTCAATTCAAACTCCACCACAATTTTCAGCAAAGAAAGTTAACGGTGTAAGATCATATAAATTAGCTCGCCAAGGGAAAAAGGTTGTTCATAAACCTGTCCCAATACATATCAATTCACTAGATTTATTAGATTTTGATAAAGATACAATTCGATTTTCTGTATCCTGTTCAAAGGGTACATATATCCGTGTGTTAGGTAGCGATATAGCTAACTTGCTAAATACAGTGGGATATCTAAAGAAATTGATTCGAACAGCGATTGGAGAATTTTCCTGCGAGCAATCGAAACATATTTCTGAATTAGAAATTAAATGGAAATCTATAGAGATATAAACAATATTCCGACCCATAGTGCAACGGTCTTAACAATAGGAAGCTTTGATGGCATACATCGAGGGCATCAGGAAATCATAAACCGTACAGTTAATATGGCAAAGGGGAAGCAAATTAAATCTATTGTTGTTACGTTTGATCCTCACCCTAGACATATTCTAAAAAATAGCAACTCCAAACTACCTATCATTCTAGACCTGGAAAATAAATTATCCATGCTGAAAAATTTGGGAGTAGATGCCACCTTAGTAGTTAAATTTACTTCTGAGTTTTCCAAAATATCCCCAGAAATATTTTTAGAAAAAGTAATTAGAGATAACTTTCATCCACAAGATTTGATTATAGGTTATGACCACCATTTTGGATTTAAAAGAAAAGGAACTCCATTGTTTGTTAAAAAATTTGGTGAGAATTTTGGGATCAATGTGGAGATTGTTGATGGAGTCTCGGATGAGGGCTCTGTTATTTCTAGCACAAGAATTCGTGAACAAATACGTGATGGATATGTCAGACGTGCAAATTTTGAGCTTGGATGGGTCTATGGTTTTAATGCCCAGGTAGTGAGGGGAGCAGGACGTGGTCAAGATTTATCTTTTCCAACCGCAAATTTTATTCCCTTAGATTCCAATCAGTTATTGCCTAAGGAAGGAGTATATTTTACCAGAGGAAGAGTTATTGGGAAGCAATTGTATGGTATGTGTAACTTAGGCATACGTCCTACGTTTGATGAAGGAGAATTTGTGATGGAAGTTCACTTTTTCGATTTTCACAATATTAATTTATATTCACAAAATATACGGATTGAATTTTTAGAGAGGATTCGTGACGAAATTAAATTTGAATCCAGAATTGATTTAATAAACCAATTAAATGAAGATAAAACACAATGTCTTATGTTAGAAAGTAAATATTATTAGGAGTTTGTATGACATTAACTACAGAAAAGAAATCAGAGATAGTAAAACAAATAGGAAAAGATGAGAAAGATACCGGGTCTTCACAGGTCCAAATAGCCTTAATGACACAAAGGATTCGAGATCTAACTGATCACCTTAAAATACATAAAAAGGATAACCACTCCAGACATGGATTAGTTAAGCTTGTTTCTAAAAGAAAAAAACATTTGAAATATCTGCGAAGGACGAACCCTGAGAGATACACAACTGTAATAAAAGAATTAAAGATTAGAGGATAAAAAAAATAAATGATAGAAAAATCAATTCAAATTGGCGGAAGCACACTAATAATAGAAACTGGTAGAATTGCCCGCCAGAGTAATGGTTCCGTATTAGTAACATATGGGGAAACAACGATTCATGTTGCTGTAAACTCAGCAAAAGAGGCACGGGAAGATATAAACTTTTTTCCGCTTCAGGTTGAATATAGAGAAAAACATTATGCCGGAAGAAAAATCCCAGGCGGTTTTTTTAAAAGAGAAGCTCGCCCATCTGAACATGAAATTTTAACTTCACGTCTGACAGATAGACCAATACGGCCTCTCTTTCCAAAAGGGTTTAAAAACGAAACTCAAGTTATGATTACCGTTCTGCAAAGCGATGGCGAAAATATGGCAGATGTACTAGCGGGAGTAGGTGCTTCAGCAGCGCTATCTCTTTCGACTATTCCGTGGAATGGGCCAATTGCTAGTGTGAGAGTGGGGAGAAAAAACGGAGACTTTATTTTGAATCCAACACGAACAGAGCTATCGGAGTGTGATCTTGACCTCATTGTCTCTGGAAATGAAGAGACGGTTGTAATGGTTGAAGGAGAGGCAGATGAAGCATCCGAGAAAGAAATTTTAGATGCTCTAAAATTTGCTCATTTAGGAATTAAAAAATTGGTTGATCTTCAAAAAGATCTAGTTAGCGAATTATCTGTTGAAAAAGACCAAATCGTTTTACCCGATGAAAATGAACCTTTAAATGAAGCCGTAACTAAATTATTGGATAAGAAGATTGATGATATAGTTAAAATAATTGATAAAAAGGAGAGAGCCGGAGAAAAAGATAATTTGGTCAAGTCAGTTTTAGAATCTCTGGAGGAAGAGTTCCCAGAAGATGAGAAAGCAATTAACTCTATAATTGAAGATCACTTTAAGTTAAAATTTAGAGAGCAAGTTCTCTCAACGGGAAATCGTAGTGATGGTAGAGCGACAACTGAAATACGTCCTATTGCGATAGAACCTGATATTTTGAAAAGAACTCATGGCTCTGCACTCTTTACTAGAGGAGAAACTCAAGCACTGGTTGTCACAACATTGGGTTCCAAAAGAGATGAACAGATTATAGACAACATGGACGAAGATTATAAGAAGAGTTTTTACCTTCACTATAATTTTCCACCCTATTGTGTTGGTGAAACTGGAAGAATTGGATTTACAGGTAGACGCGAAATTGGACATGGTAATTTAGCGCAACGGGCAATCAAGCCGATACTACCACATTATGATGATTTTCCTTATACTATTCGAATTGTCTCTGAAATCATGGAGTCTAATGGATCCTCATCCATGGCTTCAGTTTGCGGTGGCTCAATTGCTCTTATGAGTGCGGGAGCTACAATAAAGGGACATGTTGCAGGTATTGCTATGGGACTCATCACTGATGGAGAACGGCATGCTATACTCAGCGATATCTTGGGAATGGAAGATCACCTAGGTGATATGGACTTTAAAGTAGCAGGAACTCAAGAAGGTATTACAGCTATTCAGCTTGACTTAAAAATTGAGGGTATTTCATTTGAACTCATGGAAAAAGCACTCCAGCAGGCACACGAAGGCCGTAAGCATATTTTAAGCAAAATGGAAGAAGCTATCTCTGAGCCTAATGAGATTTCGGAATATGCACCACGAATCTTATCTCTGCAGATAAAGCCTAAAAAAATTGGTGAGTTAATTGGTCCAGGTGGAAAAAATATAAAAAAAATCATCGAAGATACAGAGTGTGACATTAATGTTGATGATGATGGGATGGTAACTATTTCGGGAATAAATATTGATAAATGCAATGAGGCCCTTGAACTGGTAAAAGCCATTGCAATTGAACCAGAAGTCGGACAAGAGTTTGATGGTACAGTTACCCGTCTCATGACTTTTGGTGCATTTGTAGAATATGCTCCTGGTCGAGAGGGATTGGTTCATATATCTGAGATGGATTGGAAAAGAGTTGAAAAGGTAGAAGATGTATGTAAGTCGGGTGATCCAATGAAGATTAAATTGATAAAAATTGATGATCAGGGAAGACTTGATTTCAGTCGTAAGGCACTGATTCCCAAACCAGAAGGATACAAAGAACCTCCAAAACGATCTCATAGAAATGATGATCGCAACAGAGGGAGAAAAAAGCCATTTTCAAAAAAACGAAGATTTTAAGCTTCTAAATACTTCATCCTGTTAAACGTGAAAAATACTTTTTACGTTAATACCAATATCTTGGAAATGGACTATGCAGTTCGTGGACCTATTCCTCAGAGAGCTGCAGAATTAAAAAAAACAGGACGTAAGATTATTTCATGTAATATTGGTAATCCTCAGGCATTGGGACAGCCACCTCTAAGCTTTTACCGTCAGGTTTTATCTATCCTTGAATATCCGGAATTAGTTGAAATATACAAGGGCAATAGTTTAAGTCATTGTCCCGAGACCGCTATTGAGTACGCAGAATATATTCAAGGGGAGATGGATACAGGGTTGGGAGCATATTCAGACAGCAAGGGTCATTTATTTATTAGAGAAGCTGTTGCACAATTCATAGATAGGCGAGATAATACTTTGGAGAGAAAGGGTGTTTTATCTGATCCTGATAATATTTTTCTTACTGATGGCGCTAGCGAAGGAGCCAAAAATATTATCGAACTTCTTATTAAAGATAGGATGGATGGAATCATGATTCCCATACCCCAATATCCGCTCTATTCAGCTACGATAAGGCGATGCGGAGGTAGACAGGTTAATTATTATTTAAACGAAGAAATGGGATGGATATTGACCAAAAATGAGCTAGAGGAAAGCTATGCAAAGGCCCAAACAGAAAATATAAATATTAGAGCAATTGTAGTCATCAATCCGGGGAACCCAACAGGAGCAGTTTTAAATAAGAAGTGTATCGATGAGATTGTTTCATTTGCATCTGAAAAAGGAATAGCGATTATTGCTGATGAAGTTTATCAAGAAAATACCTACGATGTAAAATTTCATTCATTCGCACAGTCGGTTTGGGAATGTCCTGAGGTACCACTTTTCAGTCTGCACAGTGTCTCAAAAGGATTCTCTGGTGAATGTGGACACAGAGGCGGTTATCTTGAGATCCGTAATATGCCGAGGCTTGAATCTACAAATCAAACTATGAATGATGTACTTTTCAGGCAAGCCTCTGTAAATTTATGTTCAAATACAGTTGGCCAAATACTTGTTTATCTGATGGTGAACCCACCTCCAATGGATTCCGAAGCAGGGAAACTGCATCAGACGGAAGTTAATACTATCCTTAGCCAATTACGTTCTAAGGCATCAATCATCAAACGATCCTTTCAGGAAATGGATGGTGTCCAGTGTTTTGGCAAAGTTGGTGCCATGTATTTATTTCCACGATTGAATTTATTACCAAAACAAAAAAATGATTTTGATTACTGTATGGCGCTGCTTGATTCTACAGGTTTGACAACGGTAAATGGAGGTGGTTTTGGACAAAAAGAGGGTACACACCACCTAAGAATCGCGTTCTTACCACCTAAATCTATACTTGAAGAGGTCCTGCCGAAGTGGGTTGATTTTCATCGTAATTATATTAACTCCTGAAATTTCTGTAGATTAAATGGGACAGGATAATTTATAACATATTTAACAAAAAGATATTTCGTTGTATCATTAAGGTTTATTGATTAACTTAAAGTAAGAGTTTAACCAAAAAAATATTCCTTGAGCCCCGTAAATCCACAGATAAAAAAATTATATTATTCCATTTCGGAAGTAAGCAAGATCACAGGATTAAAGCAATATGTATTGCGATATTGGGAATCTGAATTTTCACAGTTAAAACCACCTAAAAAC
This sequence comes from Fidelibacterota bacterium UBA2986, assembly GCA_002346675.1. Taxonomy (GTDB): domain Bacteria; phylum Fidelibacterota; class Marinisomatia; order Marinisomatales; family AB-629-J13; genus AB-629-J13. Next base: position 102,479 of record DEAI01000026.1, read on the forward strand.
CGCGCCGGAAATCGTACATACAGACAGAAAGACATTGATTTAATTCAGCAAATAAAAACTCTGCTGTATAAAGAAAAGTTTACTATTGACGGGGCAAGAAAACAGTTGCAAACTAGCTCTTCCACTGAAAAACCAGATATAACAGAAGTTTCAGAAAAGGTCAAACCTATTAATTCGGAAATTTTAGATCAATTAAAACGGGAGTTAAAGGATATCCTTCGGATAATTAATGAATGATTCATTAATATTTAGTTTTCAATTTTGAATTATCGGAGCGTGGCGCAGCCCGGTAGCGTACCTGAATGGGGTTCAGGTGGTCGCGAGTTCAAATCTCGCCGCTCCGACAAATACACATTGACGTTAAACCCTGCCTATAGAGATAAAGCAGGGTTTTCTTTTTATTCATAGATTGTCAAATATGGTCATCTGTTACCAAATAAATTACACAAAAATGACACAATTTTAAATCACACCCCCACCCACCCAGGCCTTGGGGGTCACCCCCTATATCTAATGATAATCGGCCTCTCACATCAAACAAGGGGAATAGGTCGTGATTTCCATAAAAACTCCAAATAAGTGTAAATTTGAGCCAATGAAAAGCCTTTTACTTATATCGTTAGTGTTGTTCTTGGCTTGTGAGGTTAAACAGGATACGATTTATGGATGCACTAATGAAGATGCAAATAATTTTAATCAAGAAGCAACCTATGATGACAATAGTTGTGAATATTCATATGATGGTGATTGGGAGGGACGAACATCACAGGAACGTGGGTTTGGTTTGACCATAAAAAGCAATAAAATAACATTTTTTAATATTGTCTTTATAGATAGTATAAGTTTAGGTGATTCCTCTGATAATTGTAGTGCAGGAATTAGTGCTCATATAAAATATATTGAAGAAAATAATTTAATTGAAAATAATACCTTTGATTTTCAATATTTATCTTCAGAATTAATATATGAATTTAGTGGAGATTTTATATCAACAGATTCTGCAATTGGAACTGCTGTAGTTACTGATAATATTGATATGTGCACAACTGGTAATCTCATGTGGTATCTTACCAAACAAATTGACTCCTCTGGTTAAATATTGGTAAACACTCCACCTCTTTGTAAAAAAGTGAGTATAGGGTAGATTGGTATATGAAATGGTTCGTTAAATGTATAAAAAACTATGTTCTTTTTAAAGGGAGGGCTAACAGAAAGGAGTTTTGGAATTTTATTTTATATTGGGCAATATTTTATATTATCATAATTGCCATTGAAAGAATTATAGGACTCAATTTTATTAATCTTAGAGCATTGCCTTTTTCTGAATATATACCCATAGCAAATTTCTATGAAGATGTTGGACTGTTAACTTTTTTATACAGACCTCTGACAGTTCTTCCATCTCTAGCTGTAATATCAAGAAGATTACATGATATAAATAGAAGTGGATGGTGGTGCTTGATGTGCGTTACACCTTTAATTATTATTCTCATAATATTTCTTTGCAAAAAAGGTGATGATAGTGAAAATCAATATGGTACAAACCCTGCTCACTAGTGATATATCTTGTTTCTATTTCTTTTTAAAAAAGTGGGAATGAGGATAATTGTGAATATGAAAAAAAATATATTTATAGTATTTATCTTTTCAGTAACAATCTCTTTTTGTCAAACATACCCCGGAACTATAATAGATATTACCGGTGGAAGTTTTATTATGGGAAATAATAACCAGCCTCCTATGTTCAATGACCAAGATCCTGAACATAGTGTAACTGTAGATAATTTTAAAATGGGTCAAACTGAAGTTTCCAATGAATATTATGTTACTTTTCTTAATGATATGGCAATTATTGGGAATCTAGTGATTGAAGAGGGAATACCAGGGGATTGGTCAAGTACACCTGAGGAGATAGCTAATGGTCACGCGTGGAGTATAATGGCAGATAGTACCCTGTCTGGCGTATGGTCTGGGGAAGTTCTAATTAAGTTAAGTAATATTGCCGGTGGAGGTCAGCATCCATTAAATAGATGTTGGATCGAATTGGATACAACTTCATATACATTTAGCGTTGTAGAAGGCTATGAAAATTGGCCAGCTTCTTGGGTTAGTTGGTATGGTGCGATGATGTATGTTGACTATTATAGCTTAACCCTACCAACTGAAGCTGAATGGGAATATGCTGCTAGAGCTGGTCAGCAGTTAGAATATCCTACTAACGATGGAAATTTAAGTTATAGTCAAGCGAACTATGGTACTGGTTTCGGAGGACCGAGCGGTGAAACCTATCTGACTCCTGTAGGTCAATTATATCCACCTAATCCATTTGGACTATATAATATGGCAGGGAATGTCTCGGAATGGTGCCTGGATTGGTATGATGAAAATTTCTATCAGTTTTGTGTTGATAATAATATTTATTTGAACCCTATTAATGATAATATTCCTGAAGATATTGAAAAAAAAGTACTTAGGGGAGGTAATCATACTTATCCAGGATTCGTTGCAATGAGCAGTAGTCGTACTGATACACCACCCTTTGTAACTACAGATCATATGGGATTTAGAGTAGTTATGCAAAATGGCGATGAAGAATTTAATATGGAAATTCAAACAGACTGGAATTTGGTTGGTTTACCGTTTGAAGTAGAAGACCCCTATTATCTAACGATTTTTCCAAGTGCTATTGAGAACACACTATTTTCATTTGGTGATGCTTACACAGCTGAACTAACACTAATATATGGTGAGGGATACTGGCTTAGATTCAATGAAGAAGGAAGTATCACTATATCGGGGATACCAATTAATGAACTTGCTATTAGTCTGGATGAGGGATGGAATCTCATATCTGGAATAAGTATACCTATAAATATTTCTGACATTCAAGACCCAGATGGAATTATCATTATCGGTACATTTTATGGATTTATTTCTGGAGGTTATTCAAATATAGAATATATAGAACCAGGGAGAGGATATTGGGTTAGAACCAATGGTTTTGGTTCTATTACCTTAATAGGAAATTAAACTATCCACCTCTTTGAAAGGAGTGGGATAGAATAAATTAAAGTGATAAAAATTTAGGTGACAATTAATATTGAAGACGCTTTAAGGCATTTGGAAGGGGCAGACAGACGGTTCAGTAAATTAATTAAAAAATATGGGGAACCTGACTTTGCACCTCAGAGTAATTATTTTAAATCCCTGGTTAGATCGATTATTTACCAACAGCTCTCAGGGAAGTCTGCTTTTGCAATATACAGTAGGTTTTTGAAATTGTTCCCAGTAAACGATTTCCCCAGTCCAAGTAAGCTTCTTCAAATATCAAAACAAACTTACCGAAGTATAGGACTATCAAAACAAAAATCTATTTATATAAAGGAAATTGCAAAAGCATTTGAGAGTAAAACTGTTCAACCAGATAAATTTAAAGAAATGACAAATGGCCAGATCAGAAGTGAATTAATAAAGATCAAGGGTATTGGGCCTTGGACAATTGATATGTTTTTGATGTTTACTCTTAATAGACTCGATATTCTTCCCACAGGAGATCTAGGTATTCAAAAGGGATATATGGTCTTCTATGATATTGACTTTCTTCCTGATAAAGATTATATGATAAAAAGCGCAGAGATATGGAGGCCTTTTAGAACTTTTGCATGCTGGTATTTATGGAAACTCGTTGATGATGATTTTCAATGGTGAGTATATATTCTTTAAAGCAAAAATATTTTAATACAATGATATACAACAAAAACACCATATTCCATAAAAATATGTCTTATTATATTTGATAGACAGCGATGCAAGTGGGATGTTTAAAGTTGATATTGAAGAAATAATAAGAAATGAACTAAATTGTATGCATTATTTAAATGAGGATTAAATTGAAATCATATTTATTATTAATTATATCACTGGTTTTATTTTTGGGATGCGAAGATAATAAGGAAGATGATTCTTCAGGTAACGCTTGCGAAAGTATTTATGTAGGAACCTGGGCTCATAGCGCATCAGGCACCTATGAAAATCCTGATTGCACTGGAGAGTTAATATTAGATGAAGATTTTTCTAGCTCATCGTCTCTAAATCTTTCAGATGATTGCAGTGGTACATCACAGGATGACTTTTTTTGTTCTGATCCCTCTGAAAATCCTGATATGTGTGGATTTTCTTGGTCATCTAATAATAGTGTTATCACTACATCTGCATTTGGAGGTATTTTTCAAGTAAATTATAGTGTCGATGAAGGTTCTATGAGCACATCAATCGTTGTTACCCAAATGCCAGACACATCAGATGAGTATACTGAATGTCAGTATAATAGATATACAAAGCAGTAATCTAAAATTTTATGAAAAATACTAATGTGTTTTCATCTTATTTAAACTTTTATATTATATTATGAATGTAAATGATTTATTAGAAAAGTTTAAAAGCTCTGATTTTAAACCTGACGATAACACAAAAAGTGAGGTAGAGTTTTTGGTTAGGGAAGGACAGTCTCTAGCAGGTGTAAATTTAAAATTCTCTAATTTACAGGATGCCAATCTTGTTGAAGCAAATTTTAGTCAATGTGATTTAGCGCGAGCTAACTTGAAAGGTGCACACTTATATGGTGCCAATTTTGAGAACGCATCTTTGTTCAAAGCAAACCTCGAAGGTGCAAACTTAAAAAATACAAATTTATCGAATTGCCATATCCTAGGTGCAAATCTTTCAGATACTAAATTAGACAATGTTAATTTAGGCCCTGAGGGAAAACTTACATATGAATTGCAGGCTGATGAAACTAATGACTTTGCAACTGCCCAAACCAAATACAAAGAGGCAGAGGAAATGTATAGAATTATGAAATTAACTATGCAAAGCCAAGCTCTGAGCGACGAGGCAGGAGAGATGTTCACTCGGGAAATGATATGCAAACGTAAACAATATTCAAAATTTTCCTTTTTTAGATTCATGTCAAAAATTGCTCATATAACTACCGGATATGGCGAGAATATTCCAAGAATTATTGTGTCTCTAGTTGCTGTCATATTAGTTAGCACTATTTTATATGGTATTGAGGGGGTGAACTATAGAGATGGTGTGCTTGGATTTTCAAATAATGAGTACACAATATGGACTGCCTTTGGAAATTTGCTTTATTTCAGTGTTATTACCTTTACCACAGTAGGATTCGGCGAGATTACACCCATAGGTGCTCTAGGTAAAACTGTCGCTATATTTCAGGGATTAGTAGGCGGAATTATCCTAACAATACTTATAATTGCTATTTATCGTAAGATAATGGATAGATAATTATATTGTACTAAAAATATAATTTATAAAATATAAAATTGAGGGATTCTATCGAAGCATCAGGATTTAAACGTATATCCTGTGATAGGGCGAGAGAGATTATTAAAAGTATACCGAACCTCACAATTGTAGATATTAGAGATAGAGAATCTTTTGAACTAAACCATATCCCAGGTTCCATACATCTTGACAATCAAAATATTGAAATGGTTTTAAATAATACTAAAAAAGATTTACCTATGTTAATCTACTGTTATCATGGAAATAGTAGCCAGGGGGCAGCAAAATATTTTGTAGAAAATGGTTTCAAAGAGGTTTACAGTATGGATGGAGGATATACCAAATATTCAAGCTATATGTGATCTTTAATAATCCCTAATATATAAAAATGGATAGTAATAAAAGTATAAAAAGGCTTGAAATCATCTATAAAATATAAAATTAAAGAAATTTAGCTAATAACCGACAATATCTACTAAGTCAATTAGTTTCTCAAAATCTGTGAGGGGAATTGCAGATGATGGAGAGAAATGATGTGGAGGTCTTCTTTCCATCATCTCTTGCAATTCAACTATTAATAATAAAAAATATTTGTTAAGTATACGGGAAGAGTAAAAAAAGTACAGATTCACATAGCTCAACATGTGTAGAAATCTCTTTTTGTTTCGTGATGAATGGGGAGGCCCTTTCCTGTGAAACCAGGAAAGGGCATTTTATTTTAGATTATTTGATCGCTGTAGAATACCTTCTATTTTTCCAATAAAAGTATGGCTTCCCCTGTTTAACCGCTTCAGAAAATTTTTGTCTAAAATCTTGTGCCAAGGGAGATTTTTTTTCAAAAATAAAATAATTACCATCTGGAGTCGCAATTATATCCTCAACGCTTTTAATATCTCCTTCTGTCATCTCAAATGTTTCTATCTGTTGTAATTCAACTCCAAATTGGTCCGAGAGAATTTCAGCAACTTTTTCTCCCGGAACAATATCATCCTCAAGGAGTTCACTATCAGTCATTTCTTCGGGTTCGTCATTATATTGAGATTCAATTACTTCAGGAGGTACTGGAGCGACAGGTTCAGGTATGGTTACTTCTATTTCTACAATTTCTTCTTTTTCTACGGGGAAGACATCAACGGGTATTTTTTCAATTGGAATCTCTATCTCTAATCCAGACGGTTCTTGAGTATCACGAGAGACTGTTTCTATAGTTTCCTCTTCTTTAGGTTTAGTCTCCTCTTTAGAATTATCTTCTTCATTAACAGCAATTTGAGGCTCCTGCGGTAGAATTATTGGAGTCGCTGGAGGAATCTCAATGGGAGGTGTATAGAATAAATCATTTCGAGGCGAAAAGGAATAGGAGGCATTGATATTAAAACCTTTAAACGAAGGAGCTCCCTCATTATAAAACCCGCCTGATATCACAAGATTGGAGTTCATTTCATACTGAAGCTGAGAGGTTATATTTCCGCTGAATGTATTCATAATGTTACTGCTTGGCTTAATATAGTCATGACCAGAATAAACATTTCCTAAATAGAGATTTGTTTTTAATGATAGCCCGGAAAAGAGTTTTATGATTAGGCCAAAATCAATACCACTATTTACAATTAATTTTGAAGATTTAATGGTCTTTCCTGTACTAGAGTTAGTTTCATTGGTTGACCACCTGACCAAGGAGAGGCGAGGTCCAACATATAGCCGGGTATATTGAAGAGGTTGCTCTTTATTGATAAACATCTCCATTAGCACAGCAGATTCTCCATCGACCACGGTAGATGTATCAAGGGAAAATATTGGATTTCCGTAGTTCAAATTGCCATATTTCTTTATATGTCCACCTGTGACCCAGTTTTCAGATATTCGATAATCAGCTCCAAAGGAGTAGCTCATTTTTGCTGCATCTTTTCCTTCTAAGGAGTGACCATAAGCTAAGTTATTATTTTGTAAAAGGTTAAAATTTAAAGTAACACTTGAGAATAATGTATTTTCTAAAAATGATGGGATTTGAGGTAGAATTTCTGTAGCAGCTGAGATATCGGGTATTACAGTTGGAATGATCGGTGGTGTTGGAACTTCTGGTTGAACAATAACTAATTTTGTGTCTTCATCTGGTTGAGGGCAAGAGATGTTAACTAGGTTTGAAGCTGCCATGGTTCCAGATACAATTCCATCATGAACATTAACGAGGACTACCCAGGAATCGTCGCAGTCAGTTAGCTCAGCTGAGACCGACAATTTACCCTCAAGGTCTCGCTGTATTTCGTCATTTTTAAACCACTGAATAATGGAAGGACCCTCATCATCATTGTCTGGGTCTGTATAAGTATAACTTAATTGAATGTCGTCAGAGGTTTTTGGTAGAGCAGGAGATAAGGATAAATTTTCGATTGTAGGAGGATCATTGACCGGATAAACTGTAAGGGTAATGGTCTCTGTATCTATGAGGTCTCCGTCACCAACAGTGACTGTTAATTGAGCATCTCCAAAAAAATTGTAAATGGGATCTATAATAAGAATATTTTCATTTATTGCTACCAATATGTTTTCACTAAGGCTATTCACAAAGAAATCAACAAATTTGCTCTCAGCATCAAAAGCATTTAGAGTAACTGTTAATGATTCGTCTTCATTTGTAAACTGGGGACCAATTTTAGTAAGAACAGGGGGTGAGTTAAACGGTATATCTAGTACGTTCATAACAACGGGGATCTGTAAAATAGGACTGAACTTATCAGTTGTAAGAATCGTAACTTTTGTAACAAAGGTATTAACTCCTTTGTTTTTACCATCAAACATCATAGAAATATTAGATGACTCTAATGGAGCTATAGATCCTTTTTCCTCTGAGAACACTAACCACTCTGGGAGAGGTAATGGAATTATATTATCCGGAATCGAAATACCTAAAAATAAATCATTTGGAACTTTAGATTGCCCTTCGTCATTTTTTCCCCAGGCGCTAACACTACCATTACTGTGTAGCGCAAGGTTGTGAGATTTGCCCGCATCAATTGCGATCACATCTGAGAGATCTGAAGGGACTTGAGTTTGTCCGTAAAAAGTCCACCCGGTAGTAACTCCCCAAGAGCGGACAGTTCCACTCTCCATTAAAGCAATACTATGATCTCCTCCAGCAGATACCGCAATAACAGTTGAATCCAGGTCACTCGGTACAGTTGATTGACCATATCCATTTTCACCCCACGCAGAAACAGAGCCATTTTCATGAAGAGCGAGACTATGAGAAACTCCCGCTGAGATTGCAATGACCGAATCCAGCCCTTCAGGAAGATTCAACTGACCGTAGTCGTTTGACCCCCAGGCAGTAACGGTGCCGTCATCATGAAGTACAAGGCTGTGATAGTATCCTGATGAAATTTTAATTACTGAGTGTAAATCTTTAGGAACATTACATTGACCAAATTGATTTGACCCCCAGGCAGTAACGGTACCGTCAGCATGGAGCGCAAGGTTATGATATTCTCCTGCTGAAACGGCAATAATATTCTTTTCCAAACGGGGTATCCGTATTTGACCTTGAGAATTATCTCCCCAGGCATGTACGGAGCCATCAGATAAAAGAGCCAGACTATGATAATCTCCGGCAGAGACGTCTATAGCATCAGAAAGAAACTCTGGGATATCAGACTGACCGTAATATTTCCATCCATCTGTTATTCCCCAGCTCTGAACATTTCCATCGGAAGAAAGAGCAAGATTATGATGTTGACCTGCTGAAATTGATGGATTTGTCTGTGCAATACACCAAAATAATTTCTCTTTACTCTGGTTCTTAATTGTAAAGATTTGAGATGAATCTGTGGTTCCATAGATCAGCTCGGAGAACAGCGTATCTGGGGTTATAGATATATTTTTGTAGTCTTTTGCAACTGTGGTAGTAATAAAAAAAGCAAGGCTATATAAAAGGATGTGTTTCATAATGATTTGTTTTAAGTTTTATTAGAGATATTCAGTATCTAAAAATTAACACTGAACAAAGCAAAAACAAATATGAAATCCAGAATTGTGTTTTGAGTCACATTTGTTAATAATGTCTTTTTGCTTTTTTTAAATTTATATGAAAATATGGTGAATATAAAGCTAGTTTCTAGCCTCTCTTTTAATTAAAAAACCGAATATAATTGAAACAAATTAAATTTATTACACTCTCAGGTTTGATGGTTGTTCAAGCTATTTTTTCACAACCTATGAAAGAAACTATATCATTTATATCTGCAAATCCTTTCGGTTTCAGTGATATAATTGTTCATTTAAATGAACAAGAAGAACAGGAAGTATTTGGATATTTATCTTTTCCTAAGGGATACAAAAAGGATCTTTATCCATTAATAATTGGTGTAGCTGGTAGCTTGGGTTGGTCAGAACACCACTATGAATATCTTGAAATGTACAGAGATATGGGTATTGCCACGTTTGAATTAAAAAGTTTCAAAGCCAGAGGTGTTAGATCTACTGTGGGCTCCCAGGTTGATGTTACAACTGCAATGATGATATTAGACGCCTATCGTGCTTTGAGGGCTCTCAGTGGCCATCCCAAAATTGATAAAGATAAAGTCGCCATAACGGGATGGAGTTTAGGAGGCGGTACAACTTTTTTTTCAGGTTGGTTGCCTCTAAAAAATGCTATTGAAACTGAACTGTCTTTTGCCGCACACTTGGCTTTATATCCTCCCTGTTTTGTTGAGCCAGAAATCCTTGAATTTACCGATGCTCCCATTCATATTTTAATTGGCGAATTAGATAATTGGACCCCCGCAGAGCCCTGTGTCGATTTAGTTCATAAAATAAAAAATATGGGAACCGATATAAACCTGACTATCTATGAAAACTCACATCATTCCTTTGACCGTTCAGCGGCTCCTATAATTGATAAAAATGCCTATAGCTTTACAGATTGCCGTTTAAAAATGCGGAAAGATGGAGCTGTGATGATGAATTTCCTTAATATCCCAATGAAATCTCCCTTACTTCAAAAAATTGGGTTAGCTTTTTGTGCAGAGAGAGGAGCTACATTCGGTGGAAATCCTGTATCAAGAGAAAAAGCTTTTGATTACTCTAGAAATTTTATGGGTCAACATTTACTTTCAAACTAAATTTTATTTTTAAAATAAAACATGAAGTATATGAATGACCGAATAGTAAATATACTTATTTGATTTTAATGTAATAAAAAAAAAGATAAATGAAATGAAATTATATCGAACTGTAATCCTATGCCTTATTTTCACTTTAATTTCCTGTTCGACCTCTCCTGAACTTTTTTTCATCCGTTCTTATTTGGGTATCCCTGGGACAGAAAATATCATTGAAACAGAGCAGAAAATAGACAGTGAACCCAGATCCTTTCCTCTAAAAACTAAAGAGATACCCCAAAACATCATCTTTATAATTGCGGACGGATTGGGTATTGGACAGCTGACACTTATGTTTTATGATGTATCCGATTTTGCACCATCTAAATTCTCCAATTTGGGACTTATATCGGTACACCCATCTCCACCAAGAAAGGTGCCAGATTCAGCAAATACTGCTACATCCATGGCAACTGGCGTAAAAACACATCGAGGAGGGATTGGAGTAGATGAGAATGATGAACCAGTCAAAACTGTATTGGAATATGCCGAAGAGAAGGGGATGTTGACAGGATTAACGGCTACCTCATCCATTGCCCATGCAACTCCCGCCAGCTTTGCAGCGCATATTGATAAACGAAGTAAATATAATGAGATTGCCCTGCAAATGGCTCAAAGTGATGTGGATGTTATGCTGGGAGGTGGTATTGATCATTTTGATGGAGAGCCTAAAAATTATTTTTTAAATAAAGGTGGAAAGATTATTTATGGTATAGAACCTGACGTTAATCATTCTTTGCCATTGCTAGGACTATTCTCTGATACACATTTGAAATCTGCAGAGGATGGTAGAGAAGTTAAAACATTAGAAATGGCCAAGCTCGCGCTCAAGCTACTCAATACTAGTTTCAAGGGATTTTTTCTAATGATTGAAGAGTCACAAGTTGATTTTGCAGGTCATGCCAACAATAGTGAATATATGTCTGCAGAATTACAATCATTAAATTCTGTATTACACTATTGTTTAGATTTTCAAAGAAAAAACCCAAATACTTTAGTGTTATTTACTGCAGATCATGAGACAGGTGGAATGGCAGTTGAAGATACAAAAGAGGGAGACCTGCATGTACAATTTACAACAGGACACCACACCGCAAATTTAATTCCTGTTTTTGCAATAGGTCCTGGAGCTGAGGCATTCTCTGGGGTGTATGATAACACAGATATTGGAAAACAATTAATATATTTTATCCAACAGCACAAATAATAATATGGAGGAGTATTTATGATAAGACACAGATCTCTTGATTATATTTTTGGAATGGTAACTGGAGCTTCACTGATATTTGCGCTTTGGGCGTGTACAGGGAATAATCTTAATGCAGATACAGTGGATGTCCAGGAAGTAATAATCATCAACAAAAGCTGGGACCCAGTGAATGTCAAGTTGATAGATTAAGCTAAAATATTTTTAGATTCTTTATAAGTAACAACTATCTAATTAAACTCTCAAAATTTATTATTTTAATCAATATTAACTAGGAATTAGATCATGAAATCGGTTTCAGGATTTAATTCAATAAAATATACTCTCCAAATTGCTAAGGCAGTTGGGATAAAAAATTTAATCAAAACGGTTCGATCTAAAAATGCATGCAAAACATGTGCTTTGGGTATGGGGGGACAAAAGGGAGGTATGGTAAATGAGTTAGGGCATTTCCCGGAGATTTGCAAAAAAAGTTTGCAAGCTCAACTTACCGATATTCAAAAACCCATTCCCCAGGAAGTATTTCAGCGGAATACTTTGGATCAACTGAAATCTATTTCTCCACGAAAACTTGAACGCTTAGGGAGGTTAAACACACCCCTCTATCAGAGCTCAGATAGTCAACGGCTCAGGCCGGTCAGCTGGAAATATGCTATAAAATGTATTTCGGCAAGATTAAATAAAACTAATTCAGAACGATCTTTTTTTTACAGTTCCGGGAGATCTTCAAACGAAGCAGGTTTTTTGCTTCAATTATTTGTGAGGGCGTTAGGAACCAATAATATTAATAACTGCTCCTATTACTGCCATCAGGCATCTGGTGTAGGGATGACAAAGGCTATAGGAAGCGGAACGGCAACTGTTATTCTTGAAGACTTGAAAAATGCAGATATGATCTGGGTTATAGGAGCAAATCCATCATCCAATCATCCACGTTTTATGACTGAGCTTCTTAGTTGTAGAAGACGGGGTGGAGAAGTAGTTATTGTAAATCCATTAGAAGAGCCTGGGCTTAAGAGTTTTAAGGTACCCAGCGATATGAGATCCATGTTATTAAATGATACACAAATTGCTACAGAATATATACAGCCATATATCGGAGGTGATATCGCTCTATTTAAGGGAATCGCTAAATCCTTAATTGATTCTCAAAATATAGATAACCATTTTATAAAACTCTATACTAATGGCTTTAGATCATTTGCTGAAAATATAAAATCAACTTCGTGGAATAGTATTGAAATATCCTCTGGTATTAGTAGAAGCTGTATTGAGTCTCTTGCAAATCTTTATTCTCGTGGAAAAAATGTTGTTTTTGCTTGGAGTATGGGCGTCACTCAGCATGTCCACGGAGTAGATAACGTTAGCTCAATTGTGAATCTTGCATTGCTTCGTGGGATGGTAGGGAGAAAACACGCTGGTCTTTTACCTTTGAGAGGACACTCCAATGTGCAGGGTATCGGTTCAATGGGAGTAACACCCAAATTGAAAAAAGAGATTTTTAAAAAAATTGAGAAAATGTTTAAAATAGATTATCCTGAAAGACCCGGAATGGATACACTCGAATGTTTACGTTCAGCAGATAGAGGGGAGGTTGATTTTGCTTTTCTTATGGGGGGAAATCTTTTTAGTGCTACGCCAGATTCATCTTTCGCTGAAAGATCTCTTGGTAATATTCCCTTCAAAGTTTATTTAACCACAACATTAAACAGAGGTCATCTTTATGGATTAGGCAAAGAAGCTTTTATTTTGCCTGTTTCAGCACGGGATGAAGAAACTCAGTCAACAACACAGGAATCTATGTTTAATTATGTGAGATTGAGTGAAGGCGGAATCCAGCGAATGAATAATATCAGATCAGAAATTGATATTATCTCTGAGATTGCAGATAGAGTTCTTGGAAATAAAATAATTGATTTTTCAGCGTTTAGAAAACACAGTCATATTCGTGATACAATAAGTGATATTTTTCCTGGCTTTGAATCCCTAAAGCACCTGGATGCAGGCAACAAAGAATTTCAAATTGAAGGTAGATCCTTTCATAAACCGGCATTTAATACCCAAGACAAAAAAGCAAATTTCTTTTCGGTTCAGATACCAACGTCTAATAATACAAATGGCTCATTTAAAATGGCAAGCATTCGAAGTGAAGGACAGTTCAACACCATTGTCTATGAGGAAAACGACACATTTAGAGATGTGGAAAGCCGTTGGGTTGTACTTATGAATACTGAAGATATGTACAATCTAAATCTGACAAATGGGTCAAAGGTGACACTTCAAAATAAAACCGGAAAAATGAAAAATGTGTTGGTGAAACGATTTAATATTCCCAAAGGGAATGTCGCTACTTACTACCCTGAGAGCAATGTGTTGATTTCGCTTGACCATGACTCTCAGAGCAAAACACCGGGTTTTAAGTCCGTGTATGTTCAGATCATATAGTACCATAATCTATAAAATAATTTTATTTCAAATTTATGAGCATCAAAAATTCAATTATTAAAGAAGCATGTGTTGAGACAATACAAGAAGCCATAACTGCAGAAAAAAATGGTGCTGACAGGATAGAACTATGTGCAGAGTTGAAGCATGGTGGTTTGACACCTCCAGTAGATCTAATTGAGAGCGCACAGGAGTTATTAACCATTCCCCTAAAAGTATTAATTCGACCACGAAAAGGGGACTTTATTTATAATAAAAATGAATTAGCTATAATGGAAAAGGATATTGAGATTTGTAAACATTTAGATGTAGATGAAATTGTAATTGGAGTACTCAATGCTGATAGAACTATTGATTATCCTACAATTGTCCGATTATCAAAGAAAGCCTATCCAATGGATATAACCTTTCACAAGGCAATTGATCACACTCCAGATATTATAAGTGAAGTATCTAAATTATCTCCAATAGAAGCAATTAAAGGGATTTTAACATCTGGGGGAGAAAAAACTGCATTAGTAGGTAAAGAAAAGCTTAAATCCTTGGTCAGTAGATATAGTCATAGATTTAGTATAATAGCTGCAGGATCCATAACAAATAATAATCTCCCAAAAATTCACAAGTATATTAAAGCGAATGAGTATCACGGAAAAAAAATCGTAGGAAATTTAAATTAAGGATACTTTGTAAAGTTACAATAAATAGATGTTTCTCTGTTTGATGAATCGTAATTTTAAATTAGGATTTCAAATGATTTTTATATATTCAAAACCACGGAATTAATTTAGCGTATGATTATCTCTATCTTTTTTACGAGCCACTGGTTTTTATCATTATTTTCCCAAACATTTTTTCTCCATCGCTACAGCGCTCATCAGATGTTTACTATGAATAAATTCTGGGAGAGATTTTTTCATTTATTTACATTTATTTCACAGGGATCATCATATCTAAATGCCCGTGGTTATGCTGTTCTACATCGTCTTCACCATGAACACAGTGATACTAAAGATGATCCTCATTCACCAAAATATTATAAAACTGTGTTTGGGATGATGTGGAAAACCAAAAAAATATACAGCAGACTATCTACGGACAAGATAAAAGTAAAACCGTCTTTATTAAAAAATATACCTACCTGGGATCTTTTAGATAAAATAGGTGATTCATGGATATCAAGAATTATCTGGGGAACTGCATACTTTATCTTTTACTTGATGTTTTCACCATCGTTGTGGTTTTTCTTGCTTCTTCCTATTCACTTTTTTATGGGTCCTATCCATGGTGCTATTGTAAACTGGTGTGGTCATAAATACGGGTATCGAAATTTCAAAGAGATAAGAGACAGGTCTACCAATACCCTACCTTTTGATTTTATTACATTAGGGGAACTATTTCAAAATAATCATCATAAGTACCCTAGTAGACCAAACTTTGGAATACGAAAATTTGAATTTGATCCGGTATATCCCATCATGCGATTGTTGGATAAACTGTCCATTATTAAATTAAAAAACAATTAGTTCTCTATAGTATACAATCTTTTTTTGAGCTATCATAAGATATTCATTTTAAGATAATAATTTTATAGAGTATCACGTTATATTTTGTCTCTTAGGTTTTCTATTTATGAAACCAAAGAGATTGAGTAATTTTATCAATAATTATTGTTTATTTTATAATTGAAAAATGTTTAAAAAATTATTTATCACTCTTTCCATTTTTAATCTCCTTTCAGCAGAGATCATTGAAGAAACAGGTAGCTTGAAGGAGTTTTTTAGTGGGTCTCAGGAGGGTATAGCATACGATAATTTTATCAGTCATATTTCTGAGGGGATAGTTGATACTGGATACAATGATTATGGCCCAGGCTGGTTAGATAACCAGACCAATGGTTTTGGAAATTATACTATAATACCCCAAGGCTCTCCGACAATAGAGGTCTGGAATGATATATTGAATTTTTTCATTCAAGAGGAGTATTTGGAAGTTGATGCCATACTAACCGATTCGTTAGACTCATTTCAATATGACCTTGTAATGTTTCAAGATTCAGTTTTAAGTAGAACATTTTATATGTTGAGGGAGAGGCTAGATTCTTCCTATGTTGATAATAACGGTACAGGGATCCCTGAAGATGATGTGATTGGCAGTTTTAGTAATGGCTGGGGTCTATATATATTGAATCCTAATGCACAAAATAAAAATCTTATAATCCAGGTACCACATCCCTGTGATGATTTTCTTTCTCCCTATTTGGGCATAGAGTTGTTTATACAATGTGATGCGTTTGCTTTTCAGGTCGCAGGAGCAGGGAGGGAAGTGATGTGGAGTGAGTCAGGAAGTTATAACAATAATCAATCTCTTTCAGATCCTTCACGAAATGAAAACTCTGTATTTCATCAGTTTCATAAGGTTGTTACTGACTCACTGGAAAACAATCCACCACATTCACCTGTAGTTTTACAGGTCCACAGTTTTGATAATGAAAGCCATCAAAATATTTTATGCTCCGTGGTCTTGTCTGGTGGTTATGATGCTGGTAATGCCAATAAACCTATTCGGGATGTGACAGATAGTCATCTTGATTTTGTCAATTTCACTAATGAATATCCAATTGAATCTGGGATGTATGGTGAGCATCCTGACCTTCATGTTACCTACTATTACCAGGTTCATTATAATGGCAGTTTTTTCTATGTTAGTGACTCATCATCTCATTCAATTTCACACACTTATGAACTTTTGGGAATCAATACAAACCGTCAGCTACTAGATCTCCATAATGGATTTAATCATAGCTCGGTTTTTGAGCCATTTGTCCATATAGAACTTGATGAAAAACCGCTCTTATTTGATGCACTAGATCTATCCATGGAAGATTTACTGTTTCAGGGAATGTTGCCTGTAACGTGGAGAAATTATGAAAATTATCTAGTTTATTATCAACCTTTTGTAGATGCGGTTAAATTATATTTTGAACATTGGAATACAGCTCCTGATACAACAGCCCCTCCTGAAGTATCATCTTTGGGTTTGACTAACACAACCGGTAGTTATGTGGATTTGACCTGGAATCATGTGGAAGACACAAATTTCAAAACATATCGTATATATTATGATACAAACCCTGAAATGACGAATTTCATGATTTGGGACAGTAATTATGATTCTAACCTCTTGGATATGTTTCATAATAGTACTCGAATTACAAACCTCAATTCAGAGTCATCATATTTTTTTAGGATTGAGTCAGAAGATCATTTTGAAAATGTCAGTGAATTTTCAGATATAATTATGGCGACTACAATAGACCCTGTATCTTTAAATAATTTTGATACAGCCCTTGATAGCTTAGGTTCATGGGGCCAACAGGATACAGATCCATCATATTGGTTGTACAGTGATTCAATTACATTTGAATATTCACCGTTTTCACTTCATTTGTATGGAAATACATGGAAAACAATTGAAATTGACCCCTTTCAAATTATGAGTGGACAGGTGTGGCAGATAGCGGTTCATTCAGATGGTATTAGCGAAATTCAGGGATTTGGTGTGAGTGATTCTGTAAATACACTTTTTTATTCGTTTGCCGGTTCACAGGAGCTGGATATAGAAGAATGGATTCCCGTTTATCAAGGGAATTATCCAAATAACCAGTGGAATTTATACCAGCTCCCTATTGCAGATGACTGGTATGCGTGGTACGATCACTTTCCACTTATTGAAGAATTAGTATTTATTAATGATGCAGATAATATTGAGCCTGGACACGTATTTTTTGATAATCTAGTAGATCTGACGAATGTCCTTCCGGTAGTACCACAGATATCAATTGAATATGAGATAGGAAATATTTATCGGTCAAATTCATTACGTCAGGTGGACGTTCAATTTTATTCTGACGTAATTGACCCGGACACTTATTCACACACTTATTATTGGTCTTTTGGTGATGGAGCTACAGCTACAGAAGCAAACCCTTCACATACATTTACAATTGAAGATGACCATACATATACCGTATTTATTGAAGTGACAGATCAGACAGACCGCTCAGGGTATGCCACTGTTCAGATTGAGGTAGACGAAGGTGAAAGTTCTTTCCCTCTTACTATAAATTTTGTAGGTGATATTATTTTAGCTCGTAATTATGAAAATGAAGGAGGTATTATTCCTACACTCGGGGTTGAAGCAATTTTTGAACCAACCCTTGCTCTTTTAGGTCAAAATGCAGATATAACCGTTGCCAATCTAGAGGCTCCTTTGACATTATCTGAAACTGTACATCCCACAAAACCGATTGTTTTTAAGGGAGCACCGGAGAATGTTTCCGGATTGGTGTTTGCAGGAATTGATATTGTGACATTAGCAAACAATCATGTCATGGATTTTATGCTTCCAGGCCTACAAGAAACTCAAAATATCCTATCTGATAATAATATCCTACACTCAGGAGCAGGAGCAAATAGTATAGAAGCTTATCAACCGATATTTATACAGAAAAAAGGAGTAAACATAGCTTTTCTAGCCAGCAGTGACAGAACAGGTCAATACAATAACTATCAACCCTATTTAAATGCAGGTTTCAATAAGCCGGGTTTTGCATACATGAGTCCATATTATATTTTGCAGCAAATTGAATCGGTACAAGACGTAGCAGACCTGATTGTTGTTGAAATGCATGCTGGAAGTGAATATTCAACTGCTCCTGGATATGACTATGATAGTTATTCAAATTCAAAAAATCCTACAGACTTTTTTACTCATGAAAGAGATAATTTTCAAGATGAAATACTAGAGGACGAAGAATATTCACCCTATTTGGATATACCGCACATGTGGGACAGAGAAATCAGACAATTTGCAATAGATTCTGGTGCTGATATTGTAATTGTACACCACCCTCATATTATACAGGGAATTGAAATTTACAACGGAAAACTTATTGCACATTCTTTGGGAAATTTTGTATTTGACTTATCCTATCCTGAGACATTTCCTTCTATGATATTACAAAGTAAAATCGATGGATCCGGTTTTTATGAATTTACTATAGATCCTGTAATTATAGATGATTATATCCCTGTACCAGCTTTAGGTCAGCTTGGTCTTCATATTTTGGATGATATTGCCAATAAATCTAAAGCACTGAGTACGACCCTTCACATTGATAGACAAACAGTTCAAGCTCATGTAATAATGGATACATCGTTAATGCCAGTAACAACCATCTATAATTTTGGCTCTATACCTTTAACAGAAAATGATTCAAGCTGGATATCTTCTCCTGTTTATTTGAACCGAAACGGATTTATTTCAGAGGTAGTATCCGATTCTAACTTGAGCTTATTGCAATATCGACTTGGAAAGGAAAGAGTATGGATGGGTAATATGGAGGATGAAGGATTCACATTTTGGAATGTTAACAGCTCTTGGGAATATTTTGATGATACGGTAGCATTCAGGGGTGAACGCTCAATTGGCCAAATACGTGAAGCTGGGATGGGAGATAATGTGGTTACTAATTTTGAAAAAAGGCTTTTAGTTAATTCCGATAAAAAATATTCTATCCACGGATGGATAAAGACAAACAATGGAGCAAATGTTACTTTAGAGATACGATGTTATTCATCAAGGACAGGTGGAAATATTCTTGCAACTGAATCTGCAACTCATATTAGTGGTGACACAGATTGGAATTATAATCACAAAGATGTTACCCTTACTGAAAACACAAAATTTATAGATTACAGGTTAAATAGTGACGTCCCTGAAGAGGAAACAGCGTATTCATGGTTTGATGATGTTGGATTAATTGAATGGGATGATTGGAAGAATATTATGGAAGACGAAATTGCCTCACCAAATAATTTTTCTTACATCCAATTCAAAAATCCAGACTCTCTATTAGGAGTTAATTTCCAATATATAGAAACTATATATGATAATTTAATTGTTCCAAGTCCTGAGTTCACTTCAAATGTAACGGAAGGAGAGTTTCCACTTAGTGTACAATTTAACGATTTATCCACTGGTCTTATAACTTATAGAGAGTGGAACTTTGGAGATGGAAATATTTCAAATGAAAAAAATCCATTTCACGAATATGCAGCTCCCGGTGAATATACTGTTACCTTAGCGGTACCTGACTATGATGGGAACCTTGTCCTTATGACAAAGGAAGATTATATTCAAGTAGCGGACACTGCTTTCGTCCAGGTTGGATATATTGATGATTGGAACTTAGTTGGAC
This sequence comes from Fidelibacterota bacterium UBA2986, assembly GCA_002346675.1. Classification (GTDB taxonomy): domain Bacteria; phylum Fidelibacterota; class Marinisomatia; order Marinisomatales; family AB-629-J13; genus AB-629-J13. The sequence continues at coordinate 122,850 of DEAI01000026.1, forward strand.
TTCCTTCTACTGTTTTAAATGAACACGTGGAGATTATTTATCCGGAAGCTATTACACAAACTCTCTTTCGATTTGACGAATCATATTTTTTGGATTCACTATTGGAAGCTGGTAGCGGATATTGGCTTAGATTTGAAAATGGGGGAGAAGAGCAGATACAAGGGACACCTCTGGAATCTTTAAGTATTCATTTAACTGAAGGCTGGAATCTTATTTCTGGTATAGGGAATAATCTTTCTTTTGAGGCCATCTATGATCCTGAAAATATATTAATACCCAATACTTTTTTTGGGTTTAATTTTGGTTACTTTGATGCAGACGTAATTGAAACAGGCAAAGGGTACTGGACTAGAACTTTTGAGGCGGGATTGATTACACTAGGTGGAGAGAGATTAATTAGTAAAGATATAGAAGAATCGTTCGATTTTCATTTTTCAGGATGGATCAAGTCTAATAATTTAAAATTTTACTTTGGTTTAAATTCCTTAGAGGAAAATGAATTGTTATGTTCTATGCCTCCAATGCCTCCAGAAGGTGCATTTGATATTCGCTTTGATAATGACCTTCGATGTGCTGAAGATTCAACCTCATTTTATTTTCAAAATATGCCCGCTCCACTACAATTAAATTTTGAATTAAATCCTGGAGAACACTGGCTATTTAAATATGAAAATGGGGAAGAGATTGATATGATTAATAGAGGAACTATTAGCATTGATAAACCGATTGGATCAGCTCAATTAACAAAATCCCTGCCACTTCCCGAATCGTTTTACCTGTATCAAAATTTTCCCAATCCATTTAATCATAGAACCGTTATAAAATATAATCTTCCATATCCTGATTTTGTAACATTAGCTATTTATGATGTTCTAGGGACATTAGTTACAACTCTTATCAATGGTGAGGTTTCAGAGGGGTTTCATCAAGTTGAATGGAAAGGAATCACTGCCACTAATGAACACGCAACCACCGGAGTTTATTTTATTAAATTTGAGACATCATCTTATTCTCAATCCAGAAAAATTCTTTTATTAAAATGATTTATATATAAAAAAAATATAATTCTAATAAAAAGTAAAACAATTAAACACAGGGCACTCAAATGAATTTCTATTTAGTTATTATAGTTACAGCTCTTACAGTTGAGTTTTTAGTGAACCGAGTCACGGGGATGTTAAATATTAGGTCACTATCATCAGCTCTGCCTGAGGAGTTTAAAAATATTTATGATAAAGAAAAATATAGTAAATCTCAGAGCTACACTCGAACTAATGAAAAATTTGATATGGCTGCTGATACATTTAGCTATGTTATTATCATATGTATGATCATTTTTGGATTTTTCAATATTATAGATGTCTGGGTACGAAATTTTGGATTTCAATCTGAAGTTATTAATGGACTTCTATTTTTTGGATTATTTATATTAATTCAGGATATAATATCATCACCTTTTTCCCTTTACAAAATTTTTGTAATTGAAGAAAAATATGGATTTAATAAAATGAGTTTAAGTACATACTTCTTAGATAAATTGAAGAGTCTATTTTTAATGGTTCTCTTGGGAGGGCCTATGCTTAGCTTAATTCTTTATTTTTTTGAAACTTTTGATAATACTGCATGGCTATATGCTTGGTGTATTGTATCGGGATTTATTTTGATTTTACAGCCTCTATTTACCACTTTTATTGCTCCCCTATTCAACACCTTTACACCACTTGAGGAAGGTGAACTAAGAAGTGCAATTGAGTCCTATGCTAAAAATGTTGATTTTCCAATTAGCCGGATCGATGTAATGGATGGCTCTAAACGTACATCTCACTCAAATGCTTATTTTAGTGGTATTGGAAAAAGAAAACGTATTGCACTTTTTGATACACTCCTGGAGAAACAAACTTCACAGGAAATTCTTGCAATTGTCGCACATGAGGTGGGACATTTTAAAAAGAAACATATTCAGCAGGGTATTCTAATTTCTATATTGAACAGTGGTATAATGTTTTATTTGATTTCTGTTTTTATGAAAAATCAAATATTATTTGAAGCATTTCAAATGAATCAAATATCTGTCTATGGAAGTCTAATCTTTTTTCAAATATTATTTTCTCCTTTGAGCACAATAATTTCAGTTTTTGCAAATGCTTTATCCAGAAGAAATGAATTCGAAGCAGATGAATATTCTGCGAAGACTACGGGAGAACCGGAAAATTTGATATCAGGATTAAAAAAGCTTACAGTTGAAAATTTGGGCAATTTGACTCCTCATCCTTTAAATGTATTTTTAAATTTTAGTCATCCACCTGTATTAGAAAGGATCAGGGCCCTTTCATCCTGATGAATATTTCATCTAATTTTTGTTACATTAAGCTATATACGGTTCTAGCAGGGGTTACTTTTCTAGCTGGAATGGAGCCTGAGATTTCTATTCATGGTATATCCCAAGAAAATGTGCAGATAAATTCACTAGGTAAAATTGGTGATTTTCCTTTCCCTACCAACCCTTTAAATGATAGAGCTAGAGGGTATCTACTTAAGGGAAAGGTAAAAACAGCTGTAGGAAATTATGGAAATTTTATAGAATGGCTGAACCACCCAGCAGGGCTATGGGGAGATTATACCTATCTTCCTAGAGTAGCTTTTCTAGCGGGAGTTCCAGGACAAAATTATTCATATAGGTTCAAATGGGAGGTATGCGATACATCTGCAACTGAGTTTGAAATTTGGTGTTCTGAAGAAGCATATAAAGATTGGTACTCAGAAATTGATGAGAAGTACGTTGGAGTAGTTTTTGAATCTTATGATGATAAAGGTATTGTTGGCGCGTATATACAAAATATTGCATTAGTAAATGGAAAAAATCAATGGGGGTTTCAGGAAAGTGAGTTGTTTATTTCTCTGCCAAAAGCTCAGTTATTTACTGTCGACCCTAACGCCTCAAACGTGTATGGTGATCCAATTTATAAAAAAGGTGTCGGTTTAATTTATCCGTGGGCCTTGAGGCCTAAGCTCTCCCAGAGAACCGAAGAGTTTGATGTTTATGACTATGGTGAAGACAAAGAGGAATGGAACGATGACGATAATTATGAATATTATGGTGCTTCAGTATCTGAGTCCTGGGTAACAAGATACAATGAAAAGTGGAACAGTGATTGGCAACCGGTGACGTTTTCAAGAACCAACACACATAATTTAGATGTAACATCAGGAGATATATTTGGAGATACTCCTTTCACTGATTCAAACGACCCGTATCCGCTTCTTGCACACAGCTCCTATTCAGAGACTTGGCCTGTTAAAATTACTGAATTAGGGGCTGACCCATTTTGGCCCGGTTGGTGGGCTGAGGATTATATTGATAGCTTACCTGGGTGCTCAGGTACTAGAAAAGATCCGGACTGTTGGGAGGAGGTTCCCGGTCGCCATATTTCAGATAATGATGTCTATATGGAATTTGATGATCGATGGGCTCATCAGGGAAATATTGTCAATACAAATGATCAATATGAGCAGACCGGCTATCCTATGGGTCTAAGGGTAATGGCAGAAGCACACTCTTACGGTGTATCATTTGCAGAGGATATCTTATTTGTTACTGTAAAAGTACGAAATGAGAGTGGAGATTGGTGTGCTTTTGAAAGGAATAATATAGGAGAAGAAATAGCAGTAAAAGATAAAGACGGAAATAAAATTTGCGGGAGTGCAATGGTTATGCCGGATGGTACTGTATTGAACCAAGGTAAAGGGTTTAACTATAGGCAAATGTACCTTGGTTTTTATATGGATGCCGATGTAGTTACTCTAGACACTTATGGAAATAATTTTCATACTAATGATGATGATTTCATGGAGTATTATTGGGAAAGATTTTATACCCATAACGACTCAATGCTTATTAGTATGGCTATGGTATATGATTGGGATGGTAATAGCGCTGGCGCAACTGATATCGGAGTAGTTGCTGCACAATTATTAGATACACCACTAGCAACTCGTCCTATCGATTTAGATAAGGATGGTTTTGATGATATTTATCCGGGAGAGCCACTCAAAATGACAGATTGGCATTGGTTT
>DEAI01000026.1:127224-131630 GCA_002346675.1 Fidelibacterota bacterium UBA2986
TTGGTTTGATTGGTATAATCGTCCCGGAGTAGTAACCCGGGAAAGTAACACTGGGTGCCATGCAGGTTCACCAGGCTGTCCCCAAGCGCTAAACCGAGAAGAAATACATTACAAATTAATGGCAGGGGATACGACCAATCTTTCGGAAAAAGAAAAATCATGGTATTTTCATACTGAAAACCCTGATTTAGATTTAGATATTGATTTAAATCCACATTTTGACTCACTTGATGGTTTGGAAAAGGAAGATGTTTTTTTACAGGGCGAAGAAGGATTGGACTGTGTCCTCCTTTTTAGTTGTGGTCCTTTTGATTTGAAGGTGGGCGAAGAGGTGCCTTTTTCGTTTTGCATTATATTTGGTGAAAACAAATATGACCTAATTAATAACGCACGTTTTGCTCAAATAATGTATAACTCTCATTACCAGAGCTATACACCTCCTGCAGTACCTACCGTAACAGCTATTACCGATCATCAAAAAATCACTCTTTTTTGGGATAATATTGCAGAAAATTCTATTGATGCAGTTACAGGTTATGCTGATTTTGAGGGATATAAAATTTATAAAAGTATGGACGGTGGGAAAACATGGGGTAATCCAGATGATATAATTTATAATGATAACGGCATTCAGGTCGGCTGGAAACCGATTGCTCAGTTTGACTTAACTGCCAGTGAGGACAGTCTGTATTGTATATTTACGCCCGATAGTTGCTCTCAGGATGAGATTCGAGGGGTTGATGTCTCAGGTCAAGACCCTATCTCTCCGTGGTTTCATCTAGGTACAAATTCAGGATTACAACATAGCTTTGTAGATACAGTAAGAGATGATTGCCCTAGATGTGGGGTTGTAGATGGGATAGAATATTCTTATGCTGTAACGTCATATGATATGGGGATAAAGCCGCCTTACCAGCTAAATTGGACAGATGGTACTGGTGATGGATTTAGTCAGGATACAGTTTACAGTAAATCCAACCCACTTGGGTGGTCCGCCCCAAATGGATATCAAAGTATCGAATCATCAAAGGGTACTACCATTCATGATCAAAATTTCATTACTGTAAAGTCTGGATACCCTTCCAATCCTGATTTTAGACTGTCTGATATTCAAGTTGTCCCAAATCCCTATTTTGCCAGGTCCTATTTCAATGAGACTGAATATGTTAGAAAAATCCGTTTCACAAAGTTACCTCCAATATGTAGTATATCAATTTTTACCGTTACCGGTGAATTAGTTACAAAATTTTCTCATCATAATATAGAGGACAGCAATGAATGGTGGGATTTGCGAACTATAAATAATCAGGAAGTAGGACCGGGGCTTTATCTCTATGCTGTTGAAACTGAAATTGATAGATATGTAGGAAAATTTGTGGTTGTGCGTTGATTGAATCTGATTTTTACGGAAAGTACCTCTCAAAAATTCATGATTCAGATTTTGGTTTTTTTGCTGAAAATGCAGCCATTGGTATATTTGAGCTTCTTCAAAAATATGATATTACTGAAGGACACCTTGTAGATCTGGGATGTGGATCTGGAATTTTAGCAAAATATTTTATTAGTAAGGGTTATAGTGTTACAGGTATAGATCAGTCTCAAGAAATGATCTCTATAGCTAAGAAAAAAACAAAAAATGCACATTTTATGTTAGGGTCCTTTTACTCAATGAAAATTCCTTCCTGTAATGTTGTTATATCTACCGGGGAGTGTCTCAATTATTACAATAAAATGAACACAAACTCCCAACCTAAAAAATTGTTTCAAGAGATTTATTCGGCAATATCTTCTCAAGGTATTTTTATTTTTGATTTTGCAATGCCAGGCAGGGTAGAATCATCAAATAAAAAAAAATGGAGGCGAGATAATTGGGAAATGAAAGTTGAACATAGAGAAAACAAAAACTTAAATTATCTTACTAGAAAAATATCATTAAAAATAAAAACTAAAAAGGGAGAATTTCAAAAACAAGAAACTCATAGATTAAAATTATATGAAAAGGAGGAGCTGGAATCTTCACTGATTGGAGCTGGTTTTTCTCCTAAATTTGTCCATGGATATGGATTATATAATTTCCCGTTTCATAAGGGCTATGGTGGATTTTTAGCAAAAAAGAAATAAAATGATTTAACGTGAAAACTTATAAAAATATTATCTTTTTTTTATATCTATTTCTTTCTCTATCAATTGGAAATAATTCTGCTGACGAATTGTTTGAGATCATACCAAAAAAAAAGATAAGACAATTCCAGATAAATTCCTCTGGAATTTTAATTAACCTTAATGGAGAGCTTACTCCATCAAAAAAGAAAATTAATTTAAAAGATATCGAAATATTTTGCGTTTCAATTGAAAAATATTTGACTAAAAATAAATTTTATGAAGATTTCGAGTTTATTAAATCTGAAAATTCAAATTTAGGGACACAGCATTTTTATTTTCAGCAGACCTTTCTTGATATACCAGTTGAAGGTAGGTTTTTGAAAGTACATTCTAATATTCATGGTCAATTATCATCCTTATCCAATGACTATCAAAATATAGATATTAAGGAAAAAACTCCTGAACTATCCAAAAATGAGATAAAACTTATTGCAAGGAGAACGGTGTCAGGAGAAATAAAGCAAGAAATTAATCCAAAACTGATTATTTATACTTTCAATTCTATACCTAAACTGGCATTTAAGGTAAAAATAGTTTCTAAATTTGATTCTAAATTAGTCATAGTTGATGCAAATACTGGAGAAATCATCAACACGTTCTCTCTAATATATTTTGATGGACCTACAATTGGATCGGGCGAAAATCTATTGGGAGATTGGGTGGATAGTCTTTTCATATATGAAGGAAATAATTTTCCAGGTATAACAGGTGGACTCAGCTATCCCAATTTATTTTGTGAAGAATATTGCTGGGATTATGGAGACTGTGACGGAGAATCTTATGAGGGGTGTGCTTTGAGTTATGATACTGGCGAATGTCCCGTTGGCTACATCCTTGATTGTAACAATGAATGTGTCTTTGAAGAAATTACAACTTGGGCATTAGGAAATGGAGTTTGTGATGACCCTGATTTGTATGTTGATGAGGATTCAATACAATCAGGTAATTTTAATTTAATTGATGCATCAAATTCTAACCGAGAGCCGATATTTACTGTTTCCAGCTATGATACCTATTATACAGATCTATTCTTTGTTAATAGTGAATCACCTGTATTTGATTCAGAAATAAGTTCACACTCCCATCGCTCTGGGGTCAGCTCTCATGACTACCATAAAAAGACACTTGATTATTTTGAATCGTTTGGTTTTTTTGGAATGAATGGAACTGGACTTAGATTGGCAAATATCATTGATTACGGCGCGGGAGGTTGGGCAGGAATTAATAATGCTTTTTATGATTATGCTAACCAAACATTAAATTATGGAATGGGAAGCGGAGAATACAGGCCTTGGTGTGCAGGCATCGATGTAGTCGCTCATGAGTTTGCTCATTCATTCACCGCCCATACTTCAGGTCTCGTTTATCAGGACCAGCCGGGTGCTTTAAATGAACATTTGTCTGATGCATTTGGCTATCTGGTTGAAGCTAAATTTCAAAATGGTGGAGACTGGAAAATGGCTGAGGATATTACCCTAAATAATAATGGAATTAGAAATATGCAGGATCCTACAATATTTGGTGATCCTGATCATTTAGAATCTCCATACTACTATTCAGGTTCACTGGATAATGGAGGTGTACACACAAACTCAGGGATTCCGAATAAAGTGCTATATCTAGTTATTAATGGCGACACTCATTATGGTGTTAATGTCGAACCATTTAGTATAGATATATCGCAATCTCAAGAAATAGCTGGCACAATATGGTTCCTATGGAATGCGCACTACTTATCTATATATGATGGGTTTTTTGTGGCTGCTGGTAAAATGCTACAAACTTCTCAAGATATTTATCCTGATGATGAACATATTAGCCAAACTGTTTATGACTCGTGGAAATCGGTGGGAATTGATATCTTTGAGCCATTCATTGAATTATATGAAATAACGATGTTTGAAGATGGCGATGGCATAATAAATCCAGGTGAAACTACAAACATTGATCTTACTTTAGAGAATATATCTCCTAACTCTGCGGAATATATTTCAGGGGAATTAAATTGTAGTGAGCTTGAGATTTTGGATGGTAATATCTATTTTGAAGAAATATTACCATCTAATCTTTCGCAAAATGGAGATAATCATTTGTCTGTAATAGTTCCGTTCGATGTAGTCATAAGTGATAAAGAATGTTTCCTGTATATTACATTACAAAATCAAAATGGAGATGATTTTGAATATAATTTTTCATTTTCGGTACCTGTAAGGTTAGACCAAGAAGGATTCCCCCTTTCAACA
>DEAI01000037.1:0-185 GCA_002346675.1 Fidelibacterota bacterium UBA2986
GATGCTCCAGTACTTATATCCATAGATGATCAGTCCACAGCTGAGGATGTATCAATACAGGTGACTTTATCAGCTACAGATGTGGATGGAGATGAGTTGACTTACAATGCTGTAAGTAATACAGAGAATATTTCAGTATCCATAACAGGTTCCATTCTGACATTGACACCTGCAGAGAACTATAA
>DEAI01000037.1:476-3333 GCA_002346675.1 Fidelibacterota bacterium UBA2986
CACAGTGACTGTAACAGATGGTGAATATACAGACAGTGAAACATTTACTTTTACAGTTACACCTGTAAACGATGCTCCAGTTGCAGTTTCAGACAGTTATAATGTGACTGAGGATGGGTTACTTACGGTGGATGTTGTTGAGGGAGTATTGATAAATGATACAGATATAGAGGGAGATATATTAACAGCAGTATTGGAAGGTGGTGTATCCTATGGTACTTTAGATTTGAATGGTGATGGTTCATTTATATACACACCTCAGCCTGGATATTCTGGTCCTGATCAGTTCTTTTATAGAGCCAGTGATGGGGAGTTGTCGTCTGATATAGCCACGGTGACATTATCGGTAGATCCAGTAAACGATCCTCCGGAGGCTACTGATCTTGAAGTCACATTGAGCGAGGATGAGTTTATTACTGTTACTTTAGCAGGGAGTGATGAGGATAGTCCTGATGATTCGTTATCCATTACTGTTGTTGATAATGTTTCTCATGGGACTTTGGTTCCGCAGGGCAGACTTCTCGCTACATATATATATACACCCAATGCCAATTACAACGGAAGTGATCAGTTTACTTACAGTGTGACAGATGGAGAGAGTTCAGATACAGCTACAGTATCTATTACAGTTAATCCTATCAATGATGCTCCTCAATTATCTGTTACTGGTGGTTTAACATTTACAACACCTGAAGAAATACCTATAGATATAACAGTTACTGTTTCTGATGTAGATGAAGGTTCACCAACTCTAACTATTGCGGCAAATCCATTTCATGGTAATATTTCTCTAGTTAACAATGGATCGGGTATTTACACAATAAATTATTCTCCTTTTGAAAGTTATAGCGGAGATGATAATTTTGTCATTGTGGCAACAGAAACCACAGGAGAAACTATTCTATCAAGCAATTATGAAAATATTTCAATTACTATAACTCCAGTTAATGATCCACCTAATGTACCTGATATCACATGGTATGGAACTGAAGATCAAAGTAGTACTATCGAACTAATTGGTGATGATCCTGATGGTGATTCATTTACATATTCAATTGAATCTCCTCCTTCTAATGGATCTGTAACAGTTACTGGTAGTATTGCTATATATACACCATATGGTAATTTTAATGGTGTAGATAGTTTTACATATCAAGCTGATGATGGAAATGCAGAAAATAATTTATCATCACCTGCGACTGTCAGTTTGACGATTGTTGCAGTTAATGACCCACCATCTGTTGCAGATACCACTCTAAATAATATTAGTGATGGCTCAACATTTACCTTAAATAAAACAGATGTTGATGGAGATGAAATGACTTTACATTTTGTTCCAAGCGATACAACCGGGATTGGTGAAACAGTTTATGGTGCTACAATCACAAGCTCAGAGGGAAACTATATATATAATGCCGGTCCACTAAATCCTGATGTAGATTATATTTTCTTTAAAGCGAGAGATGCAATTTCTGAGTCTGACTTGGCATTGATCACGTTTAATATACCAACGGGGACTTTAATTATTAATCGTTATGAAGAAGTAGCTGTACCTCAGGACTTTATTATGTCTGAGGATTCAACATTAACCATGTCATTTTTGGGACTTGACCCCAGTTCTCCTGGATGGAGTACAGATCCTGCTCCTGAGATACAGATTACCTCGAATCCTATCCAAGGAACGATATCGGACCTCACTTTTGTATCTGTTGATTCTACTACAGCAAAATGGACCGGAAACTACTCCCCTAATTCAAACTATACTGGTGTCGATACAATAAAATATCAGGTAAGAAATCCAGCGGAGTCTCCCGGGAACAGTGGGACATGGTCTGAAGAAAGTATATTGTCAATTACAGTCAATCCTGTAAATGATCCTCCTTCTATAACTAGCTCAGCAGTTACAGCTATAGATGAAGATGCCTCATATAGTTATACTTTGACCGCAAATGACATTGACGGAGATGAATTGGTTTATGCTGCACCAAATAAGCCTGACTGGCTATCATTTAATTCAACCACTCGTATACTCTCGGGAACTCCGGATTATTTGAAGGTAGGAAGTCATTCTGTGGTATTGACAGTGACGGAAAGTGGAGGTGCAGCTATACAGACTAGCCAGGTATTCACAATAAATGTAAATGCTGTAAATGATGCGCCTGTAATATCCAGTAGTGCTGTTACAAATTCTACGGAGGATGTTGTATATAGTTATGCCATTACAGCTTCAGATGAGGATGGGGATGTACTGACCTATGCAGCCCCTACACTTCCGGATTGGCTGGAGTTTAATACATCAACACATGTGCTGAGTTCAACAACAGGACAACCAGATAATACTAATGTGGGAGACCACACGGTTGTATTGACAGTAACTGATAATGGAGAGGGTACTCTACAGGATACACAGACCTTTACCATTACAGTGACCAACACAAATGATGCACCGGTATTGGATCCTATATCTGATCCACCTGCAGTATTAGAGGATGGTAACAGCTTAGTTGTGATGGTATCTCCCACGGATATAGATACAGGGGCATCCTTAACTGTAACGGTAACTACCAACAACATTAGTTTATTTTCTGCTAGCACAATTACGGTATCGCCTGAGACAGGTGCTTCAAATGTGCCTCGCACAATTACATTGGATCCAGCAGACAACCAAAATGGAACGGCATTAGTTACGGTGAACGTAACAGATGGTACCGAGAGCGTATCTCAACAGTTCACGGTGGTCGTCACACCTGTGAATGATGCTCCGATTTTAGCTTCTATCGATAATAAATCTATTGATGAAGATGAAAATATTGAGATTGTATTGATTGCAACAGATGAAGATGCAGACAATATCACC
>DEAI01000037.1:3653-4201 GCA_002346675.1 Fidelibacterota bacterium UBA2986
CCTATACAGCACAGAGTGATACAGTAGCTATTTCGACTTTTATTACTGGTAGTGTACTCACTATGACTCCTGTTGATAATTTCAATGGGACTTCAACCATCAGTGTGACAGCCAGTGATGGCACAGATGATTCTGGTGTGGAGACTTTTGTTCTTACGATCACGCCTGTGAATGATGCTCCGATTTTGGTTTCAATATCTGATCAGACCACAGCGGAGGACACTCCTTTGGCGGTGTCACTTTCTGCTTCAGATGTAGATGGAGATTTATTGACATACTCTGCAGTGAGTAATACCGAAGATATAGCTATATCGATAACGGGTTCTGAATTAACTCTAACTCCCTCATCTAACTTTAATGGATCAGGAATTATTAATGTTACAGCTAATGATGGTACGGTGAGTTCTAATACAGTGACTTTTACAATTACAGTGATCTCAATCAATGATGCTCCTGTTCTAGCATCTATCCCAGACCAGACAATAGCGGAGGACCAGTCAGTTTCAGTGAGTTTATCTGCAACGGATGAAGATGCAGACAATATCACC
>DEAI01000037.1:4514-32424 GCA_002346675.1 Fidelibacterota bacterium UBA2986
CCTATACAGCACAGAGTGATACAGAATTTGTTACAGTATTTGTAATTGGTAGTTTATTAAATATTATTCCGAACGAAAATTTTAATGGGACTGCAACCATTAGTGTGACAGCATATGATGGCACAGATGATTCTGGTGTGGAGACTTTTGTTCTTACGATCACGCCTGTGAATGACGCACCAGTGCTTGATGCAATTTCTAACCAGGTCACACCCGAAGATACACCATTGACAGTAATGTTATCCGCGTCAGATGTTGATGGTGACTCTTTAACATTTAATACAATCAGTACATCAGGTTATATTGAAGTTTCAGTTGAAGGTTCTATTCTGACTGTGACACCTACACAGGACTTTAATGGTAACGGTATCATTATTGTGTCAGCTAACGATGGAGTTGTAGAATCAAATACTGTTACATTTACTTTAACTGTCACTTCAGTCAATGATGCTCCTGTTCTGGCATCTATTCCAGATCAGACAATAGCGGAGGACCAGTCTCTAACTTTAAGCCTGTCAGCCACTGATGTTGACGGTGATAATGTAAGTTATTTTGCAGAGATAAATACAGATTTCGTTATAATTTATGTAATTGGTAGTTTATTAAATATTATTCCGAACGAAAATTTTAATGGGACTGCAATCATCAGTGTGACAGCCAGTGATGGCACAGATGATTCTGGTGTGGAGACTTTTGTTCTTACGGTCACACCGATGAATGACGCACCAGTGCTTGATGCAATTTCTAACCAGATCACGCCCGAAGATACACCATTATCAATAATATTATCCGCGTCTGATGTTGATGGTGATTCATTGTCATTCAGTGCAATAAGTACTACTGGAAATATTATTGTAACCGTAATAGGTTCAATTCTGACATTCACGCCGGAAGATAACTTTAATGGAAATGGAATTATAATTGTGTCTGCAAACGACGGAACCGTTGAGTCAAATACAGTGACATTTACTCTAATAGTGACCGCGGTAAATGACGCTCCCGTTTTAGAAGAAATTTCTGATCATGAGATACTGGAAGATCAAAGTCTCTCAATCAGCATGTCAGCATCAGATGTTGATGGTGATAACCTTACTTATTCAGTAGAGAGCGATACAGTAGCAATGACAGTTATACTCAATGGAAATATTTTGATACTTATTCCTGATGAAAATTTTAATGGAATTGCAGTCATTACAGCTTCTGTCAATGATGGAACAGAAAATTCAAATCTTGAATCCTTTATCCTTACGGTAATAGAGGTGAATGACGCACCAGGTGATTTTATGCTTCTTGCTCCTGACAATAACGCTATTATTTATATTAGTGAAGATACAGATCTGAATGATGGGCTTACCTTTACCTGGGAGGAGGCAGAGAATGTGGATGGTGACATGATTACTTACTCTTGGATAGGTACGGACAGTTTTGAACCACTGAATTCATTGGGAGTTTCGCTGGATACAAATTCAATTACAATCCCATATCAACAGATTTGGCAGATATTGCAGGACTCTTCGCTTCAAACAATTACCGGTACGTGGACCATAACTGCTACAGATGGAGAATTTAACATCCCCGCTCAATCGATATTTGCACTCACTATTGATGCAACAGCCCTTTCGGTTTTGTCTGTAATAGCCTTACCTGAAACATTCACCCTGTATCAGAATTATCCCAATCCCTTTAATCCTGCAACTTTTATTTCCTATGACCTTCCAAAAAAGGCAAATGTGATAGTATCTATTTACTCACTTGCAGGACAATTAGTCAGGCAGTTTAACCCAGGCACACAGGAACCCGGTCATTACAGTCTATATTGGAATGGATTGAATAATCTAAAAAGCCAAGTTAGTGCTGGTGTATATATTTATCAGATTCAGGCTGATAAATTTGTACAGTCCAAGAAGATGATGTTGGTGAAGTAAACCACCTCTTTGTAAAAAAGTGGGGATGGGGTGAATTGAAGAGATGAATAAATTTGATTTAGCGCGACTCAAATATAAACCTAAGATAATAGAATATCTTTTGGTTGCTGAGACTCCTCCCAAATTAAATTCAAATAGATATTTCTACTTTGAAAATGTATACAAACAAGATAGCCTATTCTTAGAAACGATGAAATTTCTTTACCCGAATGATACACAAAATTTTAATACGAAGATTATTAGAAGTATGAAAAATACTTTTTTAGGAAAATTCAAACAAGATGGTTTCTATCTAATAGATTCTTTAGAAAAACCATTTGAACGAAAATATAGCACAACGCAGAAAGTTAGATTATTAATAAATGGGCAAAATCAACTTCTTTCAAGGATAAAGGAACTTCTTTCTAAGAATACTAAAGTAATTTTAATAGCTGCACCAGTTTATAAAGCAAATTATAAATTTCTAACTGAAAATGGCATTCCAGTTATTAATAAAGAATTAATTAATTTTCCTGGATCTGGTGGGCAAAAGAAATACAGACAAAAAATGAAAAGTATTATTACTATATCCACCTCTTTGTAAAAAGATGTGGTTTACTTCATATTTTAACGAATAGTGGATACTATTTCAGTGCCACACTAATTCTCAAAACTTAATAGTCTAAGTATTAGAGTGTGTAATTCGATAGATATTTCAGAGTTTTTTAAAATTATTGGATAGTGAGAATTATATTCTCAAAGGAGTTAAGGACATTGATTAATTTTATACTTGAATGTATAAAAAATAGTGTTTCTCAATTGCTTTTTAAAGATTATGAGTCAAGAAGCGAATCAATAATATCTCTAATATTTACTTCGGGGAATTCAGTATTTAAATTAATTTTAGTAAAGTAAGATCCATCCCTATCTAGAAAAATTAAATCTCTATCATCAGGGCACCATGAATTCCAAACATTTTGGGTTTTGTCATCTTTAACATAGGGTAAAATCCTATTTTCAATTATTTCATCTATCGGTGTGTCATTATTTTTACCAACCCCGACTATTATCAGGTCTGAATTTATACCTCCGTAGTCATAATAAAGTGAATTAAGAGAACCGAACCGGTTCTGGCATGTCCCTCAGGTTTCAGAATAGGGAAAGTAAAATAATGAAACCTTATCATTAAAGAATTGAGGACCAATACTTTCACCATATGTCTCAGAAGATGGATTTAAATCAAAAAGCGAAAAATTAGGTTGGTCAGGAATATAACAATGATTTTCCTCTTTTGAATTACAACCTGAAAAAATAATTATAGATATTAATAAAGGGATATAAAATGAAAATCTCATTTACAAAGTTACATATGGATTCAAATTGAATTAAAATAATTATTGTTATTTAGTACATTATATTCTTTTTTAGTCTGTTAAATTCGTTGTCATTTAATCCATTTGAATTATGAATGAATGTTAATAGTTTAAGTTCATTACCAACCTGATGTGGTTTTTGAGTGGATCTGTGTCTTAATTTTTTCAATGTGAATCCCTTTGCTCTTTCATATTCTCGTTTAGTAATCAATCTGTTCATCCTCATCTCGTTTAAAGAGTACAATTGATGAATCCATAAATTTTTTCTTTTTCCCCTGTAATTCGATCTATAGATAATTTTCTTTTTTAATTTACATGGATGTCTGTGGTATGATTTTGGTTTAAATATAGAGGAAGAAAATCCTTTCATAAATTTCCATTTTCCAAAATTCTGGTGATACAATTTGGTGGAATTTGATTTATGATGAGGATCTGAATATATCATTGAAAGAAAAGTAAGTATGGCAATATAAATTTTAATCATGGTTTTTTATATCCTTTTTTTAATTTAGATGTTAAAATACCAGATAAGTTAAATTAATTAACAATTAAATTTTACATTCACTTTTTTAAGTTAGATAAAAACCCTAAATTAAAAAACCTTAATTATACTGTAAATGGATCAATCTGAACCCCCTGACCCTCCGCTTTTAAAGTTTTCTGTATTTTACCTAACATTTTGCAGTTAGTAAACTGATGAATACACTTATTTTTTATTTTTTTCTTGCCCTTCTTGTTTCCTTTCTGTGTTCGCTTCTGGAATCTGTTATATTATCTATATCTCGAACTCATATAGCAGTTTTATCCAAGGAGGGAAAAAAAAGTGCCTTAATTCTCGAATCTTTAAAAGAAAATATTAATCGCCCACTTGCAGCTATTTTAACATTGAACACTATTGCAAATGTTGTTGGTGCTGCAGGTGTAGGTGCCGAAACTTTGAGAATTTATGGAGCCCCATGGGTAGCAATTTCTTCAACAATTCTGACCTTTTCAATTTTGATATTTTCTGAAATAATCCCTAAAACAATTGGTGCGGTATATTGGAAAAGAATTGCTGGTTTTGCAGCTTACTCAATTAAATGGTTGATATGGTTTACTTTTCCGCTGGTATATATATCTGAATGGTTTTACAGGTTTGTCGGTCAAAATGAAAATGATCAAAAAGTTTCGAGAGAAGAAATGATTGCTATGGCTGAAATGGGAGAGGATGAAGGAGCTATAGAAGAAAAAGAGGGAGATATAATTGAGAACTTATTGAATTTACGAGAAGTAAAAGCAGAAGAGGTTATGACACCTAGAAATGTGGTCTTTGCACTGCAAAAGGATAGAACTGTTGGTGAAGTTGTGGAAAAATATTCTCCAATTGCCTTTTCTCGAATCCCAGTTTATGAAAAAGATTTGGATTCAGTTATCGGATTCGTCCATCGTTATGATTTAGTTAATAAACAGGCAGAAGACAAATTTAATATAGTAATCAATAAACTGATAGACCCAATTCATACGGTTCGTGAATCTGATTCAGTAGCAAATATTCTTGATGAATTTGTACACAGGCGTCAGCAAATATTTCATGTTGTTGATGAGTTTGGAACAACTACAGGAATTATAACATTAGAGGATGCAATAGAAACTTTATTAGGAGTTGAGATAGTTGATGAACATGATTCAGTCGTGGATATGAGAAAACTTGCATCTGAAAAATGGAGAAAGGATCAAATCTCAAATTCATAAATATTCAAACTAATTATGAACATTGGAGAATGAAAAAAAACCAGGTAAATTCGCCGACTATAATTTTAGGAGAAAGATAGAACATGGCAAAAAAACAATTGAGTTTTGCTGAAAAGGCAGCAAAGAAAAAAGGGAAATCAGATATTAAATATGTAAAATATGTAAATAGCTTGAAATCTGAAAAAACAAAACAATGGAGATTTAATGAAAGAATGATTGCTCTCGAAGGAGGGGAATCACTTGATGCGGCTTTAAAACGAATCGAAGAGGAAAAAAATATATTGAATATTGAATTGCCGGATCCAATTGAAACTACAGTAAATTCGGAAAATGAAACTCCAACTTCCGTTGATGAATCGAGTCCTGAAACGGACGAAGTAGAACCATCTATACCTGAAGCAGGAGAGACTTCTTCTGATAATGATGATCTAAGTCATGATAAAAAAAATGATGACAAAGATACAAATCAAGAGGAAGAAACCAATAGAAATGATATCGCTGATTCAGGAACAATTGATTCTAATGATGTTGAAGCTGAGTCTGGTTTGAATAGTGAATCACAAGCTGAAGATTCGAAGGAAAAATAATAGCCCTTTGGAGGGGTGGCAGAGCGGCTGAATGCACCGGTCTTGAAAACCGGCATGTCCTTTGGGCATCGGGGGTTCAAATCCCTCCCCCTCCGCAAACTATAATTTTAATATTCTAATAATAATGGAGAGGTGGCCGAGTGGCTGAAGGCGCACGCTTGGAAAGCGTGTTTACATTAACGTGTAACGAGGGTTCGAATCCCTCCCTCTCCGCAGAAATATCGAGGGAAAGCTCTTCTGATGAAGGGCTTTTTTTATGGGGTAAGCTTGGACTGATTAATTGTTAAATAACTTATGAAATTACCAATTTCTGCTACCTATCTATACCAAATACAGGCAGGAGAGTTTGTACAGACCAAGAAGATGGTGCTGTTGAAGTAGCACCTCTTTGTAAAAAAGTGGGAATTGGGTAAAATTTAACTTATCCCAGAATTAGATGGCAACAGAGCAGGTTGAGTCATTTTTGATAAAATATTCTCAAGTATTTCAATCATATCTTTCGCATTAACACTTGTTACCAATTTTTGACGTATTTTTCCAGCTCCTTCAAAGCCTTTTATATACCAGCCAAAATGTTTCCTCATGAGGTTTGTACCTGTGTGAATACCTCGGGTTTTCATAAGTAATTCTAAATGGCGTATGCAAACATTAACTTTTTCTTCAATACTTGGGTTTTCTGGTAAAACTGATCCATTTAAATATGCTTTTGTTTCTTTGAAAAACCATGGATTTCCTAGAGATGCTCTTGCTATCATCACTGCATCACATCCGGTTTCGTTAAACATTTTTAAAACATCATATGAAGACTTTATATCTCCATTTCCGATGACAGGAACCGATACTGCATTTTTCAAATCTCTTATTAATTCCCATTTTGCGTTGCCTTTGTAACTTTGTTTCGTAGTTCGTGGGTGAAGAGCGATGGCTTTAACTCCCCGTTCTTCCAATCTAGGTCCTGCTTCTGTTGAAACAAGTTTATCATTACTCCAGCCTGCTCTCATTTTTACTGTCACGGGTAGTTCTGGAACAGATTCAACAACTGCAGATGTAATGTCATCCATTAAACATAAATCCTTCAATGCTGCAGATCCGGCCCCTTTTCTTGTTACTTTAGGAACAGGGCAACCGTAGTTTATATCAATGATATCTGGTTGAAATTTATCAGCAACATACCGTGCAGCTTTTGACATAACGTCAGGAGAGTCTCCAAATATTTGAATTCCTATAGGGCGTTCATTTTCAGTAAACCGAATCATGTCAAGTGTTTTTTCATTTTCTCGAATTATTCCATGAGCAGAAACAAATTCAGAATAAACAATTCCAGCTCCCATTTCCTTGCATAATATTCTAAATGAATGATCTGTGACTCCTGCCATAGGTGCTAATAAAACAGGGAATTTGATATTAAAATCCCCAATTTTCAATGGGTTAATCATTCGGACCAGTTATTTTCATAAAACAGGTATTTGGTAGTTCTCATCCCAAGTTTTTCATATACAGTGTGAGCTGATATGTTTTTTGAATCCACATACAATCTTAGACCTACCGCTCCCATTATTTTTGCTTGCTCATTTACATAATTATGAAGCAAAGAATACACACCTATTCGTCTAAATTTCTTTTTAACATAAACGGACTGTATCCACCAAAAATATCCGTTTCTCCAATCTGACCATTCTCTGGTAATCATAACTTGTCCAGCAATATGTTTATCTATTACTGCAATATAATACCAACCTAGTTTTGAATTATTTAATAATTCATCTACTCCATTATAAATAGATGATTGGTTTAATATTTTATTTTCTGTTTCCTGTGCCATTTTAACATTATTAGCAACAATCACTTGAAGATCAGTAATATCACCTTTCCTGATAGATATATTATAGTTCAAATTTTCCATTTTATTCAAATTCAAATTAATTTAAATTCAGCGTCATTTTTTTTACAGTATATTAGGAATTTATCATGAGCAGAGTGTGCGATGTAACCGGTAAAAAGCCGATGTTTGGAAACAACGTGAGTCATGCCAATAATAAAACACGACGCCGGTTTAACGTCAATTTACAGAAAAAAAGATTTTGGCTCCCAGATGAGAAGAGATATATCACTTTAAATATTTCTACGAGAGGAATGAGGATTATTGATAAAAGAGGTATCCGAAAAGTGATAAACGAATTGAGAGCTCAAGGGAAAAAAATATAATTTTCCTTCAAATATAACATTTAAATCGTTTACAAATATTACTCTAGGTCAAACTGATCTGGATTTTGTATGTACAGGCTTATTGATGTTGTCTCCTGATAAATGCTGGGACTTCTAGATCTGAAATTTCCTTGTGAATCTTCTCAATATGTTGAAATTCTTCATCAGTGATTCTGTTGGATGTACCATCGAAATGATATTTTGGGTTTGATTGAGTATTATTTTCTTTGGTTCCAATTTCAGATTGTCTTTTTTGTACACTCAAAGTTTCATTTCTATGATTCATTAACTCCTTAGAATTAGTATTATGAAACTCTTGAATATTTTGGTTTTCACCTAAGGAGTCTATTTGATTCAATTGATTAAATCCAGTCGCAATTACGGTCACTTGAATATCATCTTTCATATCCTTATCAACTACAGCACCAAAAATTATATTTGCACTTTTACCTGCCTCTTGAAAAATAATGCTTGTAGCTTCATCAACCTCATGCAGGGTCATTTTTTCTCCACCGGTAATATTTACTAAAACACCCTGAGCACCGTTTATCGTTTGGCTATCCAAAAGCGGACTAGATATCGCTTGCTGAGCGGCCAATACTGCCCGTTCTTCTCCAGAAGCACACCCGGTTCCCATAATAGCTTGACCCATATTTTTCATGACAGTTTCTACATCTGCAAAATCCAAATTAATCATCCCATGTACATTGATAAGATCAGAAATACCCTTTGCTGCCTGATGAAGTATTGAGTCAGCTAGGAGAAAGGACTCTGATAGCGTTGTATTTTTATCCACAATAGACATTAATTTCTGGTTAGGGATAATAATAACTGTATCACAAACTTTACGCATTTCAGAAATTCCTTCCATTGCCCGATCAAATCTACGTGGTCCCTCAAATTTAAAAGGCAATGTAACAATCCCTACAGTTAGTATTCCTAAATCGTTGGCAATTTGTGCAACAACAGGCGCAGCTCCTGTCCCGGTTCCACCACCCATTCCTGCGGTAATAAATACCATATCAGCACTTTCAACTAAATTCTGTACAGCCTCTCTGTCTGTTGTCATAGCTTCATGCCCGATTGAAGCTTGAGCTCCTGCACCTAAGCCTTTTGTCAAATTCTTTCCAATTTGAATACGATGCTCTGCTGAGTTATTTTCTAAATCCTGTGCATCTGTATTGACTGCGATAAATTCAACACCTGACATATTCGCTTTTATCATCCGGTTTATAGCGTTTCCTCCTGCACCACCTACTCCAATGACTTTTAATTTTGCTTTTTGTTCTATTTTTGGATCAAATTCAAATAGCATGTGTTTCTCCTTTTTGGTATGTTTTAATGATTAATTTTAGTTCACTTGAATTTTAAAAAAATCCTTTTCCCCAATTTGATAGCCCTTCTATAAATTGCATCATTTTAACTCCGATGGTATTTTGATGCCCGTTTAATATTATTCGATTACTAGTGTTAAAGTTTTTCCAATTTAGTAATCCTAAGGGAGCAGCATACATTGGTTCAGTTCCCAAATTAATGCTATTTCCACATTTTACAGGATTACCAATTCTTGTTTTCATTTCTAGAACGCTTTCAGATAATTTTGCAAAATGGTTTAATTGTGATCCTCCTCCAGTCAGAACTAACCCATAAGTTAGAGGATTGTCAAGATCAGCACGAGATATCTCCATTGCTATATATTGTAGAATTTCTCTTGCTCTTGCTTCAATGTATCGGGACAATTCGTGTTCAGAAATACTTCTTTTTATATGACCTTTATCGTATGGAAGATCAAATTCAAGCTCTGTGCTTGCCATAGAAGCAATAGCAGAGCCATATTTTAATTTAATGGATTCTGCTTCAGATGTACTAATTTGAAGCATCATAGCAATATCTTGAGTAATACTGTTTCCACCTACAGGGATAACTGCAGTATGTCTTATGCCACTTTCATGATACACAATTAAATCAGATGTATCTGCACCGATATCAACCACAGCGACACCCATCTCCATTTCATCACTACTAATAACACTCAGCGCAGATGCCAAACCATGATATACAATTTCATCAACTGATATTCCTGACTCTTCTACACAATTTTTTATATTTGTCATTGCTGAAATTGCTACAGTAATTAAATGAACTTTTGCTTCTAATCTCCTACCTGTCATTCCTAAAGGGTTTATAACCCCCTCCATGGTATCTATTATATACTCCTGAGGAATTATATGTAAGATATTTCTATCAATGGGAAAGGATATAGCTCTTGCCATATCTAGCACTTTAGATATATCCTGTGATTGAATTTGCTGGGGCTCAGGAATTACACTTGATCCATCTGAATGGATAGCTATTGCGCCTTGAGTATTTAGTCCTCGTATATGATTTCCAGAAATAGTAATGTTGGCACGATCAATTTTTATATTAGACATAGATTCTGCTTCTCTGACTGCCGTCTGAATTTCATCTATAACCCTGTCTCGGTTAACTATAGATCCTTTTTTTATACCAGTTGATGGAGATTGACCTATTCCGAGTAATTTAACGTCATCTGTTTCCGTATTTAATTCTCCAATAGAGCAACAACACTTAAAGGACCCGATATCTATACCGGATATTATCCCTTGATTTTGTAAAATGGTCCCCATTTTCATTATACCCACTCTCTAGCGATAATTTGTGTGTTAAACCTAAAATCCAAATTTTTAAAATCAGTAATTCTTTTTTTGTATATTTGAAGTTGCTCATTAAATTTTAGTAATATTTTTATTCTCTCGGTGAGGTGATGTTTCCCTAATACTATTTTAGTAGGTTTCTCAATAAGTATAAGTTCAAAATCGTCATCTGTATTTAGTCGCAATTCCGAAATATTATTGTATAAACTTTTATTTTTATCTAAAAGGAATTGGAGGATCTTTTTTGCTGAATCCATAGACTTAGAATGGATTTGACTTAACATAGTGCTATTGTTCCCAACAGGTGTAAAATGAGATAAAACAGGGATTGAGTAATCACCAAAAGATCCCCTTAAGGGAAATAATACCCCTTGTTTATCTAATAATAGTGGAGGCTTAGAATTAAGCATTGCGATGGGAATTCTTTCTAAAATTTCTATACATATTCCATTTGGAAGTTTTCGACTAACTTGGGCTGATTGCACATTGGTGTGTCTTTCCATTGTTCTTGTTATCTTACGTAGATCTATAGAGAATATAGAATTCTCATAAAAGGGGAGGACTAAATTTTTGTATTCGTCCAATGGTACTAATTTGTTTCCTGTTATTTCGATACGGGAGATTTGAACACCTTTTGTGAAGGATGCCCAATTAAATGAACTCCAGATTATAATCAATCCAATTGCACAGCTAACCAGGGGTATAAAAAAATTATAAGCCTCAAATTGATTATTTTTCATACATCAAAAGTTCCTTTAGGAAAACCAAGAGGTTTTATTTCTAACTCAAGGTGAATTCCAAATTTTTTCATTACAGCTTTTCGGGCTAATCTTATCAGCGCAACAATATCATTGCTGGATGCATTTCCACTATTTACAAAAAAATTTGCATGTTTTGATGAAATTACTGCTCCTCCAGATGCAGTTCCTTTTAATCCTGCCTTGTCTATCAGATATCCTGCAGCAGTATTTTTAGGGTTTTTAAACACACTGCCGGCTGATCTCACTCTAAGTGGCTGAGTTGATTTTCTCCCTTGGCTTGCGTTATATCTTTTTGCTTGAATGTTTTCTTTAGAATCTTTTTCTAATCTGAAAGATGCTCCCACAAGAATCTCATCTTTTGAGAAACTGGATGACCTGTATTGAAATTCAATATCTTGGAATTTATATTGATGTTCAGTTCCATCCATTCTGATAATATCAACATAAGAGATACATTTGGATATCTCTCCTCCAAATGCTCCTGCATTCATGATCAATGCTCCACCTAATGTCCCGGGAACACCGATTAAACTTTCAAACCCAGTAAGAGACTTGCCTATGCACAACTTCACCATTTTGCCTAGCATTGCTCCGGCTTCGGCGTAAATCTCCGTGTCTGTTAAAAAGACTATATTTTTAAATACCTTATCAAGAGAAATAACAATTCCATCGATGCCAGAATCTGAGACTAGAAGATTAGAACCAGAACCAACAAAGTAAACCTTAATTGAATTCTCATTAGCAAATTTTAAAATTGTTTTTAAATCTTTTTTATCCCGGGGTTTAATAAAATAAGAACAAGGTCCACCAATCCCATAAGTTGTGTGCTTAGACATAGGTTCATTTATAAGGCAGACTCCGTTTATCATATTTGTGATATCCTTTTCATATCTCATCACAGATTTTGTATACTTGATAAGTGTTCATAATATTGTTGACAAAATCTCCAAATGTTTCCTGCACCAATGGTGATTACCATATCTCCCGGTTTAACAATTGCATCTAGAGTAGATTGAAGGTGATTTATATTCTCAATATAGATTGTATTGGGATGATTATTATTTTTCGATGCAGTACTAACCAATTCACCCGTTATTCCCTTAATTGATTCTTCTCGTGCAGGAAAGATATCTGTCACAATTAAGATATCAGATATTGAAAATGAAGAAGCAAAATCCATATAAAAATCACGGGTTCTTGAATAAAGATGTGGTTGAAAAACTGATATTATTCGTCTGTTCCAACCACTTTTTGCTGCTTCTAATGTTGCCCGGACTTCCGTTGGATGATGAGCATAATCATCTACCACCATCACATCATGGCAAGTCCCTTTTATTTCAAAACGTCTTTTAACTCCTGTGTATGATTGAATTCCCTTTTTTATTTCAGCAATTGAAGCACCTAATTCTAATCCCAATGTAATTGCTGCGAGTGAATTAGTAACATTATGTTTTCCTGGGACGTCAATAGTTATTTCACCTAAAACGTTCGATTCACGAATAATTCTGAAGGAACTCTTATTCCCTGAATGGCTGATATTATCAGCTGAGATGTGTGAATCTGAATCCAGTCCATATGATAACACAGGCCTTCGTATATCTGGAAGTATTTCTGCTAATGCAGGAGAATCTGTACATGCAATTACGGCACCGTAAAAGGGAACGGAATTACAAAAAGTTAGAAAAGCATCCTGAAGTTCAGTAAGGTTTTGATAACAATCTGTGTGTTCTAATTCAATATTAGTTACTATACTTATTGTGGGGCGGAGGGCTAGAAAGCTTCGGTCAAATTCATCTGCTTCAACAGCGATAACATCACCACTTCCCAGCATAGTTCCTGATTCTATATTTTTTACATGTCCTCCCACTACGAGAGTAGGTTCCATTTTTGATTCAGTTAGAACAGAACCAATCATAGATGTAGTAGATGTTTTTCCGTGAGTTCCTCCTATTGCAATGCTAGTTGGCTTTAAAGCGATTAATTCTCCTAACATTTCTGCACGTTTTATGATAGGGATTCCGTTTTCAAGAGCTGCTCTTATTTCTGGGTTTGATGTATTCACAGCACTGGAATAAACTAAAACATCGCACATAGAAACATGTGATTTATCATGTCCAATGTTTATATTTGCACCATTATTAATTAACTTTTCTATAATGGATGAATTCTTCAAATCAGATCCACTCACTTTAAATCCTATATTCAATAATAATTCCGCAATTCCGCTCATGCCAATACCGCCGATTCCTACAAAATGGACATGGTTAACTTTACGAAACATTAGGCAAGTGCTAACTCTATAATATGGTTTGCGATATTTTCTGTAGCATTGAGCTTGCTCATAGATTTTGCCTTCTGTCCCATTTTCATTAATTTATTTTTATTATTTAATGCATTTTTAATCGTTCTATATACTATTTCAGAATTCACTGTTCTTTCTTCCAACAATACTGCTGCGTTATAGTCTGCTAAAGTTTTTGCATTTTTGTATTGATGGTTTTCTGCAGCTTTGGAAAAGGGAAGTAAAATGCTTGCTTTCCCTACTGCCATTATTTCTGAAATGGTTAGTGCTCCTGAACGGGAAAAGATTAAATCGCTGAGAGCATATGCATCTGCCATTGAATCAATAAATGGTAAAACACGAATCAGGTCAGAATCTAAATGTTTGTATCTATTATAATGTTTGGACCCGGTTTGCCATAGAACTTGGAAATTGGTAATTTTTAGTTCGTTAACTAATTTTTCAATTAACTGATTTAAAACAATAGATCCTTGACTCCCTCCAAATACAAATAGTGTAGTTAACGATGCATTAAGTTTAAATATTTTTGCTCCATTTTCTCTGAGTCCTAGAGAAATATTAGATCTAATTGGATTTCCTGTGAGAAGACATTTAGCCTCCTTTAGATAAGAATGAGCTTCTCCAAAGGCTGTACATACAATATTCGCCCTGGAAGCATATACTCTGGTCGTGAGACCCGGGTAAGAATTTTGTTCCTGAAGAACAACTGGTAATTTATTTTTAATACCTAATTTTATTGGGATTGCACTTGCATAACCGCCTGTTCCTACCACAATATTTGGTAATAACTCATCAAATAATTCCTGAGCTATTGATAAAGATTTTAAATAGAAATAGGGAAGTCCAATATTTTTCATAATGGAATTGAAAGAAAAATTTCTTTGGATTCCCTTTATCGGAAGTAGAGTATGAGGATATAATTTCACAGGCAAAACTTTTGATTCGATTCCAAATATGGATCCCATATAATGTATGTGAGAGTTTTTGTACAATGATTGAATTTTTTCTCCAATTGCAATTGCCGGAAAAAGATGCCCTCCCGTACCACCGCCTGCAATAATAATCCTGATCTCATCCATACATTTTCCTGGTTTTCCGTTCTGCAATAACCAATGATCTTTTTCTTTGGCTAATATTTAGAAGGATTCCTATACTAGATAAAGTGATAACTAACCCTGACCCACCATAACTGACCATTGGTATTTGAAGTCCTGTTACTGGCAAGATACCTGTTACAACTGCGATATTAATGAAAGTATAAAAAATCAGGTTGAATCCTATCCCTACAGATAAAAAAATACCGAAAGGATCTGTACATTCTCTTGCAATTTTAATTATTCTTCGGTACACAAGAATGAACAGGAATATTAAAATCATACAGCCTAAAAACCCTGTTTCTTCTCCAATAATGGCAAATATAAAATCAGTGTGGGGAGTGGGTAAAAATTGGTCTTTTTGGATACTTTCACCCAGTCCCATTCCAAATAATCCTCCATTCCCCAGACTAATAAGTGATTGGGCAGCTTGGTAGTTTGTTGATATAGACGAGTCATCTTGATTTAACCATGCAATAACCCTTTGTAATCTGTAAGATTTTAACATCATTACAGGAACAGAAATTATCATCGCTATTGAACCACACGCTGCTAAATGAGATATCTTTGCTCCACCAACGAATAAAATCACGAACCCTATACATCCAATGACCATGGCTGTACTGAAATCTGGCTGTAATACAATTAAAGTACAGATAAGTGCTAAAATGGATATAGGAGTAAACAATCCATAGGTAAAATCAGTGATTTTACGTTGATTGATATCGAGGTATGCAGCTAAATAAATAATCATTGATAATCGGGCAAAATCAGATGGCTGAAATGTTAGTGGGCCAATGTGAATCCATCTTCCGGGGAAATTGCTTCCAGATACAAATTTTATAATCAAACTTATAATAAGGAGAGCAAATGAGATTCCTACTAAGTAAAGCGCTATGCGCTTGAATTTTCGATAATCATATAAAATAAAACCAGTCATTAATCCCAATGCAATTATCAAACGTTTTATATGGGCAGTGAAATAGATTGAATTTGATTCCCCGCTAGTCAAATTAATTGATTGAGCGGAACTAGCACTGTAGAGCATCACCATTCCTATGGCTGTAATTAATAAAATTTGTCCCAAAAGGATGTGGTCAATATGTTTTTTAACAATATTCAAATGATTCATTAATTCAAGTCTCTTTTAAAATCCATTTCTTGAAACAATTTCCTCTTTCTTCAAAATTTTTAAATTGATCAAAACTTGCGCAACCAGGGGAAAGTAATACAACTTCCCCCGGCTGAGCAATCGACTGAGTCAGGATAACTGCTTGTTTAAGATTGCTAATTGCTTCCAATCTCACCGCATCCCTAAATGCATTAACAATGATTTCCTGAGCTTCTCCATAGGCAATAATTGCCTTTATGTTCTTTGTATGTGGAAGGAGATCTTCGAAATTTCCCCCTTTATACTTTCCTCCAAGTATAAGAATGATGGGTTTATTAAAACTGTTAAGGGCACATTTAACAGAATCTATATTAGTTGCTTTTGAATCATTTATATATTGGACACCATCTTTAGTATGAAATTCTTCCATCCTATGCGGAATTGGCTTGAACTTTTGGATTGATTCCGCAATATGGGTGTCATTTACGCCTAATAAATGCGCTGCAGTTGCTGCAGCAATTATATTAGAATAATTGTGATTTCCAATGAGTGAAATATTAGCAAGAGAAATCAGTTCATCGTGATTTTTCTTAATAATTTTTGTATCGTTTAATCCAAAATAAAATGTTCTTTCAGGATCTAAGCTGAATGGAATCTTTTTAAAATCCAATTTTTGAATTGATACATTTATATGATTATCATCGTCATTGAATATTCCAAAAGACTCCCTATCTTGGTTTTCAGCCAATTTTATTTTAGCATTTAAATAATTATCAAATGTTCCATGTCGATTTAAATGGTCTGGAGTAATATTTAAAAAAATACTGATATATGGTTTAAAATGGACAAAATATTCCGTTTGGAAACTGGATATTTCTAAAATAAATACTCTTTTTGAATTTAGGTTTATTATATCTTGAAGTATTTTTTCAGAGAAAGAGATCCCGATATTTCCAGCTAATACCCCATCAAAATTGTTGTTTTGACACATAGATGCTAACAATTTTGATGTTGTAGTTTTTCCATTTGATCCTGTTACAGCGATAATAGGTGCTTCAGTGAACCAGCTTCCAAGTTCGATTTCTCCAATAACGGGAATATTTAACTTTTGCGCTTTACGAAGCACTGAGGTTTCTTTCCCTATACCCGGAGATACGACCATTAATTCACAATCAAATACTTTTCCACTGTGCTTACCGGTTTCAAATGGAATTTTCAAGTCTGATAAGTGATTAGAATTTTCAAGTATATCAATCGAATTTCCTAAATCACTCACAAAAACATCTGCTTTATAATGTTTTAATAATTTAGCTGCACCTATCCCACTTATTCCCATTCCGATGACACTAACCCTCTTATTTTTCAGAGACTTTGGTATAGATTTTATATTAATCATCGAATTTTAAATGTTGTAAGAGAGAATAAAGCTAATAAGATCCCAATTATCCAAAATCTAACCACCACCTTAGTTTCCTGCCAGCCAGCTAATTCAAAATGATGGTGAATGGGTGCCATATTAAATATTCTTTTTCCTTCACCGGTTCTACTTTTTGTCCATCTGTAATACCCAACTTGTAGCAGGACTGAACATGCTTCCCATACAAACACACCTCCTATGATAATAAGGAGCAGTTCCTTTTTTAATAATACTGCTAGTGTTCCTAATGCAGCACCTGTTGAAAGAGAACCTACATCACCCATAAAAACTTGGGCAGGAGCAGAATTAAACCAAAGAAACCCAAGACATGCGCCCGCCATTGCAGAAGTAAAAATTGTAAGTTCTCCAGCCCCAGGGAGATATAGAATATTAAGATAATTTGAAAAATCAACTCTTCCGGAAATGTATGCAACTGCACCAAATACAGTAAACGCAATAGCCAGAAGTCCCGTTGCTAATCCATCTAGCCCATCTGTTAAATTCACTGCATTTGAAGTCCCAACAACTACAAGTAAAATTATAATAGGGTAAAATATACCAAAATCAAGATTATAATTTTTTAGAAAAGGTACTGAAGTAATGGAATGGATCCCTTCCCAATAACCCTGAAAATAAATCCAACAGCAGATAACCATTCCAAGCATAACTTGCCCAAACAATTTATATCTTGCTATTAGCCCTTTTTCCACTTTACGAACTACTTTTAAATAATCATCTAAAAAACCAACAAGTCCCATCCAAACTGTAGAAAATAAGATAATTTGAATAAAGTGACTTTTCAAATTAGCAAAAAGGAGGGTAGGGAGGAGTACTGCAATGATTATGAGTACTCCTCCCATTGTGGGTGTTCCTTGCTTGTGTTGGTGTGATTCTGGCCCTGTAGATCTTATTTTTTCGCCAATATGACGAGATTTGAGCATGTGGATGACCTTAGGACCAAAAATGAAGCTTATTAGAAGAGCAGCAATTGCTGCAGTTGCAGATCTAAAAGTGATATACTGAAGTATATTTAAAGCAGACCAATAAGATTTTAATGGATATAGAAAATGATAAAGCATTAACTGAAAATATCCTTGATGATAGTTTCCATTGCCATCCCTCGGGATCCTTTAATCAATATTTTATCTTCATCAATAAAAGAATTCTTCAAAGATTCAATTAACTTTTTTTTTGACTTAAAATGCTGATGATGAATGGATGAATTTAACTCCTTGTCAGCGAACTTAGTTTCTTCCCCAACTAAAAATACTGCATCTAAACCTGCGTCTATACATTTTTTACCGATTTTCCGATGATGAGTTTCTGAATCATTCCCTAATTCTAACATATCACCAAAAATGAAAATATTTCGTCCGTCTCCTCCAAAAGCATTTAGGTAGTCCAGCGAAGCTAAAGTGGATTCAAGATTTGCATTATAAGTATCATCAATTATTGTGATTGAGTTGAATTGTTTTACTTGACACCGTCCATTTGGTGGACTAAACGTGATTATTCTTTCGCGAAAATCATTCCAATTTATACCGAGAGTAATTGAAACTGATGCAGACGCAATTACATTTTTTAAAAAAGAAAAATTACGTGAATCAGTGGGTATTTCCTCTGAGTCAATAATTAAAGTCAGATTTCCATCTTTTTCTGTGATGATATCTGCAGGAAAATCACAATCTGGAGTGAGTCCATAAGTAATTTTATCATTAATTTCGCTTAATTTATTAATTTTTTCATCAGCCATATTGACAAATGCATATCCATCGGAAAGGTTCTTGAATAACTCTCCTTTTTCCTCAGCTATATCATCAATAGACCCAAATCCCTCTAGATGTGCTGGAGCTATATTGGTGATAAGGCCATGATTTGGTTTTGCGATTTCGCATAGGTATTTAATATCTCCTGTTTGATTTGCACCCATTTCTAATATTGAGATATGATGATCATTCGTCATAGTTAATAAAGTCAGTGGCACTCCAATTGAAGTATTGAAGTTTCCTTTTGTAGCGTGGACATTCATTGTACTGCTAAGTATATGATTTAATAATTCTTTAGTGGAAGTTTTTCCATTTGTGCCTGTTACCCCTACTACTGGAATGTCTATAGAAGTTCTCCATTCGCTTGCTATTTGGCCAATAGTATTTAGAGGCTCATTAACTTTAATCTGTTGGATGTCATTGCAGCCACTGTTGGGATAAGAAACCAGTGCAGATGTACATCCTTCTGATTCAACATCTGAAATGAAATTATGTCCATCAGTATTAATGCCTGGGAGCGCTATGTATAGATCCCCTGGTTCTAAAACTCTGCTATCAGTTGCGATACCAGTGACCATATTTTTTAGTTTTGTATTTGTAACAGATGCAAAACAATCTGCAAATCCTGCAGGGTCTGGTAAAGTAATTTTCATGAAATAAATTTTTCCACTACCTTAAAATCGGAATGAAAAATTTTATTCCCGTTAATTTCCTGATATTCCTCTCGCCCTTTTCCTATTATAACCACTGCATCTTCACTATCCATGTGTTCTAAAGCATAAAGAATGCCCTGCTTTCTATCTGTGAAATTGGTAAAGCAATTTTTTGTAAATCCTGAAATAATATCCCTAGAAATAAATTCTGGATCTTCCTCTCTTGGATTATCTGGGGTTATATAACAGTGATGTGAATATATTTCTGCAATTTTTGCCATTAATGCTCTCTTGCTCTGGTCACGGTTTCCCCCAGCACCAAATACTGTCAAGATATTTCCTTTTATAAGAGATCTAATATCGGATAACACTTTTTCTAATGCATCAGGTGTATGGGCATAATCAATAATTACTGTCCCACCATTTATTGAATTGAACTTTTCCATTCTTCCTGGGATATGAGTACAATTATTTATACCTTTTTCAATTGATGATTTTGGGATGTCCATACTGTGAGCAGCAGCTACTGCCAAGAGTATATTTTCCTGATTGAATGACCCAATAAGAGGGGAATGAATATTATACCTTGCTTTCCCTGCAATAATTTTTCCCTTGATACCATAAATTGTTGATTGAATATCTATAAATTGAATACTGTCTTTTGAATTAGATGAAGTGGAGACAACTGGAGCTTGACAGATTTGTTTTAATGATTTTCCATATTCACAATTTGTATTTATGATAGCAGTTGCGTATAGAGGGAGGGTTTTGAACAATTTGGATTTGGCTTGAAAATATTCTTCCATCGTTTTGTGGTAGTCCAGATGGTCGTGAGATAAATTAGTAAACATTGCATAATTAAATTTTACATCAGCAACACGAAATTGATCTATTGAATGAGAAGATACTTCCATAATTAAATGTGATACATTTTCATTCACTAATTCACTTATTGTCCTATGGAGATTGACGGGGTCTAAAGTAGTGAGAGATTTTGTTTCTTCACGTTTATTAGTTTTAAGTCCCAATGTACCTAAAACCGCTGAATTTTCTCCATTTGCCAATAAAATAGAATTTAATAGATAAGCTGTAGTTGTTTTTCCATTCGTTCCTGTTATACCAGTTATCATTATTTTTTCTGAGGGATTGCCATAAAACTCTGAGGATAATTTAGACAATGCTCTCCTTGGACTTGCTACTGAGACGATTGGAATGGATACCGAGCCTACATCTCTACCATTAATCAACAGAGCTACAGCGCCTCTGCTTATTGCTTCCTGAACAAACTGATGTCCATCAAATTTATGTCCTGGTATTGCGATAAATAAATCACCCGGCATTACCTGCTTTGAATTAGTACATAATCTACTGATCTCAATATCATCTTTAAGCAAATTGAGAGGATTAATATCTTTGACCAGTTCTGATAATTGTTTCTTCATCTTACTTTAATCCAACCACACAGATTGAGCCACATGAGGTTACTTTGCCAGGTTTCGGTGACTGCCAGTTTACAATCCCAGAGCCATGTGTAGAATAATTAAACCCGCTTTGTTTCAACTGCCTTACTGCTTTAAGTAAACTCATCTGACGGACATCCGGAACAATACATTCTTTTTTGTCAGTGCTATAATCTAGAGAATGACTGAGGGGAAAGGGATTTCCTAAATTTGTAGAATGATTATCTCCATTGGATGCCCATAATTTATTTTCCGAGTTTTTTAATTTTATTTTTTTATCATATTGAAATGATTCATCCATATTAATGACTCTTTGCGCAACTCTTCTGAATATGGGTGCTGCACCGGTGCTACCCCAATGAAATCCAAGTTTTGGCTCATCTATAAGAAAAACTCCCAATAGTTTTGGTTTTTCTGCAGGGAAAAAACCTGCAAAGTTTGATATAAACTTGGTTTCTGAGTAGGATCCGTTAATAAATTTTTGAGCAGTACCTGTTTTACCAGCGACTGACCATCCTGAAACTTTAGCATTAGAGGCAGTTCCGTTTCTTACAGTTTCTGTTAGAATCTTTATTAATTTATTTATGGTTTCAGAGTCAGCTACCTTGCGAACAACATTTGCAGCGTTAAAATCTTTTACCGTTCCATCAGACTTCAAAACTTGCTTCACAACTCTTGGTTGTAGCAAATAACCACCATTAGCAATTGCAGAATACGCAGATGCTAGCTGTAAAGCGGTAACACTAATTCCTTGCCCCATAGAAAAAACTCCGGGAGAAATTTTACTCCAACTATCGGGATTCCGAACAGATCCTGAAGATTCTCCAGGAAGCTTGATATCAGTTTTGATTCCAAATCCATATTTTCTAATATATTGGTAAAATAATTGATTTTGAAGAAGCTCCGTTATTTTGATTATGCCAACATTACTTGACTGCTCTAAAACTTGGGAAAATGTCAATAAGCCGTATTCTTCATGATCTCTTATGCGATGATCATTATAAAAAAAACTACCGTTCTCGCAGAAAAACTCGTCATCAATATTGACTTTTTTTTCATTAAGCGCAGCTGTAGCAGAGACAACTTTGAAAGTAGACCCCGGCTCAAATTGATCTGTAATAGCTTTGTTTTTTTGATTTTCAATTGGAAACTCATTTGGACGGTTTGGGTCAAAGTTTGGAAGAGAAGCAATGGCAAGGATCTCTCCAGTCTCAGGATCCATTAGAATTCCTGTAGCACTCTTTCCTTCAGTAACATTCAACTGCTTAGATAATTCATCTTCGAGTATACTCTGGTATTCGATATCAAGGGTGAGTTGAATGTTGAAGCCATCCTTTGATTTTGTGATTGGTAGACTATTATCTATTTTTCTTTTTCCAGTTCCGGAACGTTTTTTTGTTATGAGACCGGGAACCCCAGTTAAAAGTCCATTAAAATGTTTTTCGATTCCGCTTATCCCTATATTATCTGGATCAGTAAATCCAATGAGCTGCCCTCCGGTATTACCGAAAGGGTAATGTCGGAAATGATTTTGTTTTACAATTACTCCGTATTTTTTCAATTTCGATAGATTTAAACATTGAGATTCACGGATATTGCGCTCCAGATAAACAAATGATTTAGTTTTGGATAATTTGTTTAAATAATAGGATTCTAATTTTCCAGAACATTCACTCAGCAATTTTGCAACTTCCTTTTTTTCAGCAATCTCAGAAGAATTTCCACATAAAGTAATGTGCGATATATTTCTTGTTAGAGGGACATTATTTCTATCATAAATATTCCCCCGAGAAGGATTTAAGACTTCAGTGTAAATGCCCTGGGAAACCCCCTTTGCAGCATATAAGTCTTTATCTAGAACTTGGATTTGGAATAATCTTGCACATAACAAGCTCCATGTAAGAATTATAAAACAGGACAGAACAGTAATTCTTGCTCTGTACTTTAAATAGGATTTTGTCACAAACTACTTAAATCCACAGAATTTATATGAACAGATATAGTTTCTGGTTGAGCAAAGACCATACCCCATTTTTCTTTTGCTTTTTTAGAAATCACATCAGGCTTAGATAAAGCATCAATTTTACTCTGGACAGATTGAATATCATCAGATAACCTTTGAACTGTTTTATTCTGAATATCAAGAGCATACAATGAATCATCAATTTCAGTATAAACCCAAAGATAAATTACAAGACCTCCCAATGCCACAGATGTAATTAGATAGAAGAAAAGGGTATCAATAATATTTTGTATTTTTTTTGATCTGCGCTTTTTTTTATACATTTTATTCTAAATCCTTTCTGCTGCACGAAGCTTTGCACTTCGAGAACGGCTATTTTTCTTTAATTCATCCTGATTTGGCTGCAAAGGTTTTTTAGTAAGAATATTCAAAAGCCTATCTTGTTTTAATTTCTTGAAAGATTGCTTTACAATTCTATCCTCAAGAGAATGATAGCTAATAACGACAATTTTGCCATTGGGGGATAGACATTCTATAAAGTTATTTAAAAATTTATCAAGAATCTCTAGTTCTTTGTTTACTGCGATCCTGATTGCCTGAAAAACCCTAGCAAAAGATTTATTCCTATTAGCTGGAGGGGTTGATGCTTGTACTATTTTCTTTAAATCAGTTGTGGTTATTAAATCAGGAGTTTGTTTAATCTTGTAGGCAATTTTTTTATAATAACGCTCCTCCCCAAAATTTTTCAAAATATTTTCTAACTCCTTTAAGGATAATTTCTGCAAAAGTTGTGCAGCAGGCTTTCCATTAGATCTGTCAAATCGCATATCCAACATAGAATTTTTAGAAAATGAAAAACCCCTATTTTCTGAGCCTAGCTGAACTGAGGACAATCCTAGGTCAAGCACTATCCCATCCACTGTATTAAGTCCTTCTGATTGAAGCACTTTGAAAAGATTATGGTAAGAATTATGGTATAAAGAAAGTTGAGAATATGAGGTAAAGAATTCTTGATGACAATGTTCCAATACCTCCTCATCTCGGTCAATTCCTACTAGCTTCCCCTCTGAAGATAGTTTTGAGAGGATCTTTCGGGAGTGACCACCTTGACCAATAGTCCCATCCACATATACACAATCGGGCTTTACTTTTAAATACAAGAGGACTTCCTCCACCATAACAGGTATATGATGAAGGATAGCTTGCATTAGAGAATAATCTTTTCTGCCAATTCATCGAATGCATCTGTATGCTCAGATTCTATTTGTTGATCAAAATTTTTCAGTATGTTGGGATTCCAAATTTCGATTTTGTTGATCATACCAATTATAGTCACTTGTCTATCTAGACCTGCAAAGGTAATTAATTCAGATGTAAGTAGAATACGTCCCTGTTTATCATAGGAAGCTATGGATGCAAAACGTGAATATTCTCTGGTGAATGCTCGGTTTACTTGAGAAGATGGTTCGTTTCTTAATTTTTCCAGTACTTTATTCCATTCAACAAATGGATATACCCAAATACATCTATCCATCCCTTTAGTAATTGCGAAAGTATTGTTGTTTTCAGGGGTCAGAGCCTGCCGAAATTTTGCCGGAATGTTGACCCGACCTTTTGGATCAACTGTATATGAATATTCTCCTGTAAATGTATTTGGACTAGTTGACATATTGAATTAAAGTGAGGGATTATTACCCACTATTACCCACAATTCTAACAATTTTACCCACTTAAGTCAAAATATATTTTATCAATTATTATATTTTTTTTATAAGAACTGTACTTTGGTGAAGACTATAAGCTATTAGAAAATTTAATTTTGGATTTAATCCAGGAAGGTCCTGGATATTTTTTTAACTCTGATTTGGTTTACAAGGACTGTAAAGCCGTTTTAATATGATTTATTTTTTTAGTGAATATTGTTTTATAGAATAAACAGGAGGATTAACAGAGATGGATATTTTTATAGGTTCATGATAATTCTGAAATTTCTCCAGTAAAATTTCATTTGAATCTCCATGGATAGCGAGTACAACATTTTGAGTGTGATCTAATGTCAGATTTAATTCTTTATC
This sequence comes from Fidelibacterota bacterium UBA2986, assembly GCA_002346675.1. Lineage (GTDB taxonomy): Bacteria > Fidelibacterota > Marinisomatia > Marinisomatales > AB-629-J13 > AB-629-J13. The sequence goes on from DEAI01000037.1 coordinate 29,592, forward strand.
CACTCGAAAAATTTTATTCTCTCCGCTATTTAAAGTTATTTTTGAAAAATTATTTATATCATCTAATGTTAAGATTAATAACCGACTAACCGTTTTGATTGTTAAGAAGTAAGGTGAGGTGAAAAAGATTTGATGTTCTTCTTTGTTGATCTCATGGTACTGTGTATTCAAAATCTCAATATATTCATCTGCTGTAAGTTCTGTTTCAGGTTTAGATTGTTTTTCAGTGCTATTTGTAATTTTGTGTATGATATACAATCCAAAAATCCACAATGAAAGGAGTAGAACGCTTTTTATTATTTTTTCACGACTTTTCTTATGTGTTATAAGGGGGGGGATTATATTTTTCTCATTTTCAATCTTTGTAGCTATATGTTTTTTTGATTCTGCTTTTTCCTTTCCTTTCGATTTCGGAGGGGAACTTTGAGAAGTTTGTTCAAATAGTCCTAATAATTTTTCTGTATTTAATCCTACTTCATTTGCATATGCTTTCAGAAATAAACGTATATATGGTTCCGGTAAAAGTTCAAATTCTCCATTTTCCAAAGCATGTAAAAAACTAATATTTATTTTAGTCCGATTTTGAATTTCCTCTAGTTCAATCCCCTGTTGAATTCGAGTTTTTTTAAGTATTTTATAAAATTCTGCCATAATTTGAACAAGAATTTAACTTGAATATTTTTTATAAAGTAAAAGATAACATTTATAAAATGAATTAGGAAAAGAGCGCATTCATATATTCAGAATATAATTTTATACATTACTTTCTAGTATCCTGCAAATTTAGTAGTCAGTTAGTTTTTATCTATCTATATAGATAATACCAAAAAAACTCATTTTTTAATTAAAACTCATTAATTAGAAATTCTTTCAAAGAATACAAAAAAAACATTAAAATTCCAGGCTATACACAAACCATTTTCTTATGTTTGATAAATTAACTGAAAAATTTGAAGCTGTATTCCGCTCCTTAAGGGGACTTGGGAAGATTACCGATGAAAATATCAATTGCACAATACGTGAAGTGCGGGTAAACCTTTTGGAGGCTGATGTTAGTTATAGTGTTGTAAAAAAATTCATTGAAAATGTTAAACAAAAAGCTGAAGGAACTAAAGTATTAAGATCAATTAAGCCTGGAGAGCAATTTATTAAAATTATCTATGATGAATTAGTTGAGTTGTTGGGTCGTACTGTAGTGCCTATAATATCAGAAAAGGCAAAGCCAAAAATTATTTTACTTATAGGCTTACAAGGGTCTGGTAAAACAACCACATCAGTGAAATTGGCATTACATTTGAAAAAGAAAGGCTTTTCATGCTTGCTAGTTGCAGCAGATGTATATCGACCTGCAGCAATTGAACAATTAGAAACTTTGGGGAAACAGAGCGGCGTACCAGTTTTTTCAAAGGGAAAATCTGATCCTGTAATAATCTGTAAGGAATCAGTTGGAGAAGCGGTTGCAAAAAATATTGATTATCTAATCTTGGATACTGCGGGTAGATTACACGTGGATGGAGAAATGATGGAGGAAATTCAGTTAATTCAAGATACTGTTCATCCTCACGAAACACTATTTGTTGTTGATGGGATGACAGGACAGGATGCTGTAAATTCTGCAAAAATCTTTTCCGAAACTCTTTCTCTTACAGGAACAATATTGACAAAAATGGAAGGTGATAGTCGTGGGGGCGCTGCTGTTTCAGTAACAGATATAACAGGAGTTCCAATTAAATTTATAGGTGTTTCAGAAAAATTAGATGGATTAGAAGTTTTTGATCCTAAACGAATCACAGATAGGATTTTGGGTATGGGAGATGTGGTTGCTTTAGTTGAGAAAGCGCAGAAATCCTTTAGTGAAGATGAAAAGAATGGAATTCAAAATTTGTTTTTAAAGAAAAATTTTGATATGAATGATTTCTTAACACAATTCCAGCAACTAAAAAAGATGGGGCCATTAAATCAAATAGTGGGGATGCTTCCAGGTATGAATAGAAAAGTATTAAAGAAAATGAACCTGAATGATAAAAAGATGATTTGGGCAGAAGCAATTATCCAGTCTATGACTTTACAAGAGAGAGAATACCCTAGAATTATTAATGGAAGTAGGCGAAAACGGATTGCTTATGGTTCCGGAAGAACCGTTCTGGAGGTTAACCAATTATTAAAAGATTATTTTCAAATACAAAAAATGATGAAGCAAATGAGTAAAAAATCATTTCCTTCTATAGGAAAGCTTGGTTCACATTTTATGACAGTAAATTAAGGAGACAATTTTGGCTACACGAATACGATTAAAACGATTAGGACGCAGAAATAGACCATTTTACAGAATCATTGTCATAGATTCAAGAAAAAGAAGGGATGGAGCTGCCATAGAAGAGGTTGGTTGGTATGATCCCATTTTGAAAAATGATAAAAATTTTAAATTGAAAGATGAACGCATTTTGCATTGGCTTTCCCTGGGAGCGCAGCCATCTGATGTTGTAAAAAATATGATGAAAAAATCAGGTTTATCACATAAATGGCATTTGTTAAAGAAGGGGTTAAATGCTGAAGATATTGAAAAAAACATGCAAAAATGGCAATTAGATAGAAATTTAGTTATTAGTCGGAGGATAGAGAAAACACAGGAAAAAGCTAAAGTAGAAAAGAAAAAATCTGAAGATGATAAAGAAGTTGAAGAAAAAGCGAAGGATACTTTAGAAGTTGATACATCAGTGGAAGAAGTCCAAGAAGATAAAGATGAAGAAGCAAAGACTGAGACTTCAGAAGGAGATAGTGCAGAGAAGGATTCAGAAGATGCACAGGAAGAGGCAGATACAGTAGGTGATGA
>DEAI01000023.1:0-249 GCA_002346675.1 Fidelibacterota bacterium UBA2986
TAACTAGTATTAGTGAGTAAGTATGGCAGGTAATAGTAAAAGAGCGATCATTCAGATTGAAAGTTCTGCGGGTACCGGATATCGTTATACTGTGACCAAGAGTAAGCGCTTGCATCCTGGTAGAGTGGAATTTAAAAAATATGACCCTATTGTGAGAAAGCATGTCATATTTAAAGAAACTAAATAGATTCTAGGGGATAATTAAAGCAGGTAGAAGTATAGGAGAGTAGCTCAATTGGCAGAGCACCG
>DEAI01000023.1:552-8667 GCA_002346675.1 Fidelibacterota bacterium UBA2986
AGAGCACCGGTCTCCAAAACCGGGGGTTGCGGGTTCGATTCCTGCCTCTCCTGCGATAATGTGATGATAAAAAAAATAAAAAAATTTTCGGTAGAAGTTCAGACAGAAATGAAAAAGGTTTCCTGGCCTACATGGGGGGAATTGAAAGGAGCAACGTATGTTGTATTGTGCATGGCGGTTTTAGTAGCTGTCTTTCTGTTTGTTATAGATTTGATTTTAAATAGAATTATGAATTTTATTCTGTGAGATGAATTGGTATTCTATACGTGTTATTTCCGGTAAGGAAAAAAAGATTCAAGAATTAATCAATTGGGAAATTGAGGATAATAATCTTCAAGAAGAAATTAAGGAAGTATTTGTTCCAACAGAGAAAATTGTAGAGATGAAGGATGGAAGAAAAAAGATTAGGACTAAAGTGTTTTTCCCGGGCTATATTTTGCTAAAAATGGATTTAAATAATCAAACCAGGCACTTGATTGAAAACATGTCCAATGTGCTTAATTTTGTTGGTTCAAGGGGTAAGCCGCAAGCTATGAAACCCGAGGAAATTACCAGAATTTTAGGTGTCGTTGAGCAAGGAGAGACTCAGGATAATATTAAGCATCCCTTTAAGGTTGGCGACTCAATTCGAGTGGTTGATGGTCCGTTTATGGATTTTTCCGGTTTTATTCAAGAGATAAATAATGAAAAACAAAAGTTAAAAGTTTCTGTTAGTATTTTTGGAAGACCTACTCCAATTGAATTGGATTATTTACAAGTTGAAATAGAAAAATAGAGCAAAAATATGGCTAAAAAAATTATTGGATTTATAAAATTGCAAATTCCTGCTGGGCAGGCAAATCCTGCGCCACCAGTTGGTCCTGCACTTGGGCAGCAGGGTGTAAATATTATGGAATTTTGCAAGGCATTTAACGCTGCTACGCAAGATCAGCCAGGAATGATAATTCCGGTGGAAATTACTGTTTATGCAGACAGAAGTTTTACATTTATCACCAAAACTCCTCCTGCGTCAACTCTGTTAAAAAAAGCAGCTAAATTATCAAAGGGTTCCGGTGAGCCAAATAAAGAAAAAGTTGGAACAGTTTCTCTTAAAGATTTAGAAGAGATCGCAGTATTGAAAATGAAAGACTTAAATGCAAATACACTAGAATCGGCTGTTCAGATGATACGAGGGACTGCTGTTAGTATGGGAATTGAAGTATCAGGTTAATTCAGGCTAAAGGGTATTATGAAAACATCAAAGTCAAAAAGGGTTGCAGAAGAGCAGATCGATAGAATGAGTTCTTATTCTCTCAGCGAAGCTGTAAGTCTCATGAAAAAAGCATCTTATGCTAAATTTGACGAGTCGGTTGACTTGTCAATCAATCTTGGAGTTGATCCCCGCCATGCTGATCAGAATATTCGGGTTACAACTGGTTTGCCTAATGGAACAGGTAAGTCGGTGAAGATATTAGTAATTACAAACGAGTCTAAATTTAAAGAAGCTGAAGATGCGGGAGCAGATTATGTTGGAAACAAGGAGTATTTAGAAAAACTAAAAACAGGTTGGGGAGAAGTTGAAAAAATTGTAGCTACGCCAGATATGATGGGAGAGTTGGGTAAGTTAGGTAAAATATTGGGTCCCAAGGGATTGATGCCAAACCCTAAAAGTGGAACTGTTACCAATGAAATTGGAGATGCTGTAAAAGAGTTGAAGGCAGGTAAAGTTGAGTTGCGTGTGGAAAAAACAGGTATCATACATGTTTCGTGTGGAAAGGTATCGTTTGACGCAGATGCTATTGTTGAAAATGTTAAAGAAATATATTCTACTATAATGAAAGCAAGGCCTCCTGCGGTTAAGGGGCAGTATTTTAAAAAAATGACAATATCGTCCACTATGGGTCCCGGGATAAAAGTTGATTATTCAAGCATAAGGTAAAACATGCCAAGTATATTTAATAAAAAACAGGTTGTAGAGTTAACAGAAAAGCTGGAAAAAGCTAAAGCAATTTATTTCACAGACTATCTAGGATTAGATGTGAGCAGCATTACTGAATTGAGAAAGGAATTTTTTGATAGTGAGGTAGAATTTCGTGTGGCTAAAAATACTCTAATAAAGCTAGCCGCTGAGAAAAATAAAATTAATGGGTTAGATAGTTTTCTATCAGGTCCAACTGCTCTTGCAATCTCTTATGATGAGCCAACGAAACCGGCGGGGATCTTAAAAAAATTTAATAAGAGTTATGATAAGCCAGAAGTTAAGGGAATATTATTTGAAGGGAAAGTGCTAGATGGTGAGCAGTTTGATAAAATTGCTTCCTTGCCAACTAGAGAAGAGCTGCTTTCTAGTTTTGTTGGAACAGTTCAAAGTCCGATGACTGGAGTAGTAAGAATATTAAATGCACCTATGGTTAATTTTGTAGGTGTTTTGACAGGTTTAAAAGATTCAAAAAACAATTAATAAATCGTAAAGGAGTTAATCAAATGGCTGTAACAAGAGATGATGTTTTATCGTACCTTGAAAACTCAAATATGGTTGAGATTTCAGAGTTAATAAAAGATATCGAAGATAAGTTTGGTGTTACTGCTGCTGCACCGGTAGCTGCCGTAGCTGCACCTGCTGATGGAGGAGGTGCTGCTGCTGAAGAAAAAACAGAATTTGATGTTGTATTGTCAGAAATAGGTCAGCAGAAAATCAATGTGATAAAGGTTGTACGTGGTATTACTAGTTTGGGCTTAAAAGAAGCAAAAGAGCTGGTTGACAATGCTCCCAAGCCAGTGAAAGAAGGCGTGAGTCAGGCTGAAGCGGATGAAATTAAAGCACAGCTTGAAGAAGCGGGTGCAACTGTAGAGGTGAAATAAATTCAAATTTGAATAATTTCAATTATATTCTTTTTAATTCAATAAAAGGAGGCTTCCTTGAAAGCCAGTAGCTCTAATCACAATAATCGGATTTCTTTCCAAAAGATACCTTTTTTTGTAGATCTTCCTGATCTTTTAGATCTTCAAAAAGAATCGTATCAGAAATTTTTGCAAGAGGAGGACTCTGAAGAAGAAAGGCGACCCGTTGGTCTTGAGGGTGTATTTAGAAATGTATTCCCTATTGAAGATGCACATCGAAATTATATACTTGAATATAAAAGTTATTTTTTGGCAAAGCCAAAATATACTGGTGAAGAATGTATTGATCGAGGTGTTACCTATTCTGCTCCTTTGAAAGTGCGACTTATTCTTCATATTACCGATGAGGAGAACCGTAATAAATATCTTCAATCTATTGAAGAGGATGTGTATTTTGGTCATATTCCGTATATGACAGAAAAGGGAACATTTATTATTAATGGTGCTGAAAGGGTTGTTGTTTCTCAGTTGCATCGCTCTCCGGGGGTCTTTTTTGATGATTCAATTCATCCAAATGGAACTCGATTATTTCAGGCTAGAATAATACCTATTCGTGGGTCATGGGTGGACTTTACAACTGATATCAATGATAGTTTATTTGTCATTATTGACCGCCGCAGAAAGTTTCCGGCCACAATGTTGTTAAGATGTCTAGGTTTTTCTTCAAATTCAGATATTTTTAAGGCATTTAAATGTATTGTTTCAATAGATATAACTAGAAAGAAAGCGGAACAGTATATAGGGGCCACAATCGTTGATGATGTTGTAAATGAGCAAACTGGCGAAATTCTGTATGAAAGTAATACGGAAGTGGATTCTGAGGTAATCTCTAATTTGTTAGAAGCGAAGATAAAGACCATTGAAGTAGTTGATGGAAATAAAAACTTTGACTCACAGTTAATTTTAAATACGATTGCTAAAGATCCATCTCACAACACAGAAGAAGCTCTAGCGATGGTCTATCAATTAATACGATCAAGTGAGCCTCCGAACCTTGAAACTGCTCAAAAATTTATTGAAAGAATGTTTTTCAGTCCTAAAAAATATGATTTGGGGCAAGTGGGTAGATATAGATTGAACCAACAGTTTGATTTGGATATAGATGTTGAAGACACTGTATTGACCATAGATGATATCATCAAAGTGATTTTATTTCTTATTGAAATGAGGAAAGGTGAACGAGGTACCGATGATATAGATCATTTAGGAAATCGGAGAGTCCGTACAGTTGGAGAGCAGTTGAGGGATCAATTTAATGTTGCTCTTAGTCGTATGTTGCGTACTATTTATGAAAGGATGAATCTGAGAGAGTCTGAGTCAATTACTCCTCAAGATTTGATTAATTCTCGTGTTGTTACAACTGTGGTAAATACTTTTTTTGGAACAAGTCAGTTGAGTCAATTTGGTGACCAGACAAATCCTCTTGCTGAAGTTACGCATAAAAGGAGAATTTCTGCTTTGGGTCCTGGAGGGTTAACTAGGGAGCGTGCTGGATTTGAAGTTCGTGATGTCCATTATACGCATTATGGACGGCTGTGTCCAATTGAGACTCCGGAAGGTCCCAATATTGGATTAATCTCTTCTTTAGCTATGATGGCAAAAATTAATAAGCACGGTTTTATTGAGGCTCCTTACCGAAGGGTAAGTAAGGAGTCAGAGTTAGCTATAGCTACTCACGAAATAGAATATCTATCAGCCGATGATGAGGATAGAGTTTTGATTGCTCAGTCCAATGCTAAATTGGATAAAAAAGATAAGCTAGTTGATGATATGTTGAGAGGTAGAATTAAGGGCGATTTCCCTGTTGTAAGGCCTCAAGAAGTAGATTATATGGATGTATCTCCGAATCAAATTTTGAGTGTTGCTGCAGCTTTAATTCCGTTTCTTGAGCATGATGATGCAAATCGTGCCCTGATGGGATCAAATATGCAAAGACAGTCTGTTCCCTTGATGAGGCCATCTGCCCCTTTGGTTGGGACTGGTCTTGAGAAAGTTGTAGCGAGAGATTCTAGGGCGTGTTTGGCTGCTCCAGCTAACGGGGAGATTCTTTGGGTTGATTCAGAAAGAATTGTTCTTAAGACTGAAGAGGTTCCAGATTCACTTCGGTTGGTGAAAACTGATAATGTAATTGAAATAAAATTAAAAAAATATCTCAGATCTAATCAAAACACCTGTCATAATCAAAGGCCGCTTGTAAAGGAAGGAGATTTGGTAAGGGCTGGAGATGTGATTGCAGATGGTGCATCCAGTGAAAAAGGAGAACTGGCTTTAGGGCAAAATGTTACTGTAGCATTTATGCCGTGGAGGGGATATAATTTTGAGGATGCAATTGTTATAAGTGAAAGGTTAGTTAAAGATGATTTGTTTACCTCTATACATATAAATGAAGTAGATCTTGAGGTACGAGATACCAAGAGAGGTGAGGAAGAACTTACAGCAGAAATACCAAATGTCAGTGAGGATGCAACTAAAGATATAGATGAAAACGGTATAGTTAGAGTTGGGGCAAAGATTAGAGAAGGGGATATAATTATTGGAAAAGTAACTCCTAAGGGTGAAACAGATCCTACTCCTGAAGAAAAATTACTGCGAGCGATTTTTGGTGAAAAGGCTGGTGATGTGAAGGATGCATCTAAAAGGGCAACCCCAGGCGTTCGTGGAGTAGTTATAAATACTAAATTATTTGAAAAGCATGTAAGAAGATCTCGGGCGGATGATAGGAAGAAAATACTAAATTATCAGAAAAAGGCCAGAGAAGAAAAGACAGTGTTGTTGGGTGCTCGTGATTCGAAAATAATTGAATTGATGAAATCTCAGATTTCCTCAGGAATTAAAGATAGGTCCAGCGGAAGGACCTTGATAAAAAAGGGGACAAAGCTTACAATTAAACGTTTAAAAACTTATGATTTAGAAAGGTTTAGTCAAGAATCTCCTTGGATTGAGAATGGTGAAGTATGGGATAAAATCCGGATAATGTGGCGGTCATTCAGAAAAGAATGGCAAAGGATAGAGTCTCAATTGGAAAGGGACGTATTTACTCTAAAAATTGGAGATGAGCTGCAACCGGGAATTTTACGTTTAGCAAAAGTATATATTGCTAATAAGCGAAAGATACTTGTAGGTGATAAAATGGCTGGCCGTCATGGAAATAAGGGTGTTGTGGCAGCTATCGTTCCAGAGGAAGATATGCCGTTTATGGAAGATGGAAAGACTGTTGACATAATTTTGAATCCCTTGGGTGTGCCTTCCAGAATGAACCTTGGGCAGTTGTATGAAACTATGTTGGGATGGTCTGCAGATATATTGGGATTAAAGTATGAAACTCCTGTGTTTAATGGAGCTTCTCCAGAAGAGGTTGAAGGTGAACTCAAAAAGGCAAATTTACCGGTTTCCGGAAAAGCGTCTCTTATTGATGGGAGAACCGGTGAATATTTTGAAAATCCAATTACAGTCGGAAATATTTATATGATGAAACTGAGTCATATGGTAGAGGATAAAATGCATGCAAGATCTACTGGTCCATATTCCTTGATAACTCAACAGCCTCTTGGTGGAAAAGCTCAATTCGGAGGGCAACGGTTTGGTGAAATGGAAGTTTGGGCGCTTGAGGCTTATGGTGCTGCTCATACATTGCAGGAAGTTCTAACAGTGAAATCTGATGATGTTGATGGAAGGTCAAGAGTATATAATTCTCTAGTTAAAGGTGAGGATATGCCAAGTATTGGTACTCCTGAATCTTTCCATGTGCTCATTAAGGAATTGCAGGGACTCGGTTTGGAAATTGAATTAGATTAAGGGAGAGTAGATTTGACTTTTATTCAATCACATAAAATAGATACATCAAAGAAATACAAAACTGTCACAATAAGTCTAGCTTCGCCTGAATCGATTTTACAGCGATCCTATGGTGAGATATTAAAGCCAGAGACAATTAATTACAGATCATATAAACCCGAAAAAGATGGACTGTTTTGTGAGAAAATATTTGGTCCAATTAAAGATTATGAATGTCATTGCGGGAAATATAAGGGTATTAGATACCGTGGAATTATATGTGATAGGTGTGGTGTGGAGGTTACAAGGAAAAAAGTCCGGCGCGATAGAACTGGGCATATTACCTTGGCGGTACCGGTTGTCCATATTTGGTATCTAAAGTCTATTCCCAGCAAGTTGAGCTATTTATTAGGGTTAAGTACTAGAGACTTAGAGAGAGTGATTTATTACGAAGTCTTTATTGTAATTGACCCAGGTAAAAGTGAGAAAAATTTTTTACAGTTGATTGATGAAGAAGAGTATGATGAGCTAGAAAATCAGTTTGGCTATTACGCTGTATCTGATGAGGATAGGGATAGCGAAAATTATTTTCAAGCTATGATGGGTGGTGAAGCAATGAAGGAAGCTCTGAGTCGATTAAACTATAGCGATGTAAAAAGTGAGCTTGAGGAGATAGTAGTTACAACTCGATCCAAACAGAAAAAAGCTGATGCATTGAAGCGATTGAAAGTTGTGAATGAATTTGTAAACGATGGCGCTAAAAAGAAAATAAATCGACCAGAATGGATGGTTGTTGCAATTTTGCCAGTTATTCCGCCTGAATTGAGGCCGTTGGTCCCGCTAGAAGGAGGTAGGTTTGCAGCAAGTGATTTAAATGACTTGTATCGTAGGATTATTATTCGAAATAATCGACTGAAGCAATTAATAGAAATTAAAGCGCCAGATGTAATTTTAAGGAATGAAAAGCGTATGCTTCAAGAATCGGTTGATGCGCTTTTTGATAATAGTCGCCGAAAGACAGCTATTCGAAGTGGAACGAGACGTCCTTTGAAGTCACTGTCAGATATGTTGCGAGGGAAGCAGGGTCGATTTCGTCAGAACTTATTAGGAAAGCGGGTAGATTATTCAGGAAGGTCAGTTATTGTTGTAGGTCCCGAATTGCATTTACACGAATGTGGATTGCCTAAGGATATGGGGTTGGAGTTGTTTAAGCCACATATGATCCGTGCTTTAATTGAGTATGGGCATGCGACAACTCCGCGAGGGGCTAAATTGTTAATAGAAAATAAAAATTCGGTAATTTATAATGTATTGGAAAGTGTTGTTAAAGATCATCCAGTTTTGTTAAATCGTGCCCCAACGCTACATCGATTAGGTATTCAAGCCTTTCAGCCTGTTTTAATTGATGGTAAGGCCATACGTATTCATCCTTTGGTTTGTTCTGCATTTAATGCTGACTTT
>DEAI01000023.1:8975-39452 GCA_002346675.1 Fidelibacterota bacterium UBA2986
CTTTGATGGAGATCAGATGGCGGTACATGTGCCGTTATCAATTCAGGCTCAAGTTGAGGCTCGTGTATTAATGTTGGCTAGTCATAATATTTTACATCCTGCTAATGGAAAACCTGTTGCGATTCCATCACAAGATATGGTTTTGGGATGTTATTACTTAACAAAAGCCCAAAAAGGAGATATTGGGGAAGGTAAATTCTTTAAATCTTTTGAAGAGGCAATTCTAGCTTGGGAAAATAAGAAAATTGGATTGCATTCTATTGTACATGTGCGCCATAGTAAAATATGGCATAAAAATACTACTGTTGGAAGAATATTATTCAATTCGATTTTACCTGAAGAAATGGACTATAAAGATTTAACGATATCTAAATCAGCTTTAGGTGATATAATAAATCAATGTTTTTTAATCGCTGGTAATAAAAAAACTGTTATATTTTTAGATAAATTAAAAAAACTCGGATTTGATACAGCCACGATTGGTGGATGTTCAGTTTCTATAAGTGATATTCTAATCCCTACTGAAAAAAATGATATTCTAGAAGTTGCGTTTGGTGAGGTTGACGATATACAGAGGAAGTTTAGACAGCATATCTTGACTGATGGTGAAAGATATAATAAAGTGATAGATATATGGACGCATGCAACTGGTCGTGTAGCAAAATCCATGATGAATGACCTAAAAGAAGATCAAAATGGGTTTAATCCAGTTTGGATGATGGCAGATTCTGGAGCCAGGGGGACCCAAGATCAGGTAAAACAGTTGGCTGGTATGAGGGGTTTGATGGCTAAGCCAAAAAAATCTATGACAGGAGAAAAAGGTGAAATTATTGAATCTCCTATTATTTCCAATTTTAAGGAAGGTTTGTCTGTAATGGAATATTTTATTTCTACTCACGGAGCTCGAAAGGGTTTGGCAGACACAGCTCTAAAAACAGCAGATGCTGGATATTTAACGCGGCGTTTAGTTGACGTAGCTCAAGATGTTGTTATAACTGAACCAGATTGTGGGACAATTCAGGGTATCGTCATTTATGATTTGAAAGAAGGTGAGGAGATAATTGAAGAACTTCCTGAAAGAATCTTAGGGCGAGTTTTGGTTGATGATATAGTAGTGGATGGGAAGGTATTAATAGATTCGGGTCAGCTAATTGATGAGGCAAATATAGAAAAAGTTTATGAAAGTGCTATTCAGAGTGCAAGGATACGCTCAGTGTTGACTTGTGAATCTGAAAGAGGGGTCTGTGCAATGTGTTATGGATGGAATTTATCTAATCACCAAATGGTTAATATTGGATCAGCTGTTGGAATTCAAGCAGCTCAAAGTATTGGAGAGCCTGGTACTCAGTTAACCTTAAGAACCTTTCACATTGGTGGTACAGCAACTAGAATTATTGAAAAGTCTGAGATGGTATCCAAATATAGTGGGGTTGTCCATTTTTCAGAAAACTTTAGTTCTGCAGAAACTAAGGACGATGCTGGCATTGCTACAACAAGATGTATGTCAAGACATGCAAAGATACAGATTGTCAAAGGAGCTGCTGATGATGTAGTTGCAGATTACAATGTTCCTTATGGTGCAAATGTTTTTGTTTCTGAAGGTGAAGAGATTGAAAGTGGTACGACATTAGTTCAATGGGATCCATATACAGATATAATCCTCGCATCGTCAAGTGGTGTCGTAAGGCTTAAGGATTTTATTGAGGGGGAAACTTATCAGGTTGAGGCTGTTGAGGGTGGTAAGAAGCAGATGGTAATTATTGAATCTCGAGATAGAAATTTGAGTCCTCATATAGAAATCGTAAACGAAAAAGATGAAATTATGACAGGGGGTACAATTTTACCGGTTAAGGCAACTCTTGTGATTACTGATGGTCAAAAAGTAAATCGTGGTCAAACACTTGTAAAGATACAGAAAGATATTGGAAAAACAAGAGATATAACTGGTGGTCTTCCGAGAGTTGCGGAGTTGTTTGAAGCTCGTATCCCAAAAAACCCTGCTGTAGTAGCTGAGATTAACGGAACAGTGAAATTTGGTGAAACTAAGAGGGGTATACGTAAAATTATTATTGAGGGTAGTGATGGTGAAGCTCGTTCTTACAATGTCCCTTATGGTAAACATGTTATCGTACATGAAGGTGATTTTATTACTGCAGGAACACCACTTTGTGAAGGAGCAATTTCGCCGGTAGATATATTAAATATTATGGGTTCTGGTGCTGTAAGAGAGTATCTTGTAAATGAAATCCAGGAGGTTTATAGGCTTCAGGGTGTAAGCATTAATGATAAGCATATTGAAGTTATTGTACGGCAAATGATGAAAAAAATTGTTGTTTCCGACCCCGGTGATACACGTTTATTGGAATCTGAAAGAGTAGACAAGTGGGATTTGCACAAAGAAAATAAGCGTATATCTGATCATGTCGTAGTTTCGGACCCAGGAGATTCGGAGTTAGAGGAAGGTATGATAGTAGAAAAATATGAATTCAATGAAATTAACAATGATTTAAAGATTAACGAAAAGCTTCCAGCAAAATATAGAAAAACAAAGCAGGCGCAATTTGATCCTCTCCTTATGGGAATTACCAGAGCATCGCTTAATACGGAAAGTTTTCTATCAGCAGCATCCTTTCAGGAAACGACACGCGTTTTGACTGATGCAGCTTCATCTTGTAAGACAGACTATCTACGTGGATTGAAGGAAAATGTAACCATAGGAAGATTGATCCCTGCGGGAACTGGATTCCCTGATAAACTTGAAATTATAGTTGAGAGTGCGTCTGTAGGCTCTCATATGGTTCAGGAAGAAGTAGATAAAAAAGAAATCATAAAAACTGATAAATAGTTATTGATATAATAGTGATATATTATTTAATATTATAAGCTTTATCTGAATTGAAATGCCAACAATAAATCAATTAATTAGAAAAGGAAGATATCGTGTTTCAAAGAAGCACTCTACTCCTGCGTTAAAAGGAAATCCGCAGAAGAGGGGGGTGTGCACGCGAGTATATACTACTACACCTAAAAAGCCGAATTCAGCTCTGCGTAAAGTGGCAAGAGTTAGGCTTACGAACGGGATGGAGGTATCTGCTTATATTCCCGGTGAAGGTCATAATCTTCAGGAACATTCTATTGTGCTCATTGAAGGTGGACGTGTAAAGGATTTGCCTGGAGTTCGTTATCATGTTATTAGAGGGACATTGGATACTGCTGGTGTAGCTGGGAGGAAGACTAGTCGTTCAAGGTATGGTGCTAAAAAGGATAAGTCATGAGGAGGAGGAGACCTGAAAAAAGAACGATTTTGCCTGACCCAGTTTATGGAGATTTAGCTGTGGCAAAATTTATCAACTATCTTATGTCTAGGGGAAAGAAAGGTGTGGCTGAGAAAATATTTTATGATGCTATGGAAACTATCGATCAGCGGACAAAAACTGATGGAATAAAAGTTTTTAAAGATGCGGTTTCAAATGCTTCTCCTGTGCTGGAAGTTAAATCTCGAAGAATTGGCGGTGCTACTTATCAAGTTCCTATTGAAGTTCCTGAGGGGAGGAGATTTTTTTTAGCTTCTCATTGGATTATTAGTTCTGCTACGGGGAGAAGCGGAAAGCCAATGTCTGAACGGTTAGCGCATGAGTTTATTTCAGCCGCTAATAATGAGGGTGGAGCTATAAAGAAAAAAGATGATACTCATAGGATGGCTGAAGCAAATAAAGCTTTTGCTCATTACGGTCGAAGATAATGCAGAATTTTGAGCTTGATAGAGTTAGAAATATCGGTATCATGGCGCACATCGATGCTGGGAAGACGACGCTTACGGAGAGAGTCTTATATTATACGGGCCGTACGCACAGGATAGGTGAGGTCCATGATGGCGGTGCAACCATGGATTGGATGGACCAGGAAAGAGAAAGGGGTATTACTATAACTTCAGCAGCAACCACCGCTATTTGGGATAACCATCGAATCAATATAATAGACACTCCTGGTCATGTAGATTTTACAGTAGAGGTAGAGCGTTCGTTAAGGATTTTGGATGGTACAGTTGCTATTTTTTGTGCGGTGGGTGGGGTAGAGCCTCAAAGTGAAACGGTATGGAGGCAAGCAGATAAATATAATGTGCCTCGGATTGCATTTGTCAATAAAATGGATAGAGTCGGTGCTGACTATTTCTTTGTCATTGATATGGTAAGAGACCGTCTAAATGCAAACCCCCTTCCTCTGACGCTACCAATTGGTGATGGTGATATGTTTAATGGTATCATTGACTTATTATCTATGAAGGCTATTCTTTATAATGAGTCCACGTTAGGTGCAAGGTTTGAGTATGGTGATATTCCTAGTGATTTGCTTTCTGATGCGCAAAAATGGAGACATCATTTAATTGAGGAGACAGCAACATACGATGATGGATTGATGGAAAAATATTTAGCTGATGAAGAAATATCAGTTGATGAAATAAAGGCAGCTATTCGAAAGGGGTGTTTGGATAATACATTTATTCCAATATTTTGTGGTTCTGCATTTAAAAACAAAGGGGTGCAACGATTGTTGGATGCAGTTATCGACTTTTTGCCTTCACCTGTTGATGTTAGTGAGGTTCATGGGTTTGATGATAGAGATTCTGATATTGCTTTGATTAGAAAACCGAATATGGATGAACCGTTTAGTGCTTTAGCATTTAAGATAATGACTGATCCGTATGTAGGGCGTTTAACTTATCTTCGAGTTTATTCTGGGGAATTAAAAAAGGGTTCGTATGTATTTAATGCAAACACCGGTAAAAGAGAGCGGATAAGCCGACTACTTTTAATGCATGCAAATAAGAGAGAAGATATCGATTGTATTAAAGCGGGAGATATTGTTGCGGCTGTTGGTTTGAAGAAGACAAATACTGGTCATACTCTTTGTGATGAGAGTCAACCGATCCTGCTCGAAACAATGGAATTCCCAGAGCCAGTTATGGAGGTGGCTGTAGAGCCTGTTAGTAAAGCAGATCAGGATGCTTTATCGAATGCATTAGTAAAATTAACTGAAGAGGATCCAACCTTTCGTGTCTCCAATAACGAGGATACGGGACAGACAATAATTTCAGGAATGGGTGAGTTGCATTTAGAAATTCTAATTGACAGGATGTTGAGGGAGTTTAAAGTAAAGGCAAATGTAGGTAAGCCTCAAGTGACATACATCGAAAGTGTGACTAAAACCGTATCTGATATTGAAGGAAGATTTGTAAGACAGTCTGGAGGTAGAGGGCAATATGGGCATGTGGTAATCAATCTTTCTCCTAATGAGTCAGGGAAAGGTTATCATTTCGAAAATAAAATTGTGGGAGGTGTGATCCCTCGAGAATTTATTCCTGCGGTGGATAAAGGTATTCAGGAAGGGCTAAAGAATGGTATTCTAGCGGGCTATCCAGTAGAAGATGTTAGGGTTGAATTGATATTTGGCTCTTATCATGATGTAGATTCATCCGAAATTGCATTTAAAATTGCAGGTTCGATGGCAGTAAAGGCAGCGTGCAAAAAGGCAAATCCTGTTTTAAAGGAGCCAGTTATGAAGGTTGAGGTAACCACACCTGATGAATATCTAGGGGATGTGATGGGTGATTTAAGTTCGCGTCGTGGTAAAGTCGAAGGAATGGATCAACGAAAGAATCTTCAAGTAATTACAGCAAATGTTCCGCTTGGAAGTATGTTTGGTTATGCTACTGCTCTCAGGTCACTGACTCAAGGGAGGGCTGTGTTTCATATGGACTTTTCAACTTACAGTCAAGTTCCCGCACAAATACAGGAAGAAATAATCGAGCAGGTTTCTGGTTTAGTTAAAGCTATTTAATCAATTTAAGGAGTAATCATGTCAAAGGAAAAATTTGAGAGAACGAAGCCCCATGTGAACATAGGAACCATTGGGCACGTGGATCATGGTAAGACGACCTTAACTGCAGCTGTTACCTTGACTCAGTCTCATAGAGGCTATGCTGAGGTCCGTACGTTTGATTCAATTGATAATGCCCCTGAGGAGCGAGAGAGAGGTATTACTATTCAAACAGCTCATGTTGAGTATGAAACGGAGAATCGTCACTATGCTCACGTTGATTGTCCTGGGCATGCTGATTATATAAAAAATATGATTACCGGTGCAGCACAGATGGATGGTGGTATATTGGTTGTCAGCGCTGCAGACGGTCCTATGCCTCAGACAAGAGAACATGTTTTGTTGGCTCGTCAGGTAAATGTTCCCAGTTTGGTAGTTTTTATGAACAAGACAGATCAGGTGGATGATCCAGAGTTGATTGACTTGGTTGAGATGGAGTTAAGGGACTTATTGAATGAATATGAGTTTCCTGGTGATGATACTCCAATTATAAAAGGTAGTGCTTTGGGAGCGTTGAATAATCCTTCGGATGAAGAGGCGACTAAATGTATTGTTGAGTTAATGGAGGCATGTGATAGTTTTATCCCAGAGCCCGTAAGAGACATAGATAAGCCATTTTTGATGCCTGTTGAGGATGTTTTTAGTATTACAGGTCGTGGTACGGTAGGTACCGGTAGAATTGAGAGTGGTATTGTTAAGGTGGGAGATGATGTAGAGATTCTTGGGCTGGGTTTGGATAAGAAGACCGTATGTACAGGAGTTGAGATGTTCCGTAAGTTGTTAGATGAAGGGCGTGCGGGAGATAACGCCGGGTTGTTGCTTCGTGGTGTGGATAAGGAGGATTTGAAACGAGGTCAAGTATTGGCTAAGCCTGGCAGTATTACTCCTCATACAAATTTTAAGGCGAATGTTTATGTCTTGAAGAAAGAAGAAGGTGGGCGTCATACTCCATTTTTTAATGGATATCGCCCACAGTTTTACTTTAGGACAACGGATGTGACAGGAGTGTGTACATTGCCTGAGGGCACGGAGATGGTGATGCCTGGAGATAATGTAGAGATGGATGTAGAGTTGATTACGCCTATAGCAATGGACAAAGAATTGCGATTTGCTATTAGAGAAGGTGGACATACTGTTGGTGCAGGTGTTGTAACTAGTATTAGTGAGTAAGTATTAATGCCTAACCAAACCATACGAATTAGTTTGAAAGCATATGATCATATTCTATTGGATAAATCCACGGAAAAGATTGTTAAAACAGCAAAGTCTACAGGGGCAGTTATATCGGGCCCAATTCCTTTGCCAACTAAGAGGACTATTTATACGGTTTTACGT
This sequence comes from Fidelibacterota bacterium UBA2986, assembly GCA_002346675.1. Classification (GTDB taxonomy): domain Bacteria; phylum Fidelibacterota; class Marinisomatia; order Marinisomatales; family AB-629-J13; genus AB-629-J13. The sequence continues at coordinate 16,188 of DEAI01000023.1, forward strand.
TCTCCTCATGTTGATAAAAAATCCCGCGAACAATTTCAGACAAAAATACATAAACGTTTGGTGGATATCTTAAATACAACGCCTAAAACTGTTGAGTCTCTCATGAAATTAGATTTGCCTGCTGGCGTTGATATTGAGATAAAAGTATAGATATGCGTGGATTAATTGGAAGAAAAATTGGTATGACTCAAGTGTTTGATGATGAAGGGCATTTGATTCCTGTTACCGTATTGGAAGCAGGTCCGTGTAGTGTGACTCAGGTGAAGTCGACCGAAAAAGAAGGCTATGAAGCTGTCCAGTTAGGTTTTTCTGATAAAAAAAAGAGCCGAACATCAAGGCCAATGATTGGTCATTTTAGCAAGGCTGGTTTATCCCCACGGCTATGGCTTCAGGAATTCGAAAAGGTTGAAGGTTATAAATATAAGCTTGGTCAGGAATTTAAAGTGTCTATTTTCAAAGAAGGTGAATTCGTAGATGTATCGGGGACTTCAAAAGGAAGGGGATTTGCGGGTGTCATCAAGCGTCATAATTTTCAAAGACAGCCAGAAACTCACGGACAGACTGAGTATCTTCGTCATCCCGGTTCAATCGGTCAGGCATCTGATCCGTCCCGTGTATTTAAGGGGATGAGAATGGCGGGAAGATACGGAGGGAAAAAGGCTATGGTAAAAAATCTTGAGGTAATAAAAGTTGATGAAAATAAAAATCTTCTTTATTTGAAGGGAGCTGTGCCGGGTGCGAATATGAATAAGGTAGTCGTGACAAAGTAATGAATTTAGATGTATTGAAACGCGATGGATCTAAGGGGGCTTCTGTAGAAGTTAACGGTGGAGTGTTTAAAATAAAACCTAATGAAGATGTGATTCATCAGGCTGTTGTTCAGGAATTGCATAATCGAAGACAGGGTACACATGGATCTAAATCTAGAGGTATGGTAAAAGGTGGAGGCAAAAAACCTTGGAGGCAAAAAGGAAGGGGCGTAGCGCGTGCAGGTACAATTCGTTCTCCACTCTGGAAGGGTGGAGGTACGGTATTTGGTCCTCAGCCACATCCTTACAAAAAAAGAATGCCAAAAAAAATGAAACAGCTAGCACGGAAAAGTGTATTGAGTTTTAAGGCAGGTAAGGGTGAAATTGTTATTGTTGATGAGTTTGTTCAGTCCGAGCCAAAAACATCTTTATTTTATTCATTTCTTTTGTTGTTAAAAATTCATAATAAATCGGTATTAGTACTCCCTGCAGAAATGAATCAAAACTTGAGTCTCTCTGTAAGGAATCTGCCTAATGTGAGTATAATTAAAGCAGACTCAGTTAACACCTACGAAATGCTTAAGCATAATGTTTTATTGTTTGATAGGCAGGGTGTACTTTTGTTAAATGAAAAATTGTCAGGTTGAGAAATGGATTATAGAAATATAATTTTAAAACCATTATTTACAGAGAAAATGAGCATTCTTCAGGAAACGCAAAGAAAATATGCGTTTCATGTTAGTTCAAGAGCTAATAAGATTGAAATAAAGCAAGCTATTCAAAAAAAGTTTGATGTAGAAGTAGATAAAGTGGCTACAATGAATAGAAAAGGAAAGGCTAAGCAGATGACAATGCGAAGTGGGGGAAGAGTGATTCGAACTTCTGGTAGAAAGTCATCATGGAAGCGAGCAGTGGTTACCTTGAAAGATGGATTCTCTATAGATCTTATGGGTGGGGAGGTTTTAGAGTAAGAATGGGTATTCGTAATTTAAAATCTGTAACTCCGGGAAGTCGATTTGCTTCCAGACCCGATTTTGCTGATATTACGGAGTCAAGACCTGAAAAAAGTTTGACTAGTAAGATTAAAAAGACTGGAGGAAGAAATAATCTTGGCAGAATAACATGTAGGCATCGTGGCGGAGGGCATCGGAGAAAGTATCGTATTATCGATTTTAAAAGAAATAAGTACGATATCCCTGGTAGAGTTTCAACGATTGAATATGATCCAAATCGTTCTGCCTATATTTCATTGATAATCTATGCAGATGGGGAGAAACGCTATATTTTAGCTCCATTTGGTCTTCGGATTGAAGACGAAATTATGGCAGGTGAGAATATTCCTTTGAAGCTTGGGAATTCATTGCCTCTGGAAAAAATACCTGCAGGAATGATGGTTCATAATGTTGAATTAGTTCCAGGTAAAGGTGGGCAAATGGTTCGCAGTGCAGGTGCTGTTGCGCAAATAATGTCTCATGAGGGAGAGTTAACAGCCTTAAAATTGCCATCTGGCGAAGTTCGGTTGGTATCGAAAAAATGTTTTGCTACTTTAGGTCAGGTTGGAAATCGAGCTCATGAACAAGTGACCTCAGGTAAAGCTGGTAGGACGCGTTGGCTGGGTCGTAGGCCCTCTACCCGTGGAGTTGCTATGAATCCTGTTGACCATCCAATGGGAGGAGGAGAAGGGAAGTCGTCTGGTGGAAGGCACCCATGCACTCCTTGGGGAAAGCCTACAAAGGGATATAAAACCCGAAAAAGAAATAAGCAGTCCAATGCAATGATTGTGAAGAGGAGGAATTAGGATGGCACGATCTTTGAGAAAAGGCCCTTTTATAGATTTGAAGTTATTAAAAAAAATTAGAGTTATGAATGAAGGTGGAAAAAAGAAAGTCATTAAAACATGGTCTAGGCAGTCTATGATTTCACCTGATTTTGTAGGTCATACAGTTGCAGTGCATAATGGAAATAAATTTATACCCGTATTCATTTATGAAAACATGGTGGGCCATAAATTGGGTGAATTTGCACCTACAAGAACTTTCAGGTTGCATTCAGGTGATAGGAAGAATTAATGGACTCTAGAGCTGTAACAAGATATATAAGTCAGTCTTCCAGGAAAATCCGAAAAACTCTGGCATTGGTAAAAGGTAAAAATGTAGATCATGCACTGAATATTCTCCATTTTTCTAAAGAAAAGGCAGCAACAGTGATTGAAAAAACACTTAGATCTGCACTCTCTAATTTAATGCAAGGAGAAGAGGGTCAGGATGTTTCAGCTGATAGTGTAACTATAAAAGAGGCTTTTGTGAATGGTGGTCCCGTTCAGAAAAGATTTAGAGCGAGAGCGCAGGGAAGAGCAGCAAGAATCAGAAGGCCTTCAAGTCATTTAACCATCGTAATCACTGATGGAAAAAATTAGGAGATTTTAGTGGGTCAAAAAACAAATCCAATAGGTTTTAGATTATCTTTAAAAAGAAATTGGCGCTCAAACTGGTTTGTGAAGGGTTCTTATAGTCAAGGATTGTCAGAAGATATCAAAATCCGAAAATATATATTGCATAGATTGAATAATGCTGGAATATCAAAGGTTGAAATAAGTCGTACTACAAAAGTGGTTACTGTTACCATATTTACCGCTCGCCCTGGGATTGTGATTGGCAAAGGCGGTGAAGGTGTTAATCATTTAAAAAAGGAATTGAATCAGCTAACGCCTAAAGATATTCAGATTAATATATCTGAAGTAAAAAGACCTGAATTGGATGCATCTCTGGTAGGTTCAAATATTGCTCACCAACTGAAAAAGAAAATTTCCTATAGAAGGGTAATCAATAAGGCAATGCAATCTACCATGAGAATGGGAGCTAGAGGGATTAGGATTAATGTAGCCGGAAGATTGGGGGGTGCAGAGATAGCTAGAAGCGAAAAATTTATGAATGGAAGTGTCCCATTACATACTCTTAGGGCAGACATTGACTATGCATTAACTGAAGCGCACACGACATATGGTGTTATTGGAATTAAAGTTTGGATTTGTAATAGCTAGGAATATAATTAATGCTCGAACCCAAAAAAATAAAATACAGAAGGCATCATCGTGGACATAGAAGAGGGATGGCTAAGAAAGGTGATTATGTTGCTTTTGGCAGTTATGGATTAAAAGCGATTGAAGGCGGATGGGTAACTGCGCGACAGATAGAATCTGCTCGTATTACAATTTCAAAAGAAGTTAGAAAAGTAGGTAAAATGTGGATAAGGATTTTTCCTGATAAGCCAATTACAAAAAAACCAGCAGAGACAAGAATGGGAAAGGGAAAGGGCGCACCAGAGTATTGGGTGGCAGTTGTAAGGCCCGGTCGCATTTTGTTTGAAGTGGAAGGTGTACCAAAAGAGATTGCGGAATTAGCTTGTAGAAACGCAAGTCATAAGCTTTCAATTAAAACCAAATTTGTTGGTAGGCGGGAATTCTAAATATGAAAGCTCAGCAATTAAGCGATATGTCCAAAATGGAATTGGAAACAAAGCTAAATGATAGTATGGATGCATTGCAAAATTTAAGATTTCAGAAAGCGTTACAGCAGATTGAAAATCCACTGCAAATCAGAATATTGAAGAGAGATATAGCTCAGGTAAAAACTGTACTTAGGGAATTGGAATTGGGAATTAGAAAGGATCAGGGTAATTAATAGATATGTCAGAAATTAGACAAAGACAAAGTTTAGTTGGGGAAGTAACGAGCACTAAAATGGAAAAAACGGTGGTTGTAAATGTTACTCGCAAAGTTAAACATCCAATGTATAGGAAGTTTGTAAAGAGATATAAAAAATATCTTGCCCATACTACATCCGTCATTCCTAAAAATGGTGATATTGTTAAAATAGTTTCTATAAGACCCATCAGTAAAAGAAAGAGATGGCAAGTGAGCGAAATTGTTAGAAGTTCAATGATGTTAGGAGATTCAGAGTGATCCAGCAGGAAACTAGATTAAAGGTAGCAGATAATACAGGTGCAAAAGAAGTTTTGTGTTTCAAAGTGTTGGGAGGAAGTAAGCGTCGTTATGCATTTGTAGGAGATTTAGTTGTTGTTACAGTTAAAAAAGCTCTTCCAAATGGAATGGTTAAAAAAGGTCAAGTTTTAAAAGCAGTAGTGGTTCGTACAAAAAAAGAAATACGTCGTAGAGATGGAAGTTATATTCGTTTTGATGATAACGCAGCTGTTCTGCTAACAGAAGTAGGTGAGCCAAGAGGTACTAGAATATTTGGTCCAATTGCCCGTGAATTAAGAGAAACTGGTTATATGAAGATCGTTTCCATGGCTCCAGAGGTGCTCTAATGAAGATAAAAAAAAGTATGGTAGTTAGAGTTGTTGCTGGAAATTTTAAGGGTATGGAAGGGAAAGTGCTTAAAGTTTTTCCTAAAGATAACAGAGTAATCGTGGAAGGAGTTAATTTAATTAAACGGTCTACTAGGCCAACACAAGAAAACCCCAGTGGTGGTTTTATAGAGAAAGAGGCTTCTCTTCATATCTCTAATATTTCTGCTTTACATAATGGGGAACAGACAAAGATTGGGTATAAATTTTTGGAAGATGGAACAAAGGTTAGAATTTCAAAAAAAACAGGTAGTGAGATAAACATTTAAAATTTATGGCTGAAGAAAAGAAAAAGAAAGCTACAGTTTCTAAAAAGGATGATAAGAAAGAAAAAAAATCTAAAGCTCCAAAATCATCGCCTAAAAAGAGTAAAGAATCAACCAGAAATGGATATTTGCCACAATTGAAAAAATATTACCATGAGGTCATTATTGATAAATTGACCAAACGGTTTAATTATAAATCGGTTATGGAAGTACCTAGATTGAAAAAAATCACTCTGAATATGGGTGTGGGTGATGCTAAAACAAACGCTAAATCTTTGGAAAGTGCGGTAAATGAACTGACAGCAATATCTGGTCAGAAAGCAGTAATTACAAAAGCAAAAACCGATGTATCAAATTTTAAAATAAGACGTGGTTTTCCGGTGGGAGTAAAGGTTACTCTAAGGTCAAATAGAATGTATGAGTTCTTTGAACGTCTGAACTCCATAGCTCTGCCAAGGACCAGGGACTTCACTGGGTTATCATTTAAATCGTTTGATGGTCGTGGGAATTACAATTTTGGTATAAAGGAGCAAATTAATTTCACTGAAATTGATTATGATAATATTGATTCTATTCGTGGATTGGATATAGCCATCAGTACAACAGCTTCTACAGATGATGAGTGCTATTGGCTGTTAAAAGACTTCGGGTTTCCTCTTAGGGATAAGCCTGTCAAATCTCAAGAAAATGAGGAAATAAATTAATGGCAAAAAAATCAAAAGTTGTACGAGAGCATCATCTAAAAAATATGGTTAATAAATATTCTATCAAAAGGAAAGAGTTGAAAGAGATTATTAAGGACCCCAAAATTAGTATGGAAGAAAAACAAAAAGCGATGAAAGAGCTCCATCAATTACCAAGAAGATCAAATCCCAACAGGATTAAGAATAGATGTACTGTCACGGGTAGACCAAAGGGTTATCTTAGGAAATTTGGTTTATCAAGGATTGTTTTTAGAGAAATGGCACTGCGTGGAGAAATTCCAGGCGTAACAAAAGCAAGCTGGTAGTAATAATATTATGACAATGACAGACCCAATTGCAGACTTGCTAACTCGAATACGAAATGGATTCATGGCTGAAAAGAGATGGGTGGATATCCCATCATCCGGTATGAAAAAAAGGATAACATATGTCCTTAAGGAAGAACATTATATAACTGACTTTATTTTTGTTACATCAGAGAAAAAAGAATTTATTAGGATTTTTCTTAAATATGATCTGCATGGAAAGCCAGTGATATCAGGGATAAAGAGAGAAAGTAAGCCCGGATGTAGGGTTTATGTTAATGTTAAAGATATTCCTCGAGTATTGGATGGTCTGGGGATTGCTATTTTGTCAACATCCAAGGGTGTAATATCAGATAAAATCGCCAGAAAATTGAATATTGGTGGTGAGTATCTTTGTAGTGTGTGGTAAGATATGTCAAGAATTGGTAAAAAAATAATTCAAGTTCCAGAATCTGTTACATTTTCTCTTGACAGTGGATTTGCTAAGATTTCCGGGCCTAAAGGCAATTTGGAGATAAGGATTATAGAAGGAATAGATGTTTCTGTAAAAGAAAATGAGATTACTGTGTCCCGCACGTCAGACGAACGAAAATACAGAGCCATGCATGGTACTACCAGACAGCTGATCGCAAATGCAGTTAAGGGAGTTTCTGATGGATTTACCAAAGACCTGGAAATTAGAGGTGTAGGTTACCAAGCCAGTATGCAGGGGGTTAGGTTGCATCTTCAGCTAGGATATTCTCATGATATAATTTTAGAGACTCCAGAGGGAATTACCATTGGAGCAAATAGAACTGAGATATCAGTTTCAGGTTGTGATAAACAGCTTGTAGGTGAGGTCGCTTCTAAGATACGATCATTTCGAAAGCCAGAACCCTATAAAGGTAAAGGTATAAGATATAAAGGTGAATATGTAAGGCAGAAACAAGGTAAAACGGTTGGAGGTGCTGTCGGCTAAGTATGAATGAAGTAAAAAGAAAAAGAACCAGCTATCTTAGAAGAAGAAACAGAAGTAAAGGAATTGTTGGGAAGAATTCTGATAAACTTAGACTTTGTATCTATCGTAGCAACAGACATATTGAAGCTCAGATTATAGATGATAAAGATGGAAAAACAGTTGCATCAGCTGGAACAAATAATAAAAGTATTAAAGCAGAGATTGCGTCTGCAAACTCAAAAGTAGAGTGTGCTGGAATTGTAGGAAAAGCGTTAGCAAAACAAGCCATAAAGAAGAAAATTTCTAAGGTAGTATTTGATAGAAATGGATTTCCATATCATGGCAGGGTTAAAGCTCTAGCAGAAGGTGTTCGTGAAGGCGGACTTAATTTTTAATTTAAAAGTGATTTATTTCTAATGATTAATCCAACAGAACTTGATTTACAAGAAGAGGTAGTTGTAAAGATTAACCGGGTATCAAAGGTAACATCGAGGGGAAAAAGGCTTCGGTTTTCTGCCTTGGTTGTTGTCGGTGATGGCAAAGGATATGTGGGTATGGGAATGGGAAAAGCAAATGAGGTCATTGCAGCTATTTCTAAGTCGAAAGAAAATGCAAAGCAAAATCTTTTTAAAGCTCCTTTAATTAATGGGACAGTCCCACATAAAATTATTGGAAAACATGGTGCTAGTAGGGTAATGCTTAAGCCTGCATCTCCTGGTACCGGAATCATCGCAGGTGCTGCAGTTCGGGCTGTTATGGAGCAGATGGGTGTTGAAAATATTCTCACAAAAATAACAGGGTCAAACAACCTCTTAAATGTTGTAAGAGCAACTATTAATGCGTTGATGAATTTAGAGGATGCTGTTAGTATAGCACAAAAACGGGGAATTTCAGTTAAGGATGTATATAGTTAAGCTATGCCAAAAAATAAATTAAAATTGAAGATTACTCAGGTTAAGAGTAAAATAGGATATAAGCCCAAAGCAAGAGCAACTTTAAGTGCTTTGGGGCTTAAGAAACTGCATCAGACTGTAGAGCTTCCTGATAATCCATCTATTAGAGGAATGATTCAACAGATTGAATATTTATTGAAAGTAGAGGAGATCAAATGAATTTAGGTGATTTGCATCCTCCAAAAGGTTCAACAAAAGCGTCAAAAAGAAAGGGCAGAGGAAAAGGGTCAGGATTGGGTAAAACTGCTGGCAGAGGCCACAAGGGTGCTGGTCAGAGGAGTGGAAATAAACGCAGACCTTGGTTCGAAGGTGGACAGATGCCGTTGGTACGCAGGCTTCCAAAGCGTGGTTTTTCAAACCATCTTTTTAGGAAAGAATTTCAAATTTTAAATCTCAGAGATATTTCTGATTTAAAATTAAAAAATATAGATCCAGAAGTATTGCTGGCAAAAGGAAAGATAAAATCATTGCGGAAACCAGTCAAAATTCTTGGAATTGGTGAGATTGAAACGCCGATTAATTTTAAAGCACATGCTTTTAGTCAATCAGCACAGGAAAAGATTAAAAAAGCAGGTGGAACTACTGAGGAATTATGTTAGAGAAAATAAAAAATATTTTTAATATTCCGGAATTGCGTTCAAGGATTTTATTTACTCTTGGCATTCTTATAGTGGTTCGAATTGGTGCTCATATACCTATCCCAGGAATAGATGGAGAAGCGTTAGGTGCAGCTATACAAAATTTTCAAAATACATTATTTGGTTTGTATGATTTGTTTGCTGGGGGGGCATTTCAAAAGGCGACCTTATTTGCACTGGGAATTATGCCTTATATTTCTGCCTCCATTGTTATTCAGCTAATGGGAGCTGTGGTCCCCTACTTCCAAAGACTGCAAAAAGAAGGAGAAGAAGGAAGAAAAAAAATCACACAAATTACCCGATATGGAACAGTCCTCATTGCTACACTACAGGCCTATGGTGTGGCAATATTTTTGGAGAGTATGACAGCTAGCGTTCAAGGTGGTGTTCTTTCTGTTGTGCCGAGTCCTGGGATTCTATTCAAATTCACAGCAATAATTAGCCTTGTTACAGGAACAATCCTAATGATGTGGATGGGAGAACGTATTACAGAAAGAGGCATAGGGAATGGAATATCACTGATTATTATGGTTGGTATTGTGTCTGGTCTTCCAAATGTTGTTTTAGGTGAAATTACTTATTTGCAGCAGGGCGTAAGAGGATTTTTATCTGAAGTTATTTTGGTTGGTGTTATGTTCGTTATTGTTGGATTTGTTGTACTTCTAACGCAGGGAACCAGAAAAATACCGGTTCAATATGCAAAAAGGGTAGTGGGAAGAAAAATTTATGGTGGACAATCTACTCATATTCCAATGAAAGTGAATACCGCAGGTGTTATGCCTATTATTTTTGCACAATCTATCATGTTTATTCCGACTACTGTCGCAACATTTTTCAGTGAATCTGAATTTATGCAAAATATCATGCGTTGGTTTTCATTTGACCATCCTTTTTATTGGTTTGTCTTTGGAATTATGATCATCTTTTTTACTTATTTTTATACAGCTATTGCATTTGATCCGGTACAAGTTTCTACTACAATGAAACAGCAAGGTGGGTTTATTCCGGGGGTTCGTCCTGGCAAAAAAACAGCAGAATTTATTGATAATATTCTTACACGTGTCACCTTGCCGGGTTCAATATTTTTAGCTTTCATAGCGATATTTCCTTATATACTAATGAATGCCATGGATGTTGGCTATGATCTGGCTTCATTTTTTGGAGGTACAAGTTTATTGATCATTGTTGGTGTAGCATTAGATACTTTAAATCAGATTGAATCCCATCTTATGATGAGGCATTATGATGGTTTTTTAGCTAAAGGAAAAATTCGTGGAAGGAGAAGGTCCTGATGGTACAAATTCGAACTAAACGGGAAATACAGTTAATTGCAGAGAGTTGCCAAATCGTGGCGGACACACTGGAGATGTTGTCATCAGAAATGGTTCCAGGAAAATCAATTTTAGAGTTGGACCAATTGGCAGAAGAATACATCTGGAGCTGTAATGCTCGTCCCGCCTTTAAGGGATATCAGGGGTTCCCCTCTACACTTTGTGTGTCGGTTGATGATGAGGTTGTGCATGGTATTCCAAATAATAGATTATTGGAGGAGGGTCAAATTGTAGGCGTGGACTGTGGTGCAGAAAAGCAGGGTTATTTTGGTGACCATGCCAGGACTTTTGCAATTGGAGAAATCTCTCAAGAAAAGCAACAATTAATGGATGTAACCCGTGAGTCACTAAATCGTGGTATTCAGTCAGCTAAAGTGGGTAACCATGTCTCTGATATTGGATACGCAATTCAATCTTATGTTGAACCATTTGGATATTCCGTTGTTCGTGAATTAGTGGGGCATGGTATAGGAACCCAATTACATGAAGATCCCCAAATCCCTAATTATGGTGACCCTGGTAAGGGATATCGATTGCAAGAGGGAATGTGTATTGCGATTGAACCTATGATTAACCTAGGCGCAAAAGAAATTGTAACAGATAGTGATGGTTGGACCATAAGAACCGCTGATGGTAAATCAAGTGCTCATTTTGAGCATACCATTACGATCACATCAAGTGATCCGGTTGTATTAAGTAAAGATTCAAAATCAGGAAAATTAATTTTTTCTTAGTTTCAGGGAGAATCGTGTGAAAGTAAAACCCTCAGTAAAAAAGTTATGTCCAAAGTGTAAAGTTATTAAACGTAAAGGTGTAGTAATGGTAATTTGTGAAATTGCAAAACATAAGCAGCGTCAAGGATAGGTTATGGCACGAATAGCAGGAGTTGATATTCCAAGGAATAAAAAAGTAGCTTACTCATTGAGATACGTGTATGGCATTGGTCATTCTCAGGCAAGAAATATTTGTGATAAAGCCAAGGTCAATCAAGAAACAAGAGTTGAGAACTTGAAGGAAAAAGATGTGATAGCTATTAGAAAAGCTATAACTGATTTGGAAATAAAGGTGGAGGGAGAGCTTCGGTCTTCTGTAGGAATGAATATTAAACGGCTAAAAGATATTGGTACATACCGGGGGCTAAGACATCGTCGTGGCTTGCCAGTAAATGGTCAAAGGACAAAGACTAATGCTCGTACAAGAAAAGGCAGAAAAAAGACGGTTGGTATGGGTAAAAAGGCAGTAGTAAAATAAGGAATAAAAATGGCAAAAGGTACTAGCGTTAAAAGAAAAAAGAAAAAAAAGACTATAAATTTCACTGTTGGTGTTGCACATATCAAAGCAACATTTAATAATACTCATATTACAGTAACAGATAATTTAGGAAACGTATTAGTGTGGGAAAAAGCTGGTACAAGCGGGTTTAAGGGGTCAAGGAAAAGCACAGCTTATGCAGCTACTCTGGCAGCGGAGAAAGCTGCCATTGAAGTAATAAATTTGGGTTTGAATACTGTGGATGTTCGTGTGAAGGGTCCTGGAGCAGGTCGAGAGTCTGCAATTAGAGCTTTGGCAGCTGCTGGATTACAAATAACCTCCATTAAAGATGTTACGCCTTTACCACACAATGGTTGCCGGCCTCCAAAGCGTCGTCGAGTTTAGTAATTTGCGGAGAATCTAATGGCAAAAAATCAAGTAGCAAAAGGGAAACTGGTTAGAAAATTTGGGACGAATATTTTTGGAAATCCTAAGTATGATAAATTATTAAATCGAAAACCTTACTCCCCTGGACAGCATGGACAATCGAGAAGAGCTCGTTTATCTAATTTTGGTATACAGCTCAAGGAAAAACAGAAGATCAAGTTTATGTATGGACTGTTGGAAAAACAATTCAGAAATTGTTTTGAAAAAGCAGATAAAATGAAAGGTGAAACAGGAACAAATTTGTTACAGCTTCTTGAAAGAAGATTGGACAGTGTTGTATTTAGATTGGGATTTGCTCCAACAAGACCATCTGGTCGTCAACTGGTTAACCACGGTCATTTTTTGGTGAACGGAAGAAAAGTAAATATCCCATCTGCTTTGCTTAAAAAAGGTGATGTTATTCAGGTTAAGGATAAAAGTAAAAAACTTGATATAATTTTAGAATCAGTAAAACAAATAAAGGGAGACCTAGATTTTTCATGGCTCCATTTAGATAAAGCAAAAATGCAGGGTACTGTAATTGAAATCCCTGAAAGAGACCAATTGGATCAGACAATTAACGATCGTTTGGTAGTTGAACTTTATTCAAAATAATAATATTCGTTGAGGTTTTTTTAAATGAGTGATACGTTAGATTTAAAAATAAATGTTGAGATAATAGAGGAAACTGGCACATATGGTAAATTTGTTTTCAAACCATTAGACCGAGGTTTCGGAGTTACACTGGGAAATGCCCTTAGAAGGATTTTGCTTACCAGTATTCCTGGGGCAGCTATAACAAATGTAAAAATGGACGGTGTTTTGCATGAATTTTCGACGATTAAAGGTATAAAAGAAGATGTTGCAGATATAATCATGAATTTAAAGGGAGTTCGCTTTAAACTATTTGAAAATAATCCTGATAAAGTTCATATAAAATTATCAGGTAAACATGTGTTTACCGCACAGGATATCCAAAATAAAAGTGATCAGTTTGAGATACTGAATCTTGAACATTATATTACAGAATTGAATAGTGATGGTCAAATTGATATGGAGTTGTGGTTGGGAGTCGGAAAAGGATATGTTGGTAGTGATGAAAATGAGGTTCCGAGTGCTCCGATTGGAATGATTTCTATTGACAGTATTTTTAATCCAGTCACAAAAGTAACTTTTAATTCAAGTGCTTTGCCTGGAGCGAAAGAGGACCAGGAAAGCCTCACAATTGAGTTGCACACGGATGGCTCTATCACTCCTAAAGATGCTATTAGCCATTCAGCATCAGTTATGATCGAACATTTAAAATATGTAGAGGCAATCAGTAAACCTGAAGTGTTAGAGCTTACAGAAGGGATCAGTGAAGAAAAGATTGCTATGCAAAAACTTTTAAATTCTACTATTGATGAGATGGAGCTATCAGTACGAAGTTATAACTGTCTTCAGCTTGCTGGAATAAAGTATATCCATGAACTGGTATCTCGTGAGGAAAATGAAATGTTGAGGTTTAAAAATTTTGGAAGAAAATCATTGACGGAATTAGTTGAAAAGTTGGGAAATGTTGACCTCCAATTTGGAATGGATGTTGATGAATATATAATCAAATCTAAGGCGAAATAGTCCAATTTATGAGACATAGAAAATCGATACGAAAGTTAGGCTTATCATCTCGCTCTCATCGAAAGGCGATGATGGCAAATATGGCATCTTCTCTGATAACTCATAAGAAGATCAAAACTACCCACGCCCGTGCTAAAGAGTTACGGAGATTTCTTGAGCCGCTTATTACATTTGCAAAACGCGGAGATCTTCATGCTCGGAGACAGGTTTTAAGAAAAATAAAACATAAAGACATTGTTCATACTTTATTTCATGAAATTGCCCCAGTATATTCAGATCGACCGGGAGGATATACACGGATAACCAAATTAGGATTCAGAGATAATGACAGAGCAGAAGTTTCACAGATTGAGTTGGTAGATATGATTGGCGTTGATGCAGAAAATGAGGAATAATATAAGGAGATACGTTTCTTCATAAATCTGCTTAACTTTTGAACTCACAAAATAGTCATAAAATCAGGGTTGATATTTTTATCGCTCTGATTTTTTTTATATCAATTTCTCTTGCAGAAACACTAGCTTTCAAAGACAGGTGTCTTTGGGTTGTTAGGTATTCCCTTGCCAGTAAATCATCCATAGATGAGATGATTGAGTTTGCTATTGAACATAACTTTAACCAAATATTTGTGCAGGTAAGGGGAAGAGGAGATTGCCTCTATAAATCTTCATGGGTTCCCCGTAGTGAGATATTAAAAACTGAAAATTTTGATCCTCTTGATTATGTATTAAAAAAAGCACATAAACATCAGCTGAAAGTACATGCCTGGGTAAATGTATATATGCTTTGGTCTGCAAAAGAGAGTCCAAAAGATGAGCAACACTTGTTTAACCGTAATCCAGAATGGTTGGATGCTGTGGAAGGAGAAAGTCAGAAGTATATACTTAGCGATATTAGATCTCCCTTGGATGCATCAGGGAAGGAAGGGTTTTATTTGGCTCCACACCATCCCAGTGTAAATCCCTACCTGTTAGCGGTAATGAAAGATCTATTGAATAACTATGAGGTGGATGGCATACATCTTGATTATGTACGCTTCAAAAATGAATATCACGGATACAACTTTGGTGGAATAGAGAAACTGAATACTACTATAAATACAGAAAAATATGAGTTTCCCAAAATGAACCCACGTTCAAGCTCTAAACAAAATCTAAGAGATGAGTTTCTTTTGAACTCTATCACTGAGTTTGTTTTGAAGCTAAAATCGTTTATCAAAAATAACCATAAAAATGTTGTTCTATCGGCAGCCGTTAAACCGAATCTGGAACATTCGAGCCAGCGTTATTTTCAAGAGTGGGATATGTGGTTATCAGGTGGTATCATTGACTGGGTTTTAGTAATGAATTATCACCCTTTGTTTGATGAATTTGTTAATAACATAAATCTTATCAAGGAGTATATATCAGAAGATGAAATGGATAAAATCATAATGGGAGTTGCCCTTTATAATCAGACTGAGGATGTTGCAGTTAAAAAAATTAATTATTCATATGATGTTGGTTTTAGTGGAATAGCCCTATTTTCCTATAACGCAATTACAGAACAAATTAATAAATTGAGCTCTGTCTTATCATTGTTTGCTAAATAGTAATCCATATACCAAATCATAAATTCGGAAATTCAACGAAATGAAGTCTCGAAATATTAAAGCACCCAGAGGTTCAAAATTAACATGTAAAAATTGGCAAATTGAGGCTGCTTATCGGATGATACAAAACAATCTCGATCCGGAGGTCGCAGAGAACCCTGATGAGTTGGTTGTCTATGGTGGCAAGGGTAAAGCAGCCAGAAATTGGGAGTGTTTTGATGCAATTTTGGATTCCCTGATAAGCTTAAATGAAGATGAGACGCTTTTGATACAGTCTGGGAAACCAGTCGGAACAATAAAAACTCACAAAAGCTCTCCCAGGGTTTTGATAGCAAACTCCAATCTTGTCCCTCAGTGGGCAAATTGGGAGTGCTTTAATGAGTTGGACAAAAAAGGGCTAATGATGTATGGTCAGATGACCGCTGGGTCATGGATTTATATTGGAACCCAGGGAATTCTCCAGG
Organism: Fidelibacterota bacterium UBA2986; assembly: GCA_002346675.1. Classification (GTDB taxonomy): domain Bacteria; phylum Fidelibacterota; class Marinisomatia; order Marinisomatales; family AB-629-J13; genus AB-629-J13. Next base: position 31,785 of record DEAI01000023.1, read on the forward strand.
GAACCTATGAAACATTTGCTGCCGCTGCTAAAAAACATTTTTCAGGAGACCTCACCGGTAGGCTGGTTCTGACAGCGGGATTGGGAGGAATGGGTGGCGCGCAGCCGCTATCTGTCACCATGAACAACGGGGTATGTATCGCGATAGAGATCGACCCATTTCGAATTCAGAGAAGATTAGAGACCAAATATTTGGATATATCGACTGACTCACTGGATGCAGCTCTGTCACTTGCTAGAGACTCAATATTTAAAAAACAACAATTGTCAATTGGACTGTTAGGTAACGCGGCAGATATTTTTCCTGAGATCGTTAAGCGTGGAGTAGTACCAGATATAGTGACGGACCAAACATCTGCTCATGATGAGTTAGATGGATATGTACCAAACGGGGTAAGCTTCGAGAGCGCTTTAGAGTTAAGAAGATCCGACCCGGAAAAATATGTTGAGCAGAGCTTTCGCGCTATGGCTGAGCACTGTCAGGGAATCTTAGACCTACAAAAGATGGGTTCAATAGCGTTTGACTATGGAAACAATTTACGTGGTCAGGCAAAGAAAGCTGGGATAGAGAGTGCGTTCGATTATCCGGGATTTGTTCCAGCATATGTTCGCTCTCTTTTTTGTGATGGAAAGGGACCTTTTAGATGGGTTGCGCTATCGGGAGACCCTGAGGATATCTATCGAACTGATGACAAAGTATTGGAGCTATTTCCAGATAATAAACCGCTGAAAAAATGGATATTAAAAGCGAAGGAACAAATTCAATTTCAGGGTCTGCCTTCAAGGATATGCTGGCTGGGATATGGGGACCGAGCAAAATTGGGGCTGGCAATGAACCAGATGGTCAGAGATGGAGAGCTGAGTGCTCCCATTGTAATTGGTAGGGACCACCTAGATACTGGTTCTGTTGCCTCTCCCTATAGAGAAACAGAGGGTATGTTGGATGGCTCAGATGCGGTAGCAGATTGGCCATTGCTGAATGCGCTGAGCAATACAGCAAGTGGAGCAACCTGGGTCTCAATTCATCATGGAGGCGGTGTAGGTATGGGGCTTGCCATTCACGCGGGACAGGTTATCGTTGCAGATGGAACAGAAGAGATGAACAGACGGCTGGAGCGAGTGTTAAATAATGACCCGGGCCTCGGAATAATACGACATGCAGATGCGGGATATGGCCAAGCTATCGCTAACAGTAAAAAGTGGAAAATAAATATCCCTATAGAAAATAAATAGATTCAAAAATGGCTACACATTTAACGAACTTAGGTAGTCTCCTTAGTTGGGACTCTAAAGAAAGGTGTATTAAAACACGTGAGAACATTGAAATATTACTTGATGATGGAGTTATCAAGGAGATCGGTGATTCTACCGAAAAGGGTGAAAATATAATTGATTGTAGCCAGAAATTAGTCACGCCTGGTTTTGTGGATTCACACACCCACCCCGTTTTTTTATGTGGACGAGAGGACGAGTATAGGCAAAGAGTGTCTGGTATGTCCTACCAGGAGATCGCAGAAAGCGGTGGAGGGATTCAGTCCAGCATAGACGGAGTTCGTAATGCCAGCGTTGAGGAGCTGAGAGAAAGGGTCTCAAATAGAATGGATAGTTTTCTAGAGCTAGGTACTACCACTGTAGAGGCAAAATCTGGATATGGTTTATCAACCGAGAGTGAACTAAAATCTCTTGAAGTGCTCGATTTGGTTTCCCGGAGCCACGAAATAGATATTGTCCCAACGTTTATGGGCGCACATACATTTCCTCCGGAATATTCAGACAGAGGTACCTATGTTGATCTAATTTGTGAGGAAATGATTCCAGCAGTATCAGAGCAGGGAATCGCTAAATACTGTGATGTGTTTTGTGAAAAAGGATATTTTGATTTAGATCAAACAACCCGGATATTAGATACAGGAAAACAAAATAACTTGCTTCCGAGAGTTCACGCAGATGAGTTTCAGGATTCTGGAGCTGCAGAGCTAGCTGCAGAGCTAGAGTGTGTATCAGCGGACCACCTGATGGCTGTCAGTGATATTGGAATCAGGTCTCTAGCTGAAAAAAATGTAACCGCGACCATTTTACCGGGAACAACATTTTTCCTTGGCAGTCATCAATATGCTCCAGTAAAAAAAATGGTTGAGAGGGGTGTCTCTATTGCGCTTGCAACAGATTTTAACCCGGGCAGTAGTCACCTTCAGTCCATGCCTTTTGTGCTTGTTCTCGCGTGTTTATATCTAAACATGAGTATTGAGGAAGCTCTGATTGCCTCAACCTGGCAGGGAGCGGTATCTCTTGGTATGGAAAGGCAGGTTGGAAGTATTGAAGTAGATAAGAAAGCAGATCTGATCATCTGGGATGTTGAAAAACCAATTGAAATTGTGTACTCATGTCCTGGAGCAAAAATTAAACATGTCTTTAAAAATGGAAATCAGATATTTTAAGAAAGCTAAAAATTAATTGAAATAATATGACAAAGAAAAAACTAGACTCAAAAGAAATTGGACTTGAAATTGGATTGCTAATTGGAAGATTTTTCCTAAAATCAGATGACCTTCACTATGGATATTGGGAGGCGGAAACGCCGGTTGATCTTCTCCATTTTTCGGTAGCTCAAAAGGCCTATTCAGATCTACTGATGAGCCACATCCCTGAGGATGTAAAAACTGTTTTGGATGTGGGAAGCGGCTCCGGGAACACCGCTCAAAAACTCATCTCAAAGGGGCACTCAGTGGAGTGTGTCTCTCCCAGCACATTTCTCAATGAAGAGATAAATGAGAAGCTGGGGGGTAAGGTAAAGATATACAAAACACTTTTTGAAAAGTTAGAGACGAAAAATACCTACGATTTGATACTTTTTTCTGAGAGCTTTCAATACGTACCTATTGAGATCTCATTAGAGAAGTGTCTTCAGCTGCTGAATCCCGGTGGGCACATTTTAATTTGTGATTTTTTTCAGATAGATGCGTCTCACTTTACAGAGTTGAGGGGGGGACATCCATATGTACGATTTCAGAATGCAATCAAATCGCTACCTCTGAAAAAGGTCACCGATCTAGATATAACATCTGAGACCGCTCCTACGATACAGATATTAGATGATTTTCTTACGCAGTTCGGAGGACCACTAAAATCACTGATAAATTCTTATTTTAAAGGTCGCTATCCACTGTTTTCTAAGTTATTAAAGTGGAAATATCGTAAAAGAATTGAGAAACTAAACCGTATTTATTTTTCAGGGGAGCTGACAGCCAAGGAGTTCAATGAACAGAAAACCTATCGGCTCATGCTCTTTCAAAAATAAGAATATGTTAGGGATTCAGGATAGCTTTCAGCTCGCCGGTGGAATCCATTTCCTCAACGATATCACAGCCACCGACCAGTTCCCCGTCTACATATAGTTGAGGAGTTGTGGGCCAGTTAGAATATTCCTTGATCGCGTTGGTCAGCTCCATATCCTCAAAAATATTCATCGCTGCATAGCTGACATCATACTTACTTAAAACGCGGACAACACGTGCGGAGAAACCGCAAACAGGCATCTGTGGTGTCCCCTTTAACATCACAAAAACCCTATCTGAACGTGTGGTTTGTTCAACTCTTTCTTTCATTTCAGGACTCATACTTTGCCTCAATAGATAATGCGTGAATGATGAATTTCATCTCTTCCTCTAGCGCATCATAGACCTTACGATGGCGTTCAATGAGAGGGATTCCCTTAAATCCATCAAAAATTATTTTTGTTTTTAGATGTAACCCTGCACTTCCGTGGCTCTGGTGCATGGAAGTTGTATTTTTAACTTCTACCTGCGCCCCTGGGAATGCATTTTCTAGTTTGGTTTTTATTAAATCAATTGACATAGATGCAATTTGTAAACAGAAAATTAAGAACTAAATTTATTTTGAGACTAACAATTTAAGATCCTTATTATGATATAAAATATATTACCCTGATTTCAGCCATAAATTATAATTGTGAAATATATTTCAATTGGAATAGGATGTACTCTTTTTTGTAAGCGGTGTATTTGCTATAATTTTATAAACGTATGAATAAATAAAAAATTAGATAAATATAGAAAAACTAAAATACAAACTACATTATCTATAGAATTTCAGTAATAAAATAGGGTTAAAAAAGATGTGTGATTATAATCACAAAAATTATACTTCTATTACTAACTTAATTTATTTTTTATAAATTCAGCCCGTCAATCCATTTGTTTTGAGCTGCGAATGGGTTAGGCTACTTGCTTAATACTGAACAATATTTTATTGTGAACTGTTTCTTTTCAAATTAGAAGGGGAATAGGTTAGTTTGATTTTGAAAATTATTATTAATAAGACAGAAAATTAAAAACTATAAATGGAGTCATAAAATGAAAAATCATTTATTAAATCTAATCTTTTTAACAAGTTTCTTAATTTCACAGCCACCAGACAGCTGGTGTGAGATATTACCTACTAACACTTCTGGTGTGTTTCAGGGAATTGCTACCACCGCTGGTGTCCCCGCAGAATCGGGAGACTGGGTCGGTGCGGTGGACTCCGATGGAAACTGTGCCGGTGCCGGTGAACTAATTATAGATAACGGAACTGCATATATGAATCTCACCATTTACGGCGATGACCTATTGAGTGGCGACGTGGATGAGGGGATAAACTCAGGGGAAAGTTTTACTTTGATGTTGTGGGATAACTCTGCTGAGCAGACCCTAACCTTATCTGAGCAGTTCGACTGCTGGACCAATAACTCAGGTGCTCCCATGGACGGCTGTGGTGGCCTCTCAAACACTTATGATTTTCAGTTGCCAGCTCCCGGTCCACAATTTTCTTCTTCACTAACCATCGGGGGAGATGGCTCCAGCTATGACCTTACGTTTGGTTTTCACCCAGATGCAACAGACGGCTATGATGACAGCTTTGATTTTTACGCGCCACCGGCTCCACCGCCACCTGCGTTTGATGCTGCCCTTATGTGGGGCGGGGAGCGCTATTACACACAGATATTAAACGGCTCATCCTCTGACCTGACCGAGCATGTTTATGAGATCAGTATGGTATATGGTAGTGATAACGTTATTACGGTTACCTGGAGCAATGAGGGATATGCCGAGTCTATGTCATCAGCGATCATACAGGATGCTTTTGGGGGAGCATTTATAAATGTAAATATGACTGACGGTTCCGGAACAGTAAATCCGGCATTCGGCTCTCTGGATGTTTCAGACCCTGCCAACCCCATAATAACTCTGATTAATACAGCTGTCACCACTTTAAAATTATTGGTTACCCCTACCGCACCTGTGGATGATCCTCCTCTGGTATCGGGAATCCCCGATCAGGAAGTGGAGTCTCCTTTAGCGTTTTCATCATTTGACCTTGATGATTATCTGACAGAGCTTGACGGTGATGTTGTCAGCTGGTCTTACGAGATCACAGCACCGCCTGAGCCAGGTTTTGCTGAGACGATCACAGCTTCCTCCAGTGATGGCACATATGATATGACCTTTGGATTTCATCCGGATGCTACAGATGGATATGATGAGAACACTGACTACTATGCTCCTCCCGCACCACCGCCGCCTGCGTTCGATGCAGCGCTTCAGTGGAACGGAGAGCGCTACTACACCCAGATTTTAGCTTTTGATGGTGATAATTCTGAACATGAGTATGATATTACTGTTCAATATGGCAGTGATAATCAGGTAACTCTTGCGTGGGATAACACAGGCTGGTCAGACCTTATGAGTTCCTGTATGTTGCAGGACGCCTTTGGCGGTATAATGATCAATGTCGACATGTTATCTCAGAGCTCATTTACCAATACAAACACCGCTTTTACCTTATTTAAGTTAAAGGTAACTCCGCTTCCTGAGGCTATGCAGGCCCGGAATATTATGGTAGACATCGATGAGGATAATGTGGCAACCCTTAGCTACAGCTCAGGTTGGACCGGTAGCGAGGTAATTGTATTTACCGCAACGGACCAGACCGCAGAGGGTCTATCGGGAAGTGATAACGCGACCTTTACAGTTTCACCTGGTGTTGATGAGGCTCCAGTTGTTGGCGATATTCCGGACCAGAGCGTTGATGAAGGTCAGAGTTTTTCATCCTTTGACCTTGATGATTATCTGACAGAGCTGGACGGCGATGATGTTGCCTGGTCCTACGAGATCACAGCCCCACCTGAGCCTGGGTTTTTCGAGACCATTACTGCTACCGCTGGCGAAAGCAGTTATGGTATGACCTTTGGTTTTCATCCGGATGCTACCGATGGATATGATGAGGACACTGACTACTATGCACCCCCTGCTCCACCGCCACCGGCATTTGATGCAGCTCTACAGTGGAACGGAGAGCGCTATTATACTCAAATATTAGCCTTTGACGGAGATAACTCTGAGCATGAATATGATGTCACCGTTCAATATGGCAGTGATAATCAGGTAACTCTTTCGTGGGACAACACAGGCTGGTCAGACCTTATGAGTTCCTGTTTGTTGCAGGATGCATTTGGCGGAGTAATGATCAATGTTGATATGTTATCTCAGAGCTCATTTACCAATACGAATACTGCTTTTACCTTATTTAAATTAAAAGTAACTCCATTGCCTGGTGCAATGCAGACCCGTGACATTATGGTGGACATCGATGAGGACAATGTTGCAACCGTGAGCTATAATGCGGGTTGGACAGGTAGTGAGGTTGTTACGTTTACTGCAACAGACCAGACCGCAGAGGGACTCTCTGGTAGTGATCAGGCTACCTTTACAGTTTTAGATATGGATTTTGCCCCTCAGGTTGGGGGAATTCCAGATCAGACAACCAATCCCGGTAGTGAGTTTGAATCTTTCGACCTCGATGATTATCTGACAGAGCTGGACGGTGACGCTGTAGAGTGGTCATATGATATCCCCGGACAGGCGCCCGAGCCAGGTTTTGCTGAGATAATTACAGCATCCTCAGAAGGGGGTACCTATGATATGACCTTTGGTTTCCATCCGGATGCCACCGATGGATATGATGAGAACACTGACTACTATGCCCCTCCGGCACCACCGCCGCCTGCGTTTGATGCAGCGCTGCAGTGGAACGGAGAGCGCTACTATACTCAAATATTAGCCTTTGACGGAGATAACTCTGAGCATGAGTATGATATTACTGTTCAATATGGCAGTGATAATCAGGTAACTCTTGCGTGGGACAACACGGGCTGGTCAGACCTTATGAGTTCCTGTATGTTGCAGGATGCTTTTGGCGGGGTAATGATCAATGTTGACATGTTATCTCAGAGCTCATTTACCAATACGAACACCGCTTTCACCTTATTTAAGTTAAAGGTAACTCCGCTGCCTGAGGCTGTGCAAACCCGATTGGTCATGGTAGATATTGATGAGAACAATGTGGCAACCGTGAGCTATGAAACGGGTTGGACGGGCAGTGAGGAGATCGTATTTACCGCAACAGACCAGACAGAGGCGGGACTCTCCGGAAGCGATGCGGCAGTTTTTACAGTGCTTGATAACAGCGCACCTGTCGCGGATGACCAGAGTGTCACTTTGAACGAGGATGAGTCCTTAGCTATAACGCTTACAGCTGCAGATGGTGAGGGTGACCCCCTGAGCTATAGTGTGCTCTCCGGTCCTTCAAATGGCTCTCTATCTGGAGACGC
>DEAI01000022.1:0-801 GCA_002346675.1 Fidelibacterota bacterium UBA2986
CCGCCAACTTTTCTGTAGTGCCCCTTATTTGCCATTTCTTGAAACATGATAGCATCTCTATCTTGTGCGCCCTGTAACCGCCAGACTTCATCTGTGGTTGGAATAAATTCTTTTGAGAGTTCAATCAACCTAGGATCAGACCAAACAGACCTCCGGCCTGCAGCTCCATTGTTTCAGGTACAGCCCAGTGGGTGCCCGTTCATTACCCATAAGAGTAATGGTTTCTTCTCATGGTCGGAGTCTATTAGCCCGTCATAGAATGTGCTACGCCAGGGAATTTTAGCCCAAGCGAGCTCTTGACTAGTAGGTTTAATAAATTCACGCCACATATTATATGTATTCTCGTTTAGCTGAAAATCTATTTTGTTTTTCTCACAACTAAAAACAACAACAATTAACAATAGCAATCTTTTCAATGATCCGCTTTCTTATATACCAAATTCTAGAGTAACATTCGTATTCAATTTTATTAAATAATAATAAGTGGAGCATCAAAAAATCATGAAAATAATTAAGTTCCATATAACCAATCCATTTTTAATATTTTTTCTATTATTATTTTGTTTTTCTTGCAGCACAGAACCCAGTTCAAATAAACATCAAGATTTTATTCTTGATGAAATAACTATTGATGACATTCATAGCGGTTACAAATCTGATAAATACACTGTAAAAGATATTGTTAAAAAATATATTGATCGAATAAGAGAAATTGATAAGAGTGGGCCAGCAATCAATTCTGTTATAATCGTGAACCCCGATGCTCTAGTTATTGCAGATTCACTAGATCAAATTCATAAA
>DEAI01000022.1:1207-3352 GCA_002346675.1 Fidelibacterota bacterium UBA2986
GGCTCAAGAGTTCTTAGAAATTCTTTTCCTATCCAAGATAGTTGGGTCGCCAAGAAGCTAAGAGAGGCCGGCGCTGTAATCCTAGGTAAGACGAACCTCAGCGAATGGGCGAACTACCGAGCTTCCTATTCATCGAGTGGTTGGAGTGGAGTTGGTGGTCAAACAAAAAACCCATATGTCTTAGATAGAAATCCGTGTGGTTCCAGCTCTGGATCGGCTGTCGCTGTTTCAGCAAATTTGTGCGCAATAGCGGTTGGCACAGAGACCTGGGGATCAATAATGTGCCCATCAAATGCCAATGGGATTATTGGCATAAAACCAACCGTCGGACTATGGAGCCGCTCTGGTATAATTCCAATCAGCTACACCCAGGACACAGCAGGTCCTATGGCCCGAACTGTTAAAGATGCGGCTAGGCTCCTAGGGGCAATTACAGGGATTGATGTTTCTGATCCAAAAACAAAACAAAGCCTGGGGAAAAGCCATATTAATTATACAAGATTTTTAAAAGAAACTGATCTTGCTGGAAAAAGAATAGGATATCTTAAAACCATGGAAGGGAAAAATCATCATGTTGATGATTTAATGTACCGAGCAATTGATGATTTGGAAAATCTTGGTGCTGAAATTATTGAACTAGACAAAATTGTAGAATCATCTCCGGGAGGGTTTGGCGCAGAGCAAAACTCTATTGAGGTGATGGCCCATGAGTTTAAAGATGGATTGAAAAAATACTTTAATAATCTAGGGAAGGATGCTCCTGTGTCTAATCTTAAAGAAGCGATCGAAGCTACACTAGCTGATAGCATTGAAATGCTATACTTTAATCTAGATAGAATGAATAACTCTCAATCAAAGGGAAGCCTAGATTCAAAAATTTATAAAAAATCTCTTCAAAATATGTTAGAAGCTTTTAGGGATAATGGTCTTGACCGCGTTATGGACAAACACGATCTTGATGCAATTATCTCACCTACTGGAAGTCCCGCATGGAAAACAGATCTCATTAATGGAGATAAATATTATATATCAACAACGGTATATGCAGCGCTGTCAGGTTATCCGAATATTAATGTCCCAATGGGGTTTATAGGTAATGTCCCCGTTGGGGTTTCTTTTTATGGAAGGGCATGGAGTGAGCCCTTGTTATTACAAATAGCTTATGCATATGAGCAAAATACAATGCACCGTAGAGCTCCAGAATTTTTAGTTACTGATTAATTTTAAGATCTTACTGGTTTTAGTAGTGTGTCTTGTAGCTTAATGAACATAGATACTATTGCGACTGAATACACCTGAACCATTATAATATAAATAGGCCAATCGCCCATTAAAAAAGGGCTCGCTGAATTAGGTCTAACCCTTAGAAACATATAGTTACTATCTAATAAATAATTGACCAAGGATATAAATATAACTAAAAGATTAGTGATTAATACAACTTTGATTATTGTTTTCATCTTCATACGCATATTGTGATTGATCATTAACCACAAAACAGAGAGAATCAGTGCTCCGTGGTAAGCCTGACCAAAAATAAAATAAATCCTTAACTCAAATAAATCACCATCGGGAGTTAAAATAGCTTGGCTTGCACCCACAAGACCCCAATAAAAAATCAACTCAAAGGCTGTCTGATTTTTCTTTAACAGTGCCACTACAGCCACATATAAGCCTATATTACATAATTGTAGGGGGAGATCTTTTTTTATTGAATAATGACCTGATATTAATCTAATTATATCTTCAGAAATATCAAGCGTAACAAGTATAGCTGATAAAACTACTGGGAAAATTTTACTTCCCCCCTTTATTCCAAATTTTTCATGATAACCTAAAAATAAAATATAAAAAGCTATGACTGATACTATGGAGACAATGTGCTCTGCACTAAAGAGTTTGAATGTATATATGGCCATTTATTTTAAAATAGTGATAAATAATGAAATAAATCAAAAATAGAACTTAAAAATTTATTTCTCCATAATAATTCTCTTTATGCAACATTAGGGTTTCAGGTTTTTCACCACAATAAAAGTGGCAAATGTTCAATTGGTCATCGAAGATTTCTAAAAATAGTTTATTTTTGATGGATATTTTTGTTCCTGGAATATTTTTTATATTTTTGATCTCAAGGTAACTCCA
>DEAI01000018.1 GCA_002346675.1 Fidelibacterota bacterium UBA2986
TGCCTATGAAGATGCTGACTTTGCCTTAGAACAAATGGAACTACTGAAGTTGCAGATTTTGCAACAAACAGCGGTTGTAGCATTATCTCAAGCAAACACAGGACCGGCAGTTGTTTTACAATTATTTGGATCCTAAAAATACAACTCTGAAAATAATAGTTAGACCATAAAGGGAGCGGAAATATTTTCCGCTCCCTTCCTCTATTTTTAATAAATAAAGAATCAGATTCGCTTCTGATTTTTTTATTTTTAGGATAATATCGAAAATTCTTAATGGGAATAATAATTTATATTACTTTAGTTTAGTATAATATCATGGAGATAAACGACAGGTAAAGAAAACTTTTTTTACTACCGATAATAATATAGAGAAATAGAATTAATTTGAATTCCCAAAAATTGGCATAGTTATTGTGTAGATATTGGTTATATGGAATATAAACAGTCAGTTAAACCCGATAAATCAATAAAAAAAGATATTTATTTAGAGCAAAAGATATTGTCAGCAAGCCCCGAACAGCTAGTCGCATATGTGTTTGATGTTGCAATAGCGGGATGTATAAAACGTGATTTTGATAAAACATCCTCTGCGTTAAATATACTGATCCGTTCCTTGGATTTTGATAGTGATACTAAAACTAAAGAATTAAGCTCAAAGTTTTATCAAACCTATAGTTACTTATTTGAACTATTAAGAAAAAAGAAATTTGAAAAGGTTCAAAGTTACCTAAAAGATATACGATTGACTTGGGCAAAAGCAATGAATGTATACTAATAAATTATCTAGATACGGAATAGACTAAATGGCATTCGATATCGGTTCAATATATGATTCAAGAAATTCGATTGATTTTCTTGTAAATCAATACATCAAATTAGAATCCCGTCCCAAAGACAATATTGTTGAAAGACGGGATATGCTTAATAAACGCAGACAAACCTTGACCACCCTGGATTCAAAACTGTCAGCTCTAAATACCCAAGCTGAAAGAATGACAGATGAGATAACAGATCATTTCTCTATGAAAAAAGCAAACTCGAGTGATGAGGAGCTAGTTCTTGCATCTGCAAGTTTTAGTGCAACATCAGGTACACACTCTCTTTCAGTAGAGCGTCTTGCAAGTGCCGATACAAGAGTATCACAACAGTTCTCCAACTCTAATTCCAGTTTTACTGATATTACTTCTGACCAGACATTTACCCTAACTGTAGGTAGTTATTATAAAGATAACGATAGCGATTCTTCAACTTACGGAGATTCCATATACCAGAGAGTTAACATTGATGTTACTATTGAGGCAAGCGTATTTTCACAGACCAATGATGATGTTCTTGCAGATATTGCCATCGCTATAAATGATGCAATGGGTGAAGCTCTTACAACCTCAGTTGATTATGATGGAGATGGAGATGATGATGAGTATATCCTTAATAATATTGATATTGTAAATGCTGATGTGGTAGAGGAACAAGATGGAGTCTCTAGATTGATTTTGAAGAGTTCTTCTTCTGGATACAGTTACAGAATGGATTTTTCTGATTCAGCAAACAATTTGCTGACAGCACTAGATGTCAATTCAAGTTCTCAGTCATCCGGTACTTCTGGTGGCTACATAACTTCCGTAGGTTCAAATTTAAATGACAGCGAATTAAACTCAAAATTTGAGATAAATGGTCTTACGTTTTATCGAGACACCAATAATGTTACCGATGCTCTTAATGGAGTCTCTCTTACTTTTTTAAATTCATTCACCGATACAGAAACTATCACAGTTGCTCCTGATGTTGAAGGAGTAAAATTAGAAATTCAAAATTTTCTGGATGTATACAATGAATCAATAAGCTACCTTAGGGAAAACGCAGAATTGGATCCGATCTCTAAAACAAAAGGAATGCTTGCAGATGATTCTCTTTATAGACAACTTTCCAGTGAGCTCAGATTTAAATTGTCTACAATTGTAACAGATGTTTCTTCTGTTACATATGATCGTCTCTATGATTTGGGAATAGAGCCGGATATATCAGGGAATTATTCAATAGCTGACAGTTCAAAATTTACTCTTGCCCTTGAATCGAACTCAGATAATGTCGCAGAGATTTTCAATGCTGAAGAAAAAGGAGTCGCTAGATTAGTTAATGAATTGGTAGAAACTTTTGTGAAGGTAGGCGGGACTATTGACTCTAGTAAGGATACTATTGATTCCTCGGTTGTTCAATTGAACCAAAGGATCAGCTATTGGGATGAAGTTTTGGATAATAGAGCAAATCAGCTGAGAGATGAATTCTCAAGAATTCAAACCCTTATGGATCAATTATCTCGACAACAAACATTTATGGCAAATATCAGATCAAAATTTTAACTTTAAAGGAATTTTATCATGGAAAATATTGAAATAAAAACCACCCAATCTTCTCTGCCCTCTGTAGAGAATCTTTCCCGTTCTGCAGAAGTAAGTCGATCATCGGAAGGCGTGAGAGTTGGAATGCAGCCGGATAAGCTTGAAACTCAGGAAGTTACCACTTCTGATCTAACCAATATAGTGGCAAGTGTCAATGAATATATAAAAGTATTCAGTACAAAAGTAAGTTTTGGTTATGATTTTGAAAATGAGCGTCAGGTAATTCTGGTAAAAGATAACGAGACGGGGGAAATTATACGTCAGATTCCTCCCAAAGAAATGATAAATTTGTTAAAACAGTTAGAAAAAATCACGGGTATTATATATCACAATCATATTTAATATTATGGGAAAATCAAAAGATCAACTAGAACAATTGTTGGAAAATGAGTTAACCTGTTTTAAAGAAATTTTATATAAAACGCAGCAGGTTGATATAATTAAGCCTCCTCAGTCGACTTCCTCTATGATGGAATTACTAGACTTTAGAGACTCTCAAATTGTATTAATTAAAAAAATGGAAATAGAAAGAAAAAAAATAAAGCAGTTTGATATATCCAATAATCAGAAAATGAAAGTGGCTACACTTAAAAAGGAAATTAAACAAATCGCTCTTAAGCTTGTGGAGATAGACGCAAAGTTGTTAGATTTACTAGCAATGAAAAAAGAAAATATTGTTAAAGGATTGTGTTCTAACACCGATAATAAGGGTAGGGACGGGTTCGCCAATCCCTCTAGTAAGCAACTTATTGATATTACGTTAGAATAAATTTAATGACGCCACTGAAAGATATATCAGGATTAAACCGAACCATCCAGGGATTGGAGGGAGAGGAAAAAGCTCGCCGGGTTAAGTCAAAAAAAGATGCCCAAACAGCAGGACCAAAGAATGTAAAAGAAACCCAAAGCTCGTTTGATAGAAAAGATAAGGTGGAGATAACATCTAAGGGGCAGGAACAGATATCACAAAAAGAAAATATTGCCCGATATGTTAGTGAAATAAAACAACTTCCTTCTCAAAATTCTCAAGAAATAGCAAATATAAAGGAACGAGTAGAATCAGAGTTTTATTCAAAACCAGAGGTACTAGATAAAATTGCTGATTCACTATTAAGCGGATATAAACCTGCTACAAATATAAACGAGAGATCTGAAACTAGAAAACCTGCTTCTAATGAAAAATTAAATCGGATTCGAGAGAAAATTGGAACAGGTGAATATGATTCTGAAAAGATTTTAGATATCATAGCAGATGAAATGATTAAAATAATCTGATTGTATACCTTTTCAATATAACAAAACATTAAATAGTTTTATCTAATCCCCCAAATTTTAGGGGATTTTTTATAATTCTATTTAATTTTAAAAGATATTAAAAAAGATGCACCTTGACTAGAAACTGGTTTATATTTAATTCGCCCTCCATATTTTGAAATAATTTTTTGAATTATATTTAATCCCAGTCCTGTCCCTTTTCCAGGGGGTTTTGTAGTGAAAAATGGAGAAAATATTTTGTCTAATATGTCCTCATCGATTCCTTTGCCGTTATCAACGATCTCAATATACAATTTATTTTTACTCTTTTTATAAAAAATTGATATTTCTAATCTTGGGTCACTCTTAATCTCACTTAAAGAGTCAATTGAATTTTGAATCAAATTAAGAAATATTTGTTCTATCTCATTAGGGACTGCCTGAATTTCAGGTATATTTTTTTGAATAGTTTTAATTAATTTAATTTTTAATGTTTTGATTTGATCATTCATCAATAATAGTGAATTTTCCAGAGCATCGGTAATTTTAACAGCCGTGATACTTTGAAATGTATCTTTCCTGCTAAACTCTTGAATGTGATTTACTAGATTGACTAATCTGTACACTTCATTTGTTGCAATATTTAAATTTTGTATTAATTTTTCATTATTTAATATTTTATCTGAATTAAACTCATTGGATAGGGAATATAAATAATTATGTAGAAAGGTAAGGGGTTGGGTCATCTCATGTGTTATTTCTGCTGTTAGTGACCCTATTTGCGCTAATTTAGACATGTGTAGAAATTGATTCTCTATAATATTATCATCTATATTTTCTTCTGTCTTATTGCTATTTTCTTCAAGAAAATTATATTTAATAGTATTAACCCAACTTTTTGTCTTTGATAATTTATTGATAAATTTAAAAATTTCCGAAAAGGGATCACTAACAGGTAGCTTAGGGAGTGGTTTGATCTCACCTGAATCAGAACTAATATTTTCTAATGCTAAAGATAGCTCCTTAATTCTATTTTTCATTTCATCTTTGAGAAAAAATATTCATTTACTGGGAAAATAATACCAATATCCATTTATTATATATAATTTGCCATTTCATCTAATCTATTGAATAAATAAAATTATGGAATATACTTTGCACTAAACGTTTTCGAAAAATAAATGATCTAAAAAATAATTTAACACAAATATTATTAATTAAATACTAATTGTCTATAATTTAAATTAGCAATAAAATATAAGAGGAATTGAATCATTTAACTAATATTCAAACAGCTTTAAATTAATTATGTCTAACCAAAAATCTGAATTTATTCCATTATCTGATAGTATCTCAGATCTTCCTTCTTATAAGGGAACCATAATAAAAAGTGGGACTATTCGTAATATTCAAACTAAGGTAATTGATATCAAGGAGGATCCATTAGATATGAAAGAGCAGCCAGAAGAGGAAAAAAAACATATTTCCCAGATTAAACCAATTATGGAAGACAAAAAGATAGTTGGATTAACGCATCTATGTAAATGTGGAGAAACATCTGAGATTAGATTTGATTTTGCAGCAAAGCAGCCAGAAGAGGTCCCACAAATAAGGGATGAAGCGAAAAAAAACAACTTGGAAAATGACATAAATGATATCGACATCAAAGCCGAGACAGATGATGTTTTTGAGGAGAATGATAAAGATAAATCTGAAAAATCTAATACTATAGATTTAGAGGAAAAATTGGAAGAGGAAGATTTAGATAATTTGGGTAATGGCAATAAAAACTAATAATAGTTTAATAATTAAATAGTATTATACAATAATTATAAACCTGAGTTCAAAAGCTACAAAATCTTCAATATTGGAATCAGATATTAAAAAAGATAAATCGCTAAATATTCTCATAGTAGACGACGAAGAGACGATTACCCAAATTTTATCAAATGGGTTTGAAGACAATGGATATACATGTTATGTAGCTAGAGAATCTGACACTGCACTCTCCATTATAAAAAAATATCCAATACATTTTTCGCTTTTGGATGTAAGGCTTCAAGGTAAATCAGGAATTGAAATTTGTAAAAATATAGCACAGATAAGTCCCACTACAATAAATATAATTATGACAGGTTATCCGGGAGTAAAATCTGCCACAGAAGCAATGCGTACGAATGCCTATGATTATTTAATCAAGCCATTCAGAGTCGATTTGATTTTTTCTGTTATTGAAAGAGCTATGGATGAGATACGTCATCAAAATTTCTCAAATGAAAATTCAGAGTTGGTCCGATCGTTAAGAGAGGAAAATGAACAATTAAGGAAATTGGTAAAAGATTTAAGTCCAGGAAATTCAAAATCAGAAGTTCAATATAGTACCCAAAAATCTAGAGAAAAGGAAGCAGAAATTTCTTACAAGAAGCTGATTGAAAATCCTCTTAGGTTTGGTAAAAAAACAAAATAACATTTATTATTTAGTTGGTAATTTCATGGTAGTATTACTATTGGTTTCTGAAATCTCTTTTAGGAGTACAAATGAATAAAATACTTGTGGTAGAAGATGACCGAAGCTTAAGGCATATTATCAAGGAAGCGCTAAATAATTCAGGATTAAATATTGAGTTGGCAGTTGATGGGGTTAAAGCATTAGAAAAAATTAAGAATTCAGATTATCATCTTGTAATTACTGATCTTATGATGCCCGGAATGAATGGTTTAGAGTTGATGGAAAAAACAAAGGATATCAAACCAGAAACAGGTTTTTTAATTATGACTGCTTATGGGACGGTGCAAACAGCTGTGGATGCTCTGAAAAAGGGAGCATTTGACTTTATAACTAAACCTTTTTCTATACCAGAAATGGAATCAAATATAGAAAGATTTTTTGAATTTCAAGATCTAAAACAGGAAAATAAAAACCTCAGAATTCAGCTTTCAACCGATGCAAAATACAGAAAGATTATCGGAAAAAGTAAAGAGATGGAAGAAATTTTCCAATTAGTAGGAGTTGTAGCCTCTAGTGATGCACCTGTATTTATCCAAGGAGAAAGTGGTACAGGTAAAGAACTTCTCGCAGAATCTATACATGAGAACAGTATTAGAAATAAAAAACCATTTTTAAAAATTAATTGCTCTGCTATTCCTGAATCATTAGTTGAGAGCACATATTTTGGTCATGAAAAAGGTGCATTTACTAATGCAGTTAAACAACATAAAGGATTGTTTGAGGAAGCCCACGGTGGCACCTTACTATTAGATGAAATCAGCGAGATACCTATGGCTATGCAAGCTAAACTTCTCAGGGTTCTCCAAGAGGGAACAATCAACCGTGTTGGTAGCACTAAAGAAAAAAAGGTTGATGTTAGGGTCATTGCTACATCAAATAGAAATATTTTGAGTGAGATCAAAGAAGGAAATTTTCGTGAGGATCTTTTTTATAGATTGAACGTTTTTCCACTTAAAGTACCTGCATTAAGAAATAGAACAGGAGATGTACCTTTATTGGTAGAACATTTTATATTAAAATTTCAGGAAAAGTATCGCTTTGAGAAAAAAACTGTACAAACAGATGTTTTGAAGACTCTTTCAAGCCATCCGTGGCCAGGAAATGTAAGGCAACTTGAGAATTTAATGGAAAGAGCAATTTTGTTTTCAGGAGAAGAAAAGGTACTTGTTATGGATCATTTTAATCTTGATTCTGAGAATGATATGTTAGAAGATAATAAACAGTTGGATCTGGCTCCTATGACTATTGCTGAGGTAGAAAAACAACTTATATTTTCGACATTAAAACGTACAAGGGACAATCGTACTCAGGCAGCAGATATACTTGGGATTAGTGTGAGAACACTAAGAAATAAACTTCATCAATATGAAAAGAGTGGAGATACTCCCTTTATTGTTGGAGATGGTAACTAAAGTTTATACCATTTTTTTATTACTAAATAATAATAGCATTTAGATTGAAATTATTAGTGGAATATTTTTCCTGGTTTGGTGATAAAATTCCTAGAATTAAGTATTTTATTACTTATAAAATAAGTTAATATAAATTATATAACTATTAATATATAGTTATATATAGAAATAAAACTTAGAGATATTCTCTATATTTATTATTCATGGCACATAAATTGAGATATATTTTACGAAGCTATGAAAATTATTAATTCTAAACAAAATCTTATTTTGAAGCGTGCTCTGGATGTTTACCAAAAGCAGCATGAAGCTATTGCAAAAAATATTAAAAATGTTAATAAAACTAATTATAAGAGGATTAATACGGATTTTAGTAAAGATCTAACAACCGCTTCTTCAGAATTACTTTATGAGAACAAACAGCTTAAAACAAACCATGAGCGACACCTAGACGAAGGTCCTCCCTGGGTATCCAATCTTCCGAATCGGGGAGCTGATGGGATTGAGGTAGATTTACCACTTGAAATGGCAGCAATGTCAGAAAATCAAATTAAATATGAATTTACAACCAGAATGCTAAACCGTCTTTATCGGGGATTAAGTTCTAGCATTACCGGAAGAGTATAAACAGCTAATTATCGATATGAAAGTAAAGGGAATATTTTCAGCTCTAAGAACATCAGTAAGTGGTCTTTCCACTGAAATGAAAAAAATGAATGCCATTTCAGAGAATATTGCGAATGCATCCAGAACACCAGATAAAACAGGTAAAGTATATAAACGTAAAATTGTTGTAGAGAACCCAGTTAGAAATAAAACAAATTTCTCCAATAGATTAAAATCATCACTTCGGAGGAATAACAAGGTACATTTTACAGAAAGTAGATATTCTGACCGTGCTAATAAAAAAGGTTCTTACGAAGATCATTATAAGATTGTAGAGTTGGATGGCGAAAAACTTATTTATGACCCCAGGCATCCAATGGCAGATGATGATGGTTATATTAGAATGCCAAATGTAAATATGGTGGAAGAAATGGTGGATATGATTACAGCGAGCCGGGCTTACGAGGCCAATGTAAATGTGATGACCGCTGTGAAAAATATGGCAAAAAAAGCAATGGATATTTAGAGGATCGATATGAAAATGGATTCCACTCAGATAAATGGATATAATCCATTAGATACCGTTCGACAAAAGAACGAAAGCCCTAACCTAGAAACGACATCGGATAACAGGTTAGATGAAAGCTTATCAGATGAAGAAAAAATTAAATCAATATCACAGCAAAATATATCTATTAGAAACAGTGAGGTCCTTAGCGGAACAGAGCAGGCCATTTTACATGGACTATTTGGAAGTAAAGAACCCAGCGAATTGTCTTTTTATGGACCTTCTAATTTGAGACATATTCATAAGGGACAACTTATGGATATCAGCGCATAGGAGTTAAAATGAATGAAATAAAAGGTATTCAAAATCAAATCATAATTCCTAAGATAAAAAATCAGGAAACAACTCCTGTTAAAGAGGAAAATTCAATTTCCTTTGGTAACACCATTGGTCAATTTTTGGATGCTGTAAACTCAGCACAGTTAGAATCTAAAGATAGTGTTAGCCAAATTGTAACAGGGCAATCAGAGAATCTTCACGAAGCTATGGCTAAAGTAGAAGAGGCCAAGATTAGTTTTGAGTTAATGTTGGAAATCAGGAACAAGTTGCTGCAGTCCTTTCAGGAAATTCAGCGCATGCAGGTTTAACCTGTAGATCATAATAGGATATAGTCATGGAAAAAGTATTCAATCAAATTGCTACGCTCTTTAACCGATATACGGTAGCTCAGAAAACCCTAATAATAACCTTAGTTGTGGGAATGATTTCTGCAATTATTTCGCTGGTTATATGGGCCAATCGACCTGAATATGAACTTTTATATACTGAGATTGATCCAAGTACCGCTAGTAAAATGGTAGGTGATCTCAAAAGTAATAAAGTCAAATATCGTCTTGAAAATGGTGGTAAAACAATTTTAGTACCTACAGAGTCAGTTTCAGAGTGGAGATTGAAATTTACTGAACAAGGATACGTAGGAGACATGATTAGCGGATATGAGCTTTTTGATGATAGTGAAATAGGAATGACGACATTTAAGCAAAAACTAAATATGCGACGTGCGTTAGAGGGAGAACTAACCCGCACCATCAATCAATTCCCTGGGGTAATGAATTGCCGTGTTCATTTAGCTTTGCCAGAAGAAAAATTGTTTGAAAAAGAGAAGGGCGGAAAAGCTTCAGTAGTTTTGTATCTTACCCCTGGAGTTGTAATAGAAGAGGAGCAAGTAAAGGGAATTGCTGCTTTAGTTGGAAATAGCGTAGACGGGATAGATGCAGATGCAGTCGTTGTTGTGGATTCTGAAGGAATTTTACTATCAGATAATAAGGGTGAAGAGGCTGTTCTTGGTTCTAGTGGAAATCAGTGGGATTTAAAAAACTCTGTTGAGTCCCGTTTGCAGATGAAAGTACAGGATATTTTAGATGGGGTTTTGGGATATCAAAATTCTATTGCTAAGGTAACTGTCGATTTGAATTTCGAAAAAATTGAGCGCACAACGGAAGCATATGACCCAGATAAAGTAGTTATTTTAAGCGAGGAGAGACAAACTGAATCATCAATGGAATCAGATTCAGCTCAATATTCAAAAGAAAATATTCTGACTAATTATGAGTTAAATAAAACTGTTGAGCATTATATTTCTCCTTCCGGTGATATAAGAAGGATTACTGTAGCTGTATTGGTTGATGGAACCTATGTTAATGAGGAAAATGAAGAAGGAAATACTGAAAAAATTTATCAGTCAAGAACAGATATAGAATTAAAACAGATTGCAGATTTAGTGAAATCTGCGGTTGGTTACATGGAGAAGAGAGGAGATCTGATTGAGGTAGAAAACATCCAATTTGATAGGTCCGCTTTTGAGGAAGATCTAGAATACTTTGAAAGAGCTGAAGCCCGAGCTATGTGGGCAAGTGTCATAAACAAAGGGCTTCTTCTTGTATCAGTCTTGGTTGCTTTATTTGTTATGAAGACATTATTCAAAAAAACAACGGTGGAACCAAAAATGTTAGCATTGATGGGTGAGGAAGAGTCTGAAATGGAAGCACTTCCTGAGGGTGAGGAAGAGTCTGAAATGGAAGCACTTCCTGAGGGTGAAGAGAAAATAACAGAAGAAGAGTTGGAAGTTGAAAAGTTGGAAGAATATATGGAAAAAAATAAGATTAAACCTACCGATGCATTAAGAGGTTGGTTTAGCAAATATTTGCAAGATAAACAAGATACTGGAGAGTTTGAAGAAGAAATAGACGAAGATATATTTATAAAAAAACTAAGCCCAGAAGCAAGAGCACGATTAAAAGCTAAAGATAAAATGACAACTGCAGTTATTGATTTTGCGAAAGATAAACCCTCAAATGCATCGAAATTAATTCACACTTGGATAACCAAATAAAAAAATGGAATCTATTATGATTGAACCTTATGCCATGACCTATGATAACTTATCAAAGAATCAAAAAGCTGCCATGTTATTAATAGCAATGGGAGTAGATAATGCATCTCAAATCATGAAAAATATGAGTGATTATGAAGTTGAAAAAATTAGTTTTGAGATAGCTAAGCTACGTGATATTCCATCAGAAATATTGGGAGAAGTAATTCAAGAGTTTTACGAAATCATGATTGCTAATGAAACCCTAATGCAAGGAGGATTTGATTATGCCAAGGATCTACTTGAGCACGCTTGGGGAGATAAAAAATCAGATGATATTATCAAACGTTTGGAAATAGCAACAGGAATCAGTGCCTTCAGCTTGATGAGTAAAGTTGACAATAAACGATTACTTGAATTTCTCAAAAAAGAACATCCACAAACAGCATCCTTGATTCTATCAAATCTGAGAGTTGACCAGGCTTCGTCTTTACTAGCTGAACTTCCTAAGGAAAGTAGAATAGAGATTGCCTATAGATTAGCAACTTTGGAAGATATTAATCCTGATTTAATTGAAGATGTTGAAGCAGTATTAAGAGATCAAATTGGAGCAGAAATTGCTTCTGAGGAAGGGAAAAAGTCTGGAGTTGAAAGTACTGCAGATCTATTAAATGCTATAGGGCAAACCGATCAAAAAGTCATCCTAGAAGGGTTGAAATTAATTGACGAACAATTGTGTGATGATATATCATCTTATCTTTTTATGTTTGATGATATAGTAACTCTTACTGATAATGCAATTCAAGCTATCAACGGAGCAGTGGATAATAAAATCCTTGCGCCAGCGTTGAAGGGAGCAAAAGATAATTTAAGAGAACTTTTCTATAAAAATATGTCTGAACGCGCTGCGGGAATGTTGCGGGATGAAATTGAAGTTTTACCACCCATGCCAATGAAAGATATTGAGAGGACACAAAGTGAAGTTCTCCAGATTGTGTTTGATTTGGAAAGTAAGGGCGAGCTGACAATTGCTCGGAGTGGTGAAGAACAAGAATTAATTTAAAATATCCCATAATTATTATAGAAAAATGGAATCTTTTCGATTCAGGGTTTCCAACCCTATAAACCGTATAAATTTTGATGGAGTAGACTACACTGCTCAGTTAGGCTCAGATATTTCAGATGATACAGATATAGTTATGGGAGAACACGTAACGCCAGACGATCAAGTTGAAATTCTAGAAAAAGCACTTGAACAGACAAGAGAGGATGCTTTTCAGGCAGGTTACAGTGAGGGAAGAGAATCTGCACTTATTGATATGAATTCTCGCCTAAAGGAGCTATCATTAGATTTTAATCACTTAGCTGCGGGTTTAAAAGAACACTATAATAAATTAATAAATAGCCAGGAGAAAACTTTACTTAGTTTATCGTTAAGAATTGCTGAGAAAATTCTTCAGGTGGAGCTGAATCATAGAGCGGAGATTACTGATTATCTTTCAAAAACATTGAAAAAAATATTATTGGAAATGATGGATCAGAAACAAATTGTAATTTATCTTAATCCAGAATGGCTTAGTGAGTTGGATCCGGATGAATTTATAAAACAAATAAATCTTCCTCTTTATGATAAGATTCAATTTAAAAAGGACAAAAAATTGAATCTTGGTGAATGTAGAGTTGAATCAGAAGATCTTTTTGTAGATGGTTCTATCCAACATCAGTTAAAATTGATGGAGGATCATTTAAATAAGGAATTTGTAAAGTGGAGTTAACAGATCCTAAGTTTAACTCGATTTTGGATTCTATCGATATAGTTGATACCGTTACAGCTGAAGGAAGAATCTCGCAGATTATCGGACTTGTTATAGAGGCATCAGGATTAGATGGATCACTCGGAGAATTATGTTCAATTCGCACAAAAGATAATCTTACCATTCAAGCAGAAATTGTGGGTTTCAAAGGTGACAAAGTATTAATGATGCCCTTTGGAGAAATAATGGGTATATCTCCTGGCTGTCCTGTTTCTGTTAGTTCACAGCCTATGAATATTCCTGTAGGCGATCAACTGCTGGGAAGGATATTAGATGGAATGGGTAACCCCATTGATGGAAAAGGTCCAATAAAAGGCTCTACATTTCAACCAGTCTATAATGTTCCACCTAATCCTATGGAGAGACAGAGAATTAATGAAGCGATGCCTACTGGTATTAGATCAATTGATGGATTTTTAACACTAGGAAAAGGTCAGAGAGTAGGGATATTTTCTGGTAGTGGTGTTGGAAAGAGTGTTCTATTAGGAATGATTTCACGGTTTACAAGCGCTGAAGTAAATGTAATTGCTCTTATTGGAGAGAGAGGACGTGAAGTGAGAGAGTTTTTAGAAAGAGACTTAGGTTCAGATGGATTGAAAAGATCCGTTGTTGTCGTAGCCACTTCTGATCAATCTGCCATGGTGAGGATTAAGGGGTCTTTGATTGCAACTGCAATTGCGGAATATTTTCGCGATACAGGTAAAGATGTTATGTTTATGATGGACTCTTTGACTCGGGTTGCAATGGCACAAAGAGAAATTGGCTTGGCTGTGGGAGAACCTCCCACCACAAAAGGATATACTCCATCGGTATTTTCATTTTTACCTCGTTTATTGGAACGGACAGGAGCAGGGCAGAAAGGAAGCATAACCGGCTTATATTCAATTTTGGTTGAGGGCGATGATTTGGATGATCCTATCAGTGATACTGCCCGATCCATTTTGGATGGGCATGTAGTACTGTCAAGAAAGCTATCGACAAAGGGTCATTATCCAGCCGTGGATGTATTGGATAGTGTTAGCAGACTATTTCAGGATATTGCTGAAGAAACACACATAAGAAAGTCAAGGGAATTGTTGGAGCTGTTATCAGAATTCAGAGATGCGGAGGATATGATTTCTATAGGAGCATATGCGAAGGGGAGCAACTCTAAAGTGGATCGTGCACTAAAATATAAATCAAAAATAGATGACTACCTTCGTCAGGAAATAAATGAACCTTCTCAGTTTCTTGAGTCAATAACGACCTTATCTAATATTCTTGAATCCTAATCATGGCTAAACAATTTCAATTTTCGCTAGGGAGAGTCTTCAACTACAGGAAAAAAGTTGAAGATTTGAAGGCTGAAGATCTAGCTCGTTCTAAAATCAGAAAAAAAAATGAAGAAGAAAAGCTGGATAATATTGAAAAAATAAAACATGATATTTTAGATAGGGAAGATCCACTAGAGAATATGACTTTAAATCAACTCCAGATCTCATCAGATTATATTTTACAACTAGATGATCAAATTGATGACGTAGAAAAACGTGTTTTGGAGGCTAAAACTGAGGTGAAAGAAAATTTGGACCAGCTATCAAATGCCTCTAAAGATAAAAAGGCTGTAGAAAAACTTTTAGAACGTAGAGTAAAAGAGCGTAAAACTTTAGAAAAGAAATTGGAAATGAAAAAAATAGATGAGATTGCTATCCGTAGAGACCTAAATAAAGGAGAAAATCCTTAATGAAGAAAACTATCCTTTTAGTAGGTATAATTCTGATTGCTCTGGGTGTGAGTGGTGGTATAGCATATTTATTCATATTTAATAATGACGATGAGCAAAATATGGCTACGGATTTCAGCGAGAGTGAAATACCGGATTCTCTTGCAGATTCTATTTCCTTTGATATTATTTCATCTGATACGGTCATCGTTATGGATGAAACTGCTGTCGATGATACAATCGATCTACAGGCAGTAGTTGATAGTCTATATAATCAAATGTTGCTGCTACAGATTAAATTAGATGAATACAAATATGGTAATAGTCGATTAAAGAAAGAACTAGAAATATCAAAGCAACAGGTGGCTTCAATCAAAGGATTGTCAAAAACCTATGAGTCAATGAAACCAAAGGAAATGAAACCTATCCTTAGTAATCTTGATGATGGCACAATAATTGCTATATATAACAATATGAGTAATCGAAACAAAAAAATGGTTTTTCAAGCACTAACTCCCAAGCGAGCAGCAGAGATCACCGAGAAATTAGCGGGACTCAAAGAATCAGAATAATATGAATACTTTACATATTGATATTTCAGTAGATAATAATTCTGAACATTTGGATTTAAAGCAGGATAAAAAGGATCATATACCCCTAGTCTCCTCTCCTCATATACAGCCTATTTTTGAACAGTTTATAAAAGGTACAGTACTAAAAGGAGAAATTAATGAATCTATAATGAAAAAATATGGAGATACATTTATATCTCTAGAAAGTAAGGATAACTCTTTTAGCCCTCAAATAGATCAATCCAATTCTAAAAGAGATGTAAAACAAAAATTAGATCAGAAACAGAACTCTCCATTAGAAAAGGGAAACACTGACCAGGTTGAGGAAAAATCTACCCTGACAAAACCGGGAAGTAAAATAGATTCAACGGCTCGACCTGATTTTAAAGGGAAACAGAGTAATACGACGAGTCAATTTTCTGGAGTTCATTTTAAATCCTCGCTTGGGCAAGCAGCTAAGAGTGGAAATTTGTTTCAATCAAATATAGAGTCAATTCAAAAAGTCAGTAAGGTTCAATTGATATCACGTATCACCCAGATCATAAATAATAACATATCAAATAATGCAGCTAAATCAGCCACCTACAAATTGAATGGAGGAGAATTTGGAGAACTTGAAATTAAATTGACTCAAAGAAGTTCTGTTACAAATGCGGTTATGGTAGTTGAATCTGATTCTATTAAATCTATAATTGAAAAAATTGTTACAGAGGTAAAAGAAAATTTGAATGAAAAAGGAATGAAGTTTGAATCTTTTAAAGTGGAAGTGGGGGCAGAAAAACAAAATAATAACAAAGAGAAAACATTCTCTCAAAATATATTCTATGATATAGAAAGTGAAAATGAGTCACTTGCTGAAGTTGAAACAATTCGTCAATTCGGATATAATACCATAGAAGTAATTGCTTAAAACAGAGGACAAACATGAACGAAATATCTTTATTTGACCAATCAACATCTCAGAATTCCTTAAGTGGTCTTGGAAAGTCAACCATGGAAAAAGAAGAGTTCTTAAAGTTATTAGTTGAACAGTTAAAGCATCAGGATCCTATGTCCCCAATGAACAGTCAGGATTTTGCTTCACAGTTAGCACAGTTTAGCTCATTAGAGCAATTGACAAATATGAGCGGTATGATGGAAGAAAATATGCAGGTGGATTTAATGCTAACTCAGGCCATCAATAATACTATGGCAGCGAGTTTTATAGGTAAAAGCGTTTCAGCATCAGGTGATACCGCAATTTTAACAAAAGATAATACAGTTGATATAGAATTTCAGCTAAATGGTCAAGCTCAAAAAGTTCATGTTAATATATTAGATGGCGGTGGTAATATTATTAATAATATGAAGTTAGGATCTTTACCTAAAGGAAAACATAATATAGAATGGAATGGTAAAAATACTAGCGGTGATCCTGCCCCAGAAGGTGAATACAGGATCCAGGTAATCGCCATGGATGCGGAGGGAGATCCGGTTGGATCATTAACCATGGTCAAAGGTATAATTACCGGGATCAAATACACAGATGGAACGGCTGTTTTTGTTGTTAATGATGAGGAAATACCATTTAATCAAGTTCTTGAAATAACTCAAGGTGAGAACTAGAGCATGAGAGTCGGTGTGTACCAGCTTCAAAATAATATCGATTTATTTAATACTAATAAAATTGGGGATAGGTCAGATCTTCATAAGAATGATTCTTTAAAAAAATCAGATAGTTCAATTGGTACTTTTAAAGAAATTTTTGATGCAAAAATATATAAGGATAACTCAATTAGTTTTACTGAAAAAGCATCAGAAATTATGCATGAGGTTTTTGGAATATTAACTCAGGAACAGATGACACGATTAGAAACAGGATTAAGTAGATTAAAAGATGAGAAGGTTGCATCAGGAATAATATTAATGGATTCAAATGCTTTTCTCATGAACGTGAAAAGTCAGACCGTTATATCTACGATAGAAAAAGAAAGAGTTCAGCAAAATGTATTTTCAAATATTGATGCTTTTGCTGTTGTTTAAAAAATGAACTGTGTAAATAATTTAGTGGCAAACTATATTTCCTGTTTAATTGAAATAGACAGAGGAATATTTATATTAAATTGGAGTAAAAAATGAGTGCAAATGGACAAAATATTGATGGATTTTCAACTGCCTTATCTGGATTGAATGCCCAACAATCAAAACTTGAATTGGTGGGTAATAATATTGCAAATATCAATACAATAGGGTTTAAGTCATCAAGGATGACATTTGCAGAGCAATTTGGATCAACAATTGGTGTTTCTTACACTCCATTTAAACAAGGTGGTTTTCAAAATACAGGAAACGTTACAGATTTAGGTATAAGAGGAAATTCTTTCTTTGTACTTCAAAAAGGCGAAGATCAGTATTTTTCAAGAGATGGAAGTTTTACATTTAATAAGGATGGAATGTTAATTAATGGAGGAGGATTAGCCATTCAAGGATGGATGATTGATCCAAAAGATAATACAAATATAAGCAATGAACTTGATGATATCATTATTGACCAGAATCTGGTTGCTGATGCAAGAGAAACACAAAATGTAAGATTGACTGGTAATTTGAATGCAGGATTAAATCCTGAAAATGAGGTATGGTCAAGCGTTAGCCCTTTCACAGTTACAATAGATGGTTTAGAGAAAAATGCTGAAACAGATACTGAAATAAATCAACTTGATCAAATAACAACACAATTTCAAAACGGTGATATTATTCATATTACCGGAACAGATAGATTGGGTGAGAAAATAAATGAATCTTTTACGTTTGGTGATGGATATGATGGTACAAAATTGGAAAATATCATTAGTAAAATAAATGATGCATTTGGAAATAATTCTACTGTTGGATTAATTGATGGAAAGATAAAACTAACAGATGATGTAGTTGGAGAAAGTGAAACATCAATTAATATATTTTCTGCTGAAGATAATATTGGAGATATAAATTTTCCTGGGTTTGCAAATATAACCTCAGGCTATACTCCTTTTGTAAAAACCTCAATGATCGTTTATGATACATTGGGAAAAGCCCACGAGATAACGATTCAATATGAAAAAACAACTAACCCTGGTGAGTGGATTGTAAAAATTGAAGGAAGTGATTCAGAATCTGTGTTAGAAGGTGGAACAGGAAAGGTTATGTTTGATGCAAATGGAAATTTTCTCAATTTAGAATATACAGATGGTGCTTCTGAATTTGTTTTGGACCCAGGAAACGGTACACCACCGATGCATATAAATTTTGAGATGAATACAAAAGGTGGTTTTACCGGTTTAACTCAGTTTGATTCAGTTTCAAGTGTATCATTGAGATCGCAAGATGGTAAACAATCTGGAATTCTCACTGGATTTAAAGTGGATGGAGCAGGAATAATCAAAGGATTATTTAGTAATGGGGAAGTAATTGATTTAGCGCAAGTAGCAACAGCTCAATTTAAAAATGCTAATGGGCTGCGAAAAGAAAATGGAAGCCTATATATGGAATCGAAAGAAAGCGGTACTGCTCGCATTGAAATAGCAGAAGAAAATGCTTCAGTTTTAGAGTCAGGAGTTTTAGAGATGTCAAATGTAGATTTAGCAAATCAATTTACTCAAATGATAGAAGCTCAAAGAGGATTTCAGGCAACATCTAGAGTTGTTACAACATTGAATGAAGTTTTGAATGAAGCTACGAGACTAAAAGGATAATTTTAAATAAAATATTAGATAAAAAATTATGACTACATTGTTATCACAAGAAGAAATAGATGCTCTCTTAACGGATGTATCAGGGCATAGTGGGACTCACCCACTTAGTGAAGAGGAACAAAGAAAAATTTGGAGGTATGATTTTAAACATCCTTTTTTGGTACATAAGGATCAAATAAGAATATTAGAAAGTCTCCATGAAAATTTAGTCAAAAACCTGAGTGTTTTTTTATCGGAACAGATGCGTTTAACTGTGGATATGAAGTTGGTTACAGTAGACCAAGTACTATACTCTGATTTCGTTATGTCTATACCTTCTCCTGGAGCTCTTTATGTTGGAAAACTTGAAAATCCTGATTCAAAGTTTATTTTTGAAATCAGCCCTCAATTAGTCGTTTTCATTGTGGAAAGATTGTTAGGAGGAAGAGGAAACTTTATTGATGAACCTCGTCCAATTTCTGTGATTGAAAAAAGAATAATGAATCGGCTGATTCAGAAACTATCAGGTGAGATAGTTTCAACTTGGAAGCCATTAAAAAGAATAAATTGTGTTGTAAATAGGTTTGAACACAACCCGGAATTTGTTCAGATAATCCCATCCTCAGACCCAGCTGTTATTATATCAATAGAAACAAAAGTGAGAGGAAATTCAACTTTAATAAATCTTTGTTACCCATACAAATGGATAATGGCATTAATGTCATCAATGGATATTCAAGATCAATTTTTATTAGGTGAAAAAGAATCGACTATTACTGGTTCAAAAACAGTTGCTGAAAATATAAATCAGACACCCATGCTATTAAGAGCAATATTGGGGAAAGTAAATATTTCTGTAAAAGACTTTATTGATTTGGAGTGTGATGATGTACTAACTCTAAATACAAGGACGCATGAGGATATTCCACTTTTTGTGAATAAAAAGAAATTATTCTCAGCAACTGTTGGACAATTTCAACAAAGATATTCATGTAGAATAAATTCAGTTACCACAGGAGCAGAAAATGAGTGACTTAGATAAAAATAAATTAAATGCCTGGTTTGATACATATCAGGGTACAATAATAAATCATATTAAGGAGATTTTTAATCAGAAAAAGGTTGAGATTGATAGCTCAATTTCTGAAGATCAAAATCTTCTAGAACAAGTTCTTGGTGAAGACTTTCCACGTGCTGGAATTCAGTTTTCTACTAAGCAGGAAAACACTCACACACAACATTTAATAACATTAGACTTAAATTCTGTTAAGCTCATTTATTCAGCATTGAGTGGTGAGAAAATAGAAGATCATTTAAGTGATGAGCAATACACTGCTTTGAATGAAGCATTGAAACAGCTTCTCGAAAAAATTTCTGACTCAATAGATGAAACTTCTATGAAGTTTACAGCTCGAGATATCAGTGTATACTCATTTGACTCTGGAGAAAATTTTTCAAAAGATCTCCCCATTGAAAACGGAATATCCATATCTCATAACTTGACTTTTGGAAAAGATAAAATATCATTGAATCAATTCTCATGGAATAAAATAGTCAAAAACGGAGATTTTGTTGATGTTTCTCAAGCAGAGTTCGAAAGTTTCACATCTGAAAACGGTGATGCCGGTTCACCTAGAAATATAAATATGCTTATGGATGTCGAATTGGAGGTTTTGGTTGAGTTGGGCCGAAAGTCTATGAGGATCCAGGATGTGCTTAAATTGGGCAAAGGTTCTCTAATAGAGTTAGATAAAGGCGCTGGAGAGCCACTGACAATTTATATAAATAACCGAAAGCTAGCTGAAGGGGAAGTGGTTGTTGTAGATGATAAATTTGGTATTCGTATAACAAAACTTGCTTCTCCAAAAGAAAGGATAAAAAGTTTGGGATGATTGCCCTGCAACGATTCTTTGAACGTCATCAGGGGAAATCATCCGTTAGGTATCTAGCTGCGCTTGCAGTTGGATCGTTTCTATTACTCATATTATTCTTTTTATTTCCGGATGATGCTAGCTCTAATGATTTAGCACAATTCAATACAGAAAATAATGAGGATCAGCTCCCGTTTAAGTCCAATTATTCTAATTATTTTTTGAGGACCTTAGGTATAACCGGTTTAATTATAATTTTTATTTTAATGGGATTCAAATGGTATAAATCAAAATTAGTTGAAAATGTAAATCATTTTTCTATGGAAGTGTTAGGTAAACAATACATTAGCCCCAAACAATATTTGATTATGGTACGAATTGAAGGACAAAAATTACTCATGGGGGTTACAGATCAATCCATAAATTTGATCAAAGAATTTTCAGATGGAAAACAGAACAAGGATCATTCTGACTCAAATATCATCTCCGATCCTTAATATCTATAAAATAAGTTGAATTATCGCATACCATGAAATATTCATTTTTTATAAAAACAACTCTCTATATACTGTTATTCACTGCTCCAGCACTATCCTGGGGGCAGTCCTTACTCCCAAAAATTACTATGGGAGTCGAAGAAGCGTCAGGTCCAGCCGACTTTGTTTTGACCATGCAAATTGTTTTTCTGATTACCATTTTATCTCTTGCTCCTTCCATTTTAATTATGATGACTTCTTTTACAAGATTAGTGGTGGTATTTCATTTTTTAAGATCTGCATTAGCTACACAAACTGTTCCTTCTAACCAAATTCTAATTGGTTTGGCTCTATTCATTTCGGTTTTCATTATGAAACCAGTTATAACTGAAATTAATGATACAGCACTTCAGCCTTATCTCAAGGAAGAAATATCTCAGAAAGAGGCATTGGAAAAAGCTACAAATCCTATAAAAACATTCATGCTAGATCAGACAAGGGAGAGAGATATAGCGCTTTTTATTCAGCTGAGACAGCTTGATAAGCCTGCTTCTTTAGAAGAATTATCAATATTTACTCTTATCCCTGCATTTATTATAAGTGAATTGAAAACAGCTTTTCAAATTGGATTTTTGCTATATTTACCCATGTTAGCTATTGATATGGTTGTATCTAGTGTATTGCTGTCCATGGGAATGATGATGCTACCACCCATAATGATTTCTCTCCCATTCAAGCTCTTATTATTTGTATTGGTTGATGGTTGGTACTTGGTTGTGGAATCACTGGTAAAAGGATTCGCTTGATGACACCAGATTTTGTGACTTATATTAGTCGAGAAACTCTCATTACAGTTTTATATATCGCTTCACCTATTTTGGGAACGACTCTGTTGGTAGGATTAGCTGTAGGTATATTTCAGGCAGTAACTTCTATTCATGAGATGACCTTGACCTTTATTCCTAAGATGGCTGCAGTTGGGATTATTTTACTTATTTTAACTCCATGGTTTTTAGAAGTATTGATACAGTTCACTCAAGAAGTAATGTATCAAATCCCATTTATGTCTCCCTAATAAATAGTAGATAAGTAGTGATTCCTTTTTTAGAGCTTGCAGACCAACTCCATATAGTAGTTCCAGGATACATGCTGGTTTTTACTAGGTTGTCCGCAATGTTGATTACCTTACCTATTTTTAGCTATCCTATGATTTCCGGACGAATAAGGATTATGTTTGGGTTTGTCCTAACTTTAATTATTGGTTCTATTGTAAATATAGAAGCAATTCCGCCAATTACAAATCTTTGGATTTTAGCCGGATTAATGGTAAAGGAAGTGATAATAGGCATGATTATTGGATTTGGAGGACGGTTAATTTTTGAAGGATTTTCCATAGCTGGTGGAATTGTGGGGCTTCAAATGGGAATGGGAATAGTTAATGTTATGGATCCAACCAGCCGCGAGCAGACACCAATTATAACCCAATTTTGGTTGCCGATGATGATTCTATTCTTGTTTTTAGTGGATGGGCATCACTTTTTAATAGAGACATTATTTGGAAATTTCCAGTTGATCCCATTGGGAATGGGAGAATTATCTCACCAAGCTGGAGAGTCAGTTGTTAGAGGTGGAACCAAAATATATGAAATTGGCATTAGATTTGCAGCTCCCTCTATGGCTTTTCTATTTTTAATTGATGCAGGAGTAGGATTCATGGCACGAACCATGCCACAGTTAAATGTATTTTTTATCACACTTCCTCTTAAAATATTTTCAGGTTTAGTTATACTGATTGTCTCGATCAATATTTTTCAGATACTCTTTGATTCAGTTTACGATGATATGGTTCGTTTTACTGGTACAATTATTCGCCAACTTTCTGGTGTATAAATGGCTATGCAGGATAAACACAGCCGCACCGAAGCTCCTACCCCAAAGAAGAGGGAGAAGGAGAGAGAAAAGGGAAATGTTGCCAGAAGTATGGATCTTAATTCAGTTGCTGTCCTAATTGGAGGAATAATCGTTTTAAAATTTATGGGTGGTAATCTCTTAAATGGAATTATACAGTTTACCAGAACAATATATAAAACTCTATTGACAACTCAATTAACAGCTGAATCAATTATTCACTATTCACAAAGTGGCATTGCTCATTTTTTAAATATTTTGAGTCCCGTACTTTTAGTTATCATGATTGTCGGACTTGCCAGTAATTTTGGACAGGTTGGTTTGATATTCTCAAAAAAAGCTTTAGAGCCAAAGTTTAGCAAAATTAGTCCCTTGAAGGGAGTGAAACGAATATTTTCATCTAAGTCTATTGTGGAGCTTTTAAAGGGAATCTTCAAAATAACAATTATTTTTATTATCGCCTACTCAGTAATAAAAAGTCATATAAACGAATTTTATAGTATTTCAAATTTACCAACATTCAAAATTTTGACTTTTATAACAGGGATACTTTTTGAATTGAGTATAAAAATTGCGATTGTACTGATTTTCCTTGCAGCGGCAGATTATGCCTGGCAGAATTATGACTATGAAAAAAATA
The DNA here is from genome assembly GCA_002346675.1 of Fidelibacterota bacterium UBA2986. Lineage (GTDB taxonomy): Bacteria > Fidelibacterota > Marinisomatia > Marinisomatales > AB-629-J13 > AB-629-J13. Next base: position 23,735 of record DEAI01000018.1, read on the forward strand.
TAATGATGACAAAACAGGAAGTCAAAGAGGAACAAACTCAGGAGAGAGGAAATCCAGAGGTAAAAGGAAGAATTAAATCTTTGCAGAAACAGCTAAGTCGGACAAGAATGATGAATGCAGTTCCAGATGCTACCGTCGTCGTGACTAACCCAACCCACATTGCTGTCGCTCTCTTATATGCACCAGATAAACCAACGGACGCTCCAAAAGTTATTGCGAAAGGACAGCGCAAGACAGCGGAACGAATAAAAAAATTGGCACGTGAACATAATGTTCCAGTTATGGAAAATAAACCTTTGGCACGAACTTTGTTTGAAACTATGGAGATAGGTATGGAGATTCCTCCAGTTTTTTATCAAACAGTAGCAGAAGTATTAGCAAAAGTGTACCAAATGCAGAAAAAAGGTTCATATAGAACAAACACAACTTTAGCCCATGGCTGATAAGCATACATCAAGATTTGCATCAATTTTAGGATCAAATAGCAGCACATTTCTCGGAATGGCAGTTATGCTGATCTTGGGCGTTATGCTTCTTCCTATGCCTACATTTCTTATGGATGTATTTCTGGTTATGAATATAACCGGTGCATTGGTTATAATATTTGTTGCTATGTATGTTCTCCGTCCACTGGAATTTTCTGTATTTCCAGGATTACTCCTAATTATCACACTTTTTAGATTATCTCTAAATGTTGCTACAACCAGATTAATCCTTGGTGAAGCTTATGCAGGTGAAATTATTGATGCATTTGGAAATTTTGTAGTTGGTGGAAATTATATTGTTGGAGGAGTGATTTTCCTAATTCTTGTTATTATTAATTTTGTAGTAATTACTAAGGGTGCCACCAGAATTGCAGAGGTATCTGCACGATTTACTCTTGATGCAATGCCAGGGAAACAGATGGCAATTGACGCTGATTTGAATGCAGGGCTAATTGATGATAATCAGGCAAGAGAGCGAAGGGAAATGATATCGAAAGAGGCGGATTTTTATGGTGCAATGGACGGAGCTAGTAAATTTGTAAGGGGAGATGCTGTTGCGGGTATTCTAATGACTCTCATAAATATAATTGGTGGATTAGCAATTGGTACGCTTCAACTTGGGATGGCTCTAGGAGAGGCAGCATCAACCTATACACTTTTAACGATCGGTGATGGATTAATAGCTCAAATCCCCGCTTTGATTATTTCGACGGCAGCAGGTATAATTGTCACAAGAGCTACAAGTGAATCTGATTTTGCTGCTGATATACATTCACAGATCGTCAATCAACCTAAAGCAGTTTTTGTAAGTTCTGGAGTGTTAATAGTTATTGGGATTATGCCTGGTATGCCGTTTTTTCCATTTGCGCTTATGGCAGGGCTATTGACCTCAGTAGGTTACATGGCAACAAAGGTCAAGCCGGGAGAGATCTCACAAGAGGAGCCGGATGAGGAAAAAGTAATTGAAGAAGAAAAAATAGAATCATTCCTCCATCCAGATCCATTTGAAATAGAAATAGGATATGGGCTTATTCCGTTGGTTGATGCCAACCAGGGAGGTAACCTCCTAGATAGAATATCAACTATAAGAAAAAGTTTGGCAATTGAGTTGGGTATAGTTATTCCACCAATTCGTATTCGTGATAACATCCAGTTGAGTTCCACTGAATATATTTTCAAAATACATGACGTCGAAGTTGTAAAAAGTGAGGTTATGCTCGATTATTTTTTAGTATTAAATCCGGACCCAAATATTGATCTTGTAGGAGTTGATACAACTGAACCTACCTTTGGGTTACCTGCTCGCTGGATATCTTCCGAGCAAAAAGATAAAGCAGAAGCCGCTGGGCTCACAGTTGTAGAACCTCCCGCAGTCATTGCTACACATTTAATGGAAGTGCTGAAGGCAAGCGCTTGGAAACTCTTTGATAGACAGGAAACGCAAAGGATGCTAGACCATCTAAAAGAGACTCACAGTGCGGTTGTCGAAGGATTAGTCCCAGATTTACTGCCTTTGGGGATTGTAACACAGGTTTTGAAAAATTTATTAAAGGAAAAAATACCGGTACGAAATTTAGTCATAATCTTAGAAACATTAGCGGATTATGCTGCAATCACAAAAGACGCAGATACTCTAACAGAATATGTAAGAATATCACTTGCAGATACTATTACCAATGTATTTAAAAGCGGAAACTCTGATGTCGCAGTTACCACATTTGATTCTCGATTAGAAGATCAAATCATGAGTGTTATAAAGGAAGGGAAAGGCAACTCTAGAAATCTTGGATTAACTCCAGTTCAGGTGAATACTTTATTTAAGTCCATTGGAAATCAAATTGAAAAAATGATATTAGATAATCGGAGACCCGCAATATTAGTTTCACCCCAAATAAGGAGATATGTGAGAAACTTTATTGAGCCGGTACTACCTGATGTATCTGTTCTTTCTTTTTCTGAGCTTACTTCAGATACAAATTTGAATACTGTAGGATCAATTTTAATTCCAAATGAATCATAAAACATATCATAGTTTATTGATATTAAAGGTTATAAGTTCAGCTTCAATCTTTTCTGAATTCAAATTAGATGTAGCCGATAGATTTTAAATGAATCAATTAAATCGATTTTCACTTTCTGTTTTAAAAACAAGAAATAATCTCCCAGAAATCATAGCCGTTACAAGTGGAAAGGGTGGTGTTGGAAAATCCAATCTTAGTGTCAACTTAGCGCTGCTGATGTCACGTATGAAAAAAAATGTATTACTGATAGATGCAGATATTCATTTAGGTAATGTAGACTTATTAATGGGAATACGTCCGAAGTATTCTATCGCTGATGTACTTAATGGTTCTGTCCCATTGAAGGATGTAATTACAAAAGGAATTGGTGGAATTGATATTTTACCAGCTGGTTCTGCTGTAATTGAAATGCTGAACTCAGAAGATAAAATTCTTCAGAAAATCGGGAATTCATTTTCAGAATTTGAACATGAATATGATACAGTAATTGTCGATACCGGAGCAGGTGTACATAATTCTGTTATGTCATTTGTTGTAGGAGCAGATAAAATTATTTTGGTAGTTACTCCTGACCCCGCATCTATTGCAGATTCCTATGGAATGGTTAAAGTTATTCGAAACACAAATCAAGAAGTTCCAATTGTTATGATCTCCAATATGGTAGATACCGAAGAGAATGGAGAGTCTATGTTTAAAAAAATGAATCTTATGGTACAGAGGTTTTTAAACAGTTCACTGGTATACGGGGGCTCCCTCCTAAAAGATAATTTGATTCAATATTCTATCCAAAAACAAAAACCAATTTCACTGTTTTATCCTAATTCCATGCCAGTAAATTCACTAAGAATGATAACCAGAAGACTTATGAAAATGCCAATTACTGATGCCAAAAAACGTGATAGTTTCTTCGATCGATTTATGAATTACAAAAATGTGGAGATACAATCCACAAATGGATAATTTAATTTACAAAATCGCCCTTATCATTGCTTTGATAAGTTTTATCTTAAATTTGTTATTTCAAATTTCTATTTTTGAAGGACTTATCAGAAGTTTGGTTGTTTATATTGGGGTGCTCTTTATATTTTTTGTTGCTGGATTATTTATTAAATGGGGAATACATTTATTTACTCCTGAAACAGAATCTGGAGGTGATGAAGAACAGAGTTTGGAGCAAAGTACTTAAGATATTATGATCATGGAACACAAAAAAATGGATGGGGAAGCTCTGGTGAGAGAATATTGTACGACAGGGAACGAGCACATAAAAGATCAGGCAGTTAGGGCCTTTTTGCCACTTGTGAAACATATAGTAGGAAGAATAAATGTAGGAACACATCTTGGCCTTCATAGAGATGATCTTTATCAATTTGGTGTTGTGGGACTTCTATTTGCTTTGGGACGCTTTAATCCTGAAGCTGGTACAGCATTTAAAACATATGCTTATCGAAGAATTCACGGCGAAATTATTGATGCTTTGCGCCGTACAGGTATTTTATCGAGAGATCAAATGCAAAAACTTGGAAAAGTTAATAATGCCAAGGAAAAACTCTCAATGAAATTTGACCGTGAACCTTCTTTAATGGAAATTGAAAAAGAGACCGGTTTCACCCAAAAAGAAATATCTAAAGTATTGTCCCTTGCTCAATTGAATTTGATGGTTTCACTGGATGATTCTTTTTCGAATGATGAAGGGGAGACGATAACACGAATGGAAATGATGGAGGATAAAGATCAAATATCCCCGGAAAAAGAAATGGATGAAAAGGGTATGCGCAGTGAGTTGAAAGGCTATATTCAGGAACTTTCAGAGCGTGAACGACTCATTTTAGCTTTATATTATTATGAAAATTTGACGTTAGCGGATATTGGAACTGTATTGAACTTATCAGAGGGGAGAGTAAGCCAAATACTCAGTCATGTACATGTAACTCTGAGACAAAAGATGAAAGGAAAATTTTATGTCTGAAGATTCCATTCGAAATATTAATTTAGGTCAATCAGAGACAATCCATCAGGTGGAACAGACTGCCGATAAACCGATGAAAAGAAAAAAAAAGCGAAGGGATTACAAGCCGAAAAGGGAAAAAGATTCTTTAGAGCTAACCTCTATAAACGCTCAGATGCTAGAAACATCTATTCAAGAAGAACCAATAGATACTGATTCAAATGATGAAAAGCAAGAGCAACAAATCTCAATTAATATTTTGGTGAAGTAAAAAATAATTGATTTACTGTTTATAAAATATTCTGATAAAATTTCGGATCCTTTTTTACATTCACCAAAGTTATAGAGTTAAACTTTTTGTGATTCACTGATGAATTTTAATATAGATTATAAAACTGAGACCGGATTGGAAAATCTTTTTCGAAGATTAAAACAAGGGCAGATTTTAAAAGGGAAAATAATAGACTGTGTAGAGCCCAACGGGTATCTGCTCAGAATAAGGGGATATAATATTTTAACTCAGTCCAATGGTAAGTTTCAAAAATTTGAGGATATTTTTGTGAAAGTAAAGGAAGTGGATTCACATTTAGTTTTAGATTTAATCCCTAAGAAAGTACATAAGAGAGTAACAAATAGTTCTATTCCTGATATCGTTGTATGAGCAAAGTTATAGCTGAACAAAATTCAAATCTTAATAGAGATTATGCCACCACGGTTATGATTCTAGAGAATCTCCCTGATGCAATCTTTATTTTGGATTCTGATGGGATAATTCAATATACAAATAAAAGTGCTCTAGATTTACTACAGACCACCTTTGTAAAATTAAAGGGAAAAATAATTGATGATGTATTCTCAGATAGCCTAAATGTTGCAGAGGGGAAGGAACCTCTGGAAAAGCAGATTCGCAGAGGTAATTTTCAAAACATTGACACTCATTTGGTATTTGAAGAAATATCGGTTCCTGTGTATGCAAGTTTCAATGTAATTGAAAACACTTCGGGAGAAAGTGATTTTATAATCGTAAGCGCAAAAAATGCTGCTTTTCAAAAAGCATTGGAAAAAGAGCTTAAGCACCAGCAAATTCTTACTATATCAAGGGATAGAGTAAGAGCTCTGGGTGAATTATCAGTAGGATTGATACATAATATTAGTCAACCGCTGACCACACTGGAAATGAGAGTTGACCTGATGCGTAAACAACTTCAAAAATCTGATGAGGAAATGGAAGATAGCTTCAAAGAAATTGAGAATCTATTTTCTCAAGTTAATAATAATATTCAGGTTATCCGTTTATTTGCTAATCAAACTGAGGACGAAAGCATCGGAATGGTTAATATTGCACAGGGGATACGTAATTCACATAAACTCGTTGAATATGAACTATTAAAACATAAAATAGATGTAGACTTCAAGTTTAGTCAAGACCTACCATTTATAGTTGGAAATGCACTTCTTTTGGAACAGGTATTTGTTAATTTATTTATCAATGCCAGAGACAGCTTGAATAAGAAATCAATAAAGAAGAAACTGCAGATCCAAATTCATACAGATATTATTGATAAAAAATGGATTGAAATTTATTTTATTGATAATGGAATAGGTATAAAGAAAGAGCTAGAGAAAAAGATATTTGATCCTTTTTTTACTACAAAAGACACATCTGATAACCCTGGCTTGGGATTAACCATTTCCCATGAAATTATCACCTCAATGGGGGGAGATATATTTCTAAATAGTTCCTGGAAAAACTCTGAAACGTGTTTTGTCGTTCGTATCCCTATTGAACAAGAAAATGAAAGAGATCAATTAGCAAACCTGATTGAATTATTACATAAAGAATAGAGAGGAAAAAGATGGAAGCAGGGAAAATTTTAACAGAGCTTATTGAGTTAATACAGGAGGGAGCTCCATCTGAAAAAATTTATTCACTTGTTATTGAAGAAGTTCGGAAGAAGATTACATTTACATCAGCTACATTTTATGTTTATAGTGAAAATAAAAACTCACTAGAGCTTGAATATCAAGTTGGTCCCGATAAGGTAGATTTAATCACAGAATTTGATTTTGGTAGCGGAAGTGGACTATCTGGGTGGGTAGTAAAACAAAAACATCCTGTGATTGTTTCTTCACTACCCAATATTCAGATACAAAGGAAAACTCAGTTTAAATCATTTGCTTCTTTGCCGTTGTGGATGGAAAAACGATTGATTGGTGTATTGAATTTAGGGCATACTGAAAAAGCAAAGTATTTAAAGGAAGATATACAAATATTTAAAGTCCTCTCTGAAGAAATATCATTAATATTTGAACACCTTTTATTAAGAAATAGCAATTCCAATTTAGAAGAAAATATTAAAAACCTTGAAACTGAGCTAAGTGCAAAGGAAACCGAATTAAAAAAAATAAAGGATTCTGCGGCTATCGGTGAGATTGTTCTAAAAATTAAAAATGAAATTAAAAAACCACTTTCAACTATTAAAGGATTAGCAGAAATACTTGAACTATCCATTCATACTTTGCCACCAAAACGTGTAAAAGAAACTCTCCACGCTTTAGTTACAGAATCTAGACGAATGGAAAAAATACTCAATCAAGTTGAGGATAATTCAGACCAGAGTTAATCCAAAAAATATTCCTTTAATAATGCAGAAATAATAATCAATTAATATAAAAAAGAAGCCCCGAATAGATTCCGGGGCTTCTCCAACAAGTAT
>DEAI01000035.1 GCA_002346675.1 Fidelibacterota bacterium UBA2986
AACAAATATGTTTGGAGAAACTGTGCCCTCTGGAATTTACTTTTGCGAGATGTATGATGGGACTCAAACTGACATCATCAAATTAATTTTAATGAAATGATTAAACATTTCATGATTTAGGAGAAAAAATGAAATTTACTACACCTTACATATTGATCTATTTGTTTATACTTACTTTTATACCTTCAAAAGTATTTAGTAGTGATACGAGAAAAATTACAGTTCAAAATACTGTTGTGCAGGAAAAACAAGATAATTTAGAATCCTACATTCAATATAATTTAGATGATTATCCTAACCGGACAAGGCAGGGTGGTGATACATATGATGATGCGACCGTAATTAACTCATTACCCTATTACACTTCAGGTACAACGGAGGGCTATACAGATGATTATGATGAGGTTTGTCCCTATTCAGGAAGTACCTCACCTGATGTTGTTTATAGTTTTTCACCAGCCTATGATATGGTCATTGATATTGATCTATGTGGAGAAGGATCTTACTACGATACTAAGGTATATATTCACGATGAAGGAATGGGATTAGTCGGATGTAATGATGATGAGTGTAGCAACTCTCATCATAATTATTTAAGTAAATTGACCGATATTTCTCTTTATCAGGGAGAGCTCTACTATATAATTGTTGATGGATATGGTGGGCAGTCTGGCGAGTACGAATTGAATATTACAGAAGAAGGTGGTCCGCCACCACCTGTCCCCGATAATGATGACTGTAGTGACGCAGAAATGGTTAGCGGTCAGAGCCCTGTTGCTCTCTCAGGGACAACTGTTGGCGCAAACGTCGACTGTCCCGACCTTTTGAATTGGACTGCAGTATGGTATGAGATCCCAGTTCCTGATGAACCAAGCGATATTTCAATTCACGTTGAATCATCACAAGCATTGACCAATGCGGGTATAATTATAATGGACGATTGCAACTGTGATGATTATATAGCTGGTGAATATGACTGGGATGCTTCGGGTGGTCAGCTAGATTTATTTTTTGAAAATGTTTCTGTTTCAGGGGAGACAGTATTTTTCCCCCTAATGATAGATCCTCAGTCTGAATTTGAAGTTACATTTGAGTTTGAGTCAACTGGAGGTCCTCCATCTACTGACTTCAGTACAACAATAACCGCTACAGATAACTTTGGTTCCCTACCCTTTGAGCTGACTTTTGGTACAAGCTCTGATGCTACAGTAGGATACGATGATGGTCTTGATATATATGCGCCACCACCGCCGCCACCACCGGCTTGGGATGCTGCACTATTTAATATGGAAGTGAATGACAGATTTTTTGCTGATTATCGTCCCACAACTCCGGAAGCTGGAACGACAGAATGGGCAATTGACTTTCAAGCAGAGCAGGGGTCAGATGAATACATTCTCAGTTGGGATTCATCTACCCTGGGAGTCGGAAATTTTACTTTATCTGATCCATTTGGAGGTGTTGCTTTTAGCATTAATATGAGAGAGTATGAGTCACTATCAGTGCCAACTGCTTACAATCGAGTTGTTATCACTCATTCCTATCTTACACTTGATTTTCAGACACATATAACAGCAACAAATAGTTACTCTCCTGGAGAATTTGTAATGACCATTGGAACAAGCCCAGATGCAACTGTAGGTTACGATGATGGTCTTGATGTATTTGCTCCTCCCGCTCCTCCACCTCCTGTGTGGGATGCTGCATTATTTAATTTAGAAATTAATGATAGATTTTATGCTGATTATCGAGAAACTACCCCTTTGAATGGTTCAACAACCTGGGCAATTGATCTGTCGGTTGAAACTCCCTATTCGGTAAATACTCTATCGTGGAACCCGAGTACATTAGGCGAAGGAAATTTTTTGTTAACTGATGCATTTGGCGGGGTCTTGTTTTCTTATGATATGTCAACAATGGAGTCTATTGACTTAGATCAGTCGATCAATAGGGTATTAATTATTCATTCCTATTATTCCTTCGATTTTCTTACTGTTCTAACGGCTACAGATAATTTTGGCTCTGAACCTTTTTCCTTGACAATAGGTACCATTCAAAATGCTACAGATGGATACGATGAGGGCCTGGATATATTTGCTCCTCCTGCACCTCCACCTCCTGCGTGGGATGCTGCTCTATATAATCAAATTGTCAATGACCGGTTTTATATGGATATTAGACCTACAACTCAGGATCAAGGATCTACAGTTTGGGCTATAGATTTTCAGGGAGAAACTGGAACCACAGGTTTTATTTTATCTTGGGATCCATCAACTCTCGGTGAAGGAAATTTTATATTAACAGATGCATTTGGCGGGTTACTTTTATCTATTGATATGAATGAGGTCAATCAGGCAGAAATTCCGTCTACATTCAATCGTATTTTAATTACCCAAAGTTTATATTCGGTGGATTTTGCTGTAACACTTACCGCTACGGACAATATAAATTTTCCTGTAGATTTGATTTTTGGAACCAGCCCAGATGCCACTGATGGTTTTGATGCAGGGATGGACAGCTACGCTCCCCCTGCTCCACCTCCTCCTGCATGGGATGCAGCCCTATTTAATCCAATTGTAAGTGATAGGTTTTATGTTGACATCCGTCCGACAACTCCAGAAGAAGGTTATACCGAGTGGGCAGTAGATTTTCAGGCTGATGCAAGTTCTGAAGAAGTCAATCTATCGTGGAACGTAGATGCCCTTGGCGATGGTAACTTTACGCTCACGGACGCTTTTGGAGGATTATTTTTTTCAGTGAATATGAACTCTATCAATAGTTACAGTTTCCCAGTTACCTTCACCAGGGTTTTTATTCGTCACAGTTTCAGCTCTACTCTAGAAGTTTCTTATATTGATGATTGGAATATGGTGGGGCTACCACTAATGGTTGAGGATAATTCTGTTGAACTTCTTTTCCCGTCCAGCGAGCCTTTTACACTCTATGCCTATGATAACGGCTACTCACTTGAAAGTGCTTTAGATTTAGGCGTAGGCTATCTCTTAAGAATGTCGGAAGCTAATACAGTAACTATTTCCGGAATGCCCGTAAGCAGTATTACTGTGTCCTTAAATGAAGATTGGAATATTATTTCAGGAATATCAAGTCCAATAGATGTGGAAGCTGTTAACGATATAGATATCATTGTTCCCAGCACGATCTATGGTTATGGTTCAAATGGATATTTTGCTCCTGAGGCAATCGATCCTGGATATGGATATTGGGTTCGTGCCTATTATGAAGGTGAAATTACTCTCACTGCTGGAATGACTCAATCTGCTAAAGCAACACTGACAGACCGTACAAAAATGAATAATTTGGATTTTAAACTGTCAGATGGTTTTTCACAATCGCTTTATTTTGGAGGCTCAATTAGTGATGAAGAGAAACTCCAGTTCAGCCTTCCTCCAAAATTTGATGGGATGCAGTTTGATGTACGTTTTGAAGGAGAATCCTCTCATTCAGAGAATGGAGATTATATTCAGTTAGTCAATCTATCAAATGACTTGGTGATAGGATATTCTATAGTCAACAATTTAAACAAAGAAATATGGGCATTGGACATAGATGGAGCACGTACTTATCTGGTGGGCTCTGGTGAAATTGAGGTTAATCAAATTCCCTCTAAAATACGATTGATTAAAGAGTCTGAATTACCAAAACAATTTTTATTGGGAACAAATTTCCCCAATCCCTTCAATGGTACAACTGTTATTCCATACGAGTTAAATGAAACTGCACAGGTTAGACTGACAGTGTTTGATTTGTCTGGAAGAATTGTAAATGAACTTGTTTCCGGTGAAAAACCGGCAGGATTATACCAAGTAGAGTGGGATGGAAGGAATGCCAAAGGGTTTGTTGTATCATCAGGAATGTATATTTATTCACTTCAGTCTGGTAATCAAAAAATATTCGACAAATTGCTTTATTTGAAATAATTCATGAGATATGGGCTGATTGTATTTTTGGTGGTGGCAATAGTTACTGCCAAATCAGATAAGTTGATCTATCAGGAACACTCCCTACTTTTTTGTTTAAAACCAGATTATCCCACATTAGATATAGATAATATTAGTGGAAATATTTCAACAGGGATAAATGAGCTTGATGGGTTTATCATTGCTAATGGGGTTGTAAAACTTTCGTCATGGATTTCATTTGCTGAAAAGAAAGATCATGATGGTAATATATATTTAAATCGTATTTACAGAGTTCATTTTTCTTCAAATAGAGATAAGAGTATTGAAGTCAATAGATTTGATCTGCAAATATTATCTTGCGTCTACTCTGTAGAGTTTGATTTTATTAGGAAGCCAGACTTTACACCCAACGATCCTTATTATGGACAGCAGTGGTATTTACCCCAAATTGGAGCAAATCTTGCGTGGAATAACTGGAATCCCAATGGAGGCAATACTCCATCTGGGGAAGAGGTGTTGTTAGCATCAGTGGATACAGGGGTGGATTGGGATCACGTAGATTTGAGAAATAATTTATGGCAGAATCTCAATGAAGATGCTGATGGGGATGGCCATACAATAGAATATTCAGGTGGGCAGTGGATTTTGGACCCAGGTGATTTAAATGGAGTGGATGATGATGACTGGGATAATAATTCAACGACATTTGTGGATGATTTGATTGGTTGGGATCTCTCCGGTTGGAGTGGTACGCAGGATAATAATCCTCAGCCTCGACCAGGAGCAAATAATTATGGAACCTGGGCCCACGGAACCCACGTTGCCGGATTGCTCTCTTCTTCCACTCACAATAACACTGGAATCGCCTCTACTGCATTTGACTGTAGAATAATGTCTGTAAAAGTCTCCACTGGTGATCAATCTTATCCTTATATAACAGATGGATATCCAGGAATACTATATGCAGCAAAGGCAGGATATCACTCAGGTTCTTACACAATAATTAATAATAGCTGGGGTGGAAACGGATACAGCTCCTATGAACAGTCCGTTATTAACATCTGTCACTCTACATATGGCGCAATAATATTTGCTGCAGCTGGTAATGGGGAGGATGATGGATGGGGGGAGGATTATAATCCACACTATCCCGCTAGCTATGACAACGTCATTTCCGTTACAGCTTTAGGAACTGGAGATTATTGGAATCACTGGGCAACATATCATGAGACCGTTGATTTAGCTGCCCCAGGAGAAAATATTCGTAGCTGTGTAATAGGAAATAATTACTCTTCCTGGGATGGCACATCCATGGCAACACCAATTGCTGCTAGTTGCGCAGGATTGATGCGAATATACTACCCTGGCATAACAAATGTTCAAATTGAGACTATGCTTCTAGCATCAGCTGACCCGGTGATTTATAATATAAATACAGAATCATATTTGGATGATAGATTGGGGCGTGGAAGAGTAGATATTGAAAAAGCTTTAGAAGTAGGTTTGTTTCCATCTATGGAATTTGTTGATCTGGATATTACTATTTTAGATGGAGAAGATGATTTAATTCATCCTGGAGAATCCATTGAGCTCAGAACTATTTTATATAATAATGAAACGTGGGGAGAGGCAATAGGATTAATTGGAGAGCTCTCGGCAGCGTCAAACGCGTTTGTGATTCAAAGTCATTCAAATTTTGGAAATGTATCTCCCGGAGATGCAACACTAAATATTGAAGATCCTTTCATCGTCCAATTTCCTGTGGGTATTCCCCCCGGAGAAATTGACTTCATTCTCTCTCTCTTTTCAAATATGGATGACTACATGGAATACACTACTCAGCTTAGTTTTACTATAAATGTTGAATCTGGAGTTAGCCAGGTTGAGGTATCCATTCCATATAGCAATGGATGGAACCTAGTGGGACTTCCACTGAATCAATATGAATTAAATTATTTAGAATTATTTCCCAATGCAATTGAGGGTACTCTATATGGTTTTGAATCAAACTATATTTCTGAAGTGTCGTTAGTTCCAGGGAGTGGATATTGGCTCAGATTTGAAGAATCAGGGAACCAAGAGGTCATTGGAGAACCGATTGAAAATCTCACTATCAATCTAGATGAAAATTGGAATTTAATTTCCGGATTATCAGTTCCAATTCCGGTTGAAATAATTTCAGATGAATCTAATATTATAGTCCCTGGTACGATTTATGGATTTCACAATAGTTACTTTTCTGCAGAATATATAATTCCTGGGTCTGGGTATTGGATAAGGTCCCTATCTGATGGTCAAATTACTCTGAATAGTGCAAATAGAACATCAATACTAAAAATTAGAGATAACACAGCTATGGCAAACAGATTGATATTTGAAAATGCCAGAGGCACAACACAGACGCTTTTTTTTGGAAACAAGATAGCTGAAAATAATTCTTTAAGTTTCAGCTTACCGCCGCAACCACCTTCAGCTCTAGATGTATTTGATGTTCGTTTCACAGGAGATTTTGTAGCATCTAAAATAGGTGGACAAATTGAAATAATTAATTCTTATTATCCAGTCAATATAGAAATAGATTTAAAAGATGAGTCTAATTGGCAATTAATTTTATCTGAAGATAAACGGGCAATTTTACTTTCCGATTTTAACCATAATTCGATTCAATTAAATTCATCGCTGATCACATTATTACGTGATGATAACAATACATCAAATCTCACGAATAAATTTGAATTTTCAGCTTATCCTAATCCGTTTAATCCTATAACAACTCTCTCCTATGAGTTACCAATTCAAATGTTTGTATCAATAAAAATATATAATTTGATGGGAAATGAAGTTACAATTTTAGTAAATGATCATATGAGCTCAGGACCACATGAAATTATTTGGAACACAAAAAATATATCTAGTTCTATTGTCGGAACCGGTGTATATTTTGCGACCATAGAAACGGAGTATTTTTCAAAAACACAAAAGTTAGTTTTTATTAAATAATTAGATTTACCCCATACTCCCCTCCACGCCCCGGTTTTCATCCCAGAAGGCCGGGGCTACTTTTTTAAAATTGAATATTTTAAATTTTATTTTGTCTAACAATAAAATACTATCAACCAAAACTAACTATTATCAGGAGAAATAAAATTGATAAGAAATAAATCACAGAGGCTTAAACTAGTTTCTTTTTTCATCATTATTAATATGATTTATGGAGTCAATGTATCCAATAAACCTCATATTATTACCCAGCCTGATGGTGAAAGTATTAAGTGTTTTGTAAGTGGTGATGAATATTTCAATTGGGCACATGATGAGAATGGTTATACTCTCATCCGAAGTCAAAATGATGGTTATTTCTACTATGGTATTGTGTATAATGATGAGGTCATCCCCTCTCCATATTTAGTTGGCTCTGTCAATCCCGCTGTTGTGGGGTTAACGCCGTGGTCAATAATCTCTAGGGAGGCTTATCAAGAGCGGCGAAGAACGTTCTGGGAAAATATAGATCAAGATGTGAGAGATGCACCCACTCACGGAACAATCAATAATATAAATATTTATATACGTTTCTCAGATCAATCAGAATTTTCTGATCCTCGTTCTCAACATGACCAACTATTCAATTCCCCAGAGGGACCCTCACTTCTTCATTATTTTGAAGAGGTTTCCTATGATACTCTACATGTACACACTCACCACTATCCCGAGTGTGATTTTTCAACTAATTATTCTTATCAGGATGAACATCCTCGTAGCTATTATATGCCCTACAATGCTAACACAAATCCGAATGGATATACTGATTCTCAGCGGGCATATAGAGAGCAAACTCTTTTAAGGAATGCAGTTGAATCTATTGCCGCTGAAGTCCCTGTTTCTTTGATTATTGACTCTAACAACGATGGCTACGTTGATAATGTCACTTTTTTAGTTCGTGGCTCACCAACAGCCTGGGCTACACTACTGTGGCCTCATCGTTGGAGCATGTTTTATTATAACGTATATATTAATGGAAAACTGGTGGGTGACTATAATTTTAATATGGAGCAGGGTGGTTATCTTACCGTAGGTACACTCGCTCATGAGTTTTTTCATTCACTGGGTGCTCCCGATTTATATCACTATAATGACACTGGGGCACCTACCGCAGTGGGTGGGTGGGATGTTATGGATGGTTCAGCTGATCCTCCTCAATATATGAGTGCATTTATGAAATATAAGTATGGTGATTGGATTGAGGATCTTCCCCTTATCTCTTCCTCCGGAACCTATGAAATATTGCCCCTGCAAGCTAGTACGAACAATGCATATAGAATAAATTCTCCCCATTCAAGTACAGAATATTTTGTGGTTGAATACCGAAAAAAAGAAGGAATTTATGAATCTCAAACACCAGGAAATGACTCTGGATTATTGGTCTACAGAATAAATACAGCAGTTGGCAATGGAAACGCAGATGGACCACCTGATGAGATATATTTATATCGATTAAATGGAACACCAACAGAAAACGGAAGTTTTGCGCAAGCTCCATTTAATAATTATTCTGGTAGAACAGAAATAAATGACAATACAAATCCGTCAAGTTTTCTTACCAATGGGAATCCGGGTGGATTAAATATATTTAATGTTTCGGACCCTGGAATTACCATACAGTTCACCTATATGAATGTACTTTTACAGTCTGAGTTTGTTGATGTTATTGGAGATACAGATGAGGATGGGGTTATTAATCCAGGGGAGGAGTTTTACTTTGTTATTTCAGTTGAAAATTCATCAGATGAAATTCAGGTGAACGATGTAACAGCGGTAGCTTCAAGTAATGATAATATTAATATTCCTAATCCCAATATAAGCTTTGGAAATATCTCACCTTCAGAAATTGAGGCAGCAGATGTTCTGATAGAATTGTCAGCTGAAATTCCTCTTGGAGAAGTTGGAATAGATTTTACAATCACGGGTGAATTTTGGGAGAATGGAAATCTAATGTCTTATTCTGATATTGTTAGCTTTTCCTTTGATGTGTCACTGAATCAAAGTGGTTGGCCTGTTGAAACCATTAACCAGATTGAGTCATC
>DEAI01000008.1:0-70989 GCA_002346675.1 Fidelibacterota bacterium UBA2986
AAATGACTCTACATCATTAAAAATCAAAACGCCCGTCATAGAGGAGGTAAACTCAAAATCTGATGGATTCACAGTCCAATTCGGAGGATCTGCCAAACCAATACTCAGGAAAAATAAAGCAAATGTCTGTAATTTTTTCATGATAACTCCTTTTAAAAAATAAACCTTATACTTTCAACTTACATAAGAAGGATTAAACTATGTCAAAACTTGCACATTAATAAATTCAATTTTAATTTTATTTCTATCTAAATTCCAAAAAAAATCGATTCTGATGTCTAATAAACCACAAAAGCCGCTGACCAAAAAAAAAGAGACAACTGTTAAGTGGACAAAAAATGCTGACAACCGTCTATCTAAAATTGAAAAACAACTTGAAACAATTGAACAAAAGTTAGAAAAGTTAATTAATAAGAGGTTAACGGAAACAGAATCCAACTCATCCTCAAAAGTTGTGTATTCCTTAAGGAAAAAATCTTGAAAAAGCGTGTTGTACAAATTACAAAAGTTTCGAAAACGGTGGATAAACGGCTGGAGGTACTTGAGAAAAGATTGGAGCGAGTGAATAAAATGATTCTAAAATTGGAAAAGCTATTAGATGTAAATCCTAAAACAACTAGATCCATTACCTATACAATTCAAAGAAAATCTTAGAGTTGGTTTACCATTTATAAAAAATACAAAAGCCAAGATTTAAATTGATCTGAATTTTCTGTAAAGGGGAAATGGAAGGTAAACCAATAAAAAAACAACAATGCCTGTTCCAATCAAAGGAACTATATATATTGGCCAGGGTCCCATTAGATCTAGTAATGTAGAGGTCTCCGGTTTTCCATTTATAAAGAAGTAATTAGAACCAACTAACCAATTTATAACACCAATGGGCAGCAACAGTCCAATTGTAATAAGTGTCGTTCTGCTCAGCGCAAGAAGGCTGGGTCTCATCTTTAATACAACAGTTGCATATACCACAGATAAAATAATGAGCCCATGAGAAATAAAATACTGGAAAAATAAAAATGAGGGGAATCCTACCTCAATTGTAGGTGTAAAAAACGCCTGACTGGCACCCCCTAATCCCCAAAAATAAACTAAATCATATATATTATGATTTTTTTTCATTAGCATGATGGGACACAAAATTATGCTAAAACCACATAAATGCAGAGGTAGGTGCTCTAAAACTGTATAGGAACCATCCCACAACCGATAAACCCACATGGATATTTCGTTAACCCACAACATACCCGCAATGGATGAACGAACTAGTGTTTCCCTTTTTGGGTAAAATCTTTTACTGGTTGCCCATGGCACCAAAATCACCAATACCAAAGTTACAAATACAACTATGAGATGTGCTGAACCAAAAAGTTCTAACGAATTCATAGGATTTAAATAATTTTTGAGAGAGGGAAGTAGAGTATTGTTTAAACTACTTTACAACCGTTATCTTTGTTTTCCGAGTGGTGTTTCCTGCATTCATAACAACCGAGTAATTTCCACTGGGAAGTGAACGACCGTTCAAATTCAATCTGTAGTATCCAGCAGGCCGTACTTTATGCACAGGATGCAGAACTTGCCGTCCCTTTAAATCAAAAACTCGGATATCTACCAAAGAATTTTGTTTAACGCCATAGGTCATCTGAGTGACCGGATTAAATGGATTGGGATAGGCATTTGACAAGGTAAAATCTTTTGGAATTCCCATTAATCCTTCTCTTCGGATGGGATCAGAATTATGGGAAAAACGATTTTCAATGATTGGAAAAGTCTCAAACGGATGAAACAGAATATTCTCAATATCTGTATAGGGCAAATCAAACCACTCAGATAATAGAGTTGCATATAGTTGACGAAAATCAAACTCATGGAGCAGATTGGCATTGCTATCAAATTCTGTCATATTTGGATTTGAGCCGTAAATACCCCCTTTGACTTTACTTCCAATAACCAATTGCGGAGCAGCAGTTCCGTGATCTGTACCATTAGAACCGTTCTCAAAAGGACGCCTTCCAAACTCTGATGTAGTTAGCAAAATCACACGGTCCTTTAGTCCAAGATTTGCAAGATCCTGAAAAAACGGACCAATAGAACTAGATAATATTGATAAAAGATCATTCTGATTATTTAGCTGGTTATTGTGAGTGTCATAGCCATATTGATGTGTAAGAAAGATAGGAGTGTAAAGTCCTCCTGATAGAAGCTTTGCAATTATACTTAACTGGGTTCCCATTGAATTGTTAGGATATTCCACAGTATTTTGCCCCATCTCTGCTGCAGCTTGAATAACACCAGCATAGGCAAAAGAATTGTTGTCAATCTGACGTACATATGATAGCTCATCTCCTCCAACAGTCGCAGGAGGGACATTGTTGTATTCATTCTCATAGGTTTCATTCACCAGATTATAGAAGATTGAGGGGTCATCCACAATTACCCCTGGCACCCCTTCATTCCCCGTTAGCAAAAGACCATCCGTAGAACCCTGCTGTAGAGACATAGGTTCTTCAGGTGGATTGTCTACATAATCTGAATAGAGCGTTTCAAGGTATCGAGCTACCCAACCAGTAGAGATAAACTGATCAACATCTGAACCGCTTCTCCAGATATCGGTGGATCGAAAATGAGATAAATCCTGCTGGCTATATCCCACATTCTGAACAATGGCAATATTCTCTTTATTCCAAAGATCCAAAAGAGGAGCCAAAGCGGGATTAAACCCCAAAGAATCTGAGATTGGAATTACTTCATTCTGAGGAATAGCAATATTTGGTCTGAGATTGTAATAGTTATCATCCGTAAATGGGATAATTGTATTTAAACCATCATTCCCTCCTCCTAAATTCAGTATGACTAAAATCCTGTTCTGTCCTTTATCTCTAAGTGTATCTGAATTTGCTAAAAGAGGTTGAATCCATCTTGGGATGAGAGCTGAGCCCAATCCAATGGCAAGTGAATTTTTTAGAAATTGTCTTCGTTTCATTTTAGTTGGAAATCCGGATATCTCATTAATAATTTAAATACGCCTTTAAGCCTATCTTCTGCTTCTGGTATGGTCAAGGACCAATTATAGGGGTCCAAACCTTGAAGCAATTGATCCAAAAGTAATTGGCGAGTATGGTCAGTTGGCTCTATATCATAAAAATATAAAACCAAATCATCGATAAATTGTTGAGCATCGTTGGGATTTGGAAAATGTGATGCGACCTCTAACAAATTCGGCTGAAATCCCATAGGGTAATCATAGATATAACCATCTATCACAGCATTAGTAAAAAGTTTCCTATATGGAAGAGTGTAAGTGTTAATCCAGTTTCGATACCCTAACCAACCTGAAACATCAGGTGGATAAAGCAGGGCCTGACCAAAATATTCTTGAAACATTAATAAAATTCTATTCTTTGTCTCACCATCAGGAGGAACTATATCAGTTATATACATTTGACGTATTGGGGAAAGCACATGAGCGATGCCTCCTCTATATTTTGCACCTCTAAAGTTCTCGTCAAAGAATAATTCGCTCTTAAAGAGCGCTTCCAACATAGGTTTCACTTCATAATCATTCTCTCTCAGGACATCAGCCAGAGCATCTACAGCCTGTTCATCAGGATTGTAGTATACAAACCATTGGAATATTTTCCGAGCAAAGAATTGTGCGGTCTCCTCCTGATCAAAAATTATATCGACAATATCATCTCCTGTCCAGTATCCAGTTTGCCCCATAAATGTTTTAGAACCAAAATCATGCCTGTTTTCATTAAAAAAAGTTTCCAAACCATCTGTTGTATAACCAGTATAGGCACGTGCTGCTTCAACTACATCTTCCTGAGTATAGTTACCTACCCCAATAGTAAATAGCTCTAATAGCTCTCTCGAAAAATTTTCATTTATTCCTGCTAACGGACAGGGATTATCTTCTAGGGTAAAGGTGACTGTGTAGCTTTGATCTGATGGAAATCCTGACTCACACTCTGACCAAACATCATTCAGATCAACTGTGTTAGTATCAATAAGATCAAACCCAAAATTGCTCCATTGATCGGTGGGATTCCAATCGCAATGCGAACCTAAAGGAGGATTGCCGTACATACCCCAACCAGACCACCCATCAAAATCTCCCGTGACAGTATAAAGATACTCATAGACCCCAGGCTCCAGGTCCATGCTGCCTGAGTATGTACCATCACCGTTTGGCAACAGGGTAAGCCCGAAACCAGACCAGGAGTCCATTGTACCGGTCACATGGACCTCTCCCCCCTGCAGATCAACACCTGTCATGTCCACAGTAAAATTTACTGTTCGGGGACCTTCTCCAAAATCCGAACAACCGCTCCAGGGATGACTATCTAATATTGATTCCGAATCCGTTAGTCTAAAACCACGGTTGTGCCACTCTGTATTATAGGCACACTCATCTGGGACAGATTCAGCCCAATTCCATCCTCCACAGGTATATTTATATTCATAGAGACCTGATTCCATCCAAACTGTTTTGGTATAAATTCCATCCTCATCCTCATCCAATAATTTCCTTCCATATCCCGTCCAATTATCTAACGTACCAGTTACATAGAGATGACGATACCTATTCTCATCATTATCCAACCACTTAAGCATTGCAGGGTCCAAAGCCATTGCTTTCACAAAATCTTTTATATTTCCTAGAGCATATTCTCTGAGCAGTGCATAATGATTATATATTGCAGGGGGAAAGTTGACCTTTTGAGCCGATGTAGCAAAATGGTCGTGCCAGAAAAGTGTCATCGTTTCTTGAATATTTATCTCCTCTTCTAACATAGAATCAATAATCCAACTTCTTAGCTCTGCCCGTTGTTCTCTGTAAGCTTGGTTTAAAGAATCTTGCTGCTCTGGTGTAAGATCTGGAGGGTATGGATCATCTACCCAGTCACCTGGGGGCTCTGGTGTGGGCTGTTCTTCCAACAAAGCATCCACCGTGGCATCTAATCCAGCAGCGTGAGCTGAATTGATATGTTCCCATGTCGGGCCAAATGTCGTCCGTCTTAATAAATGGATAGCTGCGCGAAGATCAAAATCTACATCTCTTGAAAAAATGGTAGATTTAATATCAAGCTTTGGAGCAGAAATTTGTCTTGGACGAATTGGATTAATATTTTTGGGTAGATTTTTTATAGAAGGATATTCAGGTGGTAGGGATTCATTTTCCTCAAGAAATGCATCGAGTGACTCAATACGCTTTACAAATTCAGAGGGATTATCTATACTCTCTATAACCCGTATTTTTCCAGATGCTTTATCTTTTCCCTGAGAAAAGAGAAACCCCAATAAAACAAGTAATAGACTATTTTTATAGTAATTAGTTAATGAGTTTATTTTAATCATCATATGCTAGGACACACAAACTTATTAGAAGTTAAAAAAATATTTGTGTAATTAAAAATTATATTATTATTCTATAAAATAAATGACCCCATTAGAATTTGACCTTATCCAATACCCTTTTCCTGGCTGGAACAGTTCAGCTATGATGTATCCCTCATCAAATTGATAGATGGTTCCAGAAATAATGATATCACCAGGATCATTGATTTCAATAATGGAGATTTCAGTATGAATACCGGATATTAAATTCCAACCTTCTAATACATCCACAACCAAAGTATCAATAGGAGTACCTGTAATTTGAGTAATTCCAGATTCATAAAAACGTAGCCAATATCCCTTTCCCATTTGCAATTGACTTCCTAACTCATATCCATCACTAAAACTATATAAAGTCCCGTCTACTGTATTAGGAAACAACAGTTCGTAAGACGCATCATCTACAATCAATGGGAGGGCAACTAAATTCCAATCTGAATCTAGGGATATTGTTATCGTTCCACTCTGAGGACCCCCTGTCCTAGTCATAAAAATCTGATAATCACCTGTACGATTATCTGACCAAAAACAAAGGAGATTATCTTCATTCCAGATAAGGAAAGGGTCTTTTTGGACATTACTGGATTCAATGGGGTCATCACTTATTCTCTGTTCATTTGTGACCTCCTCTGAATCAAATCCCATTGAACCATAGTAGATATCAGGATTACCATTTCGGTAATCAACCCAAGTGGCATGTAAAATCGAACCTTTCAGTAAAGTAAAAGGGAAATTTTGAGATGCACCAGAGCTGGGATTCACATTGACCTCAGATGTAAATAAAAGTGTACTCAAATCACTGTGGTTTACATATGAATTGTTATGTTGGCTAACATAAAACCCAGCACCAATATTATTTCCGTCAATAGATATAGAAGGACCTGAAGAAGGACAATAACTTATAAAGTCATTGTAATCTGATATTTGAATCGGTTCTTCGAAATCATCTGAATTAAAACTCTTTTTCACTAAAAAATGTTTCCTCTGGTTTGAAATATTGTTTCGGTATGCAAGGTATATATCACCATTTTCAGAAATCTCCAGGTCAGACTGACAGCAATCACATGGTTCCATTTCCTCGTTTGTAATTCCAACTGGTTGACTAGGTGTAAATTCAAATGACCCCTCTTGTGCTACTGCATATCGTATACTGTTAAATGAATAATTCTGATTATAGCTATAGTAGAAAAGGTGAATTTTTCCATCAATTCCAACTTCGATCTCAGGATAGCCTGTCAAATACATCTGATCACTCACCCTCGAATCTTCACCCCAGGTAGACCCACCATCTATCGAAACATTGATATAGGTTGAAGTGTAGCCTGTGCGATCATCCATGAATACAACAATTAGTTCCTCTCCCCGAATCACTATTTTGGGCCCCGATTGAGTATAGGCCACAACAGTATTAATATGGGAATTCAGCCGTGCAGGATCTGAAAATGAATATCCCTCATCTGTGGACCGAGCATAGTATACATCTTTATGGCCGTTATTATCATTTACCCATACCAAATGGAATATCCCATCTAAATCGAAAACCCCATAGGGGAATTTTTGATCAATGTTTTCTACAGGAATAATATGGTAGTTTTGTCCAAATTGATTGGGAGGCTGTGCTAATAAAACACCAACTAACAACAAATATTTTAAGAAAAAAAATTGCATTGATTTTGTTTTTTGATATTCAAGATTAGTTGAAATTAGATTGATCAATTGTACTCATTTTAAATAAGTTATTTTCTCCATTTTAGTCTCAAATGGGCTTTGAATACTCAAAAAATACTCCCCTGCAGGAACAAACTGCCCATTGGATCTTTTTCCATCCCAAATAATGGAGTGATTTCCTATGTTTAAATTTTTGTTTAATAGTGTCCGAACCCAAGTTCCATTTAAATCATAAATAGAAATCAAAACTTTCGTAGACTCTCTCATGCCAAACCGAACCTCAATCCTTGAATTGAAAGGATTTGGAAACATGGATACTTTTTGCAATCGATTTTCATTTTCTCCTGTAGGTATATTTGTATTAACAGCCTTTTTATCCGGATGGACATCCAAAATGATCTTAAACATACCTTCCAATCCATTTTCAGTCTCCACTAGTGGAATTATTCTATCCACAGCATTTGGGTCGGAGGAACCACTATCTTCATCCAAATATTCATCTCCCTCAAAATAAAGCTGAGTGACCACTGTATTACCTGCAGGTGGAGTTATCATGAAATGGATGTGACTGGGGCGGTATCGGTCATTACCTAAATAATAAAATCCTGGTTTAATTGTCTCTATGGAAAATTTCCCCTCGTGGTCTGATAAAATCCGACCCCTCAGATTCAATTCATCATTATCAGGGTTCCCGGTATCGCAAGTTTGAAATACAGAATAACACCCTGCAACGTTGGCTTGCCAAGCATCAATAACCACATTTGGGATAGGAGTTTGACAATCATTTGCTGTTACCACGCCATTGATAAAAAGCCGAGTGCCCAATTCAAACTGTGATGCTAGGACACTTCGATAAGGGGAATCAGGTTCCCAATAAGGTCCCAAGCCCATTACATCGGGCGTAGTTTGGTCACAAGTTGCACCCATAATTGATTTTGGAAAAATTATCCCCGCTGCGGTTATACCACTTAATTGAAGAAAACGCCTACGTGAAATCATTTTAATAATACCGTTTTTTGTGACAGAATTTGTTTATCGTCATTTTCCACCATGATAAAATATACACCACTCGTTAGATTACTGGCATCCCATTTTATAGAATGATTACCAGGTAAAATCTTTTCATCCAAAAGCACTTCAATCAATCGTCCTTGGATATCGTAAACTGAAACTTTCATGTCCGATATTTCTGGTATAGCAAACTGCAACATAGTAACTGGATTAAATGGATTGGGATGGGTTGGCAAGAGAGTAAATTCTGTTGGGGTTTGATAAAAGATGGACTTTCTTAAAATAAAAGTTTCTGATAATTCACTAAGTTCCAACACCTGAGTACCTTCGCATTTTAACACTTTTCCACTTTTATCTAAAATTTCCCATTTATGCCCATCTGTCACTATACACTCAATGATCAATGGTTGTCCATCATTCTCCACTTCAATCACACAAACATCTGCTGTGCATAGTTTGGTGTCACCCGCGAATCGGATGTCTTTTATACCTGGAGGTGGTTTTGGTGGAAGACTGAAACTCAATGGATTGTCTACCTCAATTTCGGCTCCAAAATATAAAGAATTAGTGTTAACGGTTAATGTATTCAAGTACTCTGGAGGTTGGAAGTATCTGGATTTGGTGAGAGTTGTGTAGGTTGATAAGGTAATTTCTCCTTCCCCAGAACTTCTAAGCCAATACCCATACCCTGGTTCTATGACTTCAGCTTGGATATAACCATCGTCAAATCCGTAAACCGTACCTGGAATGATGAGATTGCTCTCATCTAAAATAGTGTTTACATCCAAAGGTGAGGAAATACCCCCAATGAGATTCCAGTCATGATTAATAGTAATAGTAGTTTGGTTTATAAATTCTCCTGTAAAAGTACAGGCTTCAGCTTCTTCAAATCTGAGCCAATAGCCAGAGCCTATTTCCATTATATCAATATCTGTATCAATGTAACCTCCCACAGAAAATCCATACAGTGTTGATTCATCCATATTGTTACATGGAAATAACCCGGTCTCTATAGGAAGGGAAATAAGGTCCCAGTTTTGTGAATAGTTGACAACAATTTCATTATTAATTATCTCGTTAAAAGGTAGGTTACAGTTCAATACACCATCTGCTGTAATCATTTGAATATTTCCACTGAATAAATGTCCATATGGGACATTCTCATATTCAAAATAATAAAGTAGATCAACAATCGTAGGACCTGTGATATAAAAAAAACTATATACCGGGTCTATTATTAATAAATATTGATCATCTGTTTGTAAGGTAAAATCTGGAGCATAGAGGTCAACCTCTGGTATGTCTATATAAAATAATAGTCCATTTCCCCATTCCGTATTAGGAATTATTTGAATGTTATTGATTGCAAATTCTTCGCATATTTCAAAACAGTTGGAGGTGTCCTGGATACTCAAATAATCTTCCACACAGTCCGGATATGTTCCGGGACATAATGAATTATATTCAATACTGAAACTGCTTAGGTTATCTAGTATATAGCAAATTTGTTGTGGTAGGTAGGTCAATTGATTATTGTATATATAAAACCATTGGAGATTATTGAGATTACCAATACTGCCGGGGATACTGGAAATCTGATTACCACCTAATTCCAAAAGATTTAAGTTTGTTAAGTTTCCAATATCACCTGGGATGCTGGTGAGTTGATTAGCATTTAAGAAAATATCAGTTAATTCACTTAATGAGCTTAAGCCTTCTGGAATATCACCGCTTAATTCATAATCTAAATAGGTTGGCCATAATGTAGAACATTTGAACTCTATTAACCTCCCATTCCCCCATACCTGTTCCCCTAATTCAATGGGTGATAAATAGGATGGCGGTGGGTTATTACCTGATTGTGAATTATCTATGAACCTCTGAAGTACATCTAGATCAGATTGATAAAAACAATTACCATTATCCAAAACGTTGACGCTCTCAGGTAAATCTAAAATTTCTGTGTATCCAACTTCACATTGCCTTATAAAATTAATACTCATGTTAAAATTGATGAGATCCACCTCGCGCTCTGCTAATTCCTGTGGTCCATTTACAGGATTGATACGTACGAAATTATTTTCCGGAAGTCGTACTGAATAGTCTGTCCATCCGGAATCAAGTTCATGGCGGGGGTCCGGTCGGTAGTAATCAGTAGAAACAAAATGAGCTCCGCTTGTCAGGGCATCATCCCGGCGGGATGTATCTCCGGTTCGTGCTTGTTCTGTATCGGTGTCTGCCCGGGTGCGCACCAGATATCCCTGATTTACTCTATCTATAATTTCTGTTGAAGGTGTGTTGATGCCTAAAAATGCTGCTTCCGGAGTTCCGGGAGTTGCTTCGGTGAATAAAATACGACCAGAAAGAGATGGGTAACCATCCATGTAATTATTCATGAGGGTTCCTTGGTTATCTAATCCGAACATAATCTTTCCCCGAGCTTCTGCCAGAGTGGGCCATCCACCGTTTAAAACCGCATCTTCTAATGTAGAAAATTCTCCTCTCACTTCATCAGGGGTAATAACTTTTTCTAAATCTTCACCAAAGACATCGCGAATATCAGCTTCCGCTTCTTCCAGTCCGGCTAGGTCAAATGGAATTGGAATGTTATAGGTTACAGAATCAGGCAACAGCAACAGCAAATTCTCTAATTGGGGATACTCATCAAAATAATTTTCCAATCCTTCAGATTTACATTCAACCAATACAAAAATGGGGACATGACCGGGATATGTATCAGACCATATTTTCAATTTTTCTAGTGCTGTTTTAAATGTAAAGAGGTGGGTATCAAAATCGATGTCAGGAAAATGGAGAACTTTGAGTCCGGGTTCGCTTAATTCAGGAATATCAGGTGTCCAATCCTGACCTGCAAGCCAACTCCCCATTTGGGAGGCAAACAATCCACCCTCCGGATCTCGGTAGACATCCAACTCTATTTGGCGGATTCCAAAATTTAGAAATTGGTCCGATAAAATTTCATGAGTGTAATCAATGGATATTCCTAATTCAGGAGCAAATACATTGATTACACCCATAAGAGTATCATACGGAGCAATGTGGTAACTGTTATGACTACCAACAACCTGAAGTTGGTTCAACTTTAACTCATTAATGAGAGTAAGGAGCGAATCATTTTGATTGAGATTCAGCCATCCTCCGTTTCGGTTTTCCCATCCATAAACTTTTGTGGTGTCATGTATGATGATGTTAGAAGAAAAATCGAAGAATGATAATGTCAGGTATTCATCTTCCGTTAACCCTTCGTCTACATTTTCTGTGGAAGGATCATCTCCAAATATCTCAAGTATGAAATTAGAACGATTGTCAAATTCAACTATTTCCGAATTTCCTGAACAAATCCCATTGGGATCAAAAGCGGCTATCCAATCTCCATTGGAAGCTGGATAGGTTTCAAAGGATGCCTGCCCCAGAACGGTTGCAGAATATGGTGATTCATTATAATTGAATTCAGGAGGTTGAGGATATAAGAGGGTCAATGAAAATAGAATAAATCCTATTATTTTCTTTTCCCATCTATTGAGTGGATTTGGTTTAGTCTTTCCCGTCAATACAATTTGGACAATGTGTAGGATTTTTCCATACAGGAATTTTGGTCTCACAAAATTTACATACTATTACAGAAGATCTTTTGTTTACATGCCAATGATTTTTCCCTTGATGAAATCTCTTTGCTCTCTTGTGTGCTGTCTCTTGTACTTTTTCTTTATAGTTCAATATCTAATCCGCAGAAACAGAGAATAATTATATTCGTTTTAAGACCCAATATACAAAAGGTAAACAAACCAGATACATCAATATTCCATATACGCCTGAGGGAAGACTTAATATGGATAACCCATTGGTTTGATTAAGAATTAAATTTCCAATTGTAATTCCTACTGTGGCATTTTGAATCCCTGATTCTATTGCTATGGTAACTGCCTGTTTTTTGTTTACATTGAACAGCTTACCGCTATTATAGCCAATGAATAACATTGATATAATCAGTGCAATAATTGCAGGTCCCAGAGATTTTAAATTATTAATAAACGCATTCCATTCACTTACAAGTGCTCCTGCTACAATTATAATAAATAATAATGTCGAAATTTTATTGGCAAATAGAGTAAATGAGTTAGCGAATGTATTATACTTTGTATTGACATATAAACCTATACAGACCGGAACTGCTGTAATGATGAACATTGTTAATCCTAAAGAAAGAATATTGATCGGTGGAGCATCAGATCCCATAAAGTATTCCATAGAAAACCCAACAATCAATGGCAATGTAATTACAGTAGCTATACTCACTATTGCGGTATATGAAATAGATAAGGCAGTATCACCTTTTACAAGTTTAGTGATTATATTGGAAGTTACACCTCCAGGACAACAGGCAAGGATCATCATCCCCACAGCCATTTCATTTGGTAAGACAATAAGGGATACAATTATAAATGAAACTAAAGGTAGTATGATCATCTGATTTATAATCCCCACTGCAAATGCCTTTGGAAAACGAAAGACAATTCTGAAATCTTCAATGGTCAAGCCAAGTCCCAATGTGAACATTATAAAAATAAGAGATATAGGTAAAAAGACATCAATTATCATAGCGATTATCCTTTAAAAATTATCTATCCTTTCCACTCAGTAAGCAAACGGAAAAAATTATTTAAATAATACTTGTAATATTATCATTAATCAATTGATGCTCCAATGATCAGGTCCAATTATAAATTTAATTGCATTTCTATTTCTTTTGTTAAAATCTATAGAAGAAATTATAGGTGCATATGTCAAATATGAAAGCATAGAAAACATAGACCAAGCAGATATTGCAGCAAATTCTTTTGAAACTCCATCAGTTACATAAGAACTATTTCCCATTTCGATACTGCCTGGAATAATAAGCAAAGATAAATATAAACTCCACTTCCTATGTAAATCTTTCCAAGTCCTAACATTACCAGCATATACGGCTTCTATATCATTTAGATTAACGCTTTCTAAAGATTTGCGACCCAGTAGAGTTTTAGTTTCAAAGAATATATAGTTATCTTTAGTTCCGATAAATTGGCCTCCCAAAAATTTTGGATCTGGAAATATTTTATTTTTACACTTAATCAATATTAAATCATTAGAATTAATTGAATATTCATCAATAGAATTAGAAGATTCTTTTTTAAGTATAAGACTTTGATTGTAATTTGCATTGAGTATCGTTAGTGATGCTGTTATTGTAATTAAAAATAATATTGCGTTATTTAATGGCATTAGTAATTATTATAATCAGTTATGATAATTAGTTTAATAACGTATACCTAATTTTTGATAAATAAAGGATAAAAGCCATGCGGGGCCAATAAGTAAAAACTGAACATCCTTAAAGAAGGATGGTTTCTTACCTTCAATTTTATGACCTATAAACTGTCCAATCCAGGCAGGAATAAAGATTAACAGCGATGTTTGCCATAAAGGTAGACTAATATTTTGACAAAGCCAGTGATTTCCGAAGATGAGTAAACTTCCCATCAGTGTCATTCCCAAAAACATTATAACTGAGAGTCTAACATAAAACATCATGGCAAAAATTATAAATATGATCCCCCAATTTAGAGGAAATCCTAGTCCCGTATCAGGGAAATAACCGTGAGGGATAGACCAGAATAATCCAATAGTACTGAACATAATGAGAGGGACACAAATCCAGTGAATTTTTTTATTTACCGGATTTTGATGACTTTCACTATACTCATCCAGCCATGTTTGCATAGTTTTCATGAACACATTCTCCCTTGTTAGTAATTAAAAATGATTCTCCTTTAGTTGGAAATGTAAGGGGTGAAATTGGGAAATTCAATAGGTTTTCTTTTAATCATTGAATATCAGCCAAAGAAAATTCTGGTATCAATATTCGCTTTTGGTTCTTTACCCACCACTTACCTGATTTTTCTTTTACCTTCAAATCGGAAAATTGATAAGTGTAGAGCCAAACTTTTAAATACTTTGGTGTTTCGAACTCATTATCCAATAATTCTAAAACAGCTGGAGAGCCTTTTAAAATTTGATTTAAAAACCGATAAAACCAATGATACCCAGAAGGTATCCTCAGCCGGTTCATAAATGCAGCATGATCTTGAAAAGACTCGGGTTCATTTGTGTTCATTTGCCAATAGATTTCATCTACCTGTTCAAAGAACAAAGCTGCAAACCACATTTGCCAATCCAATCTCGGCTGATGGGGTTGAACAAAACCAGGAGCACTGATTTCCATACCTGCTTTCCATTTAAATCGAATCTCTTCCCAATCGACTCCGTTTTGGCTTTTCTCGATAACTAGTTCTGGTCTAGAAGTTGTCATTACAGAAAACAATCCATATGTATTTACAATACCAAATGGACGAATTGTTTGCAATGATTGTTGAATGAATTGAGGAAATTTAAAATCCGGGAAATAGCGAATGGAAGTGTGAGCACTACTCAGAATAACAATACAGAAAACAAATATAAAAGCAACGCGTCTTTTTATACTGGTCCATTTTATTGAACTTGTTTGTTGAAGAGTCCGAAAACTAACTCTATTTTTGAACCATTTTTTCAACACAGAGTCATCCAAAAGGAAAATACAAAGCATCAAAGTCAGCAAATTAAAAAACGTATAATTTCCCGTCAAAAGAATGAGAATCATCAAAAGGGAAATATAAAACCATGCAATGAGTTTTATCCTTCTTGGACCGAATATAAAAAAGGGAATAACCAATTCCACAAAAAACATAAACCCGGTAGAAAGTTGATGAAACCAAACAGGCATTTGGTGCATGTACCACGCTGTCCAGGTAGCCAAGGGCTGAGTTTCATAATGATAGGTCAAAGCAGTCAGGTCCGTCCAGACCGGATCACCACTAACAATTTTAGTCACACCAGAAAAAAACATTAGACGAAACAACAGCCATCGCAATAAAAAAACACATCCAGTTGATAGTGTATGGGAATCATATTTTCGAAACAGCATACAGTTAGGAGCCAGCCATATTGCAAGAAATCCACTTTCCAATAAGAGGACATCCCATTGAAAACTAAGAAATCTTTGTCCACCTGTATACACAGATAGATACAATATCCACAACACGACCATAGAAATTCTAGGTAAGAGTCCGATAACTGCCATAACGGAAATAACTATTCCTGAGATACAAATAAAATTCATCCCTCCAAAATCAGAGAAAAACCACTGTAGTGATGGAACTCGAAAAAATCCTGAGCTTCCGAATCGAGTTTTTACCTGTTCAAAAAAATCTGCAACCGGAAGTATCCCATTGGCTCCCACCAATCCTTCCCACTGAATCCAAAATGAGGTAAATGCAATAAAATAAATGATACCCAATAGTTTCACAAAAATCCAGCGTGAAAAATGATAGGAGGGTAGTTCAATACTATTACCCCAGAAGAACTTTGTAAGTTTACTGAAATATAATCGATGTTTTGCTATAAATGAGTAGCCGCAATCTGATATTGATCGAAAAAAACTGATATTTTCATATATCCAATTAAGCCATCTAAAACAAAAGTTTGAGGAAAGTGAACTAAATACGGCTTCCGCTCCGTACAATATCGTTCCATCAGGATGAATTAGGTAAACCGAAGATTGAAATTCCTTTTCAGCTAGAGGCGAAAATTTATTTCCACAATCTTGGAAAGAAATATAATCTATTCCTTTTTTAGTTAGTTGTTTCCATCTCATAATCCAAAATTTGCAAAAACCACACATTCCATCATAAACCATGGTTGGCTTTGTAGGTCGGAATATTTTAGGAAGTTTATCAGGTTTCCATTTTGACATGAGTGAGAAAGTTAATAATATCATTGTTTAATCATGAGAAATAATTTTCTAAAATACCTTCTTCCTGTCGCACTTATTTTTATATTCATAGGATTTCTGATTTTGAAATGGATTCAGCGTCCACAATATAATATTTCAATTGAAAAATTATCTCAAATTAAATCCAGAGAAGTTACTATCTATCGGGATACTTGGGGAGTTCCTCACATTTTTGGTAACTCAGATGCTGACGCAGCCTTTGGACTTGCTTATGCTCATAGTGAAGATGATTTTAGTACCATTCAAGATGTTATCATTTTAGTTAGACAAAAGTCAGGACTTTTAAATGGACAGGATGGGGCTGTTACAGACTTCCTCATGGAATGGTTGAGAATTTATGAAACTGTGGATAAATATTATTCAACCCAGTTATCTGCTGATATCCATCATTTGTTGGTAGGTTATTGTGATGGAATTAATCTTTATGCCCATGAACACAACGAAGAAATTAAACTAAATTTATTTCCTGTTGAACCTAGGGATATTGTGGCAGGGTTTGTATTTCGGACGCCCATGTTTTTCGGTCTTGATAGAGAATTAGAACTGTTATTTTCTCTTACCGAGAAACCGGAAATTGGTGGTATACAATCTGCTCAAAAAAGAGAATCTCCTATTGGTTCGAATGGTTTTGCTGTATCTCCGAAACGCTCTGAAAATGGAGAAACTATGCTGGTGATTAATTCCCATCAACCCTGGGACGGTCCTACCGCTTGGTACGAAGCACATGTTTATAGTAATGAGGGATGGAATATGAGCGGTGGATTATTTCCTGGTTCACCGGTGATATTTGTTGGACACAATGATAGTCTTGGTTGGGTTCATACGGTAAATGAACCAGACCTGATTGATACATATATTTTGGATATCCATCCTGAAAACTCCAATTTATACCGTTTTGAAAGTGATTGGCTGGAATTGGAAAAAAAATCTGTTCAAATTAAACTAAAAATTCTGGGACCTTTTTCATGGACGATACATCGTGAAGTCTTGTGGTCAGTGCATGGTCCTGTACTTCGATTTGATCATGGTGCTTATGCGATTCGTTATGCTGGAATGGGTGAAGTGCGTCAAATTGAACAATGGTATCGAATGAATAAATCAAACAATTTTGATGAATGGACTGATGCTATGAAAATTCATGGAATCCCATCTTTAAACTCAGTTTATGCAGATCATACCGGTAATATTTTCTATGTTTATAATGGTAAATTTCCAACACGAAATGTAAAATATGACTGGCAGAGCTATCTCCCTGGATGGTCATCTAATACTTTATGGAAAACTACATCAGATTTTAATTCAGCACCTCAAATCCTTAATCCTGAAAGTGGAGTATTATTTAGTACAAACCAAACTCCATATTATGTCACTGATGGTGAGGACAACTTGAATCCAGAAGATTTTCCATATGAATGGGGAGTGGAAACTCATATGAACAATCGTTCATTTCGCGCGAATGAATTATTTTCCAAGGAAAATACCATAACGCTTGAAAAGCTAAAAAATATAAAGTTTGATAAATGTTATTCCCAGAAATCAGCAATGGCATCCCTTACTAAGGATATCATCAATGCTATAGATAATCAATCTGCCGTGGATTTACAAGAAGCTAGTAAAATCTTATCTAACTGGGATATGTGCACTGACAAAAAAAATGAGGAAGCTGCACTAGCTATATTTGCCACCGAGTCCTTTCTTCAGTTTCAATATATTAAAATGGAAGATAGCACGCTCTTGCAGCACACCCGAAGTGCTGTAAAACTATTGTATGAACATTATGGGTCTCTAAAAATCCCATTTGGTGAGGTGCAAAGATTGAAACGTGGAGAAACCGATTTAGCTTTGGGCGGTGGTCCGGATATACTTAGGGCAGTTTATAGCCGCTATGATGGTAATGGAAAATTAACCGGGCACAGCGGGGACGGCCTATTTATGTTTGTAAAATGGGGTAAAACAGATAAAGTTTTTTCAGAGAGTCTTCACCAATACGGAAGTGCTACAACCCAACCCAAATCAGTACATTATAATGACCAATCAAAATTATTTGTTCTTGGACAAATGAAACCGACCTGGAGAGAAAAAGGTGAAATAATTAACAACCGAGAAGCGGTCTATTCACCGGGGAAAACACACGAAAAATATTAATTTAGAGCATGAGGTACAGAAAGTTTAAATGGCGCTACTTCCACGATAAATTTTTCTCCTCTATCTGTAACCATTTCATAGTGGCCTTTCATGACACCAAACTGTGTTTCGAGAGGACAAAAGCTTGAATATTCATGAAGATCCCCCGGTTGTAAAGTGGGACGTTGTCCTATTACTCCTTCTCCCTTGACCTCCTGAACTCTACCCAACCCATCAGTGATATGCCAGTAGCGATTCATCAAAGTAACTGGAGTAGTTCCCTTGTTCTGAATGCTTACATGGTAAATATAACAATACTGTCCCTCCTGCAGGTTAGATGCACCGGGATCATACTTGCTGTGTACCTTTACCTTTATATTTTGAGTAACAGCTACTGATGAGTTAAAACCGGTTTTCATTACAGGCCCTTTTCAGGTTGTTTTTCTTTATTAGATTTTTCTTTTGATTTTAATTCTGGTTTTTCTTTTTTAGGTTTTTCAGGAAACTTTACATGTTTATTTTTTTTACGCAGTTCCTTTAATTTTTCACGAAAAGGTTTTCTCAAAGTTTTAACGTCTGATTTCTGCATTTCCTTAAGTGATTTGATCCGCTCATTATATCCTTTCATTATTTCCTTTTTCTGATCAAGATAATCTTTTCTAAGTGCATCGATTTCACCTTGTACTAATGCATCCTGAACTTTAATATTTAAAAAATTATCTGCTTTTTGTTTTGTTTGGGCAAACCCAAGGGTAACTAAACACAAGAATAAAATTCCATATTTCATTATAGCCTCACATAATATTGTTAGTTAAAAATAGAAAGAAACTATCAGCAAAACTAATTATCAGCGATAGTTTAATTACATTATAGCCCAAATTAAGGATTTTTTAATAAATCCTAATATAAAAATGGCAATAAGGGGTGAAAAATCAATTCCAATAGAAAGAGGAGGTATCATCTGCTGAATTGGTCTAACAATAGGGTCTGTTATATTGTATATCCAACGCACTATTTCACCTCCGGAATAAAAATTAAGCCATGAAACCACCACTCTGGCAATCAGACAAATATATAGAATTTGAAACACTAATTGTATAACTGAAATTAAAATATAGCTCATTGATTGTAGTTGTATGAGAGCGGGTGAAGGGAATCGAACCCTCGTCTCCAGCTTGGGAAGCTGGGGTAATAACCATTATACAACACCCGCTAAGCTTACAGAAAAGTTATCACTTTTAAAAAAGTTAAAACAAGTGTGAACATCAATCATCTAACATATCTAAACCCATAATTTTCTTCACCTAACTTATTTCCCTAAATTTATTTTCTAAACGATTGTATAACAAGCAGTTATAAGATTGTTGAAAATTTTCTACAAAAAAACTGTTGTGAAAAACTCTCTCCCATATATTTTTTTTACGACGATAAAAACAAAAAATTTAGGATATTTTAATTTCGTAAAATAGATTTCTAACCGCCAACCATCGGAATTTTAATGTTTTGATTCCGGAGACATACTTTACTTGCCCGCCTTTTTGTTCAAACTAGGTCAACCGTCCACATACCAAGGAAGGAAAAATATGGCAGAAGCTATCGAACTTGATTTAAATACTACCGGAATAAGTGAGCTTGACCCTCGTGTAAAGCAGAGCTTAATTGAAATTCAGTCTAAAGCAGGTGACGCTGAACCTCCAATACCAGAAAAATATACAATAAAGTCTTACTATGGAGAAGACACCCTAGGGGCAGATGTCCTAAAGCAAAAATACCTTGCTCCTTGGGAGACCCATCCTTGGGAATTATGGGATCGTCAAGCGAAAGCACTTTCATCGGTAGAAAAAACAAAAAAACTGCAAGATGAATGGAAAGTCAAGTTTTTTGAAGCATTGGAAGATTTTAAATTTGTTCCCGGTGGTCGTATAATGCATGGTGCAGGTAGGGATGACATCACCACCACCTTAAATAACTGCTATGTTGTTGGAATACGCGATGATTCAGTAAAAAGTATTTATAAAACAATTATCGAAGAAGCCCTGACATACAAGTTTGGAGGGGGGTGTGGGCATGACTTATCTATCCTCCGTCCCTCTGGAGACCAGATAAATGGAACAGGAGGATTCTCTTGCGGCCCCACCGGATTCATGAATCTATTCAGTGAAAATACGAATACCATTGCACAACACGGTCGCAGAGGCGCAAATATGCAAACCCTGAGGATAGATCATCCAGATATAGAAAAATTCATTGAAATTAAGACCGATGATATCAATATGATAAAATATTCAAATATTTCTGTATTACTCACACATAAATTTATGAATGCAGTAGAGTCTGACTCAGATTTTGAGCTAACTTATAATGGAACTGTATATAAATCTGTTTCGGCTCGGTCACTGTGGAAAAAAATCACTCTCCATGCTCACAAGAGCGCTGAACCGGGACTTTTGTTCTGGGATACAATGAAAGAATTTCATAATGCCGAATACTGTAGTCCTTTAGTCTCCACAAATCCATGTGCCGAACAACCTCTACCTGATGGTGGATGCTGTAACTTAGGAGCGGTAAATCTGGAACGATTTGTTGATAAAAAGGGTAATTTTCAAATAGAATCCTTTAAAGAAATAATTACCGTTGGAACTCGTTTTTTAGATAATGTTATCGATTATAATATGGACAGGCATGCCTTAGATGCACAGAAAAATAATGCTGAAAATGACCGTCGTATCGGGCTGGGGATTCTAGGCCTAGGTGACATGCTAGTAAAAATGGGAATAAAGTATGATAGTGTAGATGCACTCGAAACTGTAGATCAAATTATGACCATTTTCCGAGATACTGTCTATGAAACAAGTATTCAAATCTCAGGAGAAAAAGGATCATTTCCAAACTTTCACTGGGATGGATATTCAAAAAGTAAGTTCATTCAGAATCTACCAAAAAAACTGAAAAATAAAATTCAAAAATATGGAATTAGAA
The DNA here is from genome assembly GCA_002346675.1 of Fidelibacterota bacterium UBA2986. Taxonomy (GTDB): domain Bacteria; phylum Fidelibacterota; class Marinisomatia; order Marinisomatales; family AB-629-J13; genus AB-629-J13. Next base: position 21,071 of record DEAI01000008.1, read on the forward strand.
ATTCCACATTAACAACTGTAGCTCCCACTGGTTCAGGTGCAATTGTAGCTAGAGTGACCTCAGGGATTGAACCCATTTTTGCTACATCATATAACCGGAGAGTTAAACAAAATGATGGCTACGGTAAGACATTTGATGAGTACAAAGTGCTTCATCCAATTATAAAAAAATTATTTAATGGTGACAAAAATCTCCCTAAATATGTTATAACTGCCCACGATATTGATCCTTTCTTCAGAGTTAAGGTGCAAGGAATCATCCAAAAATATATTGACAGTTCCATATCCTCTACTGTCAATTTACGGGAAGACACATCCCGTGAAACAGTTGCGGATATTTATATGACAGCGTATAAATCAAATTTAAAGGGTATAACAGTTTACAGAGAAGGCTCAAGAGAAGGAATTCTTGTAACTGAAAAAGGAACAGAATCAAATCAGGAAAATAAATCCATACAAACTGTTCAAAAAAATGAAAGTGAACCCAGAATCAGACCTTCCATAACCTATGGAGAAACAAAAAGAATTCGTACAGGAGAGGGAACACTTTATATTACTGTGAACGAAGATGAAAATGGACTATGTGAAGTCTTTACCGCTATAGGAAAAGCTGGTGGAAATGCTGCAGCTCAATCTGAGGCTATTAGCCGACTAATCTCGCTGGCACTGCGATCCGGAATAAACCCTAAATCTATTGTAAAACAGTTAAAGGGAATAAGCGGCCCCAACCCAACTTGGGAAGATGGACGGCTCATATTATCTACCCCTGATGCTATAGGAAAAGCATTAGATGATTATCTGGATTCCAGATTTTCTGATGAACTTCCAATCAAAAAACGCCCAACAATTACCATGGCAGAAGAGTCAGAAGAAAAGTCAAAACATGTTTCAGATTTTACTACAAGGTCTACAACAATCTGTCCGGACTGTAGTGCTCCAGTACATTTTGAATCAGGATGTATAACCTGTCAAGGGTGTGGATATTCAAAGTGTGATTAAAACCTTACAAGAGAATGTATATAAAACTAATCTATAGTTAAAAAAGCCCCGGTTATCGGGGCTTTTTTAAATTATCAAATTAGCTGCATTAAATTTCGATTAATTCTTGTTCCTTAACAGTCTGCATTTCTCCAAGAGTCTTTACATGATCATCAGTTTCAAGTTGAATCTCATGTTCCGCGCGGTGAATTTCATCTTCAGATATGTGATCTTCTGTTTGTGTTATTTTTAAATGCTGGTTAGCATCTCTCCTTACATTCCGAACAGAAACCCTCCCTGCTTCTACTAATTGATGAACGTGTTTAATTAATTCTTTTCTACGCTCCTCGGATAATGGTGGAATTGGAACAAGAACTGCAGTTCCATTATTATTCGGCGTTAAACTAAGGTTGCTTTGTAAAATTGCTTTTTCAATTTCGGGAATTAAAGTTTTTTCATAAGGTTGAATTGAAATCAAGGATGCATCAGGAATTGTGATATTTGCTAGCTGATTCAGAGGTGTCATAGTTCCATAATAATCAATAGATAAACCATTAAGTAGCTCCGGATTTGCCCTACCTGTACGAACTTTTGCCAATTCTATTCTTGTATGGGTCAAAGCCTGATCCATTCGATGATGAGCATCTTTTAATATATCGTCAATCATAAATTATTCACTAACCAAGGTGCCTAAGTTATCGCCCAATATAATATCTTTCAAGTGTCCAGGTGAATTAATATTAAATACATGAATCGGGAGGGAATTTTCCATACAAAGAGTAATAGCAGTCAAATCCATGATCCTCAATTTTTTTTCTAAAACTTTAGAATAACTGATGAAATCATATTTAAGTGCATCAGAGTGCTCCTCTGGATCCATATTATAAACTCCATCCACCTTTGTCCCTTTTAATACTATTTCAGACTCCAACTCAGATGCTCTAAGAGCTGCTGCTGTATCAGTACTAAAAAAAGGATTTCCGGTTCCACCGGAAACTATTACAATTCTGCCTTTTTCTAAGTGTCTAAGTGCGCGTCTCCTAATATAGGGTTCGGCTATCTGATCTACATTCACAGCTGTTAACGTCCGAGTTTCACACTCAATTTTTTCTAGAGCATCCTGCAGAGCAATAGAATTCATAACTGTAGCTAACATCCCTAAATAATCACCGGTTACACGATCCATTCCTTTTCCAGCTGCTTGAATTCCACGGAAAATATTACCTGCTCCAATAATTAATCCAATAGATATTCCTAAATCAAAAATGGATTTTACTTCTCTTGCAAGATATTCAGCGCGAATTGGGTCAATGCCAAAGCCCCGCTTCCCCGCAAGCACCTCCCCGCTTAATTTCAGTAATACCCGTCTGTAGACAGGTTTACCCATAATTATAATATATAATTTGGTTAGTTAGTTTCGCCAATTGCAAACCGGATATATCGGTTCACCGTAATGTTTTCACCAAGAGTTGCAATGGATTCGGTGACGATATCCTTAAGTTTTTTATCCGGATCTTTGATAAAGTTTTGTTCTAAAAGACAGCTTTCCTGATAAAATTTATTGATTCTTCCTTCTACCATTTTTTCAATAATATCTTCCGGTTTCCCCGAAGATTTTGCTTGATCACTGTAAATTTCTTTTTCCCTCTCTAAAACTTCCTGTGGGACTTTTTCCCTGCTCAATGCAATAGGATTAGTTGCAGCAATCTGCATGGCTATATTGTGAGCTAAATCTTGAAAACCATCAGTATTAGCAACAAAATCTGTTTCACATCCTAATTCTAGTAAAACACCTAAACGATTTCCATGATGAATATATGAGTAAATGATCCCTTCAGTTGCATCCCGAGATACTTTTTTTTCTGCTTTAGAAACTCCAGATTTTCTCAAAAAATCAACCGCCTTTTCTATATCTCCAGAAGACTCAACCAATGCATGTTTACAATCCATCATCCCAGCGCCAGTTTTTTCACGTAATTCTTTTACTAGTTTTGCGTCTACATTCATGAATTATTCTTCCTCTATATTCGCACTAACTTTATCTTCGGATACATCTGAATCTTTTTCTTTGGATGATTCTTCATTGCTATCTGCTTCATCATCCTTAATAGCCTCCACATGCTCTTCTATATTATCCTCATCAATTTCATCAACATTTATCTTTTTTTCTGATATAATATCCTCTTTTATAACTATATTTTCAGAGAATTCCGCATTATCTGTTTCTTCATCCGAACTGGAAGATTCTAATTCCATTACGTTTTCTTCATTTTCTTTCACACCGTTTTTGACTGCAATTATTCCATCAGATAATGAAGAAATAATAAGCTGAATAGCACGTATAGAATCGTCATTTGCAGGTATAGGATAGTCTATGGGGCGAGGGTCTGTGTTAGAGTCAACAATTGCAACTACTGGAATTTCTAAGCGATTAGCTTCTTTTACCACCGTTGATTCATGATTTGCATCTACTACAACAATCACTTCAGGTAACCGACGCATATCCTTAATTCCACGATGCTGGTCTGATAACTTTATGCGTTCACGATTCAACATCTGAATCTCTTTTTTTGTCAGATTATCATAAATACTAGAGCCTTCTTTTTCTAACATTTGAAGACGTTTTATGCTCTTTTTTATTGTAGAAAAATTTGTTAATGTACCACCCAACCATCGTTCTACCACATAAAACATTCTACATCTGTCTGCTTCCTGCTGGATGATATCTTTTGCTTGTTTTTTGGTTCCTACAAATAAAACTTCACCCTTTTTTCGAACAACATCTTGTAAAAATTGTATAGCAATATTTAGATTTTTGATGGTTTCTTCAAGGTTGATAATATGTACGCCATTTTTCACCATCAATACATAGGGTTTATAATAGGGATTCCACTTACTGGTAACATGACCAAAGTGAGCCCCTGTTTTTAATAAATCATCAAATTTTAATTCTGACATTATCTTTTTGAAAATTGAAATCTTTTTCTGGCACCTGGCTGACCATATTTTTTACGCTCCACTCTCCTGGAATCACGAGTTAGAAATCCGCCTGATCTTAGTTCTTTTCTGAAATCTTCATTTATACTACCTAATGCTCTTGAGATTCCCAATCTTAAAGCTCCTGCTTGCCCTGTGAGACCTCCACCTTTAACCTGTGCATTGATATCGTAACTTTTCAGTGAATCAACTGCATTGAGTGGTTGCGTTACAACCATTGCCAGCGGACCACGGCATAAATACTCATTATAGTCACACCCATTAACAGTTATTTTTCCTTTTCCCGTTGTGAGATAAACACGGGCAATGGAACTTTTTCTTCTTCCGGTTCCGTAAAACAATGTCTTTGTCATTTAAATATCCAATACCTTAGGTTGTTGAGCATTATGAGGATGTTCAGCCCCCGTATACACTTTGAGATGCTTTATGATTTGTCTACCCAAACGATTGTGTGGAAGCATTCCTTTTATAGCATTCTTTACAATTCGCTCAGGATGAGTTTTTCTCATTAGCTTTACACTGGTAAATGATTTTGATCCTGGATAACCGGTGTGCCGAAAGTATAATTTATCGGATTCCTTTTTACCTGTCACCCGTATCTTTTCAGCATTGACCACAACCACACAGTCACCCATATCCATGTGGGGCGTGAAGTCAGGTTTATGTTTTCCTCTTAAAATTTGTGCAATCTTGCTGGCAAAACGACCCAAGACCTGCCCATCGGCATCTGCAACCCACCAGTTATGTTCAATATCTGATTGTTTAATTGATTGTGTTTTCATAAGAATGATAACGAATAAAGCCGATGAAGATAGTATTGTTTTCTAAAATATGTCAACTAAGAAAAAAATAATTCCCTTTTGAAAAACAACCGTTAACCATTCCTAAAAGAGATTCCCCAATAAATGGACTGTTTCGTGATTTTGATTTAATATAATCTAATCCAAATATCCATTCCCGATTAGGGTCAAGAATAGTTATTTCCGCTTCCACTCCCTTTTTAAATAAATCAGTTTCAAAGCTCATCACTTTTCGGGGATTTACAGTAAGCAATTTAATGATTTCCAAAAGATTCATTTCGTTCTTCAAAACTTTATATACTGAGCCAAAACAAGATTCCAAACCAATCATTCCAAATGGTGCTTCATTAAAATCTGCTTCCTTTTCCTCTATTGTATGGGGGGCATGATCTGTAGCAATACAAGATATAATTCCTTCTTTAAGTGCTTTGATCAATCCCAGTCTATCTTTTTCAGTTCTCAAAGGAGGAGCCACCTTAAAAGAGGTATCAAAAGAACGAATAGACTCATGATTAAAATACAAATGATGTGGTGTCACCTCAGCTGTTATATTTTGATTCAATTCTAATCTTTTCCTGATATGTTCTATACTTTTTAATGCAGAAACATGGGGCACATGAAGGTGAACACCAGTCAATTGACTAATCTCTAAATCTCTGTTTATCATTGAAGATTCAGCAATATCAGGATTACCGGTAAATCCAAGTTCTGCAGAAACAGTACCTTCGTGCATTACTCCATCTCTTCGTATACATGGATCTTCTGCATGATTGATTGTAGGGACTCCGAACATACTTGCATAATCACACGCCAATCTGAAAACCTGACCATTAGAAACAGGGATTCCATCATCACTGAAAGCAACAGCTCCAGCTTTAATCATTCCTCCCATCTCTGTTATGACTCTGCCTTCCTGACTTTTGGTAATAGCTCCAATAGGATGAACATGTACCGGTAAATTTTTAGATTTTTCTATAATAAACCGAATGGATTCAGGAGAATCTAAAGGTGGGTCTGTATTGGGCATTACACACACCCGAGTAAACCCGCCAGAAAGTGCTGCATTGCATCCTGTCTCCAGTGTTTCTTTGTCCTCTCTTCCTGGCTCACGAAAATGGACATGAACATCGCAAAAACCATGAGTGATTACCTTGTCCTTACAATCAAAGACAGTTGCATCTTGAGGGTAATCCTGCTTCAGGATCTTGTCTATTTTTCCATTTTTTAATAGAATACTCCCTTTATAAGTTTTTTTTACATAAGGATCTAAGATTAAACCATCCTTAAGTAAAATAGATGATGGCTGTTTTTTAAGTATCATTTTAATTTTTGTTCATCTCTATCAGATTCTTCTGAATTTTTCTTACTTAAAAGCAAATAAAGAATAGCCATTCTGGAAGCGACCCCATTTAACACTTGATTTAAAATAATCGCCTGATTGCTATCTGCTACATCGCTATCAATTTCTATCCCTCGGTTCATTGGACCGGGATGCATGATAACCAAGGGTTTTCCATGTTTTTTCATCCGTTCCGATGTCACTCCAAAAAATGATCGGTATTCTCTTACAGAGGGAATGAGAGTCTGTCCCATGCGCTCTAATTGAAGCCTTAAAATAATCAGTGAATCTGCCCAATCAATTATTTCATCAAGTGAATAAGAAATGTTTACTGGGAAACCACCAAGATCCGAAGGCAACAATGTTGGAGGAGCACATAACTTCACATGAGCACCCATAGTGGTTAATCCAAAAATATTACTCCGTGCTACCCTACTATGTAACATATCTCCTACGATACCAATTTTCAATCCTTTCAATGAACCAAACTTTTCTTGAAGACTTACCATATCTAAAATTGCCTGAGTTGGATGCTCATGAGTTCCATCTCCGGCGTTAATAACCACTGCATCAATAAATTTTGTCAGTTGTACTGGTGTCCCGGGAACGGAATGGCGCATAATCACTGCATCAATCTTCATCGCAGCTAAATTTTGAACAGTATCTTTTAACGATTCCCCTTTTTTTAAACTACTTCCAGAGCCAGAAAAATTTACCATATCAGCACTCAATCGTTTTTGTGCTAACTCAAAACTAATTCGTGTTCGAGTTGAGTTCTCAAAAAACAAATTTACGATGGTTTGTCCCTGCAGGGATGGAACTTTTTTTATAGGACGATCCAGAACTTCTTTAAATTGAAATGCAGTGTCAATGATTGTTTGAATATCCTGAGATGGATAGTTTTTTAATCCCAGTAAATGACGATTACTTAGCATGAGAATACTCTGAAGAATATTGGCGTAATTCTACTGCATCTTTTCCATCAACTTCCTTAAGCAAAACATTGACGTGTTCGCCCTCACTAGTTGGAATATTTTTCCCCACATAGTCTGCTCTGATGGGCATTTCACGATGCCCCCTGTCTACCAATACTGCCAACTGAATTTTTGAAGGTCTTCCAAAAGTTAATACTTCATCAATTGCCGCCCGTATAGTGCGACCGGTATAAAGTACATCATCAACCAGTACTACTATTTTTTTGTCCAGACTAAAAGTAATATCAGTCCCTTTAACCTGTGGTACAACAAGTCTTTCCATAAAATCATCCCGATGAAAAGAAATGTTCAATGTCCCCAAATCAATATATTTTCCAGTCAGTTCTTCAATAATCTTTTTTACCCTCTGAGCTAGTGGTTCTCCCCTGGAGAGAATTCCAATCAGAACAAGGTATTCTGGATTATCACAGTTTTCAAGAATTTCATAGGACAACCGTTTTACCATTCGGTTAATGTCCATCTTACCCATCAATTCTTTGGTTGATTTGATATTCATAATATTCTATAAAAAAACCTCCGGGCAGAATGAAGTTAATCAATCCCTCTGTACGGAGGTTTTATTTCTGCCCTTACCGTCTCACTGGATCGGTTTAAAGGGTTTTCAATAGGCAGAAGTTACATTTTTTTAAAGAGGAATACATGAAATATTAATATTCACTAATAATCTAATTTGAGATATGTAGGAATCGGGGATTACGTATCATTTTGTGGCCGGAATACCAGAGGATTCAATTCAAAAAAGTTCTTTAGAATACTTGATTATTTTAGGGGGTATTACCTTTGGTTTTATATAACACGTCCAAAATATTTTCCGCGATTTGAAACTTTGTCAATCCAGATACCTCAATTCTTAAATCAATATTTTCTTTTTTGAACCACTGCACCTGACGCCGAGAAAACTGGCGAGTTCTAACGATAATTTTCTCTTTCATTTCCTCAAATGATATCTCATTATTTAGATAGGATTGAATCTGTTTGTAGCCAATAGAATCCAAAGCAGGAAATTTCAATTCTGATTCGGTCTGATATTTAATGAGCTGTTTTACCTCATCCACCCAACCTTCAGCTAGCATTGCTTCGGTTCGCAGTTCAATCTGCTGATTCAATTTTTCTTTTTTCATCTCTAATAAAACAGAAAATAATTCTAGAGTGTCACCGGAATCATCCTTCTGCATTTTAAAATGTTCACTGGGAGTTCTACCCGTAGATTCATAAATCTCCAATGCCCTCACCAGCCGTTTTTTGTTATTGATATGGACAATCTCTCCGTATTCCGGGTCAATGGTCATCAGCCGTTCTACAAGGCGATCAGGATTTTCTTCATATTCAATATTTAATCTATCCCTTATATTGAGCTCAGATACGCTCCCATCAAAAATACCTATGGTCAATGCCCGAAAATAGAGCCCGGCACCTCCGCAAATGATTGGGAATTTTCTGCGAGTATGAATTTGACCTATCTCATCCTTCACTAATTTTGCATATTCCCCTGCTGAAACAGGTTTTGAGGGATCCCTTAACCCAATTAAATGATGTGGAATCTCGTCCATTTCTTCTGTTTTGGGTTGGGCGGTACCAATCCCCATTCCTTTATAGATTTGTCTTGAATCTAGCCCAATGATTTCACCATTCAATATTTTAGCCAAAGAAACAGCAATAGCAGTTTTTCCAATGGCAGTTGGACCTATGATAGCAATTGGATATTTTAGAGTCATACAGTAGATTAATCTGTTATAAGTATGAATAAAAGTTATGAATATAGAATATGAAAAATAAGTTACTAATATTCATCATAAGAATTTACCTAGAGAGTGCTGAAAACAAATACCAATGACGGACTTATTAACAAATCATGGGAGTGAAATCAAATGAATTTATTTTTTTCATATTTGACTGTTATATACCGAACTAGATCTGGTAGCAACAGACGGAGAGTATATTTAATAGACAGTCAAACTGATTTAATCTTTATATTTTTTAATCTGAATACCCAGCTCATCTAACTGCTCCTGGCTTACTCCACTGGGAGCATTTTCCATCAACGCTGATGCAGATGTGGTTTTAGGAAACGCAATCACATCTCGTATGTTTTCTGTCCCTGCCAGTAGCATGACAATACGGTCGAATCCAAAGGCAATGCCACCATGAGGCGGTGTACCATATTTCAAAGCTTCCAAAAAGAAGCCAAATTTTTCTTTGGCTTCTTCATCGTTCATTCCCAATAAGGAGAATACTTTCTTCTGAATTTCCGGTCTGTGAATTCTGATTGATCCTCCGGCAATTTCATATCCGTTCATGGTCAAGTCATATGCACGAGCTTTCAATTTTTCCGGGTTTGAATCCATTTCTTCGGCATGGGTTGTGGCAGGTGAGGTAAAGGGATGATGCAGAAATGTTAGTTTCTCTGTATCATTATCCACCTCAAACATGGGAAAATCTGTGACCCAAAGCGGTTTAAATTCCTTTTTATCGGCCAACTGTTCACGATTTGCTATTTCTACCCGTAAGGCTCCCATAGCTTTCCTTGCTATCATCTTTTCATCACCAATAAGAAATAAAATAGAATTATCTTTAATGTGTAAGGAACTACACATTTCTTTTTGAAGATCAGCTGAGAAAAACTTTGAGATTCCTCCTGTTAATCCACCATTTTCTGCTTTCATCCAAGCGAGCCCTTTGGCTTTATGGGTTTTTACAAAATCTGTGAATTTATCAATAATTTTTCTTGAATATTTTACCCCATCATTTACAACCAGTCCTTTCACCATTTCAACAGATTTAAATGCATTAAACTCAGATTGATCGGTAAACGGTTTTATATCCAATAGCTTCATTTCGTAACGTAGATCAGGTTTATCTGAACCATAGGTGTTCAGGGCATCTTTCCAAGTCATACGGGGAAAAGGATTCGGCAAATCAACACCTAGGACTTCCTTAAAGATGTGCCGAGTCATTCCACCGAATTTTTTAAAAATGTCCTCTTCATCCACAAAAGACATTTCCAGATCAATTTGAGTAAATTCCGGTTGTCTGTCTGCCCTTAGATCTTCATCACGAAAACATTTAACGATCTGAAAATAACGATCAAAACAGCTGATCATAAGGATCTGCTTGTAAATTTGAGGTGATTGAGGGAGCGCGTAAAATTTTTCATTATGAACCCTGCTGGGCACTAAATAATCCCGAGCCCCTTCTGGTGTAGATTTCATCAAAACAGGAGTTTCCACCTCAACAAAATCATGGTTTGATAAAAATTGACGGGTCGCCTGATATGCTTTATGCCTAACCAATATATTCTGTTGAAGTTCTTCCATTCGAAGCTCAAGATAACGATATTTCAACCGTAAGTTTTCTTCTGCATTTCCTCTGTCAGTCAAAACAAAAGGAAGCGGTGCAGATTCATTCAGTAGCTCCAAATCTATCACAGCTAATTCAATGTCGCCCGTTGTGATTTTTGGATTTGACGTCTCTCTCAATTCTACATTTCCTCGTATACTTAATACATCTTCCATAGATAATTTTTTGGCATTTTCAAAATTACCTGAGAAGGTCTCTGAATTGATAGTGACTTGTGTTTTCCCATATCTATCCCGAAGATCAATGAAAATAACCTGTCCATGGAGGCGAACAGTGTTCACCCACCCATTAAGAACTACTTCTTTACCCACATGGGATTTTCGAAGTTCTCCGCAGGTATGAGTTCGTTTCATCATAATGTTGAATGCATAAAAAAACCGCTTAAACTTACAAGCGGTTTGTAAAATAAAACAAAATATCTCATTTTACCTTTTGGAAACCCGCAACCTATTTAATGCTTTAGTCACCGAGATATCTCTTCTTGCCTCATCCAATGAAGCATCTTTCTCTTTTCCCCTCTGTTTCGAACGTTTCAAGGCTTCTTCGGCACGATTCATATCAATATCTTCAGCTCGTTCTACAGTTTCCACCAAAAGCTGTACCTTCTCTTCTGTGATTTCAATAAAACCTCCACTGGTAGCAAAATAGTGAAATTTTTTATTTTGGGCTATTTTAATTTCGCCTATTCCCAGGGCAATAATGGCAGCTTGATGATTTGCTAAGACACCAAAAGAACCATCCAAGCCTGGACACCGTACATAATTTATACTTCCAATGTCCAACAGTTTTGTTGGAGTTACAATCTCAAGTTGAAATTCAGACATTATTTTTCGCTCTGTTTACCTTTTTCAAATACTTCATCAATGGATCCTACATATGCAAAATCATTTTCAGTATATTCATCTGCTTCACCGTTTAAAATAGCTTCAAACCCGGAAACTGTGTCTTCTAGTGAAACATAGCGACCCTCTTTTCCTGTGAATTGTTCTGCAACAAAGAAGGGCTGACTCATAAATTTTTGCATTTTTCTAGCTCTTGCAACGGTAAGCTTATCTTCATCAGACAATTCATCCATTCCCAAAATGGCAATTATATCTTGCAGGTCACGATATTTTTGTAGTATTTCCTGAACATTTCTGGCAACGTTGTAATGTCTGTCGCCAATCACCCTTGGGTCTAAAATCCTGGATGTTGATGCCAGCGGATCCACAGCAGGATAAATCCCTAATTCTGCAATTTTTCTTTCCAAAACTGATGTTGCATCCAAATGTGCAAATGCTGTAGCAGGAGCAGGGTCTGTCAAATCATCTGCAGGAACATACACAGCCTGTACAGATGTAATGGAACCTTTTTTGGTTGAAGTAATGCGTTCTTGCAAGTCACCCATTTCCGTCGAAAGTGTAGGCTGATATCCCACAGCAGACGGCATCCGACCTAGTAAAGCAGATACCTCTGAACCTGCTTGAGTGAAGCGAAAAATATTATCAATAAATAATAAAACATCTCTCCCCTCATCATCTCGAAAATATTCTGCCATTGCTAACCCGCTTAAGCCAACTCTTAACCGTGCCCCGGGAGGTTCATTCATCTGACCAAAAACCATAGTAGTCTTATCAATAACTCCTGATTCACTCATTTCATTGTATAGATCATTTCCTTCACGGGTCCTCTCCCCAACCCCGGCAAATACAGAATAACCACCGTGCTCTGTTGCAATATTGCGAATCAGCTCTTGAATCAAAACTGTCTTTCCAACACCTGCTCCACCAAACAATCCTGTTTTACCTCCCCTTGTATATGGTTCCATTAAATCAACGACTTTAATTCCTGTTACCAACATTTCAGTCGATGTAGACAAATCTTCATGCCGCGGAGCAGATGCATGTATGGGGTTTCTTTTTTCTGTTTTCACTTCCCCTTTACCATCAATAACATTTCCGGTCACATCAAAAAGGCGTCCCAAAGTTTCTGGACCCACCGGAACTGATATTGGCTGTCCTGTATCCGTGACTTTTTGTCCTCTTACCAATCCATCAGTTGAATCCATGGCAACCGTCCGAACAATTCCATCACCTAAATGTTGAGCAGTCTCTAAAATGAGGCTCCCTTCACCGTTTTGATTAATTTCAAGTGCATTCATTATTTCAGGTAAATGTCCATCTTCAAATGTAACATCAACCACTGCACCCATAATTTGAGATATTTTTCCAACAGTAACCATGTCAGTTCCTTACGTTTGTTTTAAGGCTTCAGCACCACCAACAATTTCCAAAATCTCTTTCGTGATTGCTGCCTGCCTTGCTTTATTAAATTGCATTGTTAAATCTTTAATCATTTCTTCTGCGTTCTCCGTTGCATTTTCCATAGCAACCATTCTTGCAGCCTGTTCACTAGCATAAGACTCCAGTAAATATTTCCATATTTGAATATTCAAATGTCTAGGGATTAAACTTTGTACCAATTGATTTTTATCTGGTTCATATAACCGTTCGGGGTGTGAATAATCTTCATCAGAAAATTCCAAAGGAAGCAATTTTTCTGATTCAGCATATTGAGTTGCTACATTTATAAATTCATTATATACCACATGAATCTCATCTACACGTTCATCAGTAAAATGTCCAATAATTCCTTTCCCTATTTGGATGGCATCTCCAAAAGATAATTCGCTCCAAAACTCAGTATGACTTTCTATAATGGTGTAGTCCCTTCGCTTAAAGTGATCTCTGGCTTTTTTCCCAATACAAAAAATGTCCACGTGATTTTTACCGATTTCATCAATCTCAGATTGAGCTTTTTTTAGGACATTGGAATTGAAAGATCCGGCGAAACCACGATCGGATGTAACTACAACATAAGCAGTTCGTGATACAGGCCTTACATGAAGAAGATTCAGTAGTTCCCTTTCTACATCCGGTAATAAATGACTAATAACAGACTGCAGTCGCTGTGCATAGGGACGAGCTTCTTCCATCCGTTCTTCAGCCCGTCTCATTTTTGCTGCAGCAACCATTTTCATCGCTTTTGTAACTTTCTGGATGTTTTTAACCGACTTTATTCGGTTTCGAATGTCTTTTAAATTTGCCATTACATTAAATATTAAGCAGTAAATCCACCCTTAAATTTTCCGATCGCATCTTCTAATTTTTTAGCTACTTCCTCAGAAATAACACCTTCAGAGCGGATGGATTCCATTTCAGATGCACAAGACGCATCCAGATAGTCAGACAAACCAGATTCGAATTCTTTTACCTTGGATGCTGAAACATCATCTAAATATCCTTTTGTACCAGCAAATATGATTGCGATTTGCTTTTCTACGTCCATTGGAACATATTGATTTTGTTTTAAGATTTCCACCATCCGTTCTCCCCTAGTGAGTTGATCTTGAGTGGTTTTATCTAAATCTGAGCCAAATTTTGTAAATGCTTCCAGTTCTCGATATTGGGCTAAATCGAGCCGCAACGTTCCAGCAATGCTTTTCATTGCTTTAATTTGAGCAGCTCCACCCACCCTAGATACAGATAATCCAACGTCTATTGCAGGACGAACTCCGGAATTAAATAAATTGGTTTCTAAATAGATCTGTCCATCTGTAATAGAAATAACGTTGGTTGGGATGTACGCTGCTACGTCACCTTCCTGTGTTTCAATAATAGGCAATGCTGTCAATGAACCACTTCCTAAGTCATCAGCCAGTTTGGATGCTCTTTCCAATAATCTGCTGTGAAGATAAAATACATCTCCCGGGAATGCTTCACGACCTGGCGGACGTCTTAAAACAAGGGACATTTGACGATAGGCAACTGCCTGTTTGGATAAATCATCATAAATAATTAATGCATGTTGCCCGTTATCACGGAAGTGCTCTCCCATTGCACACCCGGAGTACGGTGCGATATACTGCATGGGAGCGGGGTCAGAGGCATTTGCGGCAACAACCGTTGTGTAGTCCATTGCCCCATTCGCTTCAAGCTCTGAAACAATTTGAGCTACCGTAGAAGCTTTTTGACCAATGGCTACATAAATACAATAAACCGGCTCATCAGTCTTATGAGTTGATTTTTGATTAATAATGGTATCCACTGCAATTGCTGTTTTTCCTGTTTGCCTGTCCCCAATAATCAATTCACGCTGTCCCCTTCCAATAGGAATCATAGAATCAATAGCTTTAATACCCGTTTGAAGTGGTTGGTTTACCGGACTTCTTTGCATCACACCTAGTGCTTTCCTCTCAATAGGAAGAGAGTTTTCTGTATCAATAGCTCCTTTTCCATCCATAGGCTGACCCAAAGGATTAACCACTCTTCCAAGCATCGCCTTACCTACCGGGACCTCTACGACTTTTTCTGTTCTTTTTGCGAGGTCTCCTTCCTTGACCTTTCTGCTCTCACCAAACAGAACTAATCCTACATTATCTTCCTCCAGATTAAGCGCCATACCAAAGACACCATTGGGAAGCTCCACCAACTCCGAACTCATCACATTTTCAAGGCCACTTACTCGTGCGACACCATCACCAATTTCAATTACCTCACCGACCTCTGACACATCTACAGAAACACTAAATGCCTCAATCTGTTTTCGTAACAATTCGCTGATATTTTCAGTCTTAATTTCCATAATTATTCCTTAATATTAGGATTGAAGTAAATTTTCTTTCAATCGTTCTATTTTTCTCTGAACAGAAGCATCATAAAATGCATTTCCTATTCTTAGTTTAATGCCTCCTAACAAATCAGGATCCACATTCACATTTAAATTAGCATTCATATTTAATTTTGATTCAAGATCAGATTTTAGTTTATGTTTCTCCACTTCTTCCAAAGGCTGCGATACTGTAGCATCTACCCGTACAATTCGGTGTTTTTTATCATATTCAACCTCATACAAACTCTTTAAAATAGAATAGTAATTCATCACTCCACGCTCCATTAAAAGAATCACAATTTCAACAGCTAATGGATGACATAATTCTTTAAATACGGATCTTAGAATTGAATCCTTTTTTTCTTTTGAAATTCGTTTAGATATTACCAAAGATCTGAACTGAGAATCCTGTTTCCAAAGAGATTGGATTGTGTTTAGAGAACCCAAAACTTCTTCAGTACATTGACCAGACTCTGCAGCTTGATACAAAATACTGGAAAATTTCCTTAGTTTTGAATCAAGCGTCATATTGTTTTATATTTCTCAATGATTCTTCAATAATGACTTTATTATCTTCTTTCGATATGTTCTTTGTTATCAATTTTTCTGTGATTGAAAGAGATAATTCTACCACCTCTGTTTTTATCTCTGAGATAGCTTTTTCTTTCTCAATTTTAATTTGATTTTCCGCCTCAGCTATAATTGAATATGCCTGTTCTTTCGCTGATAACAGTGTCTCCTCTTTTAGTTTTGCGGCAGCTGTTTTTCCTTCTGATAGTATCGTTTGGGCTTCTGACCGTGCTCTATTCACTATGTCTTCACCCTCTGCATTTAATCGTGCCAGTTCAACTTGAGCTTTTTCAGCATCTTCCAGTGAGGAACGAATGAGTTCTTCCCTCTCTTTAAGCATTTTCAATAGTGGTTTCCACGCGAACTTGGCCAATACAAAAAGCAAAACCAGAAAGGTCAGAATGGTCCAGATAAAAAGTCCTGGATCCAGCTGAACTAATGGATTGTCCATTATGTTTTCCCTCTGCTACTTCATCAATACAATTAAAAGAGCAAAAACTTCACCTAAAATTGCAACACCTTCTAAAAGAAAGAGGGGCAAATTTACGGCTGCTGTTATTTTATCAGAGGCTTCCGGCTGTCTAGCAATTCCCTCAGCTGCTGCGGAAGCTAATCGTCCTATCCCCAAAGCTGCACCAATCACAATGAGCCCAAGACCCAATCCGACTCCGATTAAATGAATATTTTCCATTTTTTATTTTCTCCTTAAGATTAAACTTTTAATGATGCACATTAATCGCCATTCCAATAAAAACAGCAGATAATAGTGTAAAAACGTATGCCTGAACTAATACGACAATAATTTCTAATCCTGAAATGGCAGCTGCCATAGGAATAGAAAATACTGCCACACCTATTCCCGTTAAAGTACTCTGAAACATTTCTGCAAAAATTGCCATAAAAGATAAAATTGCCAAAATTGCGATATGTCCACCTGTCATATTTGCTGCTAACCGCATCGTTAAAGCAAACGGTTTTACAAACATCCCAACAATTTCAATAGGGATAAGAATAAAATAAACCGGAATTGCGAGTCCGTGCGGTGCTAAATTTTTCCAATGTGATATAAAACCGTGTGCTTTTGTTCCTGCAATGATAATTGCAAGAAATGTTAGAGTAGCTAAACCCGCCGTAACGTTAAAGTTTGCTGTTGCTGTTACACCTCCGTGTAAAAGAGCATTAATAAAATTATGGTGATCACTTGAGGCAACTCCAAATGCAAATCTATTTATTGCACCTAAAATATCAAATACCGGAATTAATCCAATACCATTTGCAAATAAGATGAAGAAAAAGAATGTAAGGATCATAGGTCCCCATGTATCCGCAAATTTCGAACCAATATTTGGTCTTACAATTGAATCACGGATAAATAATACAATTGCCTCAATAGCATTCATCCACCCGGAAGGAATTGGTTTCCCCTTTTTCATATATTGACGTACCGGGACAATTATCAAAACAGAAACAAGAACCGCAACAATCCATAACATGAGGACATGCTTTGTTACTGAAACATCAACACCAAAAACAGTAGGGAAATGAATTAATGGGTGGTCCAACGAGCTATTGGACACGTGGTGAATAATATTATCTCCGACCTGATCTAATACGGTCCCGGATTTATGTCCGGATTCAGCTGCACTCATAAAGTAAAGTTTGTGTTTTTATCTAAATATATACTTAAAAAAGAATGCTTCACTTATGTGAAGCATTACAAAACAGCCCACGAAACTAATTATGAACGGTATATGATAAAAAGAATAAAATTTAAATAATCCAATAAATGTTAGAGCGTAAATAGTAAACTTAGAGATAAACGTGTAGATAAAGAATTGGTTCATAAATTGTGGGCTTATTTTATATGAATGATTCGCAAAAATTACCGTCAAGATTCCCAAAATTAATGGCAATAATATTCCAAGTATATATTCAATAATAAAACGACTGTCAATTAACATAAGTATCCCAAAATAAATCAAACAACACAAAATCATAATTATAATGAATCTACCTAGTGACAATTAACTCCTCCACATAATCTTTGCTACCTCATAAAGTCCTGATCCGATTCCAAGCAATAGCCCTGCAATCAAAAACCAGGGTGCTGTATCTAGCCACTCATCCAAAAAATAACCAGCAAACATAAAAAAAATGATGCCGCCAATCATACCGTAGGATGCGGTTATAATCGGTCCCGAATTTTTTAATATTTTTTGAAGATAATTAAAGGATTTTATGAAATGTTGTTCTCTGTTACTTCTATTCATAAAATTTCTAACTTGGTGCCTTATCAGCTTTCTCCGTGATTATCTTTTTCATCCAGGATTGTACACTGACCTTGAAATCTTGCTCCCTGTTCAATATACAAATGTTTATAAATTAAGTCTCCATCTAGAGTTGAATATTTTCCCAATTCGGCTCGGCCTTCTACTCTGACATTACCAAACACTTGTCCTCCAATGTGAATATTATTTGCATTTATATCACCGTATACTGAGCCGGTTTTCCCAATTCTAATATCTCCTGCTGTTGATATGGAGCCATAAACTCTACCATAGATGATAAAACCTTCTTTTAACTTGATATCTCCACGGATTTCTGCATCAGGTCCAACCATAGTGTGTATATTTTTGAAAGTAAGTTTATTTTTCAAATCCAGAACTCAAATCTTTTTGCTTATATTGTGGGAAAAAATCTAATGGATCCAGTATTGTACCATCTCTCCAAATTTCAAAATGGAGATGGGGGCCTGATGAAATTCCTGTACTGCCAACATGAGCAATAGCTTCGCCTAAGGGAACAAATTCTCTTACTTTAGCCAAATTGTTCTTTAGATGTCCATATTGGGTGAAATATCCATCTCCGTGGTACAAAATAATGTGATTTCCTAAATCATAACTCCAACCAGAAAAAATAACTAACCCGCGCGCTGCTGCTAATACTGGTGTCCCCTCAACTGAGGAAATATCAATTCCATAATGATTTTTTGATTTAGATTCTGATGATACATACATTTTTTGTGTTAAATATCCATTGACCGGGATACGAGAAGGAATAGAAGCAATATCAAATCCCATATTATTTTTATCTTGATTAAAAAAAGACGATTCAGACTCCTTCCCCACCTCTTTCCCTAACCCCAATTCTCCTGATAATGACTTTCTGATTTGACCATCGAGAAACTTCATTCTATTTAAATCCTTCATTAGCTCATTTACCGCAAGCCGATCTGTAAGTAGTGACTCATAGTTATTTTGTAAAGAATTATATGATATCTTATCATCAAAACCTTTAAAAATAGAATAAAATGCACCCCCAAACAGAATCATTACAATTACAGTAATTATGATTATTATGGGAACAGGTAAAGAAAATTGTCTCTGCCTTTCTCCTGAATCAGGTATAAAGAGAATAGTAATTCGTCGAGATTTCAAGAGCTCAGGTAATTTAATCCATTGATCGAAGAATTTCCATAATTCGCTCTAAATCTTCATTTGAAAAATAATGAACTGTAAATGTACCACCTTCCTTAGAGTGTTTCAATTTGACTTTTGTACCTAATATCTCTATTATTTCATTTTCTAAAGCTCGCAATACCGGAGACAGTTTACTTCTGATTTCTTTTTTTTGCACAGAGCTATCAGCTTTTTGCCTTACTAGTTTTTCCACAGCCCGCACACTCAGCTTTTCAGCTTTTATCTTTTCCCATAGTTTCAACTGATTTTTTTCAGTTTTTTCCATTAGTATTGCTCTGCCATGCCCTGCGGATATCTCATGGGCACGAATACTATCCCGAATTTCTTTAGGTAGAGCAAGAATTCTAAGAGAATTTGAAATGGTTACACGTTTTTTACCGACGGTTTTAGCAATTTCTGTTTGCGTGAGGTTGAACTGACTTCTAAGTACAGCATAGGCTTCAGCTTCCTCAATTGAGTTTAAATTTTCACGCTGGATATTTTCAATCAATGCCATTTCAAGCAATTCTGCATCATCTTTTACATTAATCTGGTAGGCGGGAATCATTTTTAATCCTGCAATTTTTGCAGACTTCAATCTTCTTTCTCCAGCTACCAAAATGAAAAAATCTCCTTCAGCTTTTACTGTTATCGGGGTTAAAATTCCTTTCTCTTTTATTGATAAAGCCATTTCTTCCAATGTTTTTTTATCAAATAATTTCCTCGGTTGGTGTGGATTTACTTTTATTTTTTTTAAAGATATTAATGTTGCTCCCTGTGAAATAGAATTTGTTCTCTTTTCTGTTGGTCTTATCAGAGCTCCTAACCCCTTCCCTAATCTTTTATCAGACACGTTCTAACAACTCCTCCACTAAACTTAAATAATTTTGTGCACCTGTAGAATTTGCATCATACAACAGCGCAGGTTTCCCAAAGCTAGGAGCTTCACCTAGGCGTACATTTCGGTGTATAACTGTCTCAAATAGTTTTTCTTCAAAATATTCCCTGACCTCATCAGCAACTTCTTTAGAAAGGTTTAATCTTGAATCATACATTGTAAGAAGGACTCCGGCAATTCCTAGTTTAGAATTGATATGTTTTTGAACCAATCTGATTGTATTCAGCAGTTGCCCCAGCCCTTCCAACGCATAATATTCGCATTGAATCGGAATCAGAACTGCATCTGATGCTGCTAATGCGTTGATAGTCAATAATCCCAAGGAAGGAGGGCAATCAATAACGATATACTCATATTTCCGTTTTAAGGTCTCTAGAAGAGTTTTTAATTGGTATTCTCTTGCCATAATATTCACCAATTCGATTTCGGCTCCCACTAAATCATTTTCAGATGTAATTACATCAAGATAGGCAAATTGAGTGGGATTAATTACATCATTTATATTGGTATCTCTGATAAGGGCATCATAAATCGATTGACCATTTTTTTCTATCAAGTTTGATATTCCTGTTGTTGCATTAGCTTGCGGGTCAAAATCAATAAGTAAAGTTTCTATTTCTGCTGCGGCCATACTAACAGAGATATTAACAGATGAAGTGGTCTTACCAACTCCACCTTTTTGATTAACGAGAGATAGGATTTTTGTCATAAAAGCTATTATGTCTTGAGTAAATTTAACGGAATAATCCATACCCTAACAAGAATAGGACAGTTTTATCGAGAATGTGATTTATTGAACCGTCCCACAACTTAGATGTAACTTTAGTTTGTAATGAAAGCAATTTGTAAAACACATCCCCAAGCCGGTCTCTCCTTAGAAAATATTAATCAACCTGAACCATCGACAAATGAGGTGTTAATCAAAATTCTAAAAACAGCTATTTGTGGAACTGATTTACATATTTACAAATGGGATGAATGGGCACAGAATAATATAAAACTACCAATCACTATAGGGCATGAGTTTGTAGGAGAAGTTGCAGGAGTGGGTAATGGTGTAACCCATTATCAAATTGGAGATATTGTATCAGGGGAAGGACATATTACCTGTGGTTATTGCCGAAACTGCAGAGCGGGTCAAAAGCATTTATGTCACAAGACCGTTGGCATAGGGATTCACCGTGATGGTGCCTTTGCAGAATATATGACCATCCCAGAAGGAAATGTCTGGCCAGTACATAAGGATATTGAAACAGATATTGCATCCTTTTTTGACCCCTTGGGTAACGCCGTCCACTGCGCATTGAGCTTTGAAATGGTTGCTGAAGATGTTCTTATTACTGGTGCAGGACCGATCGGGTGTATAGCTGCAGCTGTCTGTAAAAAAATAGGTGCTAGAAATGTGGTGGTTACAGATATTAATGATTTTCGCCTAAAACTAGCAAAAACTATGGGAGCAGACGCAGCTATAAATATTCAAACAGAAAAAATTATAGACTACTATCAAGATTTAAGAATTGATTCCGGATTTGATATCGGATTAGAAATGTCAGGAAATCCTGAGGCATTGAATGAGATGGTCCATCATTTATACCATGGCGGAAAAATAGCGCTTCTCGGAATTTTACCCAATGACACAACTATCGCATGGGATAAAATAATTTTCAAGGGCCTCCATCTTAAAGGAATATATGGTAGAGAAATGTATGAAACGTGGTATAAAATGACCCAGCTAATACGTGGCGGATTAAATGTTTCGCCAATTATCACCCATAGATTTTCTGCAGATAAGTTTGAAAATGCATTTGAAGCTATAGAATCTGGAAACTGTGGAAAGGTAATAATGGAATGGTAAGCTGATGGAACATCCAAAAACTCATTATTTAAAAATTCTCCAATCAATCCAGCAAGAGGGTCTGTACAAAACGGAGAGAACTATTGTGACACCTCAAGGCGTTTCGATAAAAACTAGAGAAGGAGGAGAAGTACTCAATTTTTGTGCAAATAATTATTTAGGATTATCTAATCACCCTCAAATAAAAAAGGCTGCAAAAGAGGCCTTAGAAAAGCATGGCTTTGGACTTTCTTCCGTTCGCTTCATTTGCGGAACACAGGACTTACATTTGGAGTTGGAAAATAGCATTTCACAATTTTTTGAAACTGATGATACTATTCTTTACACATCCTGTTTTGATGCTAATGGAGGATTATTTGAAACTCTGTTTGAGCCTGAAGATGCTATTATTAGTGATACATTGAATCACGCTTCTATCATAGATGGCATACGGTTATGTAAAGCTCAGCGATATCGTTTTGCAAATAGTGATATGGATGAGTTGGAAACCATTTTGCAAAAAACTCAGAGTGCAAGATTTAGGGTAATTGCAACCGATGGAGTTTTTTCAATGGATGGATTCATTGCCAGGTTAGATGAAATAACAAATCTCGCAGAAAAATACAATGCTCTTGTCATGGTGGATGATTCACATGCAACAGGGTTTATAGGAAAAACAGGTAGAGGTTCCGGGGAATTTCATGGAATCCTGAATAAAATTGATATCATAACATCGACACTTGGAAAAGCCCTTGGTGGTGCTTCAGGTGGGTTTACCACAGGGAGAAAAGAAATAATTGATCTTTTACGTCAGAGATCAAGGCCCTATTTGTTTTCCAATACGTTAGCTCCGGCAATTGCAGCCGCAGGAATCAAAGCCTTTGAACTAATTTCGTCTACAACAGAGCTTCGGGATAAACTAGAGAACAATACTCTCTATTTTCGCAAAAAAATGATGGAAGCAGGGTTTGATATAAAACCTGGGATACATCCTATTGTCCCTGTTATGCTTTATGATGCTAAACTAGCTCAGACACTAGCAACAGAAATATTAAAATATGGTATCTATGTTATTGGATTTTTCTATCCAGTTGTCCCAAAAAATGAAGCGCGGATCAGAGTGCAAATATCTGCAGAAATGAATAAATATCATCTAGATAAAGCTGTAGAAGAATTTGTAAGTGTGGGTAAAAAGATAAAAGCTATTTGAAGTAATTAGAATAAAATGCCCTCAATCTAATTTTTTATAGAGTGACAAGAATAAAGTTTTGCCTTTTTAAAATCAATTAGTTTAAATTTGTGGGCTTTTTTTTAATATAAACATATATTATTTCTAACAAAAAATGAGTAATTCACAAACACCCAGATACATCATTATTGGTTTAGTGTTTATTTGGGCACTTTATTCTATTTGGCCTTCAATAAAGTTTCAAACTCTCTCTGAGGAAGAAAAAGAAACTTTGAGAGAAGAAGGAAAAATGGAACTTATTGAGGATAAGGTGATTCGTCAAGGATTAGACCTAAAGGGAGGAATGTATATTGTCCTAGAGGTAGATCTGCCTGCATTGGTATCTAACTTAGCAGTGAATACTGATAAATCATTCGAAAAAATCATTGAGGAATTATCTGTATTTGCGAACACACCAGATGCTAACTTTTTTGATCTATTTAGAAAAGCTGTTACAAAACATAATTTAAGATTGTCTCGATATTACCATGAATATGGTTCAAATATTGATGATATCATTTCACGATTAAGTGATGAATCGGATGACGCTATCAATAGGGTACTTGAAATCTTAAGAAATAGAGTGGATCAATTTGGTGTTTCTGAGCCTACCATACAAAAACAAGGAAGTAATAGAATAATAGTTGAGTTAGCAGGGATACAAGATTCACAGAGAGCTAGGTCATTACTCCAAAGTACAGCTTTACTTGAATTTTATCTATTAAAAAATGGGGAGCTGACCAATTCACTTAACCTGAAAATTGATAAATTGATGAAGGGAAGGGACGAGATAAAAGATTTAGTTAGAGAAGAAGTCAGAGATACCTCTAATATAAACCAGGAATCAATTGTAAGTGATGATAAAACTATCCCGGTAAGTGAACTTTTTGGTGAGGAGGGATCAGAGAATGATACATCATCTGCTGTTGTAGATCAAAGATTGTTTGAAGAGCGCCCATTTTCATCTCTGCTGAGAAACCTTGGAGGGGACATAGGTGTTCCTGAAAAAAATATATATGCATTGAAAAAAATTATATCATTACCAGATGTAAAATCATTACTAGAATCAGGAAATGGGCAACTGGTATTTGGAAATGAAACTGAAACTTTTACCAATGTAGATGGGGCCGAAGAAAAAATAGTTCCACTCTATCATCTTGAAAGTGCTCCAGAGCTGACTGGCGGAGTCATTGAAGAGGCAAGAGAACAAATTGGTAGCCAAGCTGGCACATCTGCGGGTCAGCCAGTAGTGCTATTGGATATGAATAATGATGGAGCAAAACAGTGGAGTAGGATTACAGGTGCAAATATTGGTAGGAGAGTTGCTATAGTTTTGGATAATAAAGTTCATATGGCACCTTTTATTCGAGAAAAAATCATAGATGGCGGGACGCAGATAGAGGGATTTGAAGATATGAATGAAGCCAAAGATATTGCCATTGTTCTAAGAGCAGGAGCTCTTCCGGTACCAGTCAATATTATTGAGGAACGAATTGTTGGACCATCTTTGGGGTCAGATTCCGTTAGACAAGGCACTCGCTCAGTAATTGTAGGATTGATTCTTGTCCTTGTTTTTATGCTTATTTACTATCGCGCTGCAGGTTCAATTGCTGATCTTGCATTAGTATGGAATCTGCTTCTGGTTTTGGCAGTCTTGGCATCGCTAAAAGCTACATTAACTCTTCCTGGAATAGCTGCACTAATTTTGACTGTGGGTATGTCTATTGATGCAAACGTCATTATCTTTGAAAGAATAAGAGAAGAATTAAGAAAAGGTAAAACAGCAAAAACTGCCATTGGTGCAGGTTATAGTAGAGCTCTTACTGCAATTATTGATGCAAATATAACCACTGTTATTGCGGCTCTTGTTTTATTTCAATTTGGAACTGGTCCTGTGAAAGGATTCGCAACCGTTCTTTTTTGGGGGATTTTAATCAGCATGTTCACCGCCATTTTTGTCACACGAACTATATTTAACTCCCTGACTAAGGGACGGAAATTAAAATCACTCAGTATATGAGAATTATAAAAGAAACTCACATAAAATTTATGAGTCATACAAGGTCAACTACAATTTTGTCGCTGTTGATAATATGTGTAGGCCTGGTTTCACTTATGGTAAATAAAGGACCAAAGTTAAGCATTGATTTTCAAGGAGGTACATTGATAGCAGTGCAGTTTACCAAACCAATGGAAATAACACAGATTCGTACTGCTCTCCAGACTGTTACAGTGGAAGGTGAAAGTTTTGATTTAAGTAAAGAGGAAATGAAACATTTTGGAGAAAACACTAACGTGGCAATCCGCCTTTCTCCTAAAGAAAGTAAAGGAAACCAGTTTACTCAAACTGTTATCAAGCATCTCACTAACTCCTTTCCCAATTCTATACCACAGGAATCTAAAGATTTTATTTTAACAATAGAAAAAGTTGGGCCAAAAATAGGAGCAGAATTAAGCGGAAAAGCTGTCATGGCAATTGTATCTGCACTAATTTTGATTTTACTTTATATTTCTGTCCGATTTGAATTTAATTTTGCACTTGGTGCTATTGCAGCATTAACACACGATGTACTGATAACTCTTGGAATTTTCTCTGTATTAGGATATGAAATATCTCTACCTATAATCGCAGCTTTTTTAACAATTGTAGGTTATTCTTTAAATGATACTATCATCATTTTTGATAGGATAAGAGAGAATATTAAATCAAACAAACGAGCTCCATATATTGATACGGTTGATAAATCTATCAATCAATCCCTCAGCCGCACTCTTGTTACCTCTCTTACTACATTTATAGTTGTATTTATTCTTTGGGCATTTGGTGGCCAGGTTATCCATGGTTTTGCCTTTGCTATGATGGTAGGCGTCATTGTTGGGACCTATTCAAGTATCTATGTCGCCAGTCCGTGTGTTGTTTATCTGAATAAGGGAAAACAGAACAAATAAATTTCCTAAGACATCTGGCATAGATGTCACCTATACTTCTATTAAGTTATCAGAAAACTATCTCACCTATAGTTAATGGAATGAATTAGTTGTGATACCTAAATTAAAACCTGCTTTTAGGTATGAGCATAAACAATAGAAAAGAAATATTTTATTCTGAAACAGATTCTCCTTTTGGTCTGCTTGCTTTGGCACATACATCAAAAGGAATTTGCTCTGTTTTATTCTCTGAAGAAAAACCATTCAGTGATTCTCTATTGAAAAAATTTCCAAATTCTAAATTGCGAAAGGAAAATTCCGATTCTTCTGGTTGTGAAAGACAACTAAAAGAATATTTTCGTAGCGATAGAATTGACTTTGAATTAAATCTGGATTTGAATCTACCTTTGTTTTACAGAAAAACTCTAAATACAGTTATGACTATTCCCTACGGGGAGACAGCCTCTTATAAGGAAATTGCTATTAAATCAGGAAATCTTACTGGAGCTCGGGCTGTTGGAAACGCAAATGCACAAAATCCAATCCCTATAATAATTCCTTGCCACAGAGTGATTAAACATAACGGAAGCATTGGTGGTTACGGCGGAAAAATAGAACGAAAAGTTTTTCTTTTGGAACATGAAAAACAAAATCAAAATTTATTAAATTAATTTTATGATTTCCCATTTTAGAAGAATCATATTAACTGGATTGTTCACTATAGCTCCGGTTGCTCTTACTTTTTATTTTCTAAAAGTAATTTTTGTATTTTTAGATAATCTTAGCTCTCCCATCTTTAAAAGAATGGAAATCTATATTCCAGGGTTGGGGATTCTATTAACCTTACTTTTGGTTTATTTTTTAGGATTATTTGTTACGAATATTTTAGGGAAAAAAATTTTAAACTGGTTAGAAACTCTTTTTAAAAATATTCCCTTAGTAAATACAATTTACACTACAATAAAACAGATCACTCAGGCCTTTTCGGGGACTACTGGAAAAAATTTTCAGAGTGTAGTATACATTCAATATCCAAGAGAAAATTTGTGGACGTTAGCCTTTGTGACAGGAGACTCAGAAAACGAAAATAGCGTTGAATTTTATCATTTGTTTGTTCCAACAACACCTAATCCAACTTCTGGAGTTTTCATAATGCTTCCTAAATCAGATGCTATAGAAACAAATTTAAATGTTGAAGAAGCTTTGAAAAGTGTAATTTCAGGAGGAATGTTGGCTCCTAAAACACATAAGCTAAAATAAGGAAATTAATCTTGGGATTACATTACATTGATGGAGAAAGATTTCACCGCACCTTATCCGCTGGAGTAAGGAGACTTTTATCCAGACAGGATTATTTGAATAAAATTAATGTTTTTCCGGTTCCAGACAGCGATACAGGAACCAATATGGGTTTCACATTATCTTCAATTGAAAACAGTTATAAATCTCGTAAAAATGCTTCTATATCTCATACTGCTGAAGAAATAGCAGAATTAACCATAAATAATGCTAGGGGAAATTCAGGAGCAATCCTAGCTCAGTTTTTTGCAGGATTTGCGGAAGGGGTAAAAAACAAAACTAAAATTTCAGTTATAGAGTTCGCTGAAGCTCTTAATCTAGCAAAAGAATTTTCATATGATGCACTTATGAATCCCAAAGAAGGAACTATTTTAACTATAATCACTGATTGGGTAAACACAATTCATAAAATGAGCGCTACAGTTCCTGATTTTAAAAAAATTTTAAACCTTGGATTAAGTGAATCTTTAAAATCTTTAAGAGCAACAACAAACAAGCTGGACGTTCTTTCCAAAGCAGGTGTCGTTGATGCTGGCGCACAGGGATTTGTAGATATTCTTGAAGGAATCAATAAATTTATCAAAAGTGGAACTGTTGAAGAAAAAATTGTTGAAATAAAAAATCCACCAACAAATATAGAATCTATTTCATTTAATGAAAAATATAGATTTTGTACTGAATGTCTTATACAGGGAAATGAACTTAACCGCTCAAGATTAAAAAATCGGCTTAATGATATCGGAGATTCAATCGTTGTAGCTGGAACCGCATCAAAATTAAAAGTACATATACATACAGACCACCCCAAAAAAGTAATTAATCTGTGTCAAGAATTAGGAACAGTTTCCGATGAAAAAGCTGATGATATGTTACGTCAACAACATGATGCTCATGGGATTCATGAAGATATTGCTGTTTTAGTAGATTCTGGTTGTGATCTTTCTGAAAAAAATCTGCGAGAGTTTAATATCCATATGATCCCCGTAAGATTAAATTTTGGAAATGAACATTTTGTGGATAAGGTTACTATAACTTCCAGTGAGTTCTGGGAAAAATTGGATTCCAACCCCCATCATCCTCAGACCTCTCAACCTACACCAGGGGATTTTTTACGTCAATATCAATTATTATCTAGCCATTACAAACAAGCTATTTCCCTTCATATCCCTGCGAATCTTAGTGGAACATTTCAGTCTGCAACACTAGCTGCTCAAAAAATGGATGATATGCCAATTTCTATATTAGATTCGAGAAATGGATCCATCGGAATTGGATTAATTGCTATCAGAATTGCCGAGGCGGTCAAAGCAGGGAAATCAATTGAGGAAATTCTAATTATTGCAAATCATGCCATAAAAAATACGTCTCTCTACCTTGGATTGAAAACTCTTGAATATGGTGTACGCGGAGGTAGAGTTCCAAATTCCGTTAAAAAAATTGCTGATCTTTTAAGAATAAATCCAGTTTTATCTTTTACACCAAGAGGGATAAAGTCAGTGGGTAAAACATTCGGTAGAAAAAATATCATCAAAAAATTTAAACATTATGTTGAAAAATCTACCAACTTTGAACAGCCATTGAGAATTGGTATCTCGCATGCAAACTGTGAGGAGATTGCTCTGGAATATAAAGAAGAGTTTTCAAAAAGAATTGGCAAAAACAATGTGTTTATATCAGAAATTGGTCCAGCATTAGGAGCTCATTCAGGCCCTGGTGGGATGGTCATTGCAACACAGATTCAAGGTGATTAATTAAATGTTAAGTCCATGGTTCAATGTAATTTTTCTATTATTTATAAGTTATATTACCGGTTCCACTCCTACTAGTATCATTGTTGGGAAAGTATCATCAGGGATTGATATTCGGGAACATGGTAGCGGAAATGCAGGAGGGACAAACGTTTTTCGTGTTTTGGGATGGAAGCCTGCTCTAATTGTTGTTATTGTCGATGTTTTCAAAGGATGGTTACCTGCTGCGGTTTATGCAAAAATTAGTTTATCTAGTGTCCCCATAGATGATTTAGGGATACTCCAAATATTATGTGGGTTTTTTGCAGTATTAGGACATACTTATCCAATGTTTGCAGGATTTAAAGGTGGTAAAGGAGTAGGGACATTAGGGGGGATGTTGATTGCTCTTTTTCCTATTGCAATTCCCCTATGTCTGCTTGTGTTTATAATTGTTTTGGTTTTAACCGGCTATGTATCAGTTGGCTCAATTTTAGCTTCCTCCACCTTGCCAATATTTCTATTCCTTATACCAGTTGTCACGACATTCTCATCTCCGTCACTTTCTTTACTGATCTTTTCTTTGTTCGTACCATGGTTTGTGATTTATACTCACAGGAGCAATATTGTCCGATTGCGCAATGGAAATGAGAACCAATTTAAAAAAGCTATGATTTTCCGACGAAACACTTAGTTTAATTACCTGAGGTCGGATGGACGAAGTAAGAACCTGATGGATTAAATCCAAAATCAATTCCAATAACACCTATACCTGATGTAAAGAATCGAAAACCGAATCCAAGTCCAGTTACACCATTTTCAAAATTAAAAGAATTTATTTCTTTAAAAGCCAAACCAAAGTCAAAAAAATAAACAGCATCAATCCCTATTTCTATTCCTCCAAAATCTTTCTTTGGAAACAGTGTATGTTGGATCTGGAAACTCTGATAGAGGGCATGAACCCCTTCTATGTTAACTGAAATGGATTCTGGATTTTGCCATGGAATTGGAGAATATCCTCTTACATAATCTTCTCCTCCAATGTACACAAAGGAGAACGGAGGTACTTCTTGATGATTTTGAATAAATAATTCAGATTTCGTTGAGAAAACTGGATCTCCATATGTACTATATAATTTTATATAACGAGCATACTTAATCTTGTATTGATGATATCCCTTTGTTTTATACAATCCAAATCGAGGTAAAATATTGAAAACAAAATGTTGCCCTTTTGTTGGATCAATATATACATCGCGGGTATCAAGTTGATAATTGAATTCAGCATAGAAATATTGATAATTAGAAAAAAAATCATTTAAAATCCAGCGACCGTACTGTTTAACATCTGTTGTGTCCAATGTTATAGATTCAGCTCCTAATTTTAAATCAAATTTATGGTTAGCACTTTTGTAAAATCCTGTTCCTACAAATCCCCCCTTTTCTCTGTAATTGTATGCATAAACCATACCATCTGTATGATAGTCATACAGCCCTAATTTCAAAGATACATGATTACCTCTAATCCAAGGATCTATAAAATTTAAAAACCAGGTTTGGTCTTCTCCAAAAAGGATACCAAAAGTCAGTTTTTCATTTAATCCTCTAAAATTGAGATCTGTCATTCCGCCACCGTAAGAAAACCCCTTTCCTTCATCATAATCAACCATTGGAAATGGTATAATTCGAAATGTTTCTACAACGGTTATAGTATAGATAGAGTCTATTGCTGATATATTAACAGTTGAAAATATTCCAAGATTGTAAATCCTGTTTCTATCAGTTTCCATTATGATTGAATCAATTTCGCCTGGAACAGGATGTTGAATTTCTCTTAAAATGATTTTGGCTTTAGTATGGTTATTTCCAATAATTTTAATTGAATGAATAGAATCAGATTTTAAAGATCCGATTAAAATTAAGAATATAAAAAAAAGAAGATTGTTAATCTGTTGAGTATTATTATTCAATTTAAGATATTTTCTGTAAAAAAAAAGGCCTTCATAAGAAGACCTTTTTAATTCACTGTGGAAAGTTTACTTCCTTCCTCTAGCCATTGGTGATCTGGAAACATCTCCGTTTTTATCAATAAAATATAGATATCCTGATTCACGTTGAACACCAGCACTCGCTACCTGCTCAGCATTTCCACCGCCTTTTTTGCCCCTGGACATTTTGGAACGCCATACATTACCATCTTTACCCAGATAGTATAGATATCCTTTTTCCTTTGAAACGCCAGTAGACTTAACAACTTCTGCCATAATTACTCCTTGATTAAAGGTTATTAAAATGTTTTTATTGAAGGAACTTCATTGAACGAGTGTACATTATGATACAGATATGTGTCAAGTGTTTTCTCGTCGAGAAACTAAAAATAGATTCGATTATAATCTCACCAAATCATATACCATATTAATGCATTTCAAATTTACTATTCTTAATATAGAAATGTAAATATAAATAAGGTTAATTCTATTTGAATCTGGGATTACATTTTATGCAAAAATTTTGGTAATTTTGTATTTATTGAGCACTCTGTTCATAATGGATATTTAATCTCAAGGAAAACTTATAAGATAAATTTATGGCAAACTATCATTTACAGGCATTATTACAAATATTGGATGGGGAACAACAAATTATTCAGCGAACTGACCAGAAGGCACTAACTCTATTATCAATATTAGGGGTATTTATGGTGTTTTTTGTTATTCATTTTCCTAAGCTACAAATGAATGGGATTACCTTTACTCTAATGATGATTTATTTTACTGCTGCGATTGGTACCATGTATAACTTGGTGAGAGTAATTATTCCTAGGTTTCGCATAAAATCATTGAAAGGTTTTAATAAAGAAGAAGCTAAACAACTAAGTCCTACTTTTTTTTCTGGGATCAGTCATTTCAGCTCTCCAGAAGAATATTCTGATTATCTAAAGTCTAAGTCAAATGATGAAGAAGAATTATACTCAATGTTTGCCGAACAGGTATTTTCTTTAGGAAAAATAAATCAAGCCAAAAATAATTATATTCGTCGATCTACATTCTTTTTTATAACAGCATTGACAAGTGAATTACTAATCATAATGTTTATGGCTTACTCTAGAGCATTACCATATATTTTTCCGGAAATATGAGAGTATTAATATTTTTTATACTGACCTTTTTTTTAAACACAGGATGTGCAGTTAAAAGTGTACAGGGGATTCCAGGGGAAAAAGGTGAACCTGGTCAAATTGGACCGCAAGGCCCACCAGGAGAAAAGGGAGAAAAGGGAGAAAAGGGAGAAAAGGGGAAAAAAGGTAAAGATGGGGAAAGTTTACCAAAAGAATTATTATTAAAATTAGAAAATATAGTTGCTCAGGATTCATCCGAAATAGTAATAGATGTGGAAGTTTACAGCTTTGGTCTTGCACCTAGAATAACGGGTTTTGTTTTTATGACCAACTATGGAAATCTTTATAAACTAGAAAATATAAACCCTCAGAAAATTGGGGAAACGATAGAATATATCGGTCGTATTGATGAAAAAGTAAATTTTGTAAGTCTTGCACGAACAGCTTATGCTGATGATATTAAACAATATTTTACATCTACTACACAATCTGGAGATATTTATATATCGGAAGATTTAATAAATTGGAAATTTAGAGGTTCTGTATTTTAATAATTCTAATTTTATGTTTTATGCCCCGGTAGCTCAGCTGGATAGAGCAACAGCCTTCTAAGCTGTGGGCCACAGGTTCGAATCCTGTCCGGGGTACACTTTTTGAGTTTATTCAAAAGTTTTGTAATCTACAAAAAAATCCTGTACAAAATTTCTCATCTAAAAATAGTAATTTCAATTTTATAGTTTTTAAATTTTATTATCTAATTTATATAACAATTAGTCTAAAATTGGATTGCCATTAAGATAATTATATTTGAAATACTCTTGTGAATCAGCCTATTTTAACTACAATAATTACATCTGAAACACCAAAAAATCTACAAACCCTTAAGGAGGAATATTTAGATTTAGGTTGGATTCTTTCTAAAAAGATATCAAAATATTCGATAGAATTATCATTTCAAAATACTAGCCAAGTGAAAATTGAATGTCATTCAAACGGATTAATGAAGACGTTTGTCCAATTAAATAAAGATGGATTAAAACAGGGACATACAATTAAATGGTTTATTTCTGGGAAAAAACAGGAAAAAAAAAGATTTAACTGTGGTGTACAACATGGAAGGTTTAGTGTGTGGAATTCAGATGGAATTATATTGCAGAAAGGTGAATATAAAAACGGCCAGGAACATGGGTTATGGATTGATAACTATAATAATGGGAAGATACGGCATAAACAAAATTGGTTTTCGGGGAAGAAAGATGGTGTATCTAAACGCTGGTATCCAAATGGGATACTGAAAGAACATGGGAAATATCAAAAAGGACAAAAATATGGAAAATGGATTTCTTGGGATAACACCAACCAAAAGAAAGAAGAATCACATTTTGAGTATGGTGTTCTCAATGGCTCTATCAAGCGGTGGAACCATAATGGGAATGTGTGTTTAAATGGATTTTACCGAAATGGGAAAAAGGTAGACACTTGGAGAAAGTATCACAAAAATGGTAAAGAACTGGAAGAAGTTCATTTTGCTGAGGGACGAAAAACAGGAACAATGAAAATGTGGCATCAAAATGGACGGTTGATCCAGAAAAATATTTTTAAAGATGATGTCCCCCAAGGAAAACAAATAAGCTGGTTTACAAGCGGACATAAAAAAGAAGACGGTACATTTATAAATGGAGAACAAAATGGTACCTGGGAAGCTTGGTATGACAATGGAAAAAGGAAATCTTTGATTACATACAAAATGGGAGTTCGTTGTGGCAAATTTCAGACATGGTTTTCTAACAACCGAAAGAAAGAAGAAGGTACCTACGAAAATGGAAAGAAAGATAATATGTGGAAAAGATGGTCCAGAGATGGCCAAATAGAATCAGAGTTCCGATACCAAAATGGATTACGACACGGACTGTGTAAACAATGGTATCCTAATGGAGAAAAAGCATTTAAAATTCAATATGAAAATGGTAAGTATCACGGAGATTGGTTTGAATGGAATGATAAGGGAAATCTGAAAAAAAATCAACAATTCATTCATGGAATCCAAAATGGAAAATGTACCCATTGGCATGATAACGGAATCAAAAAATTAGATTGTTTTTTTAAAAATGGAGAAATGAATGGGAAATTTATCCAATGGGATACTTCTGGAGAAATTATTCAGGAATTTACTTATAGCCGAGGGGTGGTAACATGATACAAATAAAAAAAAAATTAACATCAATCTTTCTGATCTTTGTGATCATCTCAATATTCGTCTTTTCAAAATTTGTGAATCATCCCAGATATTTCTATCCAAAATCAAAAAAAGTAAATGTCGTAGATTCATATCATGGTGTTCAAATTGAGGACCCCTACCGCTGGCTTGAAGATGACCAATCTAAGGAGACCAAAAGATGGGTCAATTCCCAAAACAGAACCACAAATCGTTTTTTAAATAAAATTTCATACAGAAATAAAATAAAAGAAAGGCTTACAGAATTAAATGATTACGAAAAGTATTCAACTCCCTTTCAAGAAGGGGATAAATTTTATTTTTATAAAAATGATGGATTACAAAATCAATGGGTGCTTTATGTTCAAGATGAGATAGGTTCTGAACCTAAACTTCTGCTAGATCCAAACACATTCTCTGATGATGGAACAGTTGCAATAAGTGGTATTTATTTTTCCCATGACAGCCGATATCTCGGATATGCTATTAGTTCATCCGGCTCAGACTGGAAAGAATTTCATATTTTAGATTTAAATTTGAGGAAAAATCTTGGAGATCATATTAAATGGATAAAATTTTCAGGGATGGCTTGGGCTGAATCAGGATTTTTCTATTCTACTTTCCCAAAACCAATGGAAGGGGAAGAATTATCAGGGACAAATGAAAACAGCAAAGTTTATTTTCACAAATTAGGCACAGACCAAAATTCAGATATATTAATTTTTGAAGATCCTGAAAATCCAAGACATTCACCTTATGTCAGTACAACCGAGGATAATCAATTTTTGATCTTATACCAATCCAAGGGAACTCACGGAAATACGGTAGCAATAAAAAAAATAACTAAACCCAATAACTCTTTCTTATCGGTCATTTCTGATTTTGAGGGAGAACATGGAATAGTACACAATATAGGTAATTCATTTTATATGGTGACAGACCGCAATGCACCAAAAAATCGACTGGTTTCCTTTACATTGGATAAACCTGAAATGAAAAACTGGATTGAGATCCTTCCCGAGAGTGAACACACTCTTCAAACAGTTTCATTCGCTGGAGATAAACTCATCGCTGTTTATATGGTTAATGCTCAAGACAAGGCATTTGTCTATACTCATGGTGGCGACTTTATTCAGGAAGTACAACTACCTTCACCAGGTAGCTTGAGTGGTTTTAGTGGGAAGAAATATTCCCAAGAGGTCTTTTACAGTTTCGAAACCTTTAATCAACCCAAAACAATATACAGATTCAATTTAAACACTTTGAGTTCTGAAGTTTATAAGACATCTGGAATAGCATTTTCGCCAAATAATTTAGTTACATCACAAACATTTTATCCAAGTAAAGACGGAACGCAAATTCCAATCTTCATAACTCATGATAAATCCATCAAGATGGATGGGTCAAATCCAACATTACTATACGCATATGGAGGATTCAACATCAGTATGCAACCATTTTTTAGTTCCTCTAATATCATTTTACTAGAAAATGGAGGAGTTTACGCCCTCGCATGTGTAAGAGGTGGCGGTGAATATGGAGACAACTGGCATAAGTCTGGAATGCTTGAAAATAAACAAAATGTATTTGATGATTTTATTGCAGGTGCAGAATTCTTAATCCAATCCGGCTATACATCTCCTGAAAAACTTGCTATACGAGGAGGTTCTAATGGTGGGCTCTTAATAGGTGCTGTTATAAATCAACGCCCAGATTTATACAAGGTTGCTTTTCCTG
Organism: Fidelibacterota bacterium UBA2986; assembly: GCA_002346675.1. Taxonomy (GTDB): domain Bacteria; phylum Fidelibacterota; class Marinisomatia; order Marinisomatales; family AB-629-J13; genus AB-629-J13. The sequence goes on from DEAI01000008.1 coordinate 57,198, forward strand.
CAGTGGGTGTTATGGATATGCTTCGCTATCATCTTTTTACAATAGGATGGGCATGGGCAGTTGAATATGGAAGCAGTGATGATTCTGACCATTTTTATAACCTATTATCTTATTCCCCTCTTCATAATATAAACACCAATCAAATTTACCCGGCTACTTTGATTACTACTGCAGACCATGATGACAGAGTTGTTCCAGCACATTCCTTTAAGTATGCTGCTACTATTCAAGAAAAAAAATGGGACAATCCAAATCCACTATTAATAAGAATTGAAACAAAAGCAGGTCATGGAGCAGGGAAACCCACTTCTAAATACATTGAGGAACAGGCAGATATTTGGTCATTTATGTATTACAATATGAATGAGAAGATTTCTTATTAATGATAAAAATTAGATTATACTTTCTTTTCATTTTTCTTTCGAATATCTTGTTAGGATTTGAAAATACTAAAGGCAAACGTACAGAGTTTACTCAATCATTTGAAATAGGAATGGGCCTAGGGTACTTTATGCCAAGAACCGTATTCACCAACTCTCAATCTTTTACAATCTCCTCCCTCTGGAAAATGACTCCTAATTACGGAATTAGGTTAAACATTCTAAATACTGCTCTTCATCATAATAGTGTAGATAGTTCTCGCAACTTAATTAATATTAGCCCTGGAGTTGAATTAACACTAAAAGTCAATGAAAAGGCAAAAGGATATACTCTTATCGACATCGGATTTATTGAAGATGAAAAAGATGCATTGTTCATTTTTGGAGCAGGTATTAAATACAGAATAAAAGATTGCTACACAATATATTTTGAACTAAGAGATTTTCATAAAAGTCTCGGAGTTCCATTTGTCACATTTCCTAGAAGCCAAGCGGGTATTCAAGGTAAAGGAGGATCAAAGTACCTCGATTTTCAAATACGATTACATTATCAAATAAATTAATAAGGGGAAATATATGAAATCAGGAACAGTCAAAGAATACGACACAAGCAGAGGATTTGGGTTTATTTCCGGAGATGATGGCGAGGATTATTTCCTTCATATCAGTGGTCTTCGTGAACACCTAAAAAACAAAGGACTAAGAGAAGGGCAGAGGGTGTTGTTTGATGTAGATTTTGATATGAAAGGTGATCGGGCAATAAACGTTAGAATGGAGTGATAATATTAAGACATGAACATTAGACGTACCAAAATTGTAGCGACCTTTGGTCCTGCAACTGTAGCAAAAACAATTATAGAAAAAATGATAGTTGCTGGCGTGAATGTTGCAAGGATAAATATGTCTCATTACAATGAAAGTATGAATATTGATGAACTGGTAAGAAATATAAGAGATATTTCAAAAAGATTAGATAAAAGTATTTCAATTATGATGGATCTACCAGGCCCCAAAATTAGAACCACAAATAATGAAACTATCACTATTAAGAGAGGGGATTTATATACGCTGGGTTTACAAGCTGATATATCACTTAATCATAAGCTGAAGTTTAAAAACATTAAAAAAGGGGCTAAGGTTAAGATAGATGATGGGAAACTTTCATTTACAGTTCAAAAAATGATTTCTCATTCTCAATTATTGATTAAAGCAAAAAATGGAGGAAGTGTATTCCCACGAAAAGGAGTAAATATATCTGGTCTAGATATTAATCTACCAACTGCAGGAAAACAGGACCTAAAATTTGTTAATTTGGCAATTAAACTAAATCTAGATTGGATCGCTATGAGCTTTGTCAGGTCTGCAAGTGACAGGGCAATAATTGATCAATTATTGAATAAATCTAAACATCAAATTCCAATAATTGCAAAGATAGAAAAATCTGAAGCTATAGAAAATTTAGCTGATATCATAGATGCGTTTGATGGAATTCTAGTTGCAAGAGGGGATCTTGGATTAGAATTAGATCTTGAGAAAGTTCCAACACTACAGAAAAAAATTATTCGAAAATGCAACCTGAAATGTAAACCTGTCATTGTTGCAACACAAATGCTGGAATCAATGATAGAAAATCCTATACCCACTAGAGCAGAGGTGAGCGATGTTGCAAGTGCAATTTATGATGGTTCTGATGCAATCATGCTATCTGGGGAAACGGCTATAGGTAAATTCCCTCTTGAATGTGTTAGAATGATGAAGTCAATAGCGTCTAATGTGGAAAATGAGATATTAGAAAATGAGGAGTTTTTCAACTTAATTCCATCACCAGATAAAACGAACTCTAGAAATGCGATCTGTGCATCTGCCTTTGAGATGGCAAAAGATTTATCTTTAAAAATAATGATTATTATGACTGAGTCAGGAAGTACAGGGAATACAATGTCTAGTTTTAGGCCATCATCATTAATATTTGCAATGACACCATCGGAAGAAGTTTATAGAAAATTATCTCTATCTTGGGGGGTCACACCAGTAAAGGTTAAAAAATATAAATCAACAGATCAGATGCTTAAATTTTGCAGAAAGTTTTTAATTGAAAATAGTATCATTAAAGAGGGAGAGCAATTTATTATGACAGCGGGTATTCCCGTTGGAATCACCGGTACCACAAATATGATTAAAATCGAAACTATTTAATGAGTAAAGATTATATTGATATTTTTATGCTAAATTTTCAGATAGAAAACTGCAAACCTTATAATCAGATTAATTCAATAATTATTTTTGTATAAAATTCCTAATTATTTTCATAGCTGTAAGTGGAATTTTATGTTTCTCATCATAAGTATGAAATTCTACTCTTTGTCCTAACTCTTCACATAGATTCTTCAACTCAACTCCCTTTTCCATCGGGACAATTTTATCGTTATTACCATGTAAAATTAAAATCGGACTGAAATTTTGGCTTGACTTTATTTTCAAAAGATTAATATAGTCTTTTCTTATAAACCCAGCGATTGATATTATTCCATTCACTTTTGATTTTAAATATAATCCTGCTCCTGCAGAAAGAGCAGCACCCTGAGAAAAACCTAATAGAAATATTTTAATTTTTCTATTAAGTTGCTCCTTAAAATAATCCACAATATTATCAATAATTTGAAAAGATAATAAGATTTCTTTCTTCGAAGGAGGAATCTCTTGATACCAAGAAAATCCTTTGGGACTATTTTGTGCTTTGAAAGGAGCTCGAGGGAAAACCCACAGAGAGTTAGGTAATCTCACACCGATAGAAACAGGAATTAAAGAATGTTCATCTCCGGTCCAACCATGAAGTGCAATGATTATAGTTTTGCATGTTTTCCCAAACTGCTTGAACTGGAATTCAGTATTAGATAATTCAGATCTTAGATCAGGATAGTCTACTTCTCTCATATTCCTCCATACGCTGAACAAAATCATCTTCATCCTCAGCTTGAAGCAGTGGACTGATTTTTATATTTTTCTTAATGGAACAGTAGGGCTCAGGTCCATAGTCATGTCCGGGGAAAATAGTAATATCCCCCTGTAATGTTAATAGTTTGCTGTAAACTGATTTATACAATGTCCTTACATTTGAACCAATACTAATGGTTCTCCCTGTCCTTCCAATGAATACTGTATCACCTGTGAACAAAGAGTCATTAAACAAGAAACAACAACTGTCAGGATAATGGCCAGGAGTGTGAAGAACTTTTATCTTAATGTGATTCAAAGGTAAAATATCACCATCCATAATCGTGATGGTTTTTTCACAATGTTTTTCAAACGAAGAACCCTTAAAAAGATAAATTTTAACTTTTGGATTCTTTTTCACATATTGGTCTAGATAAGCAACATGGTCACCATGTGTATGCGTAATTAAAATATCTGTTATTTTATCCTGGAGTTTTATGGGCAGATTATTTAATGGGACTGAAGCATCTACAGACCAAACCTTATCAAGTCTATTATTTCCAACTAAATATGTAATATTTTTATCATACCCGCCTAAAAATGCAGTTATGTTATAATCTCTCTCTCTAAGCGAATAAAGCATGATAATTTGATATGTTTTTTGTAGGATTCAGTTTATTTTCTGTTGGAAAATTAATTGATTTTTTATTTGAATTTACTTTTTAAGTTAGGGAAATTTTATGCGTAAGGTAGCGATTTATCTCATTGCCGGGGGAATCATTCTCTTAAGTCTAAAGTTTATCACAATAATTCTTCAATTTTTAACTTCACACCCTATTATTGGATTAGGAATTTTTATTATTACGGTTGGAATTTTACTGTTTTTACTTGATATCTATCGAGAAAATCAAATCTCCAAAGATTCTGAGCCATTTAGGGGAGTGAAAAAATGATTATTGTCACTACTGAAAATATTTCTGGATATACCATTATTGAAACGCTGGGAACAGTAATTGGAAATACCATCAGAGCACGGCATATTGGTAAAGACATTAGCGCAGTTCTAAGATCTGTAGTGGGGGGAAAAATTAAGGAATACACCGGAATGCTAGCAGAATCAAGGGAACAATCTATTCAGCGAATGGTAGACAGAGCAAAAGAGCTTGGTGCTAACGGAATTGTAGGAGTACGATTCCAAACTTCAATGATTTTACAAAGCACTGCAAAACTCTTAGTGTATCGCACAGCTGTCAAGTTATCAAAACACTAACCACATTAAGAAAGAATAAAAAATGTACAAAACTCTATATATTTTTGTAATAGTATCCATCTTTATTTCATGCTCTAAAAATACTAGAATTAATTCCCGTTCAATAAATCTCAACACAAAAGTGGATTCAATAAGTTATGGAATGGGGGTGAATCTGGGTTCTTCTTATAAAAGACAGGAATTTGATATTAATCCTGAATTGTTTTTTAATGGTTTTATGGATAGTTATAAAGAGGAAGCCTCTCAGCTAAGTGAGGATGAAACGAGGCAGATGTTAAGAGATTACTATATGGAAGTGAGGATGAATAAATCTGAACAGCAAAAAATATTATCAGAAAAAAATAATGAAAAAAGTAATCAATTTCTCAATAAAAACAAAACCAAAAAAGATGTTACCGAACTTCCAAGTGGTTTACAATACAAAATAATTCGCTCTGGTTCTGGAGAGAGCCCAGATGTGAATGGAAGTGTAAAAGTACACTATATCGGTAAACGGCTAGATGGAACTGTCTTTGATAGTTCTACTGAAAAAGATGAACCAGTTGAGTTTAGTCTTCGCTCTCTTATAAAAGGTTGGTCTGAGGGATTACAGTTGATGAAAGTTGGTGCTAAATGGGAATTATATATCCCACCTGAATTGGGATATGGAAGGAGAGGAAGTGGTGGAAAAATTGGTCCAAATGAATGCCTAATTTTCGAAGTAGAGTTAATAGATATTATTTCAAATTAGCTTAAATCTTCTAAAAGTTTTTCAGTTATATCCCAGAGTCTTTTCCGTGAATCTATATCATTAGACTCAGGTGAACTTTCTTTTACTTTCTTTTTGTAAAAATACTTTCCGCTAATTACATCAATATCAGTAGATGAAGCTAAATAAACACTGGTTTTTGCTCCATCTTTTACATTTATTGCCTGCAGTTTTTGTGCTATCCTCAACAAAATAACTTTTAGCCCTGAATTATTATGTCCAAACTTACTGGAAACAAATCCCGGATGAAGGCAATTAACAGTGGTAGATGTGTTTTTTAATCTATCTGCTAGTTCGTATGAAAATAAAATGTTCATCAGTTTTGATTTTTTATAATTTGGATACCCCTCATAGGATTTAACACCTTGAATATCGCTGAAATCTAATTTTGCACCGAAGTGGGCATCCGATGCTACATTCACAATTCTGGAGCATTGCTTATTAAGATTTTTTAGCAATAGCTTGGTAAATAAAAAATAACTTAAATGATTTAATGCGAAGGTGGTTTCAAAACCTTCCTCAGTGAAAGTCTTTTTGAAAAATGCTGCCCCCACATTATTAATTAATATATCAATAACAGGAAATTTATTTTTAATTTCTAACGAAATCCTTTTATTCTCAGACATAAGAGAAAGATCTGCATTAAAATAGTGTATGGCATTATTGCCCGTTAAATTTGAAATTTCTTTTACAACTTTTTTACCTTTCCCCCTATCTCTTCCAACAAGTCCTAAAATAAATCCTTTCTCAGCTAATTCTACCGCTGTTGTCTTACCGATTCCATCGGTCGCACCCGTGATAATACAAATGTTTGAATTCAATTTAATTTAAATCGCATTCCCAACCACGATGGATAGGAAACTCAGTGCAATAAGTATAAATGTTAATGCGATTATTTTCACTAATAATCCCAATACACAGACAGCAACGGATCTCAGGGTTGATTTATAATCCAGCGCTTGTCTCACAGCAATAATCATGGCAATAAGCATCCAACCATTTGCAATAAAATCTATTACACCGTCAAAAGGTAAAACAGGTTTTAAAATGCGTATAATTCCCGGTGCGCTGCTATATCCAATGGTTCTTAACAGTTCACCATGGTCAGCAACAGTTTGGGACTCTGGGAGGAGCTTTGTACCAATTAAATAAACAATAAATGCCCACACATACCAACTCAGGATTTCTCCAATTGTATTAGTTAGTAATCCTTCCAGCCCCATAGACCAAGAGCCTAGTCCCGCGGCAAGACTTGAAAAAATGACAACCACCATTGCCTCAGTTAGGAGGGTTTTATCTGCTTCTACCTCTTCATAGAGATTCACATCTAGCTTCGATGCCATCAACATACGATTAAATATTTTAGTGCTCATATCAGTCCTATTTGGTTATCCTTTTAAGTATTACTAACTTTAATTTTGTGTGAATTGTTTCAATATTATTTAATTAATCAATGAATTACTTATTTTCACTCTTCATGGTCTTGACTTTGTTCAAAAGGTAGTCAGAGATTTTTGATATTTTCCTGACTTCTTTTTTTAGTGTGATAATTTCAACTAAAATATAAACCAAGAAGAGTAACGCACCTATCATCACCGTTGTAAACATAGAGCTCATATAGAATATCCTTTAACTCAATCAAATAGTAATTTATTGAAACAAAATTGTAATTATTATAATTATCATTTCATTAACACTAACTTCTGTGTTTCTTTTCTTTTTTCTGTAGAAAGCTGTAAAAAGTAAATTCCACTGGGATTCTCCCATGCGTCCCATTTTAGCATATGTTGACCAGATGACATCTCCTGATTCAAAAGAGTTTCAATAAGCTTTCCCTGAATATTAAAAACGGATACATTTACGACTGACAATTCAGAAAGGGAGAGCTGAATCATCGTCACAGGATTAAAAGGGTTTGGAAAAGCTGGGGAAATAACAAGTTCTGAGGGAATTTGGTTACTAGGTTTTTTTCTCAGAACTAATGATGTTAACTCATCCTCAACTTCCAAACGACTAACATTTTCACACGGGTAAACGTTTCCACTTTTATCAACAATTTCCCACTTTTCATCACCTTTGATGTTACAATCAAAGGTGAGAGAGCCTCCTGGGAGCTGCATAATATCAATTACACAATCATCAGTCGTGCATAATTTAGAATCTCCCAGAAAACGAATATCATTTGAACCAAATGGTGGCTTTGGAGGCAGGCTATAACTAAAAATTTCTTTTTCTGATACACCTCCCCCAAAATACAATAAAGTATTATTTAGACTTATTGTGTTTAAATTATTACTAACCTGAAATGTTTTTTGATTTGCAACAGTACTTGATGAAGACATTATAATTTCACCATCACCGGAACTTCTCAGCCAGTAAGCTTTTGCTGGTTCAATATATTGTGGCTGAAAATATCCCTGACCATAGCCGTAAACAGTATTGGGAACAATAATTCCTTCAGGGTCTAAAATAGTTTCCGGAGAAATTGAATATGATATCCCAGAAATGAGATTCCATCCTTCAATTAATTGAACAGTTAATTCATCCACTGGATTTCCAGTAAATGTTGCTGTGTTGTTTTGCGATATCCTCAACCAGTATCCTTTTCCTAACTCCAAATTTTCGGTTTGCTGATATCCTGCCCCTGATATGTAACTGAACAGCGTGTTTTGAATAGCTCCTGGAAACAGATCAATGTAAAAACTTGATTCACTAACAACAGGAAGCCCGACTAGATTCCAGCCAAGAAAATAATCCTGATTGATGGTCACAGACCCAGAGCCAAGAGTGAGTATGACAGGAATATTACCATTTCCACCATTACTTGTTATGGATATATAACACTCATACTCACCTGGGGACATATCTTCCGTACTAACAATTACACTGATATTGTCTGACATCCCATATCCCAATTCTCCTTCCATTGGTGACACAGTAAACCATTCTGGTCCTTTAGAAAACTTCACGGATAATTCATCGTGAACGTATTCATCATTGAAACTCACCTGGAGTCCAGTAGATCCTGAACCATTCTGCATTCCTATAGTGGCGGAGTGTGTTCCAGTAATGGATTTGTAATTAAGCTGTATCTCTCCTGATGGATACAGTACAATCTGGAAATCATAATAACTGTTTGGATAGCCGCTCCACCAGTGAGCTACCCCATCAAACGACACAACGCTTCTTTGGGCATCGCTGTGCATATAAATATTCCCTGCACAGTACTCATTACAATTATCATTTACAGGATTGAGGTCGTCCCAAAATCCAAAGATGGCAGGTCTCGGAGCACCAGATGAAGGAATAGTGCTGTTATCCCAGGAATTTATATCATTTCCAAATCCAATCCAGCCGTTTGGATTAATGATATATTGATCATAATTCTGTCCATAAAATGGAAAATCAAATCCTATATCAAATGGCCCTTCAGCATCGTCATTATGGGAAAAGGCTATAATGTTATCATCAACGGAAATCTCAATCCATTCATAATCAAGATTTATTTCAAGGTCTGAATCGGTCCATGTCATTCCTTCCTGGTCTGGTCCACCACCAATATCAGAAAAAGAAGAAACACCTATCTGATAATTCAGAATAGATTCTGGTTCTCCTACGTTTGTGAGTAGGAGATCTTGCACATCAGTTTCATTTACTGACATCTCAAAATGTATAACATCAGGTGTATAAGACAGCTCTCCAGCTGAACCTGTATCATAACTATCCAAAACTAATGTCCCAGTATTTTCCGGATCGAGCCAATTCTTTAACTGATTGGATGAGCTTCCACCCCAATCCCATGAAGCTGAAAATTTGCCATAATAGTCATTGAAGTTAAATGAACAGGATGCCTGCCCACCATGTAGCTGACCCACAATACGATAATTGTTATCAAACAAGGGGGAACCAGAGGAACCGGGTTCGGTAGTACCATCCTCCCAACTGGAAACCCGCCAATGTGAGCCATCATTTCCACTCCAGCCATCAGAAATTCCAACATCATAATCAAAAGATATCTTCTTTATATCACCCGAGGGATGATGAATTCCAACCGGCTCTTGAGGTGGGACGTCCACCGCTGACCATCCAGCATAATTAACATTATAGAGTGAGGGTATGGTCTCAGTCAATTCCAATAATGCAAAATCTGACGTTGACCTGCTTGCCCTAAGAACAGACCCCTGTACTGTTTGGTTTGTGGGTCCGTCCTGATTAGCACAACCGGGACTTTCATAATTAAACATGAATATCCAATTATTATTACCACCCAAACAATGATCTGCGGTCAAAAAATATTGAGTCTGGTCCTGTTGTACATTATTCACTAGAGCTCCAGTACAAATACGTGAGCCTCCGGAGGTAAGAATCATTGCCACTGCTCTATTGTGGTCCTGCCACAGCATACCCTCCGGGCAATTTACATTATTGTTGCAGCTCCCCGAATCTCCATACCCACGCGTATCCTTAAATCCAAAGAGATTACGATATCCATGGATTACTCTTGATAATTGAATTCGCCCCAATCCCACCACATCAGAAGGTTCAATATATTCAAGAATAATATGATCTCCCGGTACAGGCTGTGTTGCAAAGATTCCATCAGCTTTATTATTTTCTTCAGTAAATGCGCCAATGACATAAGATTTGTTTTCGCTGTATACAAAAAATTTTCCACCAGGCGGCATAAAAAAATCATCATAAATAATATTGATGGAAAATGCTCCAGATGATTTAACTGCGAGCCTCCATACTCGATCTCCATTCGATAACTTTTCCCAAGTTCCTGAAGAAATCAGGTCGAAGGACACTTCAGTACCATGCCCAAAGCGAAAGGGTACATCCTTACCGGAAAGCTTGTCCTCCTCCAGCAGAGATTGAACATCCACAGATTCCATTGTAACTGTTTCCAGTAATGCAGAAAGTGTTTTTTTAAAACTTATGGGAGTGCCACCTACACTTATCTGACTATAAAGTAGTGAACTTGTAATACATAAAATATAGAATAATTTCATCTTTTTTCTCCTCAAAGAAAATTAGTTACTAGTTTATAAAACCACTCTTGCACTGAAGGTAATATTTATTGTATTTGCATACCCATCAACATTCTCACCACTTTTAATTACATCAGGTGTATTTAAAAATGGGTATCCAAGTGTGAACGAATAATGGTTATTACCACGGCTCCACATAAGCCCGCTGCTTATAATAAGGTTGGTCTCTCCTGTTCCATCATATCCCGGCCATGTATTTGCATATCTTTTGGAGGCAGTCAACATAACCTGAGGTAACCCACTCAATATATTTAATTTTTGAAATAAAAAATATCCGGTCATGCTTAACTCTGTACCAGGTTTAAATGAATATTTATTTGTATGTAGCGGCATTATTAACTGGGTAACTATTCCATTTACAATTGGACCTTTATCACGCTTAAAATATTGCATCTCACCGATAAATTTATATACACCCTCACTCATTGAAAAATGGGTATGCTTCCCACCGCTGTATGGATTTTTCTTGATTGTGTTATTAGATGGTATGATTATTCCTGCTCCAAAAAATAGACGTTTCCCTGGACCAAACGATATATTTGACTTTAAATAACGTAGGATTATTTTTAGGTCACCGATTCCCACTTTTGACTCATCCCTATGGTGATAATTAGATTTCTTACCAAAATCCATATGTCTGCTTCCAAAGCTCAAGGTTGTTTCCAAATTAAAATTAGAGCTTAATCCATAGTTCAATACAATTTCCTCTATATGTGAGGTCAGACTTCCAAAATGATTACCAGTTGAGTCAATTTCATCATGACCCCAGTCAATAAATTGAGATGTGTGGACTCCACCAATGAGAAGATTTCCCTTGCCTAAGCCAATACCAGAGTTTGCCGTCCCGACCGGAAGGCTTGGATTAGTTCACATCACTCATTGTCCATACAAGAGATTGAAAAATAATATTGATATTATTAGTTTATATTTCATTGTAACATTCCATTTTAATTCTGAATTAGTGTAATCAAACCGGGCACTGATGCCCTAAGCCAGTATCCATTTCCAGGCTGGAGACTGTTTGACTGTACATATCCATTTTCAAAGCCATAAACTGTCCCAGGAATAATGAGGTTTTCAGTATCTTCTACATTCTCTAGTTCAATATCTGTTGAAATACCTGAAATCAGATTCCAGCCCTGGTTTAATTCAATGGTGAGCTGATTTATGCTATTTCCAGTGATAGTAACATTCCCAGAACTTTCAAAGCGAAGCCAATAACCGTGACCATATGAAAATTCACTTTCCTGTATATATCCATCATTAAAAGAATATAGTGTCTCTTCTATACTTTCAGAAAAGATATATTGATAATTGGTATTATCAATGATAACAGATAGACCAATCAGATTCCACCCATCATGAAAAATGTAATCAATATTAGTTTCATCACCACCTGAATTAAAGTAATTATAAGGATATTTTAATGCCACTCTAGGAAGCAAATTACCTTCATAGGTCCACACTACCTCGCCTTCACTATTAATTTCAAAAACTGATAAATCTTCAAAACTTGTTATCAATGTATTACCATCTGGCAATCTCATAGCACCAGATTGAACAGCGGAATAAAAGTCAGATTGAAAAATCCAATGATATGAATCTGGACCATATGAGTTGTAATTATCTATCATATATGTTCCATCTTCATTCAATGGAGTTATGATCTCCAATACCGAAGAATTATTTGGGGAGTGAAAGTTATTAAACATAATAATATTTCCTCCTCCAGGATATCCAGTTGGAATCCAATTGACAGAGTGTTGACCATTAAGGATTTGATCGGACTCAGTTCCCCTACTATAATTCTGTGGATTCCCCCATCTATATAAAAAGTCACCTCCTATACCGTAGAACCCACCTCCATGGCTAGCAGCCTCTTCTATAGTAGTGGAATGATCAATTATATATAATTCGCTTTTATGACGAGATGATAATACAATTTGATTCAATTCAGAATGATAATAAATTGAATTACAGTGTAACCAATCTCCTGCATTCTCACCAGGGATACCAATCCCAAACGTAGGAGAGTTAATATCTAATAGTTGTGGATTTTCTGCAATGTTTCCATAGTTTGGGAGTTGAGAATCTATGTCCTGAATAAGATGGTCCCAAAAATGCCACTTCCATACAATATTTGCTTCATCTATTCCAACCGGTTCAATTTCAATCACCATATCCATATTTCCCCTGGCGAGATTAATATCAGGGTCCCCCTCAATAATCATACCAGCATTTTCCAACTCATCCCTGGTCTTTACTTCACTGCAAATTGCTAAAATATTTCCGTTTGGAAGCACCGCTATATCATGATGTGGTCTACATAAATCATCTGACAAATTATAGTCCCAGACTATGTCTCCATTCCAATCCATTTTCTTAAATCTTCCATTTAACTGAGGGCCATTTCCGCTGTTGTTTTGTTTGCAGGCAACAAAAAGTATACTATCAGGTGATAAATAAGCGACACTTGAAGGGCTTGTGTCATGGTACCATGAATTTATAATTGAATGGCTATTATCTATTAGGTGAGTTTCCGTCACATCTGAATCCCCAGATCCATTAGTTAATAATGTTAAACCATCGAAAGGTTGTGAATAAACACCAGCTATTATTAGTATTAAACAAATCTTAAATTTTCCTGTATTTATTTCTTGTTTCATTCCTATGATAAATCAATCGCCTACTTATTTACAATAAATAATATGTTATATTTTTTCAATAATTTTCAAGTGTAATAATCCCAGGGCTATTCACTCGAATCCAATATCCCATACCAGGTTCTAAATATTCTGAATTTGAGTAACCTCCGCTTCCAAATCCATAAATTGTTCCGCTAACAATTATTCCATCATTATCACCAATTGCGTTGATCTCAACTGTGTAAGAAAGTCCAGATATCAGATTCCAACCTTGGTTTAAATCAATAATTAGTTGATTTAAACCATAACCAACTAATGTAACAGTTCCATAATTTTCAAAGCGAAGCCAATATCCAGAGCCATACGATAAATCGATTTCCTGCACATAACCACTATCAAAAGAATACAGTGTTTCTTCTATACTTTCAGGAAAAATAATCAGATAGTTGGGATCATCCATGACAACAGGGAGACCAACGAGGTTCCAATTTGAGTTGTAACCAATGTTCACGCTCAAAATATCCTGAGGGCAGTAATTTCCATCTGGAGCACTCTGTGGGAGTTTATGAGCACTGTCATTAACAACTCCATGCATAATGATATCCGTTGACTCAAATAACTCCGGAGAACATGGCTCCCACTCATTTGAAATCCCTGCGCATGTTTGCGGGTCATCAAGTATCCCCATATCTGTGACAATACACCAATATAAATATTCGATCGCCATACATTCATAATCGCAGGTCCAATCATCATAATGATAC
>DEAI01000008.1:71288-74176 GCA_002346675.1 Fidelibacterota bacterium UBA2986
GTCCAATCATCATAATGATACCATGCTTCCTCAGGATAATTATTTGGGACCTCTAGAAATTGTCCCCCCCTAGCTATATCCATGGCATCTGACATAATAGATGAGTTGGGAGCTAACCCAAAAATATTTGTATAAATAGACACATGCCCCACGTGATTTATTGTATGTAAAACCTCTTCCACAGTTGCATCATCTCCCCAATGTCCAGTTTGAGTCGGATCGATTTCATTTCGAAAAAGAACTGCTGAAACACCGTTACCCATATAATTATCTTCGAAACTTTCCATACAGGAATTTCCATCAAATGTGAATACCGGCATTAATGCTTGCTGGCTTTGAAGTTCAATAAATAGCATTTCATCATCCACAACTCCATCCTCATTATTATCAAGAAGCTCAGCTGCAACCGCCGCGACATGGAGTACTTTTTCATCAGAGATATTTTGCTGAGCGTAAACTTCAAAACAGTCCAACACTTTTACATATTTTGTAAAACATTGAAATCCTGGGTCGTTAATATTGGGGTTTGGTTCGATATCGAGGCATACTTCATTTTGAGCCAAAATCAATGATCCAAATAATATACAAATTGTAAATCTAACTTTATGATAATAATTCAAGACAATTTTATTCCCCTTGTTCTATTGTTTTCCCCTTCATTTTGAATCAGAAGTTTAACCAAAAAATGTATAATTATTTGTCTCAAATAAAACATATAATATTTTTTCTGTTACGAGTCATTTATTTGATGTAATAGATATAGATTACAGCATGTCTTTCCAATAAAAAGAAAAACATAATAAATATTTTTGTATTTACTGCTATTTATTTAGTAAAACGAAGTTTACCGGAAATTAATTGAGCAAACATTTTCCAGTCACCCATAAAACTAAATAATGGATATTGAAATGTAGCCGGTTTATTTTTTTCAATGAAAAAATGTCCTATCCAGGCAAATCCGTATCCCAGCACAAACCCGGTGAGAAGCCACAAAAAATTTCCTGAGTGGAAGAGAGCCCCCAAACAAAACAATGCACACCAGGACCCGATAAAGTGAAGGACTCTTGTCCCTGATTTTGAATGTTCGGAAAGATAATAAGGATAAAATTCATTAAAAGAATTGTATTTCATACTATCATTTATTAGTCGCAATAATTTTTATATCATCCTGCACTGCCGCCACCGCCACCGCCTGCGCCACCACTGCTGCCACCACCGCCGCCAAATCCGCCGTCTCCTCCATAGCTGGCAGAAACGGTAGTACATGTCTCAATTATACTTGAAAAATGTTCTATATGGAAACCTGAACCTGAATGCGAAGGATAAAACCAGACAAACTCATTAAATCCCTCAGTAAATGTTTTTTCAATATGTTTTAACTCATCATTTCCCAGACCCAAGGTGATCAAATAATAAAGTAATTGATTTGTATCCATTTGACTATATTCTTCCAGTGACCCCCCAGATTTAATATTATCTCTGAATATGGTCCAGCGCTGCTTGATAGATTCTGCATCGTAGGTTAATCTTTTAATCAACAAGGATCCAAGTGCCATTCCCGTGATAACAAAAATGGAAATAGCGGACGCAACAATATTGTAGCTGACATAGACTAGCATAATAATAATAAGCCCTAAAAATAAAAAATAATATCTGCGGTTTTCACTGAAACTTATCTTTTCGCTCCAGTTGTTTCTCTTAACTGTATCATCAATATAGGTGGTCCATCTATTTTTAAAATTATGAGAGTAATTTATCTTTTTAAAAATCTTATCGAGAAAATATACACCCTTATTTAACTGATCTGTTATAAAACCATGCAAGAGATTGTCCCACTCCTTCATAGTTTTATCAGTCTTAACCTTACCTGGTTCGATCTTTATTTTTTTCTTTTTTCTTTTAAAATATTTTGTCCTGGTCTCCTCTTCCTTAATAACAAAATGTCCCTCACCAGCCAGCCTGAATAATGTTGCAAGAATAGCTGACCCCGTTATTCCCGCACCCGAATACAGGTAGCTTATAACAGCAGGATGATGAGTGGATGGAAAATTCTTTTTATCATTAATAAATATATCTTCTATTTTGTGTGACCTTCCGCAGCGAGAATAAAGAATTAATATAAGAATGAAACCAAAAATTATGGCTAAACAGGCAGAATAAAAACCGTATCGGGTTTTTTCTTTTTTCTCCAGATGGTTTTTTAAACTGAATTCGGGAGAATTGATTACCGGATTATTAAAATAATCAGTGGGAAATATTGTATTTAACTTGACTCGCTTATTTTTTGATACATTCACAGCATTTAAAACAATGTTACCTCGGTCGTAATAACTGTCACATTTTTTTCCGGAAATTGAATACCATACCCGCTGTTTGGGTAGGCCAGTCTCAAAACTTTGTTTGACATTAAACCGTTTGCTTTTTTTATCCCAAGCTTTACCTAGATATGTCCAGTGAAACTGAGAATCTTCCGTACCAATCTCTATCGCACCCCTTAATTTGTATGATAATGTGAAAATCTTTTCCTCATTTTCAGAATCATGAAACCATTTAATATGTATTTTTTTCCCCTCGTCAATGATTTGAAATGTATTCAGTGCTTCATTATTTCTGTTTTCATAGGGATAGTTATATTCAGAGAGCCGTATGTCATAGATCGTATCAAAACCACTTTTTACAATAGTCTGCTTTACCCAGCTGAACTTTCCTTCAAACTTCCATTTCCTTGTCTCTGAGATTGATACAACACCATTTTTCATAATCATAGAATTAATATCCACTTCCTCAATGGTATATGATTTTCCTAATAGAACCGTAATGCTGATAAAGATCAGCGTGACATAATTCAGTTTTTTTATGGAAACCATTATTTCAACAGCACCATCTTC
>DEAI01000008.1:74474-130217 GCA_002346675.1 Fidelibacterota bacterium UBA2986
ACAGCACCATCTTCTTAGTCTGCACAAACTCCCCTGCCTGGATCTGGTAGAGGTAAACACCCGCACTTACAGGTCTGCCCATACTGTCTGTAGCATCCCACTGTACTGACTTGAACCCTGGTTCTTGAGTAGTGTTGACCAGCTGGACTACAGTTCTACCCAAGATGTCACAGACAGTAAGCATTACAAAGTTATCAGTTGGGAGGTCGTATCTTATCGTTGTAATTGGATTAAATGGATTGGGATAGCCAGAGTGTAGAGCATATGTTTTAGGAGTTTGAGTTCCTATGAACCTGCGCAATATAATCTGTTCTATGGCGGTATTAAACTCAATAAGTTGATCATATTCACAACGTGTCACATTCCCACTTCCATCAACAATTTCCCATACCTCACCATTTTTAATATCAAATTTAAGTATCAGTGATTCACTATTATTCATCACTTCAATTATACACTCATTTGTTATGCAGAGTTTGTTATCATTAGAAAACCGTATATCCATTCCGCCCACCGGAGGTTTGGGTGGGAGGCTGTAACTCAAAGTTCGTTCTTCAAAACCAGAATCTCCAAAGTACAACAAAATATTATTCAATGTTATAGTGTTCAGATTACTTTGTGGCTGAAATGGTGTGGTTTTATTTAAGTGCACTGTTGAGGATAGCAAAACGTCTCCATCTCCTGAACTTCTGATCCAGTATCCTCTTCCTGGACTTAATTCGTTTGTGTTACTGTACCCTTCTCCAAACTCGTAAAGTGTCCCGGGAATGACTATTTCATCTAAATCTATAAACACTGAATTTTGGGATGGTCCTGACACTAGATTCCATCCTTCAACCAAATTGACCGTGATTTCATTCAATGGTTGGCCCGTTATGGTAGTCGTTCCATTTTCTGTGAATCTCAGCCAGTACCCTTCTCCCAATATTAAATCAGTCTCCTGCTGGTAGGTACCATCATATCTATAAAGTGTGCCCTCCACAGATTCAGGAAAAATACTATTGTAAGATGAATTTATAACGTTCACCGGTAACCCTATAAGATTCCAATTTGAAAGTACCATAACAGGAATTTCAACAGACTGTAATTCATCACTAATAATTATCTCTACAGGAATTTCTATAGTACTAACTTGTGTATTTGATGTTATAACCAAGGTTCCGGTATATTCGATATCTGGTTCTAAATCTGTTGGGTCTATCCCAATATAAATGGGTTCAAACTCTCCATAACCCAGCCATTGACTTTCAGATTCAATGGTCATCCAATTAGGTATAGGGATCAGATCACCCTCCCATCCTGCGCCATTAATCACTCCATCATGACCGTTACCTGTAACATCAATCAAGATCTCATTTTCCATGGTTATCATTGGGTAGGATGCAACCAAATGTTCTGCACTGCTAAAACCACTGTGATTGTATGCTGGGTTAAATCCCACACCACTATTAAATAATGCACTCACCTCCAGCCCCGTTAAAGCTCCATTAAAAATGTGAACATCATTAATGGCTCCAGACAGATAACTTACCCAGTCTCTTATATCAGCACCCAAACAAGTATGAATATTACCATCTAGATATACAACCCCGTTTGAATTGGTTGCAATCTCAATGCCGTCAATATAGACCCTCCCCCCATTTATGGTTTCATCTTGGACAACGGCAATGTGATGCCACTCACTATCATTATAGCCTCCAAAAGAAGTTACAGACCACTTATATCCGTTTCTGTATGTCCAAAAATTGATTCTCCCATTTTCATCAAAATTCAGCTGATATTCACCATTAAACCCTCCATTTCTCTGTTGAATTATGACTGCATTTGTAGAAGAAGATTTTACCCACAAAGTTATTGAGAAGTCTCCATCTCCAGATAAAATATTTGCTCCAAGATCAACATAATCATTCTCACCATCAAACACCAGAAACCCCTCTCCTTCACGGTTAATTTCTACAATAGGTTCATAAATCAATATCGAACCTAAATCACCTTCATTACCAATTTCCCTTTCATAAATTAAGATGGAATCGGCCGGTACGGTTAGTTGAATGGTTGTAGTATCTATGCTTACAACTGCATTTTGAGAATTCAAAATGGAAATATTGGATTCGTTCAAATCAAAAAAAACATTGTCAGAACTTTTTACCATAAGTCTAAAATCATTCAGCTCTGGTAAGGCAGGAACTGTTATATCGTAATTCCCATTGTTTGGAACATTATCTGCAATAACAGCGCTGTAATTATTCCAATTTTCATTCATTAAAATGATATCTGTATTTGAACAATTAACTGTGTTCGGATTATCTGTATTTGCGACATCCCATGTTACCGTTTGTGTTGACCCTGTTTCCCAAACTTCTTCCTCTATCTGAGAGGTCACTCTGAACGGTCCGGTAGCCTCATCAACAAAAAATTGAACATTTTTATAGTTAAATGCACCAGAATATAGATTGTTATCTCTCACCAATAACCGCATATTTATTTCCCGTCCGGCATAGGGTAACCGCTCAATGTTTCCTGTAAAATCAAGGTTATCTAATACACTCTCCATATATGGGAACACCCTTACATTTCCATGCAAAGAGGCATCAACGCTACAAAACAAGGGTCCAGTGTTTTCAGGGAAATCCGGTGGAGAAAATGAAATATTTGAAGCATCATTCTGTTCCCAGGAATATGATAAGATATCACCCCCATCAATATCAATAGCGGAGCCTTCAAGAATAAAAGGTGTGTTTTGGGGAATATAAAATCCACTTTCAGGAATGATTACTCCGGGAATGTTGTTACCGGACGGTTCCCGAATCCATCCACGTTGATAATCATAGTTGGCACCTGAGAACATGTCCTGCTGGTAGCGTATAGCAATATCAATGGTATGGGAGCTGTACTGATCACCAAAACTACCGGGGAGTGTATTCCCCCTACTACACATGGCTGTACCTCCAAAAGAACTTTTCCATCCATTTTCTGAAGTGCAGTTATGATTGGAACCAAGATTATGCCCAATCTCATGAATGTGAACTGCATAACTGGGGAGATTTGCGGATGTTGAGCCCGGGACATATGCAAGACCGCCTCCATATCCCGTATTGAATACTGCGCCATATTCCCAAAGGAGATCTTCCTCTTGCACTCCATATCCTCCTGGGCCAATTACATCATTCAGATGTCCAAGTACTCTCGGTAACTCTGTATACATGTCATAGGCTGTAAACAGCTCTGGAGTTGGATTCTCATATGTATAAATTAGAATGTCGTTATTTTCAATCAGCTCCAATCTAAAACTTAACTCCCGCACCCACACTAAATTCACTTGGTTTGCCATAGCCGCAATCCATGCTAACCCTCCTTCAACAGTGCCGTCTGTAATCGCGTTGTTTGCCTCTGCAGTTAATATCCCTGCATAACGAAAGGTTACCAATGTATCTCCAATTGAATAGCAGGGCTCAGGTTCACCCACACAATATGGAAAATCCCTATCTCTATTTTGCGGATTATAATTTTCTGTCCTTTTTATCATACATTCACAACCAAATGGTAAACAATTATTTCCTTCCTCAATCTTTTGCAAATGATTTTCAGAATAGGACACTCGATAAATCCCTCCTTTATTTAAAATTGGATCTATAAAAATTCTACCAAAACTGCATAACATAAGTACTTTAATGCTGTTATTTCTTAAGGTCACACTTACCCTATCATTTGGATTTTCTACTCCTCTACCTGTATAGGTTTTGATAGATGGAAATTTATCAGATAATTTTTTCGGCATTACAGGAGATTTATACATCTCAAAGTTTATGAAATTGCCTCTTGGTGATGGAAAACCTATTACAATCTCAGACTTTTCCGTATTATTTAATTGGGGCGACACCGAAATGGAAGAAATCAATTTTATCTCATCAAGACGATATTTTACTAAATGTAGATTATTTTGATTTGAAAAATTATCACTAATAATCTCCTCCCAAAATTGTCCATTATATTGGGATGATTTTGCGTAAAGAATGCCAAACCAAACTAAAACCAGTAAAAGTATTATTTTTATATTTTTCACTTCAACATCACCATCTTCTTTGTCTGTACGAAATCTCCTGCCTGAATCTGGTAAAGATATACACCAGCTCCTACAGGTCTACCTATTTTATTTGTCCCATTCCATACTACAGACTTGAACCCGGTTTCCTGATTGTTATTTACTAATTGGTTGATTTCTCTTCCGTTCATATCGTAAATGGTTAAAGTAACCAAAGCCGGTTCTGGCAAGTCATATCGGAGCATAGTGAAAGGGTTGAACGGATTAGGAAATGCAGGATGTAATACATTCCTTTTTGGAATACTGGTCGATGTAGATTTTCTTAAAACAAACTGTTCAACGTTTGAATCTAAAGTGAATTGGTTTTTGTTGGTTAATGAGATTGTCTCTCCAAGTTGTGCTTTATTCATAATGACAGGGACTAACTCCCAAACCTCACCTTTTTTAATATCAAATTCAAGTATCAGTGATTCACGACTATTCATCACTTCAATTATACATTCATTCGCTGGACAGAGTTTGGTATCATTGGAGAAACGTATATCTATTCCGCCCATTGGAGGATTGGGTGGGAGGCTGTAACTTAGAATATCTTTACCTGGTACTTCAATACCAAAAAATAGGGATGTATTGTTTGATTTCAGTGTGTTTGCCATCGAAGATAAATCATAGTTAATGGCCGGTGGTGTTCTACCCTGAACAGAATTTGGAATGATGATGGTTCCGGATTCTGATGTTCTCATCCAGTAGGCACTACCCGGCACTAATATTTCTGCATTTGCATATCCCTCATCATAAACATAAAATGTATTGGGGATAATAATTTCGTTGGGATCAATGATGGATGTAACCGAAATCTCAGTTGCGTTTCCAGAAATTAAATTCCAATTCTCCATGAGATCTAACACAAGCTCAGAAATAACATATCCTTCTACAGTTGACTGACCTTCATTATAAAATCGCAGCCAATATCCTGCTCCCTGAGAAAAATTATCAACTGATTCATAGCCTTGCCCAAATTGAAATAAGGTTCCCACAACTGATTCAGGAAACAAAATTTGATAGCTTGACTCCTCTACATCAAGAGGAACCCCTATCATATTCCAATCTTGATGATAACTCAAATCAAGTTCCATAAATTGCCCAACGTTTATATAGTTTTGTTTAGTAAATGAATCTGATCCTCCTTGAAAATGCACAGTTAGTGTAACTGTATAAGATCCTCCATTATTAAAAACCCAGAATGGATCTCTGTCAAAACTTTCAATGGTTCCATCTGAATCAAAATCCCACTCCCAGGATAAGGGATCGCCTGTGGATATATCTGTAAAATATATTTCCAAGGGAACATTCCCTTCCGTTATATTGGATGTAAAGTTTGCATTATTACCCAATGGCTCAGGATTGAATATTTGAGTATCTGACCAATCCGACCAAAGTAAATTCTGGTCACGATATCTCAACCGCCATTCATAATTCTGGTTAGTTTGGAGAGTTCCGTTGGGTATATCAATTCGTCTCAAATCAATTCCTTCGTTTAAGTCCACGGGTTCAAAGTTTGGAGGACCTGTGTCATAATACACATTCTCCCAATCCCGTTTAGTATCGATAATTGATTGAGACCAGGTTTCACCTACTTCTTTTACCTGAAAATGTGAACTCATAATTTCGTATTCTCCCATAAAATGAGATCCAACCAGTCGTCCATCCACATCGCCGAAATTCTCATTGGGAAACAAGGTACTGGGTGTTTCAGGAGGTAATGAATTTCTATCCCGAAACCACGTATCAAAAATCTCATTGTCCATGGGTACATCGGAATTTCCAAGACTGTAAGCGGTTGCGGTGTAACTATTATTTTCGCAATCCACATCAAAAAAAGTATAACCGTGATAATCATGAGAACGATGAATTTCCGGATAGTCTGTCTGGTTCCCATACATTCCCCAGCGATCCAAATATCCGCCTCCGCCTCCAAAACACATGAGTCGGAGATTTCCTTCATCCACAGCACCACGTTCAAATGAGTGAGTGTGACCATAGGAGAGCTGTTCAACCTTACTGTAAGAGGCCAACAGTGGAATTACCTGATTCTGCACCCACGATGTATTCCCATCGGGCCAAGTTTCACTACGACCAGGATGGTGTAAAGATACAAAAATGAATTTTACTGCATCATCATTTTGTGCTGTTTCTAAAAGATCTTCCAACCAATTGATTTGTGTATTACCCTGAACATTACTGTTTAAGCCTATAAACAAAACTGGTCCCACATAAAATGAAAAATAGCGCTCTGATTCCCACCCTGCAATATCTTCGTATTTCAGATAATGATAAAATGTAGGTGCCTCAACTTCATGGTTTCCGGCAACTGTCATATATGGCAGATGATTACTTAATTGAGCAATGGGATTAAAAAACATGGTTGAAAATTGATTTACGGTATGACCATAATCCACGATATCTCCGGACAGCATAGCAAGGTGCACTTCCTTATAATATTCTTCTCCAAACTGATCTTCAAACGTCTCCCTCATAGCACCTACAACTGAACTGTGAACAGCTGGATTACTTTGAGAATCACTGTAGATAGCAAATCTCACATGACTCAAGGTGTCTGAATATGGATGATGCGTCTGAAATCGATGGACAGATGACTCCTCACTATTCGAAACCACTTTGTAATAATAATCTGTGTCTGGCAGGAGATTTTCCATTTTCACCCAGTGCCAGTTTAGGGACTCACTGAAAGAATGGTAACTCCCCGTAGCAGATTCTCCTAATTCTTCTGTCAAACCATACTCAATAGTAGATTCATCCGAACCTTCACTATGCCAACAAACATAAATGGAATTAGGAGTAGGTGTTTGAAGATATGGGGACATATATGGAGATGGTGGAGGTTCAAACTCATGTCCATATCCTCCCATGGATTCGATTTCTTCAGAAGACAAATCTCTATCAAATAGCGCAATCATCCCAACATCTAAAGCACTATCCTCCCCATTATTATCAGCAAAAAAGAGGACTTGATTGGCGTCATCAGCAGGATATAAAGAGAATCTACCGTCAAAGCCTTGTCCACCCCCAATATGAAGAGTTTGTCCATCTAAATAGTAATCATAGTGAACACCAAGATTAACAGAAATAGCTAGCCTATACCATTCACCAGGTGCTAATGAATAAAGAGAGTATCCTGTATCCAAAACACCCACATTGCCTGAAGGATTTATGAAAGCATCTCCATCATTGATATTTGAATAATTGGTTTGATAAAGTGCGTACCACTGACTAAGTTGGGGAATTTTAATATCCATTACCAGTGTAAAAATGTTAACCCAGTCAGGATTGCTGAATGATCCGTTGGCTTCAATATCATGAAAACAGCGGTAAAAACTACCTGCTCCAATATTTACTGCATTGTCACCAGGGTTCGGACCTTCAGCAGGAGTATGACTTCCTACTAATACAAGGTCATTACCTACTGATGCATTCAATAAATTATCGGAATCATCAAAAGTCCAAAATCCAACCAAACCACTGGGAAATCCGGAGAAAATCATTTCTGCATCAAAAATATTCCAGCCACTAATTAACTGAATTTCATCTCCTTGATAATCAAGATATCCATCCTTAGTGATTGCTACATCATAAACTCCTGACATAATATCTGTAATTTCATAAAAACCGCTATCATCTGTTAAAGCTGATAGAGCTCCAAAACTCACTTCCGCACCTGTAATGGGTTCCTGAGTTGTCTGATCTGTTACAATACCTGAGACGGAGGCATCTGGATCAGTACGATAAAAATGAATCGCTAAACCCTCTTCCGGATAGGAAGCGGGATTCGAATCCAGAGAAGCCATAAGTCCTGTGGCTCCGTTTGAGTTTTCAATGCCAACGGTCTCTCCATTTATATCCAAACCATTGGAAAAATCAAGATACTGAAAATAGATTTCATTATTTTCTGTCAAAATTACTTGAGCCGTAATCATACCGGAACCACCATACTCCCTCACATCTGTAAAAGAGCACACCCAATCGTTCCCCACCTGCCCATATTCAATTATTCCTCCTGATGCAGGGTTTAGGTCATCCCAAAAAAATGCAATCAGATTATTGGGAATCCCTGATTCTGGAATTATAGAATTATTATATTCACCGCTTCCAAAACCAAATGAAATAAAGCCATTGGAATTGATGAAAACTTCTGAATATTCCTCTCCATAAAATGAAAATACAAAAGGGAGCTGAATAGGTCCACGATAATCATCATCCCCCATATCCATAATGGTTTCACCTTCAACATTGATAAAATTGAATTGAGGTCCGTCTGGTTCATTGCTGTCCTTGAACATATATCCAAAAGCATCAGGACCACCAGAGTGCCTCAGATTATGTGGATACCAACCGGGGTGGAGGTTGTGTTCTCCTTTTACTTGATTTAGAAGGTGTTTTTCATGTTCCGGACCCAGTTTTGTGTGGGGGAAAAGAGCTGATATTCCGAATAAAAATAAAACGAAGTATAAATTATACCACTCCTTCATAGTGCAATTTAAAGCTAACTAAAGCAATGATAATAATATTCTAATTGAAAGAATTTGTAATTAAGATTGTACCAGAATCACTAGCTCTAACCCAATATCCGTACCCCGGTATTAGTTCAGTTGCTTGAACATATCCACTGCTAAATCCAAAAAATGTACCACTAACTATTATGTTATCTGGGTCATGAATACTGTTAACATCTATTACAGAGGAGAGCCCTGCAATTAAATTCCAACCCTCATTAATTGGAGTGGAAACCTCTATAATTGGATATCCGGAAATTTGAATCATTGATGATTCAGGAAATCGTAGCCAATAGCCAACTCCCTCCATTAATGCGTTTTGGGAAATATAACCTTCCTCAAAAGAAAATAGTGTACCGGGAATTGCCTCAGGAAACAAAATGTTATAGGAAGCATTTTCTACTTCTAGCGGTAAACCAACCAAGATCCAACCAGATTGATATTCAACCGTAATATTTTCTGTTATAAAATCAGATAATTTATATTCTAAAAAAAAGTTTATCAATTCTTCACTACTGTGGAATCCCCAATTATTACCAAACCATTGATGTCCACCATTTTCGACTTTGTAATGAACAAATTGAGTGGATGAAACTTCACTTTCAAAAAAATATATATCTACATTATTATTTAGTGTTTCGATATTGGTAATTGTAAGATTATTTAAATCACTCCAAAAATCGATGGACTCTTCAACAGTAAGTGAGCCATCAAATGAAGGCGGATAATAATTCACAACACCATCTTCAGTACCATGAAAATGTATGATTGGAATCTCCCTGCCATTATCACACTCCTGGTTACTATTTAACATGAAATTTCCAGTTACCGAACCAAAAGCTGTTATTTTTTCTGGGAGATCACAGGCTAGTTCATAAGCCATATACCCTCCATTGGACATTCCGCAAGCATACACTCGATCTAAATCAATATCAAAATTGGAAGCTATGTCATCAATCATTGCACTTATGAATCCCACATCATCATATGAATTTCCATCCCAAAAAGATCCTACATTCCAGGAAGTTATCCCCTGAATATTTGGCATCCCTTGGGGGTAAACTACTGCAATATTTTGCGGATGGGCAAATTCATCCATCTCTGAAGAATTTTGCTGTTGAGAAGCATTGCCTGTATATCCATGCATATTTATAATAAGTGGACATTCTCCCATTGCATTATTAGGATATGACATCAAATAGGATCTGGTAACCCCGTTTTGATTCAAATCAAACCACTGCCCAAAACCAATACTTATAAACAATAAGCAAATGAATGATGTAGATAGGTAGCACTTATATTTCATAATCATTATTTTCTATTTTTGCTACCTGCTACTTTTATTAAAAGATACATTAGAAATTGTCTATCAATTATGAATGATGATTGTCCCTAAACTATTGGTCCTAATCCAATATCCTTTTCCCGGTTCCAATTGATCCGGATTTGAATAGCCACCATATGTAAAACCATAAATGGTTCCTGAAAAAATAATTCCAGCATTATCTTCTATATCAATTACATTAACAGGAAATGAAATTCCGGAGATGAGGTTCCATCCTTCATTTAAATCAATTGCGAGTTGTTCTAAAGGCAAACCGGTTATGGTAGTCATAATTTCAGAATTAAATCTTAGCCAGAATCCATCACCTACAACTAAGTTTTCAGCTGAAGTATAGAAACCATCAAACCCATAAAATGTGCCATTTACTGCTTCAGGATAAACAGATAAATAGGATACGGGATCTGTATCAATTGGAATTCCAACTATATTCCAACCAGCTGAGTTTAAAACAACTAACTCAATTTCCTGTGGAGCAGGAGCACCCAAAGTTCCATTTTCCAAGAGACAGTGAGCTTGTACCGAACCATTTTCAGTCCAGACGACAAACATACACCCCGGGCCTCTATTGACAGACATGTCTGATTTTGAATTTCCTGATGATGTTAGAGCTACGGTCTGTCCAAACCAAACATATTCACCATTTGAGTTCAAACGGGATGCATAAATATCACCGGTCATGTTATTACTTTGTTCAATATATGCTGTGACCATATCATCCCCAAAACTTTCCACAGAAACATCCAAATATGAATAGTTGCCATTCAAAGGGACCACAGCCACGCCATAGGAGCCCCAAAGACGACTACCATTTTCATCAAGTTTCTGTGCATAAATACCATGCTGTGACTGACCACCGTTAGCTTGAGTCCATGCTGACATGATTTCAGAACTACCTTCAGATACTGCAGTCCGTGGATTGGTACGAAAATGACCGGTGTTTGTAGAAAAATCTACACCACCCTCCCATACAACTTCACCGTTAGCACTTATTCGTTGAGCAACTGCAGATTGATTTGCCCCTGACATCTCTGTCCATGCACTGTAACTTCCTCCCTCACCATCTTCCGAAGATTCTTGAAAGTAGTTTCCTGTGGGAAACACCACAGGCCCTACTACCACAATGGGTGAATCCCAAAGTTCAACTCCAGAGCTATTATATTTCTGTAGGTACAACTTTGTATCAGGCGCCCAAAAAGGACCTGACTGATGGTTCCACTGTATAAGAACATTGCTTCCATCCACCATCAATGGGAGGGGATTTAATAGATCACCTGTACCATCAACAATATGTATGCCTCCATCTCCCCACACTAACGAACCACTTTCAGAAATTTTCTGTAGTCTAACTGACGTATAATTTTGACACCATGCCACGACTGTACTATTATCAGAAAGTACTGTCAAGCGGGGTGATATATTTTCACTCCCTGAAACTGAAAGGGATAAGCCATCATCTCCCCAAAGCATCGAACCATCCGGAGCAATCTTGTAGGCATACACTTGCCACATACCAGTGCGGGTGTCCAATGTTGAGATTATGGCATTATCATTTCCATCAACAACAAGGTTCATATGATGCACTGCGATCCAGGATGAATTCGGCTGGTCACTCACGATCAGTCCACCATCAACCCACTCTGATTCACCGAGAGAATTTAATCGCTGTAAATAAACATTAAAATTACCCTCGCTGAGCCAAGCTACATAGACCCCACCATCAGAGGTTGGTTTTATCTGCGCTTGAATCCCATCCCCAAGAGTTATTGGCTCATCCGGAGAAGATGACCATTGTCCAACAGATATGGAAAATAAAGCAACCAACGAAATAAAATCTAATCTTTTCATATTCAACTCCTCTAAATTAAAAACTAATTTAGAAGATTTGTATATATCCTACAATGATGATAATAAGTTTTTATTTCATAAAAATAATCTTTTGAATTATTCTTTTTTTGTTTCCTCTTAATTCTACAAAATACACCCCGCTGGAAAATTGAGTTGCATTCCATTGGACTATATGATTTCCCGGAACATTTTGACCGGTTAAAAGAGTTTCAATCAGTCGTCCTTGAATATCATAAATAGATAAAATTACCTCAGATAATTCTGGAACAGAAAACTGAATGTTTGTAATTGGATTGAATGGATTGGGATGTGCTGGAAAAAGCGCAAACTCTGTTGGAAACTGTATAGATGTAATTTCCTTTAATGCAAGTGATTCTGAATTACCATCTAGCTCTATTACATGGACACCATCGCACTCATATACATTTCCATTTCCATCAACCAACTCCCAGAGCTCGCTATTTTTCATTTCACAAACAAGTGTAAGCGGTTGACCATTAGTCATCACCTCAACCACACATTCATTTGTTGAACAATATTTGGTATCAGTTGTAAATCTCACATCAAATCCATTAGTAGGTGGCAATGGCGGAACTGAAAACATTGGGATATCTTCTTCCGGAATCTTACTTCCAACATACAATTCAATAGTGTTTCCTTCAGCATTTGAAAATCGGACTTTGGATGACTGAGAAATGTATTGATCTCTCATTGAACTACCTTGTTTTGCTCTGTCAAGAATAGAAGAAAGGGTGATCGTTCCATCTCCTGATGAGCGAACCCAGTAACCTTTTCCCGGCTCGAAAACATCTGAATTAATATAAGATCCATCAAAACCATATACCGTTCCATCAAAAACTAAACCATCCGGATCCTCGAGCGAAGCATTTTCTGACGGACCGGAAACTATATTCCATCCACCAACAACGGGAACAGAAATTTCAGGAAATAACCCACCTGCAAATTCCACGGTGCTTTCTTCCTGAAGCCTCAGCCAGTATCCTGTGCCTGTTTCCAGAAATTCTTCTTGGGTATAACCTCCGCTAAAGGAATAGAGAGTGCCTAAATATGCATTAGGAAATAGAGTTTCATAAGATGAATCCTCAGTTTCAACAGGAAGTCCCACCATATTCCAGTTTGGACTGTATTGAGTTTCAACTATTCCTGTACTCTCTCCTTCAATTACCACTGCTGTAACATCTTCATATAAGAAGTCTCCCCCTTCTGCAACCAGTACATTATCTACATATATTGAGTATCCTCCCTCTCCAAACTCGCAGCACATACCGTCACCGTAGGTGTCATATACGGTCACCTGATATGTTCCAGGGGATGCGCAATATGTATCTGAAGAGCCTACCAAATAACCACCAGACATATAGTTGTTCACGTTATCGGCATCGTTAAGAGTCCAGAAGGTTTCATCAGGGTAATTATCAAAATTAAATGAGATCTTCACTTCACTCCCGGTGTTACAAGGATAACATGTACCATTATCAATTACTGCATCTGGATCATAGTTATCTGCTGTTGGATCAGTACACCCTGACATTTCCCAATAAAAGGGAAAATCGTGGACTTCTTCATTCAGTAGAATTCTAAATGCATATTCTCCTGGCGGAGAACTATCTACAAACCTACCACCATACCACCACCAAAAAGATGTGTAATCTCCATCAGGATTAATTGTTGTTAAATGATCAACCTGACCATTGGGATCAACTCGCTGATAATAAATTGGGTTTCCTTGGAGAACGTCCCTGAAGTATCCTACAACATAACCATACTCATTATTCATAAAATGATCGCGATAGTTTAGTATGCTTGGTTGAGGACAGTCCATCCACCAAGACACGGCCCCATATGTTCCACCTCTCTGAAGAGCTGTTTCACGATAGGGGTGCTGATCTTCCCAGTGTGAATCATCTATATCATTACAAGGTCCTTCATAGGGATCTACCACAATCCCATTTTCATCTCTCACCTCAAAATGAAGGTGGGGTGACATAGAATTCCCGGAACTTCCTACCATCCCAAGGTATTCGCCTCTCTCAACATTGTCCCCGACCCACTTTTCAGTCAGTGAATTGGTTTTCATATGACCATACCAAGCTATTGAACCGTCATCATGCATAATATAAACAGCGTTCCATTGAAACCCGCCCCAAGAACATCTTCTATCATAGTTTCCATCAACCTTTTCAATGATTGTGCCAGGTGCTGCTGCAACAATAGCCACTTCTTCATTGTCCATCATATTAAACTGATGGGGCCATAAATAATAGTCTGTTCCATTGTGCCCGTTATAAGTACGTCCATAGCATAAATGATCCTCCCAATTCGTTGTAGGGTCATGGTCAACAAATCCTGAGATCGCCCAATAATCATTTGCTGTAAAATTTTCAGTTGGCTCTAAGGGCCAGGTAAAATCTGTAGGAACACGGCTGGAGGTTTCAGGTAAAATCCCTCTCTGCCTTAAATGAGCAATGTTCTCATCCAGTCTTCTCATGATTTCAGCTTCCTGTCCCGGAGTCACACACTCTCCTTGTGTTATCTCATTTCCCCGAATTCCAAACCAGCCAGAGTTAGTCTCAGGATCATAGCCCCATTCTCCTTTTTCCAACATATCTTGGTTGAACATTTTAAATGGCGGATGATCATTTTTGTTTGGCTTGGATATTGGATTATTTGCTATAGAAAAGGACACTATAAGTGTGCAGGCAGATATTTTAAAAAGCAGAACGTATGATTTCATAAAAGGCCTCCTTATTTTTAAAATTTTATTAAGTACCTAATAGAAATTAAACAATTACTGGTACGTTTGAAGAAAAATTTGTTGAATACATATATTAATAACCTAAAAAAGACTAATAGCAAACCGAGTCCAGCCAGCACACAAGACAATAGATCCTATATAGAATGCTCTTGCTCTGTAAGGAACATAGTTGGTTGTAAATCTAATAATGCTGTGAAGCGATTTGAAGCCGGTGTAACTCCATGCTAAAAAAATATCCATAGTGTTTACATTTTCTGTTACATAAAGTAAAACACAGAGTATATAAAACAGAATTGGCTGCTCGCTGAAATTTTTATAATGATCTCGTGCTGCTTTCAAATAATTAGGGGCATTACCTTCATATACCTTGAAAAATCTATATTTAACATCTCGGGACTTGATTGCTTTGTAAGTATTTATTGATAAGTGGATGTGAGAATAAAAGTGGAAGCCTATAATTGGTAAGATAGGATAAATAATTTGAATGTCTTTCATAATTTCCCTTAGTTATTTTTTCCGGATTCCTGCCAGCCGAAATAACCATAACTGTCAAACAGTTGAATTAGACCATTATTTTTATTATCAGCACCAAGGTAACATCTGTTTTCACCAAACTCATTGTTTAGTGTAAGCGTCCCACCATCGTTTGTATCAGGGACAAGTCCTCCTACAATCTTATTTTTTGAATTGTAAATGGCTACTGAACCACCGTTAGATTCACATCCTAAAACAATCTTCGAAGAATTTCTCTTTTCATCTGTTCGCGAAACAATTAATCCTCCGGAACCATCATCTACAAATAGATGAAGAGCGAGTTTGCCTGTTGTTTTATCATATACTTGAATTTCATTTGTTTTTATAATTTCAGGATATCCTTTCGCTGCAATAAAAAAAAAGACTGAGGTAACCAAACAAGCACCTGAAAATAGTCCAGTGATGTACTGTTTCATAATATTAATCTCCTTAAACTTAAGTTTATCCTTCATCACACTGAGATGTATCCTGATCCCCTATCATTTCTTCAATGCAATCAGGATAGGGTGGACAAAGTTGGTTTTGCTCCAAATCAATAATCATATTTTCTATATCAAGATTACAAATTGTTTCAGGAACAGCTCCACTTAACTGATTATTACTCAATATCAAAGCGTATAGCTGTCCTAAGGTTAAAAGTGACTCAGGAATTAAACCTGATAATAGTGAATTGGAAATAACAAGTTCTCTGAGAGCTGTGAGGTTTCCTATACTGTTAGGGAGAGCCCCCTGGAGAATACATCCATCACAAATAAAATGAATCAACCGCCCATCTTGCCACTCTGGTTCACTCATCATGGTCAGTACAGATGGAGCATAATTACCCACCAGCTCTTGTAGAATGGATATATCTCCCTTGTGATAGCACTCATTTTCAATAGAATAGTAATCTCCCGGGCACCAATCTAGTGCCCGTGATTCAACATAGAAATAAATTTCGCTGATGGGAAAATCTGGTGATATAGAATTGTAAGATTGACTCCAATTAGTTTCATAAACTAAGGTCAATGTGGTCCAAAACTCACTAGAGATACCACTAGAATTTGAAAAATCTTCCAAATCGTAATATCCGGTGAATATTCCTTCAATTGTTTGGTAAATATCAACATCGCCTTGAGATACATTCCCTACCACATTCAGTGAATTTCCATCTATTTCAGCTACAATAATTATATATTGCAATCCATCTCGAAATATTTCGAATTCAGTTTCGGATGAACCTTGCGTTCTCCAAATCAATTTTTGAATGGAATAGGCGCATGAACTATCATCTATAAAAGCACTTGAGTCATAATTAGCAGCCGTACTATCTATGCATCCAAACATTGTATCTGCACTTGTTGTATCATTTGGTTCAGAACCATATTCACAGCTTCCATCACCAATAGTTGCGTCCGATAAAAAATTTAAAGCAGAACTATCCATACATCCGCAAATTGAATCTCCACCAATAATTCCTGCACAATCGGGTGCTTCGTTCACTTCAGAACAAGAAATAATGAGTAAGATAAAAACTGGTAGTATATTTTTCATTTACCAATCCTGAATCAATTGAGATACCAAATGGTCATACTCTTCTCCCAAATGGATGTAGCATCGTAGCCACGGATTCAAACTACCTTTATCATCTGGAAGAAATCTCCACATATGACCAGCCCCATCTAAATCTTCAGCTAATAATACATCCCCAGGATTTATGATGGTCATATGTTGCGGTTTAAATACTTTCACATCACAACTTTTAAATTCCAGACATCCTCCAAGTGTGATCACAAGCTGTTTTCGGGGAGCAGTGTGAGCCAACTTAGGCGGATTTTCGTCAGATTCATTGGGGAGAGGAGTTACAGCAAACTGGAGTCTTAAATCTCCGGAATTATCAAATACATTTGGATTGACAAAAAGTGAAGAAAATAACCCAACAGATCCTAAACCAGTTTTTTCAATAAGAGGTAGATATTGTTTTGAAAATCGTGTGTGACCACTTCCGTCAGTGTACATTCGAGTAATAGGAAAGTGTAAATTCATGTA
Organism: Fidelibacterota bacterium UBA2986; assembly: GCA_002346675.1. GTDB lineage: Bacteria > Fidelibacterota > Marinisomatia > Marinisomatales > AB-629-J13 > AB-629-J13. The sequence goes on from DEAI01000008.1 coordinate 91,616, forward strand.
TTAACCTGAAATATGATATAGAGTGAATTCTAAAAGAAATTCCAATTAGATTTTACAGATTAAAAACAGAAAAATATATATTTATTGAGTAGATTTATTATTAATATTTTTCCATAAACTTTCTAAGTTAGAAAATATTTATATTAATAAATCAATTAGAAACTTTAGACAACATAAACCAGTAAAATAAATTTTAAAAAAAATGTCCAAATGGGAAAAAGCCGGCAAATTATCCGAATTTGAAACTGGATATAAATGGCAGGTCGAGATTCAAAACAGACCAGTTGCCCTTTTTAGGTTTGAAAATAATTTTTATGCCATTCGAAACTCATGTCTTCATCAAGGCTTTCCGCTTTCAGAAGGTAATGTAAATAAATATATGGTTGAGTGTCCACTGCATGGCTGGGTCTATGATATAAGGGATGGTAAATGCCTTAGTACTGTAAATAGATTTACTGATACTTATGATGTGCGGATTAATGGAGACACCGTAGAAATAAAACTGCCGGATTTACATCCGGCAGAAAAATAAATCTATTTTTTTGTATTATTTAGCTTTTGAAAAATCTCGATAAAAATTTCTTAAAACCTGATGTTTCCTCTTTTGATTTATCATCTAAGGAAATTTCAAAATTCGTTTTATTATCAAGAATATTTGCAATATCCTTTGCTTTAATTTCTTCATCATTATATGTCACTGTAGCAGTATTTGTTTCGTAGTTCACATCACACATTTTAACTCCCTTGACATCATTTAATGCTGATTTCACACGGGTTGGACAGCTATACTGACATGCCATCCCTTTGACCTTAATTTGTGCAGTTTTTTCCCCTGCAAAAACAAACCCGATTATTGATAATAAACAAATATATTTTTTCATAATTTTCTCCATTATTTTTATATTAAAACAACAACTATGTAGCATAATTTAGTTACAAACTAATTCATAATCCTCAAAAATATTGTAATTTTTATAAATATCAATCGTTATGAACTAAAAATCAAATTATTGAAGAAAATATTGTTTTTAAAAAATCCCTGAATTGTTAATTACTTTATTTCTTCCCTATTTTTAACAGCAATCTTTTTCATGGTTTGATTTTTCAAAGGCCTCCCTTCCTTCTCGAAATGAAATACCTGCGATAAATAAAGATCCAATAGCATCGATACTACCAATTTCAAATATTTCATAACTAATACTGGAGATCAATAATATTATGGAAAGCTGCATACAGGCTTTGGTGCAGTTTGCATCAGATAAAATAGCGTCAGATTTCAAAGATGTTCCCACTTTAGTTTTTTCATGAATTAACCACCACATTACCAAAATTGACAATCCTGCTACTACAATTCCCCAAAATGTATTATGAGGATTAGCTCCTATCCATATATTTGATATTGCTGAAATAATCAAGCCTGCAGTTAATAAAAAAAAAGCAGTTCCAGTAATTTTAAGTGCTCTTTTTTCAAATAAACCTTTATGCTCATCTCCATTTTTTTGGATTCTCAAAACCATGTGCCAGATACCAATACCGGAGATTACTTCAACAAACGAATCCATTCCAAAACCAAACAGTGCAAGTGTTTCATCATGAAGTCCAAAATAAACTGATATAATCCCTTCTATAATATTATAAACCACTGTGAGTATAGCGAGGGTGACAGCTGTTTTTAGAAGGTTTTCATTTGAAATTTTCACTATTATGTTTTTCCGTAAACTATTTTTAAAGGGTACAATTTACCTCAAACGTCAAAACTGTGTAACACCCAATTCATTTTATAAAACAAAAAACCCTCATCATAAAACGAGGGTTTTGAAGTGTGGGCGCTACAAGACTTGAACTTGTGGCCTCCGCCTTGTAAGGGCGGCGCTCTGACCAACTGAGCTAAGCGCCCAAAGTTACTTCTTTATCATTTTTTAGGTTTGGATTTTTTCAATTTACTCTTCTTTTTTCCGTTTACTTCTGGGATTGCAACATCAATGACATCCATAATTTCTTTGGCAAAATGAAATGTTAAATCTTTTTTGATGTGTTCCGGTATATCTTCAAGGTCTTTTTTATTGTGGTCGGGTAAGATTACCGTTTTTATCCCTGACCGGTGTGCTGCAGTAACTTTTTCTTTTACCCCTCCGATTGGAAGGACATTTCCTCGCAGTGTAATTTCTCCAGTCATTGCTATCTTATCCTGAACTGGGAATTCAGTCATCAGTGAAACGATTGAAGTGAACATCCCAACTCCTGCAGATGGTCCATCCTTTGGTATAGCTCCTGCTGGAACATGAACATGAACATCAGTTTTTTCATGAAAATCATCAGAAATTCCCAATACATCTGTGTGAGATCGGACATAGGTTAAGGCAGCTGTTGCTGATTCTTTCATCACATCACCCAGCTGTCCAGTAAGTGTCAGATTACCTTTTCCTTTCATTTTTGAGGACTCAATAAACAAAATGTCTCCGCCAGCTGCAGTCCATGCTAAACCGGTTACAACACCTGGTTTTGTTGCTCGCTCTGCAATTTCTGAATAAAATTTTGGAGCTCCAAGATAATCACCTACTTTCTTTTTGGTTACATTTGTTTTTTTAGCTTTTTTCTCAACCTTATCACGGGCAACTTTTCTAAATACATTTGCAATCTCTCTCTCAAGGTTTCTAACTCCTGCTTCTCGTGTATATGATTCAATTAATTCTTTTATTGCAGCTTCAACTATAGTTACATCTGATTTACTCAATCCATTTTCATCTATCTGCTTTGGAACTAAATGCTTTTGAGCGATTTTTACTTTTTCATCTTGTATATAGCCTGAAAACTCCAGAATTTCCATCCTGTCTCTTAAAGCAGGTGGAATAGCATCTTTATAATTTGCTGTGGCAATAAACATGACCTTACTGAGATCAAAATCGACTTCCAGATAGTGGTCATTAAATGCATTATTCTGTTCAGGGTCAAGCACTTCCAACATCGCAGAAGATGGATCCCCTCGAAAATCCGAACCAAGTTTGTCTATTTCATCCAGCATAAACACAGGGTTATTTGTTCCTGCTTTTTTCATGGACTGTATAATCCTACCAGGTAATGCGCCAATATATGTTCGTCGATGACCCCTAATTTCAGCTTCATCTCTTACTCCTCCCAAAGAAATGCGGACAAATTTTCGTCCCATTGCTTTAGCAATAGATTTCCCCAAAGAGGTCTTCCCCACTCCTGGGGGACCGGCAAAACATAGTATAGGACCTTTGATTGATTTATCAGGATCCTTTTTCTGCTTTAATCTTCTAACTGCCAAATATTCCAAAATACGTTCTTTGACCTTATCTAATCCATAGTGATCCTCATCCAGGGTCTTTTGAGCTTTACCTATCTTTATCTGATCTTCTGTGGAAACTGACCAAGGCAAATCTGTAAGCCACTCAATGTAGGTCCTGGCAACTGAGTATTCCGGAGATTGAGTTGGAATTTTTTCCAACCGGTTTAATTCTTTTATGGCAACTTTTTCTGCATCTTTATTCATCTTTGTTTTCCGAATTTTTTCTTCTAATTCGGTTAACTCCATTGATCCTTCATCTTCGCCCAGTTCCTTTTTGATTGCCTTTAATTGCTCCCTTAAATAATACTCTCTCTGAGATTTAGCTATCTCATCTTGAACTTCGCTCTGTATTTCTTCTCCAAGTTTTATTCTTTCAATTTCTTTAGATAAAATTGCATTCGCCTCTTCCACTCGTTTTTTAACGTCCATTTCCTCAAGAATAGTTTGTTTTTCTGAATTGGATAGTGTTAATAAAGAAATTGCTCTATCCGCGAGCCGATTGGGTTTTTGTATATTGGATAGCATACCTGAATGTTCTTCCGTAAGATTTGGTGCTACCTGAATCAATTCTTTAAATGTTCCCCTGAGATTTTTTACCAGCGCATCTAACTCAAGATCATCCGTTGCCTTATTTTCATTCAATCGCTGCACCGTCGCGCGATAAAATGGTTCGGTTTCAATAAATGATAAAAGCTTTACTCGATCTACACCCTGGACAATTGCAGATTTACTGTTATCCGGCATTTCAAATACCTTCAATACCGTAGCGAGAGTTCCATATGCATATAGATCCTCAGGCTTCGGATTCTCAATGGAACCATCTTCCTGTGCTACTACAACTATATATTTATTTTTTTTATCTAGATTGCTTATAAGCTTTAATGATTTGTCTCTTCCAACATAAATTGGAATGACCTGCTGCGGAAACAGTACGGTATTACGCAAAGGCATAACCGAATACACTTCCACGTTTTGATCATTTTCGTCGATTTCTTCTATATCTATTTTTTTTTCTTCTGTCATTTGTTTTTATTCAATTATAACGATTTAATTTAATCAAAGAATGTACCATAATTAAAAACTTGAATCCTTGTCATTTAATATAATAATTGTCCGTCTATATGGCAGACAATGGATTAGTCTGCTATTTTTATACGTATCATGGATTCTCTAAATATTACTTTCCAATTATCTATCGCAAGCTTTGGTCCAATCATTTTAAAATAATAAACTTCGTCAGATAGCTCAACAATCGCTGCGTGAATAGCATAGTCTGGATTTACTACTGTAGCCCCTCCCATCATACCACCTGAAACAAAAGTTCCACTCAAATTCATAAAAGTAATTTGCAAACCTGAAACAAAAATTGAATCAATACTGGCCTTTTTATATGATTCATCTCCATTCGGCTGTAGAAATTGGTTTGCCCAACGAAATAGATTCTGCTCAATACTTCCTCCAATTTTGTTAAAAATTGCAAGTTCAGCATCTTTTCCCATATCATTGGGAATCTTGTACTGTGCCAATCTCATGGATGAAGACGGAGCTTCTCGAATCCATTCGCTAGGGAAATTGATAATTAAGTTTCCTATACTACCAAAATTATACTTGGGTGTGGAGGAGGTTTTATCTTCCAAAACATTTTTTTTGTCTTTTGGTGGAGTATATGGAACCTGTTGATTTCGAAATGATAGAAAAACAAGAATAACTGCAGCAATTCCTGTTAGAAAATAGACAAAGTTCTTTTTTTCAATCATGACTGAGGAAGTGGAAAACTAAACTTTTTCTATTGTAGCAAGTCTAGCCTGCTCATCTGCATGATAGGAACTTCTAACTAAGGGGCCTGATTCTACTACCTTAAATCCAAGCTCTAACCCCTTTGCTCGATAAAAATCAAATTCATTATCAGATACATACCTTTCAACAGGAAGGTGATTTTTTGTAGGTTGAAGATATTGACCAATTGTAAATATTTCAACTCCAATATTTACTACTTCTTTCATTGTGTTTATAACTTCATACATTGTTTCTCCCAAGCCAACCATTAATCCTGTTTTAGTGCGCAAACCCCATTCAGCAGATTTTTTCAAAATATCGAGACTACTCTTCCAATTTGACTGACTTCGAACATCCCTGCTAATCCTTTCAACGCACTCCACATTATGACTGAATATATCAGGTTTTGCAGAGAAAACCCTGACAAGTGCACTCTGCAATCCTTTAAAATCCGGCGTTAACACTTCTATCGTACAACTAGGAACTTCTCTCCTAATTTGTTTTATAGTATCTGCCCATATTTTTGAACCGTAATCATCTTTCAAATCATCCCTATCTACAGATGTAATTACTACATGCCTGAGATTCATTTGTTTTACAGCGTGTGCGGTTCTAATAGGTTCCAAGTAATCATCCCAGGTAGGTTTTCCGGTCTTCACAGAGCAGAACCCACAGGCCCTTGTGCAGATATCCCCTAAAATCATAATTGTTGCGGTACGTCTTTCCCAACATTCATATATGTTAGGGCATCGAGCTTCCTCACAAACGGTATTTAATTTATTTTGTTGAACAACCTTTTCAACGAATCGATAATCTTTTCCGATTTTTAACTGTATTTTCGGTTTTCCAGGTTTAACCGATTTATATGATTGTGAAGAATTGTTCATTTTTTCCATCACATCAATTGATTGAGGTCCATTTCTTCAAGATTTATCCTTACAGAATCAATAAATTGACTTCCCCCAGCTCCATCAATAAGACGGTGATCAAATCCCAAAGACAGATACAACATACTTCTGATACCAATTGAATCTCCATCAGAATTCTCAATTACAACAGGTCGTTTTTTTACCGTACCAATCCCAAGAATTCCTACATTAGGCTGGTTAATTATTGGGGTACCCATGGTTACATTGAAAACTCCAAAATTTGTAATAGAAAAGGTGGAGCCCTGCAGTTCATCAGGAGAAATCATTTTGTTTCTTGTCCGTGAAGCCACATCATTTACTTTTCTGCACAGACCAAGGAAATTAAGTTCCTCACATTTGGATATTACAGGAACCATGAGTCCTTTATTTATGGCTACTGCAATTCCAATATTAATATGTTTATGATAAACAATTGATGAACCATCGATAGATGCGTTCATATCTGGATTTGCATGAAGAGCCTTCACAACTGCAGACATAATAAATGGTGTATAGGTTAGCTTAAATCCCTCACGTTCTTTGAATGACACTTCAGAAGTTTTTAAATAATCTGAAATATCAGTCACATCCACTTCTGTAATCACATACACATGGGCAGATGTATCCAGACTACTCCGCATATGGTCAGCTATGAGCTTACGCATGTGATTCATTTCTACCACATCTTTATCAGAAATTCTGGTTACTTTCTGTGGTTGCTCCTCAATCGGAGTCTCTGGTTTGTCTTTAATATATTCCAATATATCTCGTTTGGTGACACGCCCTCCTCTACCAGTTCCCCTAAGGGTTTCTAAAGTTGAAATTGAAATTCCTTCTTCCGATGCAATTTTTAAAACCACAGGAGTGAAAAACTTTTTTTGTTCTCCAAATTGTACTTTTTTTACTGAGGATCTAACTTTTACTTCATTTTGGTGAGATGAAATTTTTGTGGATTCTAAATCCGGAGTTTCTATTTTTGTTTCTTCTGTTTTGATGACAGTTAAATCTTCATCCGTGTTAATTTTTGCAATCACTTTTCCTACCTCAACCACATCATTTGGATTTGCAAAAACTTCAACAAGTGTTCCACTGTGAGATGAGGGAATTTCAGAATCCACCTTATCTGTTCCAATTTCAAGTAGGATTTCATCTTTTTCTATTGAATCTCCTAGATTTTTTCTCCACTCAAGAATTGTCCCCTCTGTTATGGATTCACCCATTTTTGGCATCACTACATCAACAACCATTTTAATACTCCAATAATTCTTTTATTGCTATAGAAATATCTTCTGTTTGAGGAAGCACCTCTTCCTCCAAATACCAGTTGTAAGGTACAGGACAGTCTTTGGCAGCAACCCGCTTAATGGGACCATCCAACCATTCGAAATATTCTTCAGAAATTAATGCAGAAATTTCAGCACCCGGGCCGCCAGTCAGATTATCTTCATAGACAACTAAAACTTTACCTGTTTTTTTCAGTGATCTCTCTATCGTATCTAAATCCAATGGATTCAATGTTCTCAGATCAATGATTTCAATTCTACCCGGTTCTACATTTAATTGTCCACAAGCTTCTAATGATTTTTTAACCATTGCACCCCAAGCAACAAGAGTCAATTCATCTCCTTCCTGAACAATTTGTGCTTTCCCAAATGGAAGAAGATAAGATGAATCCGGTTCAGGAGAAGTTGCAAATCCTTGACGATACAATCCTTTGTGCTCTAAAAATAAAACTGGATCATCCATACGACATGCCATTTTTAATAATCCTTTTGCATCTCCAGCATTGGAAGGATAGGCAATATATATCCCCGGAAGATGAAGAAAATATCCATCAATAGATTGGCTGTGGCATAGTGCTCCATGAATATACCCTCCCACGGGGACTCGCATAACCAATGGACATTTCCAAGAATTATTAGATCGGTAACGCATTGTTGCAACTTCATTTCTTATTTGCATCATGGCGTACCAAATGTAATCTCCAAACTGAATTTCTACAACGGGTTTCCAACCAGTTACAGCCATTCCAACTGCTGTCCCAATAATAGAAGACTCAGCCAAAGGTGAATTAAAAACTCTGGACTTTCCAAACTTATCTGTGAGACCTTTTGTCGCAGTGAAGACACCGCCTTTAGGGTCTGCAATATCTTGACCATAAATAATCATTTTATCATTAACTTCCATTTCTTCCATTAACGCGTGGTTAATGGCATCAACGATTACAATGTTTTCTCCCGTATTTGAAGGAGTAATTTGACCATTGCTATTTGATATATCGGAATAAATATGTTTGAATACTGTTCCCTTATCAGGATGTTCCTGTTTTTCAGCCCACTCAACTTCCCTACCAATTTGGTCAGTTACATCATTTTTAATGTCCTCAAATTGAAAAGAGTCAATAATTCCTGCATCTATACATGTCTGTTCAAATTTCAAAATTGGATCTTTAATACTGTCTTTTTCCAACTCCTCTGGCGTTCTATATTTTCTCTGATCATCAGAAGAAGAATGAGGGAGGAGCCGGACAACATGGGACACAATTACAGAAGGCCCTTTTAGCTTTCGTCCTCTTTCTGATGCTTCTTTAAAAGCAAGATATGATTCAAAAAAATTAGTTCCATCCACATCATAGCGGGCAAGGTTCTGATAGCCCGAAACCATAGAATAAACGGACGAGCCTGCTGTCTGCTCACTTTTATGAACACTGATGGCATAATCGTTATCTTGAATGTGAAATATAACAGGTAGTTTTTCACGGCTTGCCCAATTTAATGCTTCATGAAAATCACCCTCACTTGTGGAGCCTTCTCCGCTGGAAACATAGACGATTGTTTTATTCTTTTCCCACTTACATGTCATTCCACAACCAACTGCCTGGAGAAACTGAGTGCCTGTGGGACTTGATTGACTGACAATTTTTAATGCTTTATGACCATAATGCTGAGGCATTTGCCTCCCCCCTGAATTAGGGTCATCCCTACGAGCAAGGAAACAAAGTAATTGCTCCTTTGCTGTCATACCTAACCCTAAACATAGTGCTGCATCTCGATAGTATGGGTATGCCCAATCTTCACCACTTCTCATTACTGCCGCACCTGCTAACTGGGCAGCCTCATGACCTGAGCATCCAATATGGAAAAAGCTTTTACCCTGCTTTAATAGAGTTAACATTTTTTCATCCAAAACCCTAGCGGTAATCATCTTTTTGTAGACAGAAATTAGATCTTTTTTGATAAATCCGTGTAAACGACCCATTATCTATCCAGATACCATTTTAGATTGAAATACCTCAGAAAATACTGAAATTAATACTTTTTTCACTTTTTCCATATCCTGCTCTTTTTTCAAAAATTTTTCCATTGAAGTTACACCATAATTAAAAATTCCACAGGGGATGATATTTTCATAGTAGCTTAAATCTGTGTTCACATTTAACGCAAATCCATGCATGGTAACCCACCGGGATATCCTGACTCCCAATGCAGCAATTTTTTCATTTTTTACCCACACACCTGTTAAATCACTTTTTCTTTCAGCCTTGATATTAAACTTCCTTAATGTTTGGATAACCACTTCTTCTAAAGATCGCATGTACCAAGAGATACTCAACTGATACCGATGTAAATCCAAAATTGGATATCCTACCAATTGTCCTGGGCCATGAAAAGTTATATCACCTCCCCGTTCAATATGAAATAACTTCACATCTGTAGGATAATTCTGTAGCAAATGATCTTCATTCGCATTTTTGCCAAAGGTATAGACGGGTTCGTGCTCAACAAATAATACAGTATCATGAATCTCATTGTTGATTCGCTGACGTTGCATTATTTTTTGCAGATTCCATGTCTTTTCATAGGGAGATTTTCCGAGATCTGTAAACAAAAGCATTATTGATGAACTCCCTGTCCCATAGCATCCAAAGCCGCTTCCATAATAGCTTCGGATAAGGTGGGATGGGCATGGACTGTGCTGGACAATTCATGCCAGGTAGATTCGAGAGCTTTTGATATTCCCAATTCTGCTATCATTTCTGTTGCTTCGGACCCAATGATATGGGCACCCAGCAATTCACCGTACTGACTATCAAAAACCAGTTTTACAAATCCATCAGTATTACCCGTAGCCATTGCTTTTCCGCTAGCCTTGAAGTCAAAACGTCCAATTGTTACTTTATAGCCTTTTTCTTTTGCAGCTTCTTCTGTCAATCCTATTGAAGCAATTTGCGGTTGACAATATGTGCATCCAGGAATGTTTGTATAGTCTAGCGGAGTCGTATCATAACCGGCAGCATGTTCGGAAGCCACATGTCCTTGTGCGGATGCCACGTGTGCCAGCCAGGGAGGACCGGTGGCATCACCTATTGCATAGATATTCGGAATAGACGTTTGATTAAAATCGTTAATTTCAATTGCACCATTATTAGCAACAATTCCAACACTTTCCAAACCAATATTTTTGATATTACCTGTTACACCAACAGCTACAAGTGCAATATCTCCCTCCAGTGTTTCTTCCTTCCCTTTCTGCTTTAATAAGACCTTTACTCTTGTCTTAAAAGATTTGATCTTTAATACTTTTGCTTCAGTATAAATCTTTATCCCTGCTTTTTTAAAATTACGAGCAAGTTCTTTTGAAACGTCTCCATCTTCCACTGGAACAAGTCTATTCATCATCTCTACGATGTGCACTTCAGCTCCATATTCGTTGTAAAAATATGCAAACTCAACCCCAATAGCTCCTGAACCTATAATAATCATTTTTTTGGGAACTGACTCCAATGTCATGGCTTCCCTATAGGAAATGATCTGTTTGCCATCTAATTCCATTCCAGGAAACGACCTAGGGCGACCTCCAGTCGCCAAAATAATCTTATGAGCATCAATCGTTTGCTTATATTTTCCTTTTTCTACTATAATAGATGTGGGTGAAAGCAGTTTCCCAGTACCTTCAATATGATCAATCTTATTCTTTTTCATCAGAAATGCAATCCCCTTGGATAGTTGGTCGGCAACTGCTCGACTACGGCTGATTATTGAATTGAAATCCACGGAATATTTCGAAATATTGATACCATATTGATCTGCATTTTTTACATAATGAAATATTTCTGCATTTTTAAGTAGAGCTTTTGTTGGAATACACCCCCAGTTTAGACAAATTCCTCCCAATCGATCCTTATCAATTATGGCAACCTTTTTCCCTAATTGAGAAGCTCGTATTGCAGCTACATATCCTCCGGGGCCTCCGCCTAAAACTGCTATATCATACTTTCCCATTTTTTATCGTTCCTAGGCAATGATACTTAAAAATTCAGAGCGCGTTTCTGCTGATTTTCGAAACTGTCCCAGCATGGCCGAAGTGGTGGCAAGACTATTTTGTTTCTCGACACCTCGCATTTGCATACAAAGGTGCCTCCCTTCCATAACAACGCCTACACCTTTGGGATCCAATATCCCCATCAATGTTTCAGCTACCTGGGTCGTTAATCTTTCCTGAACCTGTAGACGCTGTGAAAATGCATCTACAATACGAGGGATTTTTGATAATCCTATGATCTTATTATTGGGTAAATAGCCCACGTGGCATCGGCCAAAGAAAGGAATCATATGATGCTCACACATACTGAAGAACTCAATATCACGCACCACAACCATTTCACTACAGTCTTCATCAAAAATTGCATCATTAACAATCTCCTGTATATCGGCTTTGTATCCTTGTGAAAAAAAATCCCAGGCTTTTGCAACTCGCGCTGGAGTTTTTATCAGTCCTTCTCTATTTGGATCTTCCCCAATCTCTTCTAAAAGAGATTTCGTTATATCTTGTATTTTACTATAATTCTCCATTTTCGACTGTCTCCTCATATGGTGCAATATCAATTTTTCCTTTCAACATATAAATTATTCCATAAATGATTGGTGTATCAATCAAGGCAACCATTACCTTGAATAAAAAACCATTTTCAAGCAATGGTAGAAATCGATCCCAGGTAATCACATTTGAAAGGCATAGCAAACAAAGTACTGACGCTGTATCCACTAACTGACTCACGATGGTGGATGCATTATTTCGCAACCAAAGATGTTTTCCTTTGGTTAGGCGTTTCCAAAAATGAAATAACCTGATATCTACAAACTGGGCTGATAGATATGCAACCATTGATGCAAAAACTGCAGGTCCAAATAGACCAAATACAGTGGTAAACATTTCAGAGTTAACGGGAGACCAATCAGTGTGAGGCAATAAATCAGCCAGAAGGACCAAGCCCATGACAAATAAGGCTGCAACTAATCCTGTTAAAACAACCTGATCTGCTTTTTTCTTACCATACAATTCTGATATTAGATCTGTAACCAAGAAAGTGATCGGATATGGTAAAATTCCTACAGATAGCTCAAATGTGTATAATCCAAAAGGCGACCAGGAAAAAAATTTCTGAAATATCAGGTTTGAGCTGACCAATGAGGCTATAAAAATACCAGCAAGTATCAAATAAAACTTATTCTTAAAATCCATTAACAGCAGCTCGGACCATAATAGTCTGTTTTTATTGTAGGAGTTTCGACTAACCTAACCCGGTGTAGTTTCGCTTTTTTAATTTTATTCTCGATGGATTCCCAAATGAAGACAACCATATTTTCTGAGGAAGGCTGTTTATCCTTGAACCAGGATATATCTCTTTCAATTTGTGCATGGTCCATGATTTTTATAATGTGTTTATCAACAATCTTTTTCAAGTGACCAAGGTCAATGATAAAGCCAGTACTTGGATCAAGTTCTCCTTTAACTGTTATCTCTAATGAATAATTATGTCCATGAACCTTGGCATCATCACCAAAAACCTTCTGGTTCTTTAAATCACTCCAATCAGAATGACCATACTGATGTGCAGCGCAAAAATAAAAGGTTTTTGTTAGAAATTGCATTTTAAATATTTGTATTATACAACTATTATTTATCAACCAAATTAAGATGATTAAAAGGGACTACAAATGAGTATTATTTAATTAATTACTGAAGGACAAAGTTCATTTAAAATACAAGAATCACATTGAGGTCTACGTGCAATACACACCGCTCTTCCATGATCAATGACCATATGAGTCAATTTTACCCAATATTTTTCATGAAATATACTCATCATCTCTAATTCGATCTTTTTTGGGTCCTTGGTTTTAGTAAATCCCAAAAGGCCCATGATGCGCACCATATGGGTATCAATTACCATGGAAGGAACTTTATAGTACTCTCCTAATACACAATTTGCTGTTTTACGTCCCACTCCCGGAAGCATAATTAGCTCTTCCATTGTACTGGGGACAATACCATTATAGTTCTCAACAATAATCAAACTTGTTCCCTGTATACTTCGCGCTTTTTGATTATGGTACCCACAGGAATGTATATCTTTCGCCAGTTCAGATACGTTTACATAGGCAAAATCATTTGGAGATGTATATTTTTCAAACAAGTCTTTTGTGACCATATTGACACGATGATCTGTACATTGGGCAGATAAAATTGTTGCTACTAAAAGCTCATGTACACTTTTATAATGTAGAGAACATTTTGAGTTAGGGTATTCATTATTGAGTAGTGTGACAATGTCATTTGCTCTTTTCAATTTATGAGCTTTGCTTTCTCTCATTATTTTTCAGTGAATGTGGACAAATTTTTGACCAATGAAGAACGTGGCAAAATCACATTGCAACCAGCTATCTTGAACTTTGCGTGAGATTCTTTATGTATATGTTTCATATATCCCAAAATCTGAAGGCCTGGTTGTTCTGAGGCTAATTGATGAATAAAAGATTCATTCCCCGTTTCTTTATCATCCAGATCAATAATTGCTAATGTTGTATTTGGCTTTAGATCTTCAGTTATATCATAAAACTCAACCGTTGCACCTAGTTCGGTTAAACGAGCTGATACTCTTGAACCAATCTCAAAGTCTCGAATAAACAGTCCCACATTCATTCTATATCAACTCCGGAATCATCTCCCAATCAAACTCTTCACAAGCAGCCATTTTTTCATATTGATTTTGTATTGATACCAGATTCACCTTTAACACATCTACATTTATATTCCGATGTATTCCAGTATAATCATGAAATTTCTCTATGCATTTTCTCATGAGTCCTTTTGCCCCATTTAAATTGTTATTTTGCAGATGAACAAAGCTAACAGAAAGCTGTATCAGTCCTTGAACAAATCTGCGATCTTCAAAATAATGATCTGACCATAGATCTTCCCAATATTCATGAGCGTCATAATAGTCCCCATTATGATATGATTCCAAACCTTTCAAATATAGCTCTTCCATAAGAGGGAAATCATTCACTGATTATTACACCTTCTTGCAATTGATAGTGTTTTCCATCATATTTTACTTTTCCTGCCTGATAAACTGGGTCATGTTCAAAAAAAATGATCCATTCTTCTTCAACGATCTTTGGGAGGATTTGTTCTTTTTCTTTTACTGTTTGGGCTGGGTGAATATCATATGCCATGATCCATGGCAATGGGATATGAGCTGCCATAGGCACAAGATCAGCCATATAGATCAGTTTTTGTGATGTATCTCCAATAATCGGATGCATCATCCCTATAGTGTGGCCATAGGTCAAATGGTTCTCAATTCCTGGAAGAAAGGATTCTTTACCATCCACGAACTCTATCATACCATTTTCTTCCAGTACCGACCAGTCATTTCTCATAAAACTTCCAGCATCTTTTTCACTAGGTGAATTTGCAAGATCCCAATTTTCGGATTGGACCCAATATTTTGCATTAGGGAATGTCGGCACAAGTTTTTCATCTTGATATGTTGTATTTCCTCCAACATGGTCAAAGTGAAGGTGCGTGCAATAGACATCTGTAATTTGGTCCGGCGTGAGTCCATATTTTACCAATGATCGTTCCATATTCAATCTCCCCAAATCAATTTGATATATATCCTTGAACTTTTCCTGCCATTTTGTACCATTACCTGTATCTATAATTATTCTATGGTCGTCATTCACCAAAAGAAGCGAACGGGTTACCATCGAAATTCGGTTTTGATCATCAGCAGGTGATTTCTTTTCCCATAGAGGTTTGGGAATGATGCCAAACATCGCACCACCATCCAAAGAGAACTCACTAGTCTCAATGCTATAGAGCTGATAATCTCCTATTCTCATGGAACCCTCTCAATCACATCTATTCTATTTTTAACAAATCCTAAAAAATGTTCGGGAATATCTCTGCTCATCATTCGAAGTGAATCAATATATACCAGTTTTTTACCAGTATTTTTATGATTTAGCTCCCTTTTGATTATCCGCTCTGCTTTTTCTACAAAATAACTTCCTCCTGAAGTACGATACAAAATTAATCTCTTTGGGATATGTACATTTTTATATCGATTATTATTAGCCCAATCTTTTTCAGATATCCACTTTGAAATGGATTGCTTAAAATTGCTAGTTCGAACATAATTTGAATGGTATAATCTCAAAGCTGAATTGAACATATTTAACGAAATCATTTTTTTTGAACTCAAAACATCTTCAAAATAATTATTAAAATTAACAGAAATATTCTGTCTCCCTTTAGTAAAATTAACTTGCTTCACTTGTTTCAATAAACATTGAATAAAAGTCCAAGTCTCTTCATTTGAATAATTTCCAAATGAAAATGCTCTAAGCAAGTGATAGGTAAAAACACCATACTTTTCAAAATCATATAAAGCAATATTTATAATACTTTCTAGGATTGCCTGTGGACTATCAGCCAATATAAATAATTTTGCCGCTTCTCTTTCTGCATTTTTAAAATTTTTTTCAAGAATAGCATCTTCCAAATCCATAACAAAAACACTTGTAGAAACACCAGCTGCCCTTATTTTTGATAACATATTTTTATCTCTTTTCCTAATAGGTATTCCATTTAAATATTCTTCCCCAAACTTTATGAGAGATTGACTGGGATTACCCCTAACATCTCCGAGAATATTTTTAAGTGAGTTGACCACAACTATGGGATGATACTGCGGATGGCTATAATGGTGAAGGGTAGTAGCTTTAAGCATTAAAGATTGCAAAACTTCTATTAATTCATCTTTTTTATTAACACGTTTTTCAACTATTTGACTCATCAGAAAATCACCTTGGAATAATGGTTTAATATATCAGATATACTAAATGAATATCAATTACAGGAAAATTTCAGAGTATTTATTATTCTGTGCAAGTATTTTCAAAACCTTTTATATGGCAAATTTTTCTTGTAATTAGTTTATTGTGTTCAAAATTAAAAACTGCCAAATAAATTCCTGTAGAAAAATCCTTTAGATTTAGCTGTAAAATATTTTGATCTGGCGAAAGTGTAATATCTTTTTCAAAAGAAGATGCTCCTGTCACATCAATTATAGATAGATTTAATTTTAGTGAAGGTGGATTTTTTAGATTAAAAGTGACTCTACCATCACTAGGATTTGGATATACATTTGAAATAAAAAATTCAGAATCGGGTGGTGTTTCAGCCTGGTTATAATCTAGTGCTGCCACTGCATTAATAATGCCCCAGCCATAGTTATTATTCGGAGAACCTGCCTGATCAGCAGTAGTTATAATTGCATTTCTCACTTGAGATGGTATCCAGTCAGGGTAGGCTTCTAAAAGTAAAGCACAGACTCCTGAAACTAATGGGGAAGAAAGAGAAGTTCCAATTCCGTTTCCATATGAACTTGTTGAAAATGCTGTAGCTGTAAATGTCCCTCGACCTTGCGCACAAACCTCAGGTTTAATGCGTCCATCTGCTGTTGGGCCCCTTGAACTAAAAGAGGCAATCAAACCATTTTCATCTACTGCACCACAGGAGATTATTTGGAAAGCATCTGCTGGTGCAACAATTCCATCAAAACCCGAATTTCCAACTGCAGTAACCACAATCATTCCATTTTCTATGGCAATATTAACAGCAAGAGATATCACAGCTGTTCCTCCATCTAAATCATGCTGAGTATACCAGTCAATATATCCTATAGAAGATGACAAAATATCCGCACCTAAGGACTCTCCCCATTCCAAACCTGCGATAAAATTATCCTCTTCAATAGGAGCTTCTATAGATAGATCTTCTGTTTTACCTAATAAAAACTCAGCTCCATAAGCTGAACCAATCAACTTATCGGGTTTAAATCCTGCAATTACAGATAAAACTGCCGTCCCATGATTATGTTGATTAGACGGATCTTTTCCTTGTTCATTAAAAACAATACTGTCTTGATCAACAAAATCGTATGCCCCAATCACATCAATGGAATCAAATACTTCATGGTTTAGATAAAATCCCGAATCCAATACAAGAACCCTTACATTCTTACCCGAGTATCCTGATTCATGCAATTGAATAAGATTTATTTGATTTAACTGATTAAAGGAATTTCCATAGTAACTGGAATCAGAGTGTGTTTTACTTATTCGACTTGAAGGGTTAGCTTTTCTTCTTCTACCATTTAAAACAGGCTTAATCTTTTTTACAAAGGAATATTGTGAAATCAGTTCTATTTGTTTTCTTGTTCCAGAAATAGAAATGGCATTCAGCCATTTCGATTTATTCCTGATTTTCACACCGGTTTTTTTAATCAATTGAATATAATTTTTACTAACCGGTAAATCAACTATCCCTATCAAATTGTCATCACTTTTTACCTTCCCTCTTCTTTGAATTGTTCTATCGTGCATTGAGTCTCTAATTGCTAAAAATTGAGAATTAATATCCGGAGAATCATCATGAATCTTATCCAAAAAATAAACCCACACGTTATACGATCCTTGCCCACGTTTTCCTATTTTCCAAACATCAAAATCCAATTGAGATCCAGCTAAGTATTGAATCCAAATCAAGTAAAATAAAATTAAAATAAATGAATTTAGTTTTGGCACTTTTTATAAAATTTACTTGAATTTTCTATAATCAAGAGTATGTATTCTGTTAATAATACTTTTAATTTACAAGGACAAAATCATTAGTCATGTATATTTTTACAGATTCTCCAACCAGTTTAAATCGATTGCTTTCCGTTAACCAGCAATGGAAAAAACCAATTACTGAAAACTTTTGCAGTCCTGATTATCAGAAACTTGTAACACAATTGTTAAATACCCCTCTTTTCACTGAAATAAAAACTGAGATAGGTTGGAATAGCATGATTCATATTAATCACTCACCCATTTCACAATATGACATTCTCACGAAATTTGCAAAAAGTGAAGGTGAACTTCCCGATGGTATATTGTGTAGTGCTGAGAGTGGAGAAAATTTTCACGGACAAAAAAACAGGAAGTGGGAAACACTAATCGGAAATATTCATATTTCAATTTTTTTAAAACCCAAAATAACTAATATTCGAATGAACAGGAGGTTTTTAATTTCAACAGTTTCCGCAATTTTAAAAACAATTGATTCATTGCCAGACTTAAATGGAAAAGCTATGGTCAAGTGGCCCAATGATATTTATATAGAAGATTCAAAAATTGGGGGGATTCTCACTCGATGTTATTCACAAAATAATATTGTAAGAGCTGTAGTATTGGGAATAGGATTGAACGTGGAAGCAACACCAAAAATAAGGTCCGATAGATTCACAAAAAAAACAAGTTGTATAAGAAATTTTTCTCCATTAGTTGAACTCAAAACTATTTTTCAAAAATTGATTAATTCCTTACACACTCACTACCAACTAATTAAAAGTAATAAAGATAAACATCTTTACAATTTTTATTGTAACAGATCTCTGATTATTGGTAGGCAATGTGCAATCTATACAGAAGATGAATCAAAAGCAGAGTTTGTTGGTAAGGTTTTCGGATTTGGAAATGATTTAGAACTATTACTGGGAAACAAATCAACTCCCATTAACAATGGAAGATTAGAAATTTTAGATTATTAATTCATTTTTTTAAAAATATAACATTCCATAAACCATCATTCCTGTTATACTGACGTAAAGCCAAATCGGTAAAGTTATACGGGCAATATTTCTATGTTTTTGAAGTGAATTATTCCACCCATGATACAATGTAAAAAGAGCCAACGGAGTAATTATAGCAGCAAGTACGATATGACTAATAAGTATAAAATAATATAAAATTGTCCAGTCACCAGAATATATTTTTGGACCACTTTTAAACCAATGATATACAACATAACTCACTAAAAACGCAGTTGACGTGCCAAAAGCGGACAGCATAAACTGTTTGTGTTTGATTCTATCTTTTTTCCGTATGTTGTAAAATCCAAAAATCAATAAAATGGTGGTTATTAAGTTTAATGATGCATTGATAGTTGGTAGCAATGAAACATCAAGCTTACCTGCCAGGTTTTCAGGGCGTGGACCAAGAATTAAAAAAGCAACCGCCCCTACTATTATAAAAGATAGGATATAAATAATTTTTGACCAAAATGAATCATTATTTAATTTCATTTTAGTTAAACTCTCTCTCTAGTTTCCTAATATCTTTAATTAATTTTTTCACATCATCACTTTCAGTACCCATATAATAACCACGAATTTTCATATTAGGATCAATAAGTGCAAACCTAGAACTATGGAATACTATTTCTTCAATATCACCCATTTTAAATCCATTGGCAATAAGGTTTTGAATGTTCTCATATTCCCCGGTTAAAAAATGCCATTTTGAAAAATCAGCATCGTACTTTTTTCCATATTCTGTTAGCACTTCAGGCGTATCATAATCAGGATTTACGGTGATTGTAACCATACGTATTTTATCATTATTTAAATAGGTTTTATGTACTGATTTCATTTCAGAGCTCATAATTGGACAAGGACCAGCGCAAGTAGTGAATATTAAATCGGCAACCCAAATCTTTTCTGAGATATTATCTTCAGTGAATTGTTTCCCAAAACTATCAATTAATTCAAAGGATGGTATTTCACCTAAAATTGGTAAAGAAACTCTTGAACAAGCAAAAATTACAGATAGAAATAACAGTGTTCGAACCTTATAATCCATGAAAAAAAACCTTATCTATTATGATCAAAACTAGTAATAATGGCAAATAAATCACAGATGCTTTTAAAATGAGTAATGCATTTTTTTTTGTCCTATTAAATGCAAGTGGAACTGCTGATACTGCAAAAAAAATAGATAAAGCAAAAACACAAATCGCATAAATCCATCCGGAATTTCCGTTTACATAGAAAAGCATTGAAACAGGTATAAGAAGAGTTAAATGCCAGAATATCTGTCTGATTGTTCTATCTCCATCTTTTTCAACAACCGGGAGCATTTTAAAACCAGCGTTTTTATAGTCGTCTCTGCACACCCAGGCAATTGCAAAAAAATGAGGGTGCTGCCATAGAAACAAAATTGCAAATAATAACCATGCTTCCACATCTAAGTTTCCCGATACGGCCGTCCACCCACCCATTGGTGGAATTGCGCCCGGGATTGAACCGATTGTTGTATTTAACCAAGTTATCTTTTTCAATGGTGTATAAACTAGTACATAGAGAAACGCAGTTAATAAAGATAGAAAACCGGTAAGAAGATTTACCTTCCAACTTAGGAGTGTACATCCAAATAAAACCAAAATAATTCCAAATATAAGTGCCTCTGATGGATGGATCAGCCCAGAAGGGATAGGACGATTTTTTGTTCTTTCCATCAATCTATCAGATTTCCTCTCAATGTAGTGGTTTAATGCCCCAGCGCCACCAGAACATATTCCCGTTCCCATCAAAGTGTAAAATAACAACGAGGAAAATATTTTTCCACCTCCAAGGTAAAAACCCAAAACTGTGGTCACCAATACCATAAACAAAATATTAGGTTTGCACAGTTCAAGATAACCTCTAGTTTTTGTTTTTGCTATTTTTCTATTTAGCTTCAATAGAAATATTCCGTAATTGAGTCATTTTAATAGAATATCTTAATACGGTCAGAAATGACAAGCCCAATAGGATTGCTCCATTGGCAACATGAAGACTAGTAATCAAAGGATCTTTACCTGACCAAACTGTTATTGCGCCTAATAATATTTGAAAAATAACTCCGAGGTGTAAAAAAAATACGGTTGGGTTAAATTCTCTGTTACCTCTGAAGTATTGATAACCAAAAATAAATATAGTTAGCAAAACCACTCCCGCCCAGATCCTATGAACTAAGTGTACAATAACAGGCCCAAGCGAAATAATAGGAAAATCATTTTCAAACCGCCAATCATTTATTTTGTGTAAAGTATTTTCATTAATAATTGGAAGCCAACTCCATCCCACAGTAGGAAAATCAGGAATAGCTAATCCTGCATTTATATGACGCATCCAAGCCCCTAATATTAACTGTATAAAAACAACAGACAGCATTAGAATAGACCATTTAGATATAAGCTGATTGTTTTTAGAAGGATAATTTGAAAATCCGTTGAAGTACTCGTTGGACAAACAAAAGGCAATAAAAATTAACAATAGTAAAAAGGTCTGAGCAATAACTCCATGTATCATAGAGATGGCGGTCGGTAAAAAAAATATAACTGTTAAACCTCCAAATAATCCTTGAATGATAACCAGACCCAAGGCTATAAATCCTATTTTTTTTAACCACACTCTTTTTTCAATAATCTGAATCCAGATTGCTAAAATAATGGTTAACATACCAACAAAAGATGCAAAAAGCCGGTGACTGTGTTCGTAAAAAACTCCACCTACCATTTCGTCTAGAGGGAAAGTAAACATATTGTATCCATAAGTGGTAGGCCAATCTGGGACAGACAATCCTACTTCATGGCTTTTGACTAAAGCTCCAATAAATATAAGACAAAGAGTAGAAAATACAGTAAACTTGGAAAAGTGCCTAAGCCACTTTTGTGATTCTTGCATCGTGGCTTACCACAATTTTACCAGTCATCGTCATCTCCCCAATCATCCCCTTCTTCTTCTAATAATTCCTCTGCCTGTTCTGCAAGCCAATTTTCATAACCGTTGCTTTCGTGTATAGTCATATATCCACGCATACGATAGTGAGAGTTCCCACATAGTTGTGCACAGGATATTTCATATCCCATCCCTTCACGAGCTGTCCCCTTTATGACATTTAAAAACTCTTCTGATGTCATTGTAGGAGTAAAAAAAACAGGGATAGTCATTCCCGGAATTGCATCCTGTTTCACTCTCATCTCCGGCAAAGAAAAAGAGTGGATTACATCCTTTGATGATAAATAGATCATTGCTTGTTTATTGACCGGTAAATGAAGTTGGTTTATAGTGGTTATATCATCCTTAGCATTAGGAGAATTTCTGTCCAATCCAATTGGATTGGTTTCTTCGTCAACTAGCTCAGCTGACGTATCTCCGAACTTACCATCTGCCCCGGGATAATGAATATTCCAAGCAAACTGTTGTGACACTACTCGAACTTCAATGGTATTATTATCAACTGAAGGAACACTTGTTTTTACTTTTGCCCAAATAGGATATGCAAATCCAATAAGTAAAATAGCTTCAATTAGAATTACTCCATATTCAGCATATTGATTGATATGGGAAGTAACTCCTTTATAATTTGCTTTTGGATTAGCACCGGATCTGAACCTAATTAAAGTATACATGAAAAATATACCCCATCCAACAAACAGAATAAGCATGAGCCAGTGAACCCATCCATTCATGTAGTCAATTTCCTGCCCATGACTGGAAGACATTACAGGGAAACCAAGATGGTTACTTAATTTACCTAAAAATTCAATCATGAGTTTATTCCCGTTTTACCCAAGAGTCTATTCCTTCTCACGAAATATATTCCGACAGTAACAATCATTGTAAGGATAAATCCTATTACTCCGAGCAGTAAAAATATAGCCTGATTTAAACCAGCAGTCATTGGCGACTCTGAATCACCATAACACACCGCACAGGCCTGTAAAATTGGGGGAACAAAAAACATCAACGTTCCAATAATCATTGTGAGGCATCGCATTACAAATTACTTAGGTGTTTATACTTATTTAAAAAAAATTTACCATAAAAAATAGTTCCAGTTCCTAACATTAAAGATAAAACTGAATAAAGCAGTAATACATTACTGCCTGAATCAAAAAATCTAAGTCCGTAAAAAACTCCAACAAAAAAGAATAGCAATGTTGTAAATCCCGTAAAAATAATATGAAAGATCTTTAAACTCATTCTACCGTTACTAGGTTCATTTCCCAGAGCATGGGCATAAAAAATAAAACAAAAAAGAAAACAACTGTGAGAGCTAACAACCAGTAAATAGGTTTTACCTCATCGAGCAAGTGCATAAAATTACCTGCTACCAAAAACCCTTTAATAAAAGCAATTGTCAATCCAATCAGAATTGCAAGAGTAATTGATCCAAAATCAAAAAATGAAACAGCAACGGTTAAAACCGTCAATACAAAAAGCGCTAAAAGAACTTTTAAATAAATTGATTTATGATGTTCTAAATTTTGACTGCTCAAAATTGTCTCCTATAATAAGTAAAGCGTAGGAAATAAAAATATCCAAACTAAATCAACAAAATGCCAATATAAACCTGAAACTTCAACTCTGTTTGTAAACCGTTCTGGTTCTGATTTCCACATTTTTTTACCAGGACCCCATAGATAAAAATTTACAATCAATCCACCAATCACATGTAGTCCATGAAGCCCGGTGAGAGTGAAATAAATACCATAAAAATTATCAGTTGATGGAAATATTCCATGATGGAGCTTAGCACTATATTCAAAATATTTTATAACGAGAAATATCAAAGAACATAATAGAGTAATACCCATATATGTTTTAAATCCCTTAAAATCATTTTCTTTAAGAGCAATCCATGATTTTACAATGGTCCAACTTGACAAAATAAGATTAAAAGTATTGATAGTTGCCAATGGGATATTTAATTGAGCTTCTCCCCCTGGGGGCCATACAGGGGAACCTACCCTTAAAAGGACATAAGCCGAGAACAGCCCTCCAAACAACATTACTTCAGAAGCAAGAAATAGCCAAATCCCCAATTTAGCATTATATAATCCTGTTTCTTGCCTTGGTTTTACATTATAGGGTATTTCAATCATTCAATCTATTCCTATTTCTCAGTTTGAGGTGAAAAATCTTTGTTCGCTCCCGGCACACTGTATTCGCATGGTCCTCTATAAACAGTTAATTCTTTATCAAAATTACCATGAGCAATAGGCGGCGAAGGAGCAGCGTTCCACTCTATTGTAGTAGATTTCCAGGGGTTTCTCTCTGCGTTTTCATCTCGTTTTTTCAAAATAGTTAAAACTATATTTATAATAAACGGGATTTGAGCTAATCCCAAAAACCATGCTGAGTAAGACATAAATTCATTCCATTGTAAAACCTCCAGAGCATGGGCGTAAGATGCCCCTCCATCTGCGAGGCGACGTGATACTCCGGCAAGTCCTTGTATGAACATAGGCATGAATATTCCATTCATGAAAATGAATGAGAAATAAAAATGAACTTTTCCAAGCGACTCATTCAACTTATGCCCCGTCATCTTTGGAAACCAATAATAAATACCTGCGAAAATTGCAAAAATTGATCCTGGTGCTACCACATAATGAAAATGCCCAATTACATAATAGGTATCATGCAAGGGAATATCTGTAGGAGCTAAACCTAGAGGTAATCCAGTAAGTCCTCCAATTCCAAACATTGGCATCCATCCAAGTGCAAATAACATGGGTGTATTAAAACGAATTGATCCTCCCCAAAGCGATATAAGTAAGGCAGATAAAATAATGACAGATGGAATTGAAATTATCATAGTCGTCGTTTGGAAAAACGCACTCATAGCTTGTCCCATTCCAGTAAGAAACATATGATGAGCCCATACGATGAAGGACATAAAACCTAAGAAAACAACTGAATAAACCAATGCTTTATAGCCCCAGAGCGGTTTTCTTGTATTGTTTGCTACAACTTCAGCTACAATTCCCATCCCAGGGAGTATTAAAACATAAACCTCTGGATGAGCCAAAAACCAAAATAAATGCTGCCATAAAAGTGGACTTCCACCACCGGCAACATCTACAACTTCACCCCCAACCACTAAACCGGATGGCATAAAAAAACTGGTCTCAGCAATTCTATCCATTATCTGCAATACCGCTGCTGCCTCTAAAGGAGGGAATGCTAACACTAATAAAAATGATGTGACCAACTGGGCCCAAACAAAAAAGGGTAACCGCATCCATGTAAGGCCCTCTGGCCTTAGCTGGACAATGGTTACGATAATATTCATTGAGCCAAGCAGAGATGATGTTATAAGAAACACCATTCCCAATAGCCAGACTGTCTCACCATTTTCAGCGATTATAGATAGCGGTGGATACATTGTCCATCCTGATGCAGCAGGACCTCCCTCCATAAAAAAACTTGCGAACATGACGATACCGCCTACAAAATATACCCAGTAGCTTGCCATATTTAATTTTGGGAAGGCCATATCAGGTGCACCTATTTGTAGAGGAACAACATAATTCCCAAATGCTCCAACTAAAATGGGAACCACACCCAAAAATATCATGATGGTTCCATGCATTGCTCCAAAGGCATTGTACATATCTGGAGATAAAAGCTTATCTTCGCTTAACAGTCCACCTATAAAAGGAACGGGCGTATCAGGATAGGCAAGCTGCCATCTCATTATCATCATCAAGACAAAACCAAAAAGCATAAAAAACAGAGCAGTTATTCCATATTGAATTCCTATGACCTTATGGTCCTGGGAAAAAACGTATTTCCAGATAAAACTTTCTTTATGATTGTTTGTACTGATGGACTCCTCCAAGGGATGTTTAATTAATATATTATTCTACAGAATCAGCCGTGAAGTTAATCAAAAGTAAAAAAACATTTCAATAAAAAGTCCTTTATTACATATTTTTTGAAATTTGATATTGGTCTTTAGTTAATTATCTTTAGCTATTCAAAATAAACTAAATTATTTTCTATTAAATACTGGTTCAAGAAAATATATTCCATAGACTTTTTCAAAGAGTCTAATTGTTGATTATTTATCATTTTATTAATAATATTTCTTTCTTCTTTAGGGTCTTCACCTAAATTGAAAACCCATTCCTCTCCAGTTCTAATTCTTTTCATATATTTAAATGGAAAATCAATTACACCCAAAATTGTACCATTGTAGGGCTGAATCAAGAAAACCGGAGATTTATCAATTTTCTGTTTTAACATATCTTTACCTTGAAAATGGTGAGTTGAAGGCAAAGCGTTTATTGCTCCCAAAATTGTAGGAGCAATGTCCAACTGTGAGAAAACATTTACTTTATCCCACTTAGGCTGAATTTGGTCCTCCCAAAGGATGAGACATGGAATTCGAAATGACTCCTCATAGTAGCCCACCTCATTAAAATAAATACCATGGTCCCCGACAGGGAAAGAATGGTCTGCTGTAATCAAAACAAGGCAGTCTTGAAATTTTGGTCGCTTACTTAACTCTTCAAAAAATACCTTGAAACTATTATCCACAAGCCTGATAGAGTTTGCATAACGAGACCTTAATGAGATAGGATCATCATAAATTTCCTGCTTTTCAATAGGGATAGTAAACGGAACGTGGTGGTAAGAAGGAGTGATAGTTATAAACAATGGAGAATCATTTGATTCTAAAGACTCCAAAAAATGAAAAACCCTTTTATATAGTTCATCATCTGATAAGCCCCAGCTCCCCCAGGATTCTTTCTCAGATTCATCAACCAATTCCTTGCCCACCAAATATTTGTCAAAACCATGAGTCAACATCATAGATCGAGTATTGTCAAAGCCTGTACTATTGTGTCCGTTAAAAAAATAATTTTTATAGCCGACATCTTTTAGAGATTCTGCCAATCCCTTAAAGTTATTTTTTTCATATTGTCTATATACCTTTCCTTTATAAAGTGGCAATAGAGAAAAAAGTGTTGAAAAGTGACCTTTTACTGTTTGAACAGACGTTCCATAGAAGTGCTCTATATAAACTCCCCTTTTAATCATTTGATTAAAAAACGGAGTGTACTCTTTTCCCTCATCATTTTCTGAATTCACAAAGCCAGCATTGAATGATTCAACCATTAAGAGAATAATATTAGGCATGTGTTGAACAGATTTATTCTTATTATCTGCTTGAGTTAAAAAGGGAAAAGAGTTTTCATTAAAATAAAACTTGTAATCTCTTTGAGGTTCTTGAAAATAATAGGCAAAAGTAGATCGGAAAAAATTTGTCATTTCATCAAATTGAATAACCGGAGTCGCCACAAATAAAATATAAACTGAAAGTACACTAAAATATTTTCTTTTTGAAAATTTATTGAATTTAAATGAGGGTGTTTTTATCCATTTATAAAAAATAAATCCTATCCCTAAAAACGCAATATAATATGCGGTTGGATCCATTCCATTCAGAATTACAAGTAATGACTCACTGTAAAATATTTCATTAAAATTATCTGCAGCTACAGCATAATCAAAGCTTTGCTTGGTCTTAACGAAATAACCAATAAAAGCACAATGAATGAGAACAAATACTGATTGAATAAAAAATGAGACCCACTTAAAGCGATACAATGGAGATTTTACCAGCAATAACCCAGATAGAATTAATACATAGCTATGGAATATTCTCCAAATGTCACGGGGAATAAACCTGAAATAATGAACACCAGAAAAATGTACAAATAGCAATTGAATTGTCATGATAACAACCAATAATGTTGCAAAAGATCCTGGAGAAGATGGAAGTAAAAATAATAACCTACTTCTGGTCATTTTAAAGAGATTTGGGATTATTTGCTCTCCTTTTTGTTTATATTTAACTCTTGCCATTTTTGCCAGTGCTCATCAATATAAAAGCTTGCAGAGCTATAATATGCGGTCATATCCTTTAACAGCGGTAATTCCAAATCTTGATTATCAACACGGCTTAATAGCAATCTATCTTTTGAATTCCATTCATATGATCCTTCAATAAATTTCTCAGAGTAGTTGTAATTCAAAACCGAGTTATTTGAAAATATGATTCCATTTTGGTTGACCGTAAAACAATCACTGCAATTAGTAAAAAGATTTTTCCCAAATGATAAATAATCTATATTAGGAAGTGTTAATTCTGTTAGAGTAGTAGCAATATCTACATGACTTCCAAAATTGGTAATTACTTTTGGAGACCCTAATATTTCTTCATGACCCAATAGAAAAAATGGAACTCTGTATTTATGAAGCAAAGCACTTTCATTATAGTTTCTAATCCCCTGCAAATTATGGTCAGCTGTTACAGCAGTTATAGTATTATTCAAAGACTCCGTATTATAAATATCATCTAAGAATTGGTTTAAAAAACAATTTGCATATTGATAAGCACCAAATCTTTTTTGAGCTAATTCTTCATTCCCACGAATCATGTTTTTTAATGAAAAACCCATTTGTAACGGCGGGCCAACAAATGTATCAGGTAGTTCAAATGGAGGATGATTGGTAGTTGTAAAAAACATGATGAATTGTGGTTTTTCAGATGATGATAAGATCTCAAACACAAAATTGAAGAGGTGCTCATCAAAAACCCCCCAATCCGTCTTTGGGATATTTGCATCAAAATCGCCCTCACCAAACACATGGTCAAAGCCCTGAAGTGGAATGAAGTCGCCAATTCTCTGCCATGATAGTTTCCCACCGTAAACAAAGTTTGTTACATAATTATTTCTCTTATAATTTTCAGCTAGCGATGATGGAAAAGAAACTGCGCTGTATTTCTGTTGTGATAGAGGTATTGTATTGGGCAGTGAAGGTAGACTCAAAATAGTTGCTGTAAGATTTTGAATGCTCCCAAATCCTGACTGAATAAAATGGTCAAAATAAATGGACTGGTCTATCCAATCTGAAACTCCACAGGAGATTTGAAATTCATCTGATTCAAAATCTAAAATCCAAGACCCAAAACCTTCCATCATTATCAAAACAACATGAGGAGGATTAGTTTCCAATCGTGTGTCACCTTTTGTTGTTCTTTGAAATTCCTTCCATGACGCTATATTTTTAGAGTTATTAATACCAAGGAAAGATTGAGCTGATTTTGAAAATGCTGTTTGTATATTTTCTCGATATAAATGTTGTCTCCAAAATGGAAGTGCGTTTTTTTGGGAGATACGGGCCTCTACTGCTTTTTCAAATGTAAATACTGGATTAGGTCCGAGTTTATTTAAAAATGCATCATTTGTATAAGCAGCATCCATCATATTTATAGGAAACAGACCAAATGATGCCCGAGCCATTATCACAAAAATTAAAAATGCCCCCAATAATATTCCAGTAGACTGTAATAAACCCCTTGTACCATTAAGGTGCTGAGTAAAAATTTTATCTAGGAGATAATAAAAGACAATAGAAATACTAAAAAGTCCAAATAAAATCCAAAACACCGGGTAGTTTTTCCAAATGGATTTAATTACAGCTTTTGTGTCATCTTCAAACATATCAAAAAATATGATATTTAAGTGGTCTTGATAAAAATCATAGAAATAGATGTCTATACCAAAAATAAAAAAAATAATACACAAAATAATGGTCATCCATATTTTTGAAAAATATCTAAAAATTAATAAATAAATTTTTGATGGAATTATTAAACCAAGATATAGCATTATTATTGGAATCGACAATCCATAAATAATGGTTGCGCTGTCAAACCTTACCCCCAAGATAAATCCCTTTACTATCTCTACCCATCTCATATGAGGTGTTTCTGAAAACAGATAGAAAAAAATGATTCTATTAGTTAAAAAGACGAAAAATAGAATCAATATCAGTGGGAATAATTTTAATGCCTGATCACTAACGAATGATAGATATAATCTATAATTTAGTTTTCTCATTTGATTGCAAACTTATTAAAGTGATTAAGAAGAATTATGCTTTTAGCAATAAAGTATTGAAAATACTAAAAGTTATTTTTTAGTTGTATGCTCATTTTTGACGGTCTTATAATGTTGCATGTGGAATAATTTGTAATATTTCAAAAAGATTGAAAGGGCAGCAATTTTACATAAAAGCAAACCTCTTATTCCATCTAAAAATCCTCTTTTAATAAAATAATGAATCACAAATTTTCCAATTGGTCGAAATATGAAGTGAAATAAGTTTGACCTGATTCCTTGTTCATACATATCTTTTGCTGCCCACTCTGCATAACGAATCATTTTTTTTAAATGGACAGAAAAGTCACGAATAGGCTCATGGATGAGAAATGCTTTTTTATTTCCAATGACCCCTGAGTTCTTTACTACTAATTTAGAGTGGACTCTTTTTAATATAAAGTTTTTATATGTTTCTTTTCTTACCAAACGCATTCCCCGGTGTCCCAGATATCTATCGTGATTTTGAAGTTTTCCTAGGAATTTTGTTTTGATGCTTACCCAATAACCGTCCACACTAATTTTATCCTGAGATAACACTGCTTGAATTTCATTACGTAATTCCATATTACATCTTTCATCTGAGTCAATAATAAAAATCCAATCATGGGTGACTTGCGGCATTCCCCAGGAACGTTGAGCACCTGAATTTTCATATTTGTGCTGGACGATCTTAACATTAGGATATCCTTTGCAAATATCTAATGTTTTATCATCACTGAATCCATCCACAATAAAAATTTCATCTACCCATTTTATTGATTCTAAACAGTCTTCAATTATTTCGTCTACATTTTGAACCGGAATAAATACTGAGAGCTTCCTTGTACTCATTTTAATTCTAAACCTTTACCGAAGAGAGCTAGATTCATTTCTAAATTATCTGTGCAGAAAAAATATGCACAAATCTGTATCTATTCCATTTATGTTTATAAAAAGTCTTAAAGATCATATATTTTTTAAAACGCCACCAAATATTTAGTTTGTTTGGATATACTCTCAAATGTTCATCATTTGATGACCAGTAATTTGGAACACTTCCTATCAAATGGGTACCTGGTTTCAATTGAGAGATAAATTTTAAATCATTAATGTGTTCCAAAACTTCGATTGCTACCACTACTTTGTAGTCAAAATCTATATCCTCCAGTTCATAAGCACTGTGAACGATAAACTTTTCATCCCACTCAGGGATTCTCTTCTTTGCTAAGTCAATTCCTGATGTGCTGATATCAAAACCTAAATAGTTTGTATAGCTTTCCTTTCTTAAATATTTTGCAAATTCCCCCATACCACATCCAACCTCCAATATACCAATGTCTTTTGTTGGAATTAGCTTGTTCAAAATTTTTAATGATTTTTTAAACACAGGCTTATAAACATCAATATGGTATGGTGTTATATATTTCTCTTCATAATATTTTTGTGTTTGCTCTCTTCCTTTTTTATTGGGCTTGCCTAAATTCGATTTTTTGTTAAAGTGATATGCAAAAAAAATAATAAAAATTATTATAAGGATTGGAGTGGTCATATCTCAATATGATTTTCGGTTGAATTTGTATTTTTAATACTGTTATATAACTTAAATAAGTTTTTTACTTCACTTTCAGGAAATGTTGAAGTTAGAAACTTTCTTGGTTCTTGAATTAATTTAAGTTTGAGCTTCTTAAATGTATTTTTTGTCACATTTGTACCGCCGCCCTTAATATCCAAAGCAAGTACACCTAATTCTCTCATCCGATATCCTTTAATTTTAAATTGATACCTTTTCAATCTTTTATCACAATTTCCATCCAGCCAACTGTTTAACTCCAAATCATCATCCCATAATTCCCAGTTAAGCGCTTCCATCAATCTTTTACTGAAGCATCGTGCCACACCATGAGTTCTCCCTTTTAATTTCCTTCGCCATGCTTCATACCTATCCACACGATTATTTAAAAAACCATAGCCGTTCCATTTGCCCAATATAAATTGTTGAAGGTCAAGAAAATATAAATCTATTAGACCAACTGCATCTTCTCCTTCTTCTATCTTTTTTAAATATTGTTCAAATATGTCACTTGTTACCCAATCATCAGAATCAATTCTAAATACTGCATCAGGGTTGAACTGTTTAGTTGCTCTACTGGCTGAATTGTACTTTCGGTTAAGTGGAGCATTTTCACATTCTACGTAAAAAAAACCTCTTGATTCACATAAGTTTCGTGATTTATTACCCTCTGAACCCACTCCAATTAATTTAATATTAATTTTATCCGTTAATTCAGATTGGATATTTTTAAAGCGATCCAAAACAAGTTTTGTCAACTCAGGACGTTTCCAAACAGCAGTAATAAGAGCAACTGTAGGTTTATCCATCTTAAGCAATTAGATATTTTGAAACTGTACTGCGTGCAAAGTTGAATATTTTCCTTTAACTTTTAATAATTCAATATGGTTCCCCTTTTCAATAATTTCACCTTTATCAAGAACAATAATTTGGTCTGCATTTTTTACTGTAGAAAAACGATGCGCAATAACCAAAACGGTTCGATCTTTCATTAATTGCTCTATAGCCTGTTGAACCAATTGTTCTGATTCAGTATCTAAAGATGATGTAGCCTCATCCAAAATAAGAAATGGAGGATTTTTCAAAATCGCCCTGGCTATGGACAAACGCTGCCTTTGCCCCCCAGATAATTTTACTCCCCTTTCTCCAATTACAGTATTTAGCCCTTCGGGAAGTGCTTCTATAAATTCCATTGCATTTGCTGCTTCTACAGATGAAATAACCTTGTTCTCTGGGACATCCGGTTGACCATAAGATATATTATTTCTTACGGTATCATTAAACAATATTACTTCCTGACTGACAATTCCCATCATTCTGCGGAGTTGTGCAAGTTTTATATTTTTGATGTTAACTCCATCTACACTTACTGAACCTGATGTGACATCATAAAACCTAGGAATAAGATCTGCTATGGTTGACTTCCCCGCTCCACTTGAGCCTACTAAAGCAACAATCGAGCTTTTTGGGATTGTAAATGAAACATTTTTTATAACCGACTGAGAATAATCTGAATAAGAAAATGACACATCATTAAATTTTATTTCCTTTGAAAATGAGGTTATTTCCTTTGCGTTAGGTCTGTCTTCGATATCTGGTTTCGAGTCCAAAATTTTGAACACTCGTTCTGAGGCAGCAAGACTGTTTTGCAGTGCTATGTTCACCAAACCTAAATTTTTTATGGGAGCAAGCATTGCAAATAATAAAAGAATAAATCTTAGAAAATCTTCAGATGATAATGAATCTGTCTGTATAACCTGAAGGCCTCCATACCAAAGCAATAAGACTCCTATTGATACACCAATCATCTCATTGATTGGAGTTGCAAGGTTATCCAATTTTGCCCTACGCATTAACAGTTTAAAAAATCGGTTACTTTCACCTTTAAATCGTTTTACCTCATGATATTGATTTGCAAACGCCTTTATTACCCGCATAGAAAAAATCGCCTCTGTTAACAACTGCATGATGTGGGCAATTTTCTCTTGGATACGTCTCGATTTCCTCCTGATACTCTTTCCTACATTCATATACAAAAATGCAGCAAATGGTAGCGTGAGAATCGCAATCAGTGCCAAATTCCAATCAATAACAAACAGTAGAAAACAAAATGCAAGAATGTTAACAGGTTCAACCAAAAGTTTCTGAAAAACATTAGTAAATGCATCCTGCATCACTGCTACATCATTCATTAATATAGATGTTAATTCTCCGGTTTTCTTTTTATTAAAAAAACTCATAGAAAGAGTATGTATGTGTCTGTACAGATCATTTCTTATCTGGACGATCAAAGAATACTGAACCTTTGAAACCAAAATATTTTTTATATAAAGAAAAATATTTTTAAATAAAAAAACAATAAATATGACCCAGCAAAGCTGCTTTAGAGATTCTAATTGAGTATCTTTTAAAATGAGCTTATTACTCAAATATTTAATTGTGTTATTTAAGTTTAAATCAGATGTGTCAGACCATTGCTTTTGTTCTAAAATAATTGAATCAAAGTCTGTTAAAATATTATTTATCAATGATGCCGTTAACCAAATTGACAAGCTGTTCAACAAAACAAACAGTACAGCTGCAATTGTAGAACACAAAAGAAAATACCAGTATTTCAATACAAGTTTTGCCAGTCTTTTGTACACAGGAGTTTTCATAAAGTTAAATGAGAATTAAAGTGCTGGAATAGATGATAATTTACGTGGATGAAGTTTGGAAAAAAAGATGAAATCCATCTAGTCCAAAAACATAATCCAATGAGGTATATTTGCTTCAAAGAATCTTTCCCCTTCTCTTTTAAAACCAAGTTGTTCATAAAACTTAACTACCGGTTCTTGTGCATGTAAATAAATGTTATGTTTTCCTTTTAATTCTTTTAAAATAAATTTTACCAATTGCCTACCAATTCCATTTGAGCGGAAATCCCTTAACACTGCAAATCGTTCAAGTTTTATTCCTTTTTCGGTCTTTCTCCATCTCGCTGTTCCAACAGGATTTCCAGCAAATTCTGCTAAAATATGATTGCAATTATATTCGAATTCATCCCATTCAATATCTTCTGGAACATTTTGTTCCTCAACGAACACTTTTTTCCGTATTGCAAATGCAAATTTTAAATCCTTTTCAGATTTTATATTTTTAATTTTAACTTTCAATAGTTATGCGTCTGCATCAATAAATGCTATTTACAGTAAAGCTGCTTTTTTTATTCAACCGCTAAACATAAGAATTATGAAAAGTAAAAACAAACAAGTGATTGTAATAGGTGATAGAATCCTGATAAAACCTGATGAGGGAGAAAAAAAATCTGCTGCTGGGTTATATTTGCCAGCGAGTGTTCTTGAAAAACAGGATGTGAGAAGTGGCATAGTAGTAGAAGTTGGCCCAGGAATTCCCCTAGGGAATCCTGATGAAAATATTGAAGAACCCTGGAGACAATCAGAAAAAAAAGTTGCCTATTTTCCTCCTCAAGCAGAACTAGGCGACTATGCTTTATTCCTGAACAAAGCTGCTATTGAGATAAAGGTCGAGGATCAGTCTTATCTAATTGTACCTCAATCTGCAATATTAGTATTAATTCGGGATGATTTTGATACATTAACTGACTAATCAGCCAAAATATTTTGAACACTGCAGGAATTTATATCCACATTCCTTTCTGCAAAACCAAGTGCAACTATTGTGATTTCTATTCCATTACTGATAGGGAGGATGATGCAGATTTATATATATCCGCTCTTTGCAAAGAAATTTCAAGATCATCTCTAGAAGATTACCCATGGTTATTTGATACCCTGTTTATTGGAGGTGGAACACCATCTCTGCTTACCGGAAGAAAGATCGAAAAGATTTTTACTGCATTGTCACACAAAATCTCTTTATCAAATTTTATCGAAAAAACCATTGAAATCAATCCTGGGGAAGCCTCTTTAGAAAATTTAACTGATTTTAAAAACTTGGGAATAAACAGAGTATCAATGGGTGTTCAATCGTTAGATTCAAATCTTCTTCAGTTTCTATCCCGTTCCCACTCAGTAAAAGATGTCTTTAGCACCTACGAAAATGTCCGAAAAATAGGTTTTGAAAATGTGAACTGTGATTTAATTTATTCAATTCCAGGACAGACCAAAGAAATATGGAAAAGGGATCTGGAAACAATTATAGATCTGAATCCTGAACATATCTCTGCATACATATTAACAGTTGAAAAGGGAACAGAGTTGTTCCAAATGGTTAAATCAAATATGGTGACCATGCCGAAAAATAGTGAATCAGCAGATTTTTTCAATTTCACACAAAATCAACTAAATAATTCTGGATTTTTTCCATACGAAATTTCAAATTTTTGTAAACCTAAGAAGGAGTGCCTTCATAACCTACATTATTGGAAAATAGATCCCTATATAGGGTTTGGGCCATCAGCTCACAGTTTTGATGGAACCTGCAGGTGGAACAATGCTGGTTCATTAGATCATTACATACAAAAAATAAATGGAAAACATTCACCAATCTCTAAAGCTGAAACATTAACAGAAATCCAGCAGGTGAATGAAAAAATTGGTTTTGGTCTTCGCTTGAGTGGCGGAATTGAGTTGATAACAATTCCCGAATTATTTAAAGATCAACTATTAGAAAATGTAAAGCGAAATAATAAAAAATGGAGCGGGTTTATCAAACATAATAATGGCAGAATCTATTTAAACCAAAAGGGATATGCATTTGCCGATGCTATTGCTGTGGATTTACTTCTTTAACAAAAATTTAACTCACAATTTATTAATAGGTAAAATGTTTAATGGTTTCTCCTTCTCCACCAATACCTGTCATTGCTTCAATCCCAAGTTGGATATGAAGATCCACATATTTCCGTGTAACTTCTCTATCTGACTCTTCTGTTTTTACTCCCTCCGGAATCATAGGTGTATCAGAAACCAATAGCAACGCTCCTCGATTAATTCCATTTGCAAATCCAGTTATAAAAAGTGTGGCAGTTTCCATATCTATCCCAAGTACCCTTATCTTTTTTAAGTACTCTTTAAAATCGGCATCATGCTCCCATACACGGCGATTTGTCGTGTAAACCACTCCTGTTCGATATTCAATATTTCTGTCTACTAAAATTTGTGATACATATTTATGAAGCTTGAAAGATGGCAT
Source organism: Fidelibacterota bacterium UBA2986 (assembly GCA_002346675.1). Lineage (GTDB taxonomy): Bacteria > Fidelibacterota > Marinisomatia > Marinisomatales > AB-629-J13 > AB-629-J13. The sequence goes on from DEAI01000008.1 coordinate 128,280, forward strand.
AGCAGGAACTTCTTTCGGGAAATAATCATCGCTTGTCCCTTCTCCACGAATGGCAGCAATTGGCAGAATGAAATGACCAAGCTCCGTCGTTTTTTTTAAACCACCGCATTTGCCTAAAAAGAGAACACCTTTGGGGTTCACTGCGGATAATAGGTCCATAATGGTTGCAGCATTTGAACTCCCAATTCCAAAATTGATAATGGTCAATCCTTCATTATTAGTTGCCAGTGTCATAGGCCCACCTTTACCATAAATCTGAGTTTCAAAAATTTCTGCAAATTTTTCAACATAATTTTGAAAATTTGTTAAGAGAATCCATGACCCTATAGTATCTGGATCAGCTCCAGTATATCTCTTAAACCAGTTTCTTGAAATCGCTTTTTTTTCTATCATACATCCAGGGTCAAAGAAACAGGACAGTGATCAGATCCCATCACATCATCGTGTATATCTGCATCAATTACATTTTGTGTAAAGCTCTCATTTACAAAAAAGTAATCTATGCGCCAACCTACATTCCTTGCACGTGCACCAAACCGGTATGTCCACCATGAGTATCTGTCAGGTTCTTGATGAAACATTCTAAATGTATCTACCCAGCCTTGGTCCACATAAATATCTAGCTTTTCTCTCTCAATGGGCATAAACCCTGAGTTGTTAATATTGTCCTTAGGCCGCGCTAAATCAATGGGATGGTGGGCAGTATTCCAATCACCCGCTACCGCTACGTTGATTCCTGAATCTACCTGTTCGCTAATTATAGGAAGTAACTCATCATAAAAATCAAGTTTATATTGAAGCCTTTCATCATTTTTCTGTCCATTAGGGAAATATATATTGTACAATAGAAATGACTCGTGCTCTGTTATTAAAACCCTCCCTTCACTATCAAATCGTTCAATTCCCAATCCTTCTTGTACATAGAGAGGTTCTTTTTTACAAAAGGTTGCAACGCCGCTATACCCTTTTTTTTCTCCTGAGTGAAAATAAGCATAATATCCGTGCTCTTTTAATAATCCATCAGATAACTGTTCTTTATGCGCTTTAGTCTCCTGAACACATAGGATATCCGGTTGGATTGAATTTATCCAATCTAAAAACCCTTTTTTTTCCGCTGCTCTAATTCCGTTTACATTCCATGAAAATAACTTCATTTAGTCTTCCTTTCAAATATAGTGATATGTTCAAATCTATTCATTTCCATTTATTCTTTTATAAACAAGGTATTAAATATACTGTTGATTAGTGAATTTTTTTTAACTTTTGATATTCCCTTATCGGATAAAGTTAAATGTCATGAGTAAAAGAAAAAGAAAACGGAAATTTTTAAATAAAAGAGGAAATTCCTTTTTTGAAGAATACAATTTTGAAATTCTTGTTTTTGGATTGTTAAGCGTTGGTTTTTTTCTGTTGTGGGAAGATTGGAATATTAAATCTATTGCTTGGAGTATTATTACCGGTACTGTACGAATTATTATTACTTATGTTCAAAATTTATTTTTTGCTATAGGTAATATAATTTTAGCAGTAGAAACATCTGATATTATTGGTATTGTACTTATTCTAACTGCATTTAGTTTAATTTTAAATCGTGCTAGGATAAGAGTAATAAGCAACCATCCAGAAATATCTTCATGTCCAAATTGTGATAGTGATCTACGTCGTACTCATCGTAGAAAAAGGCATAGAGCTATTAGTTTTATTGTAAACTGTAAAATAAAAAGATATAAATGCAGAACGTGTTCATTTGATGGGGTGGCAATGGTACTAAAGGAGAGCCGTAAATAGTTGACTTAAATTGAAACCATTTGTTTCAAGCCTGTTCCAACTATAAATTTGCCCCGTTTTTAAATATTTAAACCAATATTTTGAATATAATCACAATAAAATGAGACTTCAATAATATTGATTAATATGGCCCGTTCGTCTAGTGGTTAG
>DEAI01000008.1:130572-199610 GCA_002346675.1 Fidelibacterota bacterium UBA2986
CGATTCTCCTACGGGCTACAATTTAAGTCTCAATTTCACGTTGAGGTATTTAGAAATCTTAAATATTATTTATTTTCTTTAAGGTCTTTCTCTCATCTTTGTTCAGAAGTAATATTTATTCTTAAATTCGATTTATGAGTTTGCCTTTTCATCCCGCCATCGTACACTTCCCTATAGCTTTGTTCGTTACAGCATTTTTCTTGCAAGCTCTGCATTTATGGAGACCTTACTGGATTTGCAGAACAACTTCAATGTGGTTACTAGGGTTGGGAGTGATAAGTTCATTCGGAGCTATGATTTCAGGTCAGAGAGAGGCAATCAAAAGTGGAAGAGAATGCCATGAGCTGATCGTTCTTGAGACCCTCCAAAATCACGAGCTGATAGCGTCAATTACCACATGGAGTTCTCTTTTAATTTTCATCCTGTGGTTATATCTTTTTTTTAAGTACATGGAAGACACAAGAATTGATAAGCTCGCTTTGGCCTTTTTGGGATTACTGAGTCTCTCTGTTACAATAACCGGCTATCTTGGAAGCACATTGGTTTTTCAACATAGATTTGGAATTCAGTAATGAAGCTTTACTATATTTTATATTTCACTTTAGTGTGTTCGAATATGTTATCTGCGAAATCAAAATTATCCGTTGGAATATCAGCTCCTGAATTTGAGCTCTTCGATCAAGACAGTACCATTCACAAACTCACTGACTATCGTGGGACAACAGTTATTCTTTACTTTTTCCCTATGGCAGATACACCCGGATGAACAAAGCAGGCTTGCGGGGTCCGCGACCAATATAATTTTTACAAAAATGCAGAGATCAATGTAATTGGTGTCAGTTTTGACTCCCCAAATAAGCTAAAGGACTTCCGAGATAAATATAATATCCCTTTCACTTTCCTTTCTGATATAAATAAATCAGTTGCTAAGATGTATGGAGCAAAAGGATGGTTTTTTGCTAAAAGAATCACATTTATTATCAATAAAAAGGGGAATATCCAAGATATCATAGAAAACGTGAATGTTCATACTCATGGAAAAGATATTTTAAATATATTAGGTATTGATAGTAATCCTAAACCCTCTTATTAAGTGATTTCAATTTAATCGATTTAAACAGCAAACTAATTAAACCAAACTCCTAAGCCCAGCTTCCGTAGCTTCCTTCCAATCATTTCTTCAATCTCTTCAGCATCTTTTCTAGTGGGGATTGGGTTATACTTCTTATAAAGATCGGGCCTGAGTTTTAAACCATATTCCTTAGCATATCTATTTGCCTTATATCCCTCCTTGTGCTGTTCAAAACGTAGTACCGGATTTCTGACTGACTGCCCCACATAAAAACAAGCTGTCCCATTTATATATTTGGGATTTTTTACACGAAACTTTTTATCATACCTAACCGCCTTATCTAATTCAATTACATAAACATAATAATTACTCATTTTGGTGACGTCATTATATATTTTATTCTGATTCATAAAATAAATAGAGTAATTCCTTCATTTTTTTTATTTAAATCGGAGTCCTTTTTCAATTCCGGCAGAGACCTAAGAATGTTTTGAGTTTTTATATTTTTGGTGGAAAAATCCTCACCATAAATTGAATATCCATGACGCATCATCCTCAAATAGTTTCGGATTGCAATTCTAATGTCTCCTCCCTTCCCTTTTGATCCGTATCCATGAATAAATTTTATAATTTTTACCCCATTCTTTTTTGCAGATGTGATGTTACTGCTAGCTATTGATACTGCTTCTTTTACCGTTGGAAGATTATGTTTAACTGAAACTGAGATAAATTTCTTTTTTGGCTTTGAATAATATTCTATTGAATTCAGTGTATCACAATATGGACAGGAGATTGTATCAATCTCATTCCCACATAATTTGCATATAAAACTATTCATTATAGTTTAAATATTACCAAGTAAAAATACAAACTGCTTCTAGATAAATTAATATATATCTCTTAACATTTTCTCACATTATCCGATATTAAGTATTAGGAGCTGAATATCATCAGCTGCTTGATATAAAATGAGATGATTTTCATTTTGTATCACCTTACACATATATAAACAAATATTGATTGAACATGAGCAATGGAATTTTAGGAATAAAGGAAGTAGCAGATTATCTAAACATTAAGGAGCAAACTGTATACCGTTTGGTTCAGAAGAAAAAAATTCCAGCTCTGAAAATTGGTGGTCAGTGGAAGGTGAAAGAGACCCACCTGGATATGATGTTTGATAAGCTCCTCCAAGAAAAATTAAACGAAATTCAATCTTAAAATTTCTCCCTCACACTAGCACTATCTGCTCGAACGGTTTTTTCCGTTCCAATACTAAATATCAATATTGATTTTTTCACCCTTAAAGTGTATTATTTGATACAGCATTTATAGGGTTCAAGATTTCTTTGCAAACATATCTTTAAAAATATTTTAAGATATACTTTAGAAGTTATAATAGCAGAAAAATTAAAAGTGATTAAATGAAAAAAATATTGATACCCTTTCTACTTTCCAGTTCCATATCTTTTACACAGGATACGTTTTCCATTATCGCTATAGATTCGGAAACTCAGGAAGTAGGAAGCGCCGGAGCATCGTGCATTAACGGCTCAATCATAATCAGTGATATCCATCCGGGAGTGGGTGCAGTTCACACCCAGTCTTATTGGAATAGCACCAATCAAAACAATGCTTCCGATCTAATGGATCAGGGTTATTCTCCTGAAGAAATAATTGAATATCTTGTGGAAAATGATGCTCAGGGTAATCCCTCAATACGTCAGTATGGCGTGGTTGATCTGGTGAATGGAGGAAGGAGCTCTGCCTTTACAGGTCAAAATTGTTATGACTATAAAAATCATATTCTAGGTGAAACCTATGCCATTCAGGGAAATATTTTATTGGGACAGGAAGTCTTGGATTCCATGGAAGTGAAGTTTTTAAATACACCAGGCTCATTAGCAACTCGTCTTATGGCTTCTATGCAGGGTGCAAAAATCCCCGGAGCTGACACCCGCTGTTTAAATTACGGACTATCCTCTCTCTCTGCATTTATACGTGTGGCCAAACCATCCAACTCAGAGGACAGTTTATATTTGCACCTAAATGTAAACAACACTCAACCGGGTATTGATCCTATTGATACTCTCCAGGAACTGTTTGATGAGTGGTATGCCCAACATCCCGATCTTATTACGGTTCAGTGGGACTTTTATTCTGGATGGAATTTAGTTGGTCTGTCCGTTTATACTGATGCTCCAGAGTACAGTATTCTATTTCCTGAAGCAATTTCAGGAACTCTTTTTTCCTTTAGCTCAGGATATATCCCAGAAAATGAGTTGATTCCCGGAATGGGCTATTGGCTTAGATTTCCTGAAGATGGTTCAAACTCAGTTACTGGAAACCCCATTTATGAGCTGAATCTTTTTCTCAATGAAGGGTGGAACTTGATTTCAGGAGTTTCATCTACTGTCGAAGTTGAATCTATTTATGATCCTGATGAGATTATCATTAGTGGTACATTCTTTGCATTTGAAGAAGGATACAATACGGTGAACCAATTAACTCCCGGTGCTGGATACTGGATGAGGGCCAGCACTCAGGGAGAAATTTTTATAATCCAATAGTGAATCTAAATAGTCCAAAATGCTTGTCTAATATTTCTTTGAAATAAAATTGGAATGAAATAATTTGAAGGCTTGTCAAATCGGTACTTACTACTTGTTATTTTCTATAAATTAAAAAAAGGAACCAAAATGAAACTAAAAAATATTTTATTAGTCCTGCCTATTTTGATTTGGGTTGGATGCGAGGACAAAAAGGATGATGATGCAGCTGGTGCAGCTGGTGCAGCTGGTGCAGCTACTTTTAGTGAAGGTACATATACACTTTCATCTGTAACATTATATGAGGGGGAAGAGTGCTCAGGCTCTGGTATATCAGGAATGTGTTTTACCGATGAGTCAGCTACAACTGAGGCAGACTGTCCAGCAGGCATGTGTAGTGATAATGTGGATGGTGGTGAAGCTGAGTGTGAAGCGGCTGGCGCAACTTGGATTACAGGTATGTGCTTGGATAATGATGGTAATGGTATAAATGACTCTGATGCACAAGCATCATCTGAAGGATGTGCAACTGCCGAAGGTAATTGGGTGATTATTGGTTGGAATCCTTTAACAACTATGTTTAGTGCAATGATGGGTAATAGTGTCACATTTGGTGCTGATGGTGTATTTACAAATCCAGATGGAAATACAGGAACCTATACTATAGTTGACAATGTCTTAGCAATTACTGAAGCTGAATGTTATGATGAATCAATAGATGATAGTAATGGTGATTTTACTACTGAATCAGATTGTACTGGTGCAGGACTAGAATGGTCAGTGTTCACAAGTCCCGGCACACTCAATGAAGATGGCACTATAAATGTTGAAATGCCTAGTGAGGCAGAGTGTGATGATCATTCATATGAAACTCAATCAGAATGTGAAGCAGCTGGTGAAGATTGGGATGAGGCAGAGTGCACAGCTACTGTTTGGACATTATCAAATTAAATCAAAAAATGTAATCACTTTAAAAGCCCCACTCTGCTGGGGCTTTTTTTATACAGATATAAAATTATGAGAGTTCTAATAATTTGCTAGATAACTTTCCGGAACTCTATACTCTGTTCCATCATCTCAAATCCCAGTTTTTCATTAATTTTATACATGGGATTGTTTATCTCATTTCCAGTTCTGATTTCCTTTATATCCTTGGATGAAAGTTTTTTAATGGACTCAACCTTTAGTGCTGTGGCAATTCCCTGCCTCCTGAATTGTTTTAAAACCCCTGTAGATTCTGTATAACCTCTATTTGGTTCACTCATTTTGTTGACCTTTACTCTGGTTGAGCCAATGTACTCATCTTTTTTTACAGCAACCATTTCAACTCCATATGAATTTTCCTCAAACTCTTTTCTTTTTTCTAGCCACCTTTCATATGACTTTCGAACATGAAAATCACCATCCGGCATCGGTTCATCCTGAATATAATTCCACACCAGCTCCTCCAATTTTTTGTAATGATTTGAGAAGTTCTGCATTTTGTTTTTAGAATCATATAACTGAATTCCATTCTTTCTCAATTTATCTAGCAGAGGTTCAAAAAATGAAAAATCGAAATTTTCCACATTTAATTTGTATTCTCTGTGTCTCATAACGATTTCAAAATCTTCTCGTTTCAGAAAATCTATGTAGTTTTTATAATTTTCATGTAAATATGACCAAGGATAGAGGAGGTTGCATTGAATTTCTTTTACTCTTCTCAACATTTGATCATACAATATTTTATAGTTTTCATAGGACTGAAATTCAGGAATGATAAATATTTCAAAATAACAATTTTGATGATTTTTCCCTGTCCCTTGATTCATATGAATAACTCCAACACGTTCTTCTTTATTAAAAAGAAAATATTTTTCAGCTGCACCTGTTTTATCACGTAATTTCCAGTTCTTTTTAAGCTCACCAGGATGATCTAAAAAATCATGAAGAACAGAATTATGTATTCTAGCTATTTCTTTAAAATCAAGAGCACTCTCTGACCATTTTAATGTTTTTGCCATTATCTTATCTTCAATATATTAAACAAATAATTTAGGAATAAAATTAAACTACGATATAAAAATTAATTTATTCAAGGAGCAATAATGAAATCAGTAATCAGAAATGTTTTGGCTATCCTAATCGGAGTTATTTTAGGGATGGTAGTCAATATGGGATTAATTATTATGGGCAGTAAATTTATTCCTCCACCTGAGGGCATAAACCCAATGGATGCTGAAAGTCTAAAAAATAATATTCATTTGTTCCGATTAAAACACTATTTATCTCCTTTCCTGGGCCATGCAGGGGGAACGCTAGCTGGCGCATTTACCGCTTCCAAGATATCTGCCAATTACCATTTGGCCTTTTCAATGGCTATCGGGGTATTTTTTCTACTTGGCGGAATTGCTGCTACACAAATGATTCCAGCTCCTCTTTGGTATAATACTGTGGATTTAGTCTTTTGTTATATACCTATGGGCTGGCTAGGATGGAAGTTGAGCGGACGTAAATAAAATAACCCAGCAAAAAATTATATTACTTTATTGGGTACTTTACTCATAGCTCTCTCTGTTAGGGCGGTAATGGTAAGGGATGGATTTACTCCCGGATTTGCAGATATCATCGAGCCGTCACATACATAGAGATTTTTATATCCAAAGACACGATTGGTTTTGTCTATCACTCCTTCTGATTTATCCTTGCCCATCACAGCGCCTCCTAAAATATGAGCGGTTGTGGACATCCCAAACAGGGCCTCATTATTTGGCATCATGGACTCACCGTTTAGTTTTTCAGCTAATTTCTCTGCATACTTATTTGCCTCAGGGATGAAAGGTGAGGGTGCCTTACCTTTTTCCAGTCCTGTTTTCATCCGTCTGCCAAAACCACTTTTTGAAAATTTCAGTGTACTGTCTATGGTCTGCATAAACAATAGAATTTGAGTTCGCTTTGCCCAATCCCAAACAAAGAATATTTTTAAATTTTTAATGGGATGTGATAAGACTTTCCCAGCCATTTTACAGATTCTGGAAAAAATAGATTTTCCAAAAACTCTTGGCAGAATAAATAATCGCCAAAAACCTGAACCTTTTGAATAGCGTACCGGTTCAATATGGGTGTGCTCACCAGTATGAAAAATTGAACCGATGGAAACTCCTTTTGAAAAATCTGTGCTTTTATCAAATGAAGTTATGGGAATCAGTGCTTCGGAATTGGTTCGCACCATACAACCTACTTTTTCTGAAATATTAGGTAGAGATGATTCTTTAAGTGATAAAAGAAGTTGGACTGTTCCCAAAACGCCTCCTGAAAATATCACTCCCTTACATGTGACCTTTCCCTTCTTCTTAAAGAGTAATGATGTTGATTTTTTCCAAAACACTTCGTACCCCTCTGACCCGTCTAAATTACCTGTTGGTTTTACATCAACTACTTCTGATTCTGCTTGAATTTTTACACCGTTTTTCTGAGCCAAATAAAGATAATTTTTATCTAATGTATTTTTGGCATTGTGACGACACCCCACCATACATCCTCCGCAAAAAATACATCCGGTTCTATCAGGACCTTCTCCGTCAAAATATGGGTCAGAGACCGTCTCCCCCGGTTTCCCAAAGTATACAGAAACATTTGCAGGATGAAAATCTTCTTCTTTGTTCATCTCTATAGCCATATCTTTTAGAACAAGATCTCCAACCTCCATTCTTGGGTTTAGATCAGCTCCGAGCATTTTCAATGCCAACGGATAAAAATAATTTAATTCCTTTTCCCAGTTCGCTAAATGTGACCAGCTTTTAGATTTAAAAAAAGAATTTTTAGGTACCGGAAGTGTATTTGCATAAACCAGAGAACCACCCCCAACTCCAACTCCTGATACAATTCCAATATGGCGGTAATAGGTTAGCTTTAATATCCCCCAAAATCTCAATATTGGAAGCCACATCCACCGCTTCAAATTCCAGTTCGTTTTTGCAAAATCAGTTGAGCTCCACCACTTACCCTTTTCTATTACTAAAACCTTATAACCTTTTTCAGATAAACGTAAGGCGGACACCGAACCACCAAATCCGGAACCTATAATAACATAATCGTAGTCGTGTTTGTGTAAACTCATGATTGCTGAGAAAATATTTATATTTGGTAGAGATAAAATTTACATAGATTATTGATTGATTACACAAAAACTGTATACCAGTTAAAATTCTTTAAATTCCTTGCGATTCAAATTCATAATTGGTCTGGTATTGTGGTTTTGATTATTATACATATTATATATATCCATAAGGACATATAAATAAGAGTTTTTAACTTTGATGCTTCAGAAAAATGTCAGTTTTATTCACCAACAATGAAAAATAGAATATTATTCTACATCTTTGTGTTTTACTGCACTATAGTTATCGCATATACACCGAATAATATTGAACCAAATCAGTTACGTTTTAGAGAAATGGTAGCTACTAGAACAAATACTCCTCCAACTATTGATGGTATAATTGATGATGAAGTTTGGGAGAGTGCTACAATCGAAAATGGATTTCTGCAGTTTGAACCATATAATTTAGCGGAACCATCTGAGAGAACTGAAGTCCGTCTAATATATGATAATAGCTATATCTATATCGCTGTCAACAATTATGATTCTAAACCAGAAAAGATAAAAGGAAGGCTTAGCAGAAAAGACCGCTGGATGGAAGCTTTTGAAACTCATTCAGATTGGTTGGGTGTCGCCTTTGATTCAAATAACGATGATCGGACTGGCTATTGGTTTGCAGTGAACCCTTTGGGCTCTCGTATGGATGTATTTATTTCTGGTGAAAGTATAGAAGAATTCAATAGCAGCTGGGATGTGGTTTGGAATTTTGAAGTAGTAATACATGATAGTGGTTGGTCTGTAGAAATGCAAATACCAACCAGTGTATTTCAATTTGATGCGAACACAAATCATGATTGGGGAATTTCCTTTGCTCGCCATATACACCGCTTACAAGAGGAAGTTCAGTGGCCGGGCAGGTCAAAAGGTGTAAGCGGATTTGTCCCTCATTTTGGTATATTAAAAGGAATGGGTAATATCCCCTCACCCAAAAAAACTGAATTATTACCCTATGTTTTAATTGGTAATAATGATGAATCAAATGTTAGCTCTTTGGGACTCGATATGAAATATGGTTTAAGTGCTCAGTCATCCCTAAACATGACGGTTAACCCGGATTTTGGTCAGGTAGAAGCTGATCCATCTGTTTTGAATTTGACAGCTTTTGAAACACAGTATGATGAGAGAAGACCTTTTTTTATTGAAGGCGGTTCCTTTTTTAAGAACCGATATAAGCTGTTTCATTCTCGAAGAATTGGTCAATTCCCTAGGTTTCTATTACCGGATGATGCCACAATAATTGAAAGACCGGATGCAACAACAATATTAGGGGCAGGAAAAATTTTGGGTCAAACGGCAGGAGGTACCAAATATGGTATTATTAACGCAGTTACCGATGAAGAATATGGCTCTTGGGAATACGAAAGTGGTGACTCAACTATTCGACAAAGAGGTATGCTTGAACCAATGACCAACTATTTTATTGGTCGTATTGAACAGCCAATAATAAATAATGTATCAACTATCGGAATCATGATGACGGATATTAATCGAAAAAAGTATGGCACTTCGAATGTGATTGGGCTTGATTGGTTTATGAAATATTTTGACAACAGAGTTACCTTTAAAGGACAGCTAGTACAATCAAAAAAAGATGATATTATTGGTAATGGGGCTCGTTTCAATATTGGTTATCTAGATCCAAAATGGTGGGAACTAAATCTTGTGACTGGCTTTACAGATGAAAAATATGATATAAATGATATAGGTTTTAATACCCGCAATGATACATGGTATTACGGTACCTTCGGAGAGCTAAGAAAGCAAGATCCCTGGGGACTATTTTTAAACAATTATCTAGAGTTTAGATATTTTATAAACGGTAGAAATGATGGTCTAACCTTATCAAAATCGTTATCTGTTGAGCAAACTAATCAGTTAAAATCCTATTGGGATTTCGGTGGAGAATTAAATATGGAGTTTGCTTCTTTTAATGATGACGATACATTTAGAGATGATAGGGCCTGGGTGTACAAATCAGAGACAGAGGGATATGGAATACTTTGGTTTCAAACGGATAAACGTAAAAAATTAATATTAAAGCCATATCTTGGATATGGACGTGGCCAATATCGACCTTGGGGCTACAGAGCAGGGTTACGTATACGGTACCGACCCCTTAATAATATTAACCTGATGATTGAGGGGTTTCAGGATCTGAGCACAAAGTCCATGGAATGGGTTGGAGCTGAAGGAGATTCAAATAATACTGATATTATCTATGCTGAGTCTGCAGCAATTATGAATGATGTTCAAATAAGAATTAATTGGACCTTTACTCCAGATTTAACAGTTGAAGCATTTTTTCAACCATTTACTGTTGATATGGATTATAAATCCTTCTACAAATTAATGGCCGAAAAAACTAGAGATTTGGAACCATATTCATATAATGGTAATCCAGATTTCAAGATAAATAATCTTGTGGGTACCTTTGTACTGCGATGGGAGTATCACCCTGGGAGTACATTATTTGTTGTTTATAATTTGCACAATAATAATTATTTTTCAGCAAGTGAGAATTCATGGGACAGAAACAGTTCAAACTCTGTTTTTATTAAGTTTAATTATTGGTTACAAATATGATAATTGAATTAGTCAATTTAGATTTACTCTTAGCCCTAAGTTTTGGATATTCATAGATTTCAACCATAAAAATCATTAAATTAAATCTTGACTATTTTTATATTTTTTAGGAGAGTACCATGAGGTCTACAAAATCAGTACCTTTATTACTTTTATCGATTATCTTTAATTTTTCTTTCCTAAACGCTCAGGAAATCATCTTATATGGTAATGTCTCTAGCTTGAACGATGATGGATCCTTATCTCCTATTCATGCAGCTTATGTAGGGATAGACTCAGACTGGTATAGCTACTCCGACGAAGCTGGAAATTACGAGTTTATATTTGAATGGATTTGGAATGGCCCTGTTACCGTCATCTGTGAAGCAGATGGCTTTGACACACAGTATGCCACTATCATGCCTGAGGGTGATGTGGCTGAATTAAACTTTCTCCTTTCTCCTTCTGGAGAGGATGAGAATGGAATCCTGTTTGGATATGTATACTATCAGGTTTCTCCATCTGGTCCGCAGATTCCTGTTGAAGGAGCGTCCATTGGCGCAACGCCATCTTGGGGACCGGAACCCTGGTTCCAAACCTACACCAATGAGTTAGGATATTATGAAATGGAGCTGTGGGGAAATGATAGCCCTTGGTATATCTATTGTGAAACAGAATACGGACAACAGGAATCAGAGGCCACAGTAACTCCTGGTTATGAAACCGAACTTAATTTTATGTTTCTTGATGATGAACCTCCAGTGGAAAGTTTCCTATCTGGTATCGTATACGGAGTAGAAGATGATATGATATTCACTCTCTCTGGAGCACAGATTAGGGCAACACCGAATGACCAAGATGAACCGGTTTATGAAACTGAGACAAATGAAGAGGGACACTATGAACTCCCTCTTCCTTCTGGATATTATGATGTAACTGCATCTCATGAAGGATTTCAGACGGTATTGACATATATATATATCGGGGCCAACCAAGAAAACTGGCAAGATTTTTATTTGGAACATTCAGAATCTCAAATTGCTGGACTTTATGGATTGGTGTATTGGGAAACTCCTAACGGAAATGAGATCTTTATTCCCGGTGCTCAGATCAGAGCAGAAAGCCAAGACGCGAACTTAGTGTTTGAGGCAGAGACCGGAGAAGGAGGTGGATACGAAATGGAAGTCATAGGGTACCACCACTATATTGTAACCTGCACCGCTGAATTTGAAGGAATGGAATTGATACAGGTCCATGATATTTATGTTGGAGAATCCTGGGCTGAACTCAACTTTGGATTTGAGGGAGAACCTCCGATGGATGGTCTACTGACCGGTTATATATTTGGAATTGAAATTGATGCTTTATTTCCACTACCCGGCTCCATTGTTTCAGCTACTCCGACCGGACCGGCTGATCCTTTTTGGGAAACAACAGCTAATGAAGAGGGACAATATGAGCTCTATCTCCCCTCAGGTGGATATCTCGTAACTGCACAATATGAGGGCTATACTTCTGAGACTGTAGATGTATTTATTGAATCTAACCAACCAAATGAATTAGATTTTTATTTAGATCAAGAGGGCTATAATCCCATGATCCATGGACAGGTATGGATGATTACCGGCAGTGGAAATGAAATCCCTGTAAATGAAGCAATCATACAGGCATTGAATGAAGAAACAGGCATCACTTTTGATGCAGTCACTGATGAAAATGGAAATTTTGAAATAGAGGTGATGCCTTACATGCAATATTTTGTTTCATGTACCACCCCTGATCCTTCAGGCATGACCCAGGTTCAGGAGGTGTTTGTAGATATATCACCGGTGGAGCTTGTCTTTGTTTTTGGTAATGAAAATTTTGGGTGGTTGACTGGATATGTGCATGACTCAAATCCGGAACCCTTTCCAGTTCCAAACGCACATGTTGTGATTGAAAATGATTCGCATTCTTATGATTCCCAAACAGGAAATTCCGGAACCTTTGAATTTCATCTCCCCAACGGATGGTACACGATTCATGTTAGTGCTCCAGAATTTGAATCGTTTACTGGTGAAACCATGGTATATCCCGGAGAAGAAACTTTTATAGAAATCACGTTATCAGAATTTAATGAAAATGGAACTGTCGTATCCTATTTTGGGGGGTGGAATCTTATTGGAATACCACGATATACAGGGGAAGAACAAATTGAAAATCTATTCCCCGAATCCATCGAGGAAACACTGTATGGATATGACCAATCAGGTTATTATTTGGAAAATATCCCCGAAACGGGGAACGGCTACTGGCTGAAATTCTGGGAACCAGGGTCTGCTTCCATTTATGGTGAACCCTTTTACGAAATAACTCTTGAACTGACTGAAGGCTGGAATCTTATAGCGGGACCATCTGGTACCGTTAGCTATATTGGAGTGGATGATTCAGATGGTATTTTAGTTGAAGGAACATTATACCTATATACCGAAGGTGGTTATGAAATGGCGGAGATAATTACTCCCGGAAATGGATATTGGATTAAGACCTTTGAATCTGGAACCATCACTCTAAATGTTACAGAAGATCTGGCAAAATTTAAAAATTGGGAGTCATTGGTATCTAATGCGAACCAACTTAATATAAACGGACAAACACTCTATTTTGGGATGTCACTGAGTGATATAGAAATGCAATCATTCAGCTTACCTCCTGCACCTCCGGAAGGTGGAGCGGATGTCCGGTTCTTTGGTGACACAAAATTATGTTCCACGGATGAGTGTATATTTAAAGTAGTGAACAATGTAAATAAGCTGACCTTGGAATGTGATTTAAATGATGATAAAGAATGGGAAATTATTGATAAACATAATAATATTATAAAATGCGAAGGCATTCAAACAATTGAGACTTTTGATAGCCAGGCATCATTTTTATTGAGAATAAAACCTGATTCTGAAATTCCTTCAGATGTTCCAATTATCTCAGCATTTCCGAATCCGTTTAATCCAATTATAACCCTTCGATTTTCTGTATCTGATTTATCAAAAGTGAATGTGTCTATTTATGATATTGACGGACGGTTGGTTGAATCATTTTTTACAGGAGCAGAAATGGAACGGGGAATGCATACTGTAATGTGGGATGCATCTGCATATTCAAGCGGAACGTATTTTGTTTCTCTAATTACAAACCAAAAAATAGTACAAACTCAAAAAATAGTATTAATTAAATAATATTTTTTTCAGTGGAATGATATTTAAAACGATAATAAGTCGTTAATTTTATCGCTCACCGTCTCCGCATTTGGTAAGTACCTCTTTTCTAATTCTGAATTTAATGGAATTGCCGGCACATTTTCTGCACCTACTACCATAACTGGTGTATCCAAATATATAAAACATTCTTCCTGAATCCTTCCTGCCAGAGCCTGAGCAAAAGAATTTTCCTTAGGTTCCTCAGTGACTATCAGACAGCGACTATGCTTAGTTACCGAATCGAAAATCAGCTCCTCATCTAATGGAAACAGTGTTCGCAAATCAATAATCTCTATCTGCCCTTTAAACTGCTCTGAAGCTGTCTTGGCCCAATATACTCCCATGCCATATGTAATAATCGTAATACTGTCTCCTGATTCAATAGAAGATCGCTCAGCTTCTAGTACTTTTTTACCTTTTCCAAGAGGTAAAACATAGTCTCTTGCAGGCTCAGGACATATTGCAGATTCTGTGCCTTTTATTTTACTCCAGTATAAACCCTTATGCTCTAACACCACAACAGGATTGGGGTCATAATAAGCTGCTTTCATGAGCCCTTTCATATCAGCGGCATTTGATGGATAGACAATTTTTATCCCCCTGATATTTGCAAGTACTGATTCCACAGATGATGAGTGATAGGGTCCCCCGCTGCCATATGCTCCAATGGGCACACGGATAACACAGCTTACCGGCCACTTACCATTGGAGAGATAGAAGGAACGGCTCACTTCAGAAAATAGCTGGTTTAGCCCGGGCCAGATATAATCTGCAAACTGTACTTCCACAATGGGTTTGCACCCTGCTGCGGACATACCAACCGTACTCCCAATTATAAAAGCTTCCTGTATTGGGGTGTTGAAAACTCGGTTATCTCCAAACGTTTCAGCGAGCGTTGCAGCTTCTCTAAAAACACCTCCCAGTCTTCTCCCAACATCCTGTCCGTATAAAAGAGATTCAGGGTGGTCTTCCATAAGCTCCTTAATTGCCAGAAGAGCAGCATCCACCATGATGATGGGAGGTGATCTATCTGGTGATCTCTCCCCCTTTTCTTCTAATATATCAGTTGGATAGAATATATTTTCAAAGAGCTGCTCTGGATCGGGATCATCGGCTTGCACAGCTCTTTTGAAATCAGCTTTAACTAATTGAATGGCTGTGTTTTCAATTTTCTGAAATTCTTTTGAGGAAACACCTGATTCTTTAAGCTGTTTTTTCAATATGGGCAGAGGATCTATTTTTTGATGCTCATCCAGATCATCTCTGTACCACTCCATGCGTACCCCTGATGTATGATGATTCAGAAGTGGCACATCTGCATGTATACAGACAGGGCGACGCTCTTTTCTGATAGTATCCAGCGCATATTTAATCGTAGTAAATGATATTGAAAAATCATAGCCCGCTACTTTGAGCACCTCAATTCCACCAAAACCTTGAAGATAATCACTTATATCATTGGAACGGATTTCTTTGTCACAAGCAGATATGTCCCAGCCGTTATCCTGAATGAAATAGAGAATGGGGAACTGTTTCAGATCAGCCATGTGAAAGGCCTCTGAGACTTCACCCTCAGAAACAGAGCCGTCACCTAGTGAACAGACAACCACCGATTTATCATTAGACAGTTTTTCCTCTTCCATATATTGAATACCCATAGCAACTCCAGTTGTAGGAATTGCCTGCATCCCCGTTGCTGAAGATTGATGGGGGATTTTCGGCATATCATCTCTGCGCAGACTGGGATGAGAATAGTAAGACCTCCCTCCAGAAAAGGGATCATCTTTTTTGGCTTGTAATTGTAATATGAGGTCATAGGGAGTCATACCAATACTGAGTAGAAGTGCATCATCTCTATAATAGGGAGCTATCCAATCACGAGCTTCCATCTGCATACCTAGAGCAATCTGAATGGCTTCATGGCCCCTGGAGGTTGCGTGCACATATTTTGATGTGATATCCCTATTTTTTTCATAAATATCGGTCATGGCTTTTGCGGTACACATATGAAAATATGCTTGTTTTAAAATTTTAAGAGGAAGAGGTTTTTGCAAGGAAATACTTTTTATTTCTTTTTCAAATTCATCAAGGTGTTTCTGGTAAAATCTGAAAGCACCCGTTTCCCGCTCATGGCAGCTCTTTTTAAAAGGAGTTCATCCCAATGTTCTGTTCCATCCCACATAACTTTTTTTAGTGCCTGCATTGAGTCAGGGTTTGATGCCGCTAACTTTTCTGCAAGAGTTTGAATAGCAACATCCATTTCATAGGAGCTATTATATAATTCTGAATATAGGCCTTTCTCTCTTGCCCATTCAGCAGAGTGCCATTCAGTTGCATTGATTGTTAAATTACCAAAAGCCGCCATACCAATTTTTCGCTCGATAGGAGGTCCAACTACAAACGGACCAATACCAATGGCTAGTTCGCTTAGTTTGACAGAGGCATATTTTGTTGCAAAACAATAATCGGTTGCAGATGCCATACCTACTCCACCGCCAACAGCTTTACCCTGCACTCTGCCAATAATGAACTTGGGGCACTTTCGGGATGCATTGATCACTTTGGCAAATCCAGAAAAAAACTCTTTTCCTTGCACTTCATTTTCTACTGCTAAAAGTTCATTAAAGGATGCACCGGCACAAAACGCCCTATCTCCACCACTTTTAAGAATTAAAACCTTAATCTCAACATTTTTTCCCGCATCAGTGATAGAACTTGCTAACTGCTCTAAAATTATCCCTGGTAAAGAATTACTTTGTGGATGAAAAAACTCTATGGAGCCAATTCCGTCCTGAACTTCTGTATTTACATAGGCATCCATATTTATGACTGATCCTTCTTTTTTATCATTGTTAAAATAGTTGCTAGCATCACTGTCTCACCTTTATCATCATAAACATCTACCATGAATTTCACAATGCCTTTGGCAATATCATCATCTGATCTTTTCTCCTGTTCAATTTTTTCTTTTGCAGTGAAGCGGACAGCAATAGTCATCCCTGGATATACGGGCTTTGTGAAGCGACATTCATCAATTCCATAGTTCAGCAGCACCGGACCTTTTGGTGGATCAACAAAAAGGCCCGCTGCCCGACTAAGAATATAATAGCCGTGTGCAACCCTCTCTGTGAAGATGGTTCCGTCTAAAGAGTTCTCATCCATGTGGGCATAAAATTTATCACCGCTAAGTTCTGCAAAATCCTCTATGTTTTCTATGGTAATTAAATGGCTGTCAGTGGATACCGTTTCTCCAATTTCAATTTCTTCAAAATGCTTGCGGAATACATGAGGTGACGACTTTGTCTGTCTTCCACCATATTGATATTGGCTTGTAAGGGCAGTGATTGTTGTGGGATGTCCCTGAATAGCAGTACGCTGCAGATAGTGAAGAATCCCCCGCTTGCCTCCCATTTCTTCCCCTCCTCCGGCTCTACCTGGACCACCATGGGTAAGTAGGGGCATAGGCGAGCCGTGACCGGTACTTTCTCTGGCACAGTTTTTATTGAGCACTAGAATTCGTCCATGCATGGACGCAGCGCCAACCACAAAATCTCTGGCTACAGCATCATCAGCGGTAATAATTGAGCAGACAAGTGAACCCTTTCCCATACGTGAAAGCTCAACAGCATCATCCAGATTGTTATAGGGGATAATGGTCGATACAGGTCCAAAAGCTTCAATACTATGACAATCCTTATTTTTAAAGGGCTCATCATTACAAAATAATACAGGCGAAATGAAGGCACCTTTGGTTTTATCTGCGCCCTTAACTTCAAAATTATCCAAATCACCAAAAATTATTTCCTGACTTACTGCTAATTCATTTACTTTTTCTGTTACCTCAACCACTTGAGATTTCCCCGCTAGCGCACCCATTCGGACTCCCTCGACCATGGGGTTACCAATAACAGTTTTTGCAAGTTTTTCGGTGAGACCAGTCTGAACTTCTTCTATCAGTTTTTCTGGAACCAATATTCGACGAACGGCTGTACATTTTTGCCCGGCCTTTACAGTCATCTCCTTTAACACTTCTTTGATAAAGATATCAAACTCCTCCGTTCCGGGGACTGCATCTTCTCCCAAAATACAGGCGTTCAGTGAATCTGCTTCCATGTTAAAGGGAACCGCTTCTTCCACAATTTTTGGGTGCGACTTTAACATCTGCCCTGTAGATGCACTTCCGGTGAAGGTGACAACATCCTCACAATTTATATGATCCAGAATTCCACTGGCAGAACCGCAAATAAGCTGCAAAGCACCCTCTGGAAGAATTTCTGATGCAATAATTTCCTGCACCATGAGATGAGTTAAATAGCAGGTGAGAGTGGCAGGCTTTACAATTGCGGGCATCCCCGCCATAAAGTTTACAGCAATTTTCTCCAGCATCCCCCATACAGGAAAGTTGAAAGCGTTAATATGAATAGCAACCCCATTTTTTGGTACCATGATATGGTGACCAATAAAGCTGCCATGTTTGGAAAGTTTTGCTGCTTCCCCATCCACATAATAGGGAAGATCTGGGAATTGCCGTCGCAGTGAGGCATTGGCAAAGAGATTTCCTATACCTCCTTCAATGTCTATCCAGGAGTCCAGCTTAGTAGCTCCTGTAGCAAAGCTGAGAGGATAGAACCTGTCTCTAATTCCATGTAAATGGAGAGCCAATGCTTTCAGCATAAGCCCTCTTTTTTGGAAAGTCATTTTTCTAAGTGGAGCCCCCCCCACATTTCTTGCATAGTCTAGCATGTCCCTAAAATCTAGGCCCTTACTTCCTGCTATGCCGACCTCTTCTCCGGTAATTGAGTTGTAGAGCGGGGTTCCTTCTCCGTCACCTGTTACCCATTTCCCTAACGCAAAACTCCGATAGATCATTATTTATTTGTCTCTTTCCAAGGTTTAAAATTGCTTATCTGTGATGGACGGTCTTTAGGTTTTTTTCTAAGGGGTTCACATTCTTTCAAGGTTTTGTGACAATCCTCAGGCAGCTGCTGATAAATTTTTGTGCCCTTTGATTTCCAACCAATCATCTCATCGGAAATATCCCCCTTGATTATAGCAGGATTACCCACAACTAATTTCCTGTTTGCTATTTGCATTTCTCCTTTGATAAAACATAGTGCTCCAACAATGCACTCATCTCCTACTACTGCATCATCCATCACCACTGAGTTCATACCAATAAGGGAATTCTTCCCAATTTTTCCACCATGTATGACAGCTCCATGCCCGATATGTGAAGCTTCTTTCAATACTACCGACTTCCCAGGAAAGACATGAATGGTGCAGTTCTCCTGAACATTGCAACCATCTTCAATGATAATTTCACCCCAGTCCCCTCTAATGGCTGCCCCTGGGCCAACATATACTTTTTCACCGATGATCACATTACCCGTCACCGCAGCTAAAGGATGTACGAAGGATGATTCTTTTACAACAGGAGTATAACCATTGAAGGAGTAAATCATTTTTTATATTTTATAATTATAATTCACAGAATAGAGAACTGAATTTACAATTGGTTTAGCTATTTTAGACTCTTTCAATGATTACAGCATACCCTTGTCCCACACCAACACACATAGTAGCCAGAGCATATTTTTTTTCCAATCTCTGAAGTTCCAGTGCTGCTGTCTGAATAATGCGAGTCCCTGACATGCCAAGAGGATGACCTAAAGCAATAGCGCCTCCGTTGGGATTAATTCTAGGATCATTATCTTCCAACCCCCACTGTCTAATACAGGCTAAGGATTGTGCAGCAAAAGCCTCGTTTAACTCTATAAGATCAATATTTTCCATGGTAAATCCTACTTTTTTCAGAGCTTTGTTTGAAGCCTCGACAGGACCAATTCCCATAATGTGAGGTTCCACTCCCACAACCGCAGATGAAACTATTTTTGCGATAGGTCTCAAATTATGAGAGTTGATCCCTTTTTCTGAAGCAATAAGCATAGCTGCAGCACCGTCATTAAGACCTGAGGAGTTTCCAGCGGTAACACTGCCCTCTTTTTTAAAGGCGGGATTTAGTTTTTCTAATCCTTTCATGGTGGTATGGGGCTTCAGAAATTCATCTTCCTCAAATCGAAGTGGATCAGATTTTTTTTGTGGAATTTCAATTGCTTTAATTTCAGATTTAAAGGAGCCCATTTTCTGTGCAATCGCAGCTTTCATTTGAGAACGATAAGCAAAGTTATCCTGGGCTTCACGGGAAATATCATATTTTTCTGCTAGATTCTCTGCTGTATGTCCCATACTTTCTGTTCCATAAATTTCCTGTAATTTGGGATTTATAAAGCGCCAGCCGAAACTGCTATCTTCCATTTTTGAATCTCTGCCAAATGAAGTGGATGCTTTAGAAATCACCCAAGGTCCGCGGGTCATATGCTCCACACCACCAGCAATGAACAACTCACCATCTCTGGATTGAATTGCTCTATGTGCATGGATAACAGCTGACATTCCTGAAGCACAGAGTCGGTTTACTGTTTCGCCAGGGACAGAGTAGGGCAACCCAGCTAAAAGCAGTGCCATGCGGGCAACATTTCGGTTGTCCTCTCCTGCCTGATTTGCGCAACCTAGAATTACATCATCAATTTGAGACATATCAAAATTAAATCGTTTCATTAATGATCTTATAGTGTGGGCTGCTAGGTCATCTGCACGGACTGAGGAGAGCATCCCTCTAAATCCACCAATGGGCGTCCTTACCGCATCAATTATAAACGATTCTCTTGTTTTCATTCTATCTCTGAAAACCATTTCTTAGAAGTTCGATAAACAGTGCCTTTAAAAATTGCGACTTGCTGGTTTTTTTGGTTTGTAATAGTTACGAGATAAACTCCGAATTTATCAGAAAGTGATACCTCATCCGTTATAGCAGTAAGTACATCGCCATCTTTGACCGAAACTGTGTGAGAAATAGATGTCTCTACAGATAAAGATTTTCTGCCACGGGCATTAGATGCAAATGCTAATGCACTATCTGCAAAAGAATAGGCAATTCCACCATGTGCTATTTGAAAACCGTTCAGCATTTCCTCCCGTACAATCATTTTCAATTCACAAAAGCCTTCTTTCATATCAACTATTTCAATGCCCAACCACTGGCTAAAAGCGTCATTTTTATACATTTGGTGTATGACTTTTTGAGAATTTTTCATGAGTAAAAAAGAGTGTTTTCTTGTGCCATATTTTCAAGTAGGGAACTGGGCTGATAGCGCTGATCATCGGTATTAGATTGTAATTTTTTCATCTGATCTAAAACCGATTTGATTCCAATTTCATCTGCCCATTGTAACAATCCCTTTGGATAGTTTACTCCCGTAGTCATAGCTATATCAATATCCTCTCGTGTGGCAATCTCAAGGGCAAGTGCATCTGCTGCTTCATTTATTAGCATAGCTAGGATTCTATTTAGGATTTTCTCACCTAATTTCTGATTCATCTGAGGTTTGAACGAAAAAGGACCATTGCTGTAATCGTAGTACCCTCTTCCGGATTTTCTGCCTAAATATCCTTTTTTTATCAAATCCTTTTGTATTGGAGAGGGTCTATATCGGGGGTCACAATTTGTTCCTTTATAAACGGCCTGAGTTGCCGAATAATTCACATCATTGCCAATATAATCCATGAGCTCGAAAGGTCCCATGCGAAATCCGCCCAACTCTTTCATTGCCCAATCAATGGTAGCAAAGTCTGCAATTCCCTCTTCAAATATTTTCAAAGCTTCACCATAAAATGGTCGAGCAATCCTATTAACTATGAACCCAGGAGTATCTTTTGCCCTTACCACTGTTTTTCCCCAGGTCTCAAGGATAGATTGAATATCAGTGAGTATATACGAAGCTAAATATTCAGTGGGAATAATTTCCACCAAATTCATTAAAGGTACAGGATTAAAAAAATGGATGCCCATAACCCGCTGAGTATATTTGCAAACAGATGCAATTTCTGAAACTGACAGGGAAGATGTATTCGTTGCCAATATGCATTTTCTGGATACTAAACTTTCCGTTGCTATAAAGAGTTTTTGCTTCATCTCCAGATTTTCTATGATGGCTTCAATAACTAATTCACTGTCTGAAATATCAGACAAATCAGATGTCCAGTGGATGTTATTTATAATTTTTTTTGAAGCAGTCTCATCAATTTTTCCCTTGTTTCGCAGTCTGTTAAGAATATTTTCAAGCTTTGTTCGGGAGGTTTCAAGGACCTGAAAATCATTATCCACAAGAGTAACTTCAACTCCAAAAGAGGAAGCAACCTGTGCAATACCCGACCCCATTATACCGGAACCAATTACCGAAATCTTTTCCATCATTTTCCTGAAAATTGGGGGTTACGTTTTTCTAAAAAAGCACGCACACCTTCTTTATAATCTTCTGTAGCTGCAGATAGAGCCTGAGTTTTTGCTTCTAGGCTGAGCTGGTCTTCTAAAGAGCTACTAAAGGACTGAGAAAGTAATTTTTTTGTAAATCCCAAACCCTTTGTTGGCATAGTAGCCAATTGTACTGCCAAGTTAAAAGACTCTTCTTCAAATTCCTTATCTCCCACAACAGAATAAATCATTCCTATCTGTTCTGCTCTTTCAGCGCTGATAGATTCCCCTGTCATCATAATGCCAGCTGCTTTTTGCAAGCCAATTATCCTTGGCAAGAAATAGGTTCCACCACTATCAGGGATAAGTCCAATTTTACTGAATGCCTGAATAAACTTTGCAGATTTGGCTGCAATTACAATATCACATGCCAATGCCAGATTAGCTCCTGCCCCGGCTGCAACACCGTTTACGGCTGCGATTACTGGTTTTTCAATTTCACGGATTTTTCTGATGATGGGATTATAATTCTCTATTACAATTTTCTCAATTTCAGGACCGTCTGGATCTGTAGCTTCCTTTAAATCCTGCCCCGCGCAGAAAGCTTTTCCCGCTCCCGTTATTATTACACAGCGGATGGAATCATCGCCTTCACATTCTTCTAACTTATCCTTTAGTGCTATTGCCATTTCCCGAACAATGGAATTGTACTTTTCCGGTCGGCACAGTGTTATTTTGCCTACTGCTCCTGATTTTTTAAATTGAATCATGATTTAAAATTGTTTGAAGTGATGAAAGGGTTCCTGACAGTCATTGCATTTGTATAGAGCTTTACACGCGGTAGACCCAAATTCGCTGATGACCTCTACATTTTTGGTGTCACATTGGGGACAATGTACCAATTTCCCTGGTGGAGCAATTCCTGCATCACTTAATTTTGCCTTAACTTCATCGCTCATCCAATCAGTTGTCCAGGGTGGTGACAGCGTAGTATGAATCTGGTAGTTATTAATTCCATTCTGTTCTAAACTTCGGACAATCTCTTTTTTCATAAAGGATATGGCAGGGCAGCCACTGTAAGTAGGTGTTATGGTAATATGAATCTGGTCATCTTTAAATATAACCTCTCTAGTGATACCTAAATCAACAATGGAAACTGCAGGAATTTCTGGATCAGGAATCTTTTCTAATAATTCCCAGATGAAGTCTTTTGAAACTGCTTTTACCATGTAGCATCGGGATAGGCACGCTGCAAATATTGCATATCAGATAGCAAATGTCCTAAATGTTCTGTATGAATCCCTTCCCTTCCACCAGTGGTCATAAAACTGTTTTCAGGAATTCTTAGGGTCGCTTCCTTACAAACATCATTTATAGTTTTATCCCATTCTATTTTGAGGGCTTTACGATCAACTCCGACTTTCTTTTTCATCATCACTATATCTGTTTGTGTCATTTTAAAAAATTCCCCAGTAAAAGTCCACAAGTTGTTAATAGCTTCTTGCACTTTTCTATGACTTCCCTCAGTACCATCCCCTAGACGAATGACCCAATTTGAAGAATGACGATAATGGTAGGTCGTTTCTTTTATGGCCTTTGCGGCAATCGAAGCTAATTGTTTATCTCTACTTTTACTTAAGGTGTAAAAAAACAATTTATCATAGGCATCCAGAAAAAACCGACACACTATGGTGTCAGCGAAATTACCGTTAGGATGTTCGCACATCAGCAGATTAGTAAATTTGCGCTCATCTCGTTTAAAGGCAAGATCGTCCGCTGTGGTATTTTCCCCCTTTAGCTCTGCAGCATACTCCAACAGAAAATTTGCCCTACCAAATAAGTCCAGTGAGATATTACTAAGAGCAATATCCTCTTCAAGAAATGGTGCTTTGTATGCCCACTGAGCTAAGCGTTGTGCTGAGATCAGAGCATCGTCACCAAGGGATAATACATATTTAAATAAAATAGTATCTCTCACTATAATCCCTTTACTTTTTTGGAAACTTTAAAAAAGGTTGGATAGCGATACACTTTATCATCTGCGGGGTCAAAAAATGACTCACTATCATTTGGGTTAGAAGATACAATATCTTCAGCTTTAACCACCCAGATGCAGGAACCTTCCTGCCGGCGTGTATAAAGCTCCCGAGCATTCTGTAATGCCATTTCCTTATCCGTTGCATGTACCGAACCGCAGTGTTGAAAATGGGCTCCGGTTTTGGGTTGGACAAATACTTCCCATACAGGCAGGTTATCATTTCTCATGCTCTGGCTCCGTTTTTATTTTTTTCAGTGTAAGCAATTGCAGCATCTCTCACCCATTTTCCCTCTTCGTGGGCTTTTACATGGTTATTGATTCGTTCTTTATTACAGAACCCGTTACCATTTACCACCTCCCAGAATTCATTCCAGTCAATTTTGCCAAAATCATAATTCTTGTTTTTTGGATTCCATTTTAATTCAGAATCAGGAATAGTCAATCCGATAAGCTCAGCCTGTTTAACTGCTCTATCAACAAATACCTGCCGTAAATCATCATTGGTTTCACGTTTGATTTTCCATTGCATAGCGTTGGAAGTATGAGCAGAGTCTGAATCATGTGGTCCAAACATCATAAGGGAAGGCCACCACCAGCGGTCCAGAGCATCCTGAGCCATTTCCTGCTGTTCAGTTGTTCCAAGAGCCATTTTGGACATTATTTCATATCCCTGTCGATGGTGAAAACTTTCTTCTTTACAAATTCGAATCATTGCTCTAGAATATGGACCATAGGATGTCCGCCGCAAAGATTGTTGGTTCACAATGGCAGCGCCATCTACCAGCCACCCAATGGCCCCAACATCTGCCCAGGTGAGAGTGGGATAATTAAAAATATTGGAATATTTAGCTTTCCCGGTTTGTAATTGGGTTATCAGCTCATTTCTGGTAATACCCAAAGTTTCTGTAGCACTGTAAAGATAAAGCCCGTGACCAGCTTCATCCTGGACTTTGGCAATGAGTACCATTTTTGCTCTCAAAGATGGAGCTCTAGTAATCCAATTTCCTTCAGGCTGCATACCAATAATTTCTGAATGTGCATGCTGGGATATCTGGCGAATGAGGTGTCTTCTGTATTTTTCCGGCATCCAGTCTTTTGGCTCAATTTTTAGTTCAGCATCAATTTTATCCTGAAACGCTCTTTCTTTTCTATCTTCCATAGAGGTTTGATTTATTACTTAAATTTAGGATAATAATAAAAAATGTCGTTACATAAAAATAGTTATTTTGAAATTGTAAAAATATGACTGTAATATTAAAAATTATTAGAAACAACAATTGATAGTTTAACTTTCTAAAGATAACCTCTATGCAGAAAATTGTCTGTTAATTGATTCCAGAAAAAAGTAAAATCCTTTCAGAAATACATACAATATCCACTAAAATCACGGGAGCTTTTGTATAAAAGAAATTCTTTTAAACTTTTTATGAATCAATCAAATCCTAATCCCTTTCCACTCAATGCAACCTTGATTGAAAATCTAATCAAGGAAAACAATCTGAATTTATGCTCAATCAGTATCAGAGAACTAAATCGCTTGGTAGATAAGTTATCAGAGAAATGTTCTGTTGAGTTTCTTCGCTTTGAATTTGGAATCCCTGGGCTAATCGCAAATAGAATGGGACCAGAAGAAGAAATACGTATTTTAAAAGAGAATCCTTCCCTTCCCTCAACGTATCCTCCTTTTGATGGAGTTCCACGGCTCAAAAAAGCGACAGCATTATTCTGTAAAAAATTTATGAATATTGATGTGCAACCTGAAAACTGTCTTCCTACTGTGGGAGCTATGCATGGCTGTTTTATTAGCCAAGCAATTTCTGCACGAAGGGGGGAAAATGCAAATACCATTCTCTTTCTTGACCCTGGTTTCCCTGTTAATAAGTTGCAAGCGAAATTTTTAGGTCTAAATGTCAAATCTGTGGATTTATATAACTACCGTGGTGAAAAATTAATTGATAAATTGGAGAAATTATTTTCTACAGGCACTATTGGGGGGGTTATTTGGTCAAGCCCCAATAACCCATCGTGGATATGCCTAAAGGGAAAAGAGCTAAAAGGAATAGGTGAATTGCTTACGAAATATGATGTAATTGGGATTGAGGACATTGCCTATTTTGGGATGGATTTTAGGTATGACTACAGTGTCCCTGGCAGTCCTCCATATCAGCCAACTGTAGCAACCTATACGGATAATTATTTTATTATTATTTCCAGCTCAAAAATTTTCAGCTACGCAGGACAACGAGTTGCTGTGACCATCATTTCTCCTGAGTTAATGAATAAAAAATATTCTTATCTCAAAACATATTTTAATACAGATAAAGTGGGAAATGCGTTTATCCATGGAGGGCTCTATACCACAACTGCGGGGGTAGCACAAACCCCTCAAATTGCACTGGCTTCATATTTTGAAGCTGCTTCGAATGGACAATATGATTTTCTTTCTGAGTTAAAAATATACGCTGAACGAGCCAAAAAAGCTAAAAAGATATTTTTAAAATATGGGTTTAACCTAGCATATTCAAAGGATATGGAAGAACAGATTTCCGACGGATTTTATTTTACAATTAAAAGAGAAGGCTTTAACAGTGATACCTTACTCTATCATATGTTAAGATTTGGTCTCGCAGGAATTCCCCTGAATACAACCGGCAGTACAATCGAGGGAGTAAGGATCTGTGTTTCCTTGATTCGTTCAGATCAATTTGAAGAGCTGGAGTTCCGGGTTAGGGAATTGAATTCATTTTTAATTAATTAGGTAAACCTACTATTGTAGTACGTACAAAAAAAATCATCTTATTTGGTAATTTTCTTTATCAAAAGAACCATATTTATAATCTTTGAAGAAGGGTTGGATAAAAATTAAATAATTGTGATTCAAATCACAATGTTTGTACCTTCCACATCAATCAAAACAGTATATAATAAATATTAACAAATATATTAATAATTCAACAGGGGTTTACTCCCCTATTAAATCATATTATTTTTTAAACAGCAGGAGGTTCTCAATTCTATGAAAATAAAAATAAAAATAGCTTTCCTGATAACATGCATAATGAGTGCCCAGATTGTGATTGCGCAATCATCACGGATCACGGGTACGGTAACAGATGCAGAATCGGGTGATCCGCTAGTTGCAGCTCATGTGTTTGTGAAGGGGACCTTTGTTGGTACCACCACAGATGTTGATGGATCATATAGCTTAGACGTAGACGGCAATGTGACATTAGTTGTTGCCTATATGGGTTATAAGACCCAAGAGCTAGCTACTAGTAGTGGGTCAGGAAATTTTGCCATGGAGCCTGATGTATTGAGACAGGATGAAGTGGTTGTAACTGGTCTTGTCAGTACAGTTAAAAGAAGAAACGCTGCTAATGCGGTAGCTTCCGTTTCTGGTGATGACCTAGTAAATGCACCAACTCAGACGTTAGACCAAGCTCTGGGTGGTCAGTTTGCTGGCGTCAATATTCGTAGGAATACTGGTGCTCCAGGTGGTGGTACTAATGTGAACCTGCGTGGACAGTCTACCCTAACAGGTAGCACTCAACCTCTATACGTTATAGATGGTGTTATTGTAAATAATGATGCGAATCAATCTGGTATCGATGTTGTAACAGCCGCCACAGGGGCAGGAAGTTCAAGACCTCAGGGGCAACCAACAAATCGTATCGGCGATATTAACCCTAATGATATAGAAAGTGTTGAAGTCCTAAAGGGTGCAAGTGCCGCAGCTATATATGGAGCAAAGGCATCGAATGGTGTTGTTATCATTAATACCAAGCGTGGTAAAGGTGGACCAACAAAATTCAATTTTTCCACAAAGACAGGATCCTCATCATTGCTCAGAAAAATGGGTCACAGAGTATTTGATACCTATACCGAAGCTGAAGAACAATATGGAGCAGATATTGCAGCATTAGGTAATGATGCCAATGGAAACTGGGCTGGAAATAACTTTGACTATGAAGAGATTCTTTATGGTGAGACAGGTCAGTTGACAGAGCATACTCTTAGCGCTATTGGTGGCAATGAAGAAACTCAGTTTTATCTTGGTGGACAGTACATGGATGAAGGTGGTATTATCAAAAATACTGGCTACAAGAAGATCTCAGGTCGATTGAATGTAAACCACAGGTTAAGTGAAAAGGCAAAATTATCTGTTTCAACCAATCTGGTTCGTTCTGAGTCAGATCGTGGAGTCACTGGTAATGATAATACTAATATGACCTATGGTTTTTCTATAGGTTTTACTCCTAGCTTTATAGATATAAGAAAAAATGCTGATGGTTCTTATCCAATTCATCCCCTGAATCCTTCCAATCCATTGGAAACATCAGAGTACTTTGTAAATAATGAAGTTACTCACCGCGTGTTGGGTTCTATGAAGTTTGATTATAACCTGTTCAGAGCTGATAATATGGACCTTGGGTTTCTAGCGGTCGCTGGTGCAGATTTTTATAATCAGGAGAATGAGGTCTTTATTCCTCCTTTCTTGCAAATTGAATCTTCCAATGATGAGGCAGGTCAGTCAGTAATGACCACAACCGATAATTTAAATACCAATCTATCTTTGAATATGGTTCATAAAATGAAGATGCCTGGCATGACTTTTAATACAACAGCAGGTCTCCAGTATGAAACTTATGATTGGAATTCAGTGTTTGTTCATGCAACGGGTATGATCCCAACACAGACGAATGTTGATAAAGCCAGTTCGCAGGCTGTATATCATGATAGGAAAAAACGTCAGGACCGTGGACAATTCTTTCAAGAAGAGGTGACTGTTGGTGACAATCTATATGTTGCATTTAGTATGCGTGGTGACGTTTCAAGTACCATGGGTGATATAGAGACAAAAGAATGGTATCCTAAAGCAGCAGCGTCCTATCAACTAGGTGAAGTTGCTGTATTTGACAACCTGAAACTTCGAGGTGCATGGGGTCAAACAGGAAATATGCCACAATCAAAAGCAAAGTATACGACTATGGCTTCCTCTAACATTGGAGGTATCAATGGCCTGGTAGCATCATCAACAAAAGGGAATTCAGCTATCAAACCAGAGAGGACAACTGAATTAGAATTTGGTGCAGATTTTTCTGTAATGGGTGGTTTTGCGACAGTTGAAGCAACTATGTATCAGCAGAACATTGAAGACCTTATTCTTCTAGTTGATGAAGCACCCTCTTCTGGTGCATCTTACTCTTGGCAGAATGGTGGAGAAATGAAAACTTCAGGAATGGAGCTTGCTCTTGGCCTTAACCCAACAATGCTTTTTGATTTTGGTGGGCTTGACTGGAATTTTCACATGACCTACTATACTAATGAGTCTGAGGTTACCAAACTAAATGTAGATCCGTATAACTATGGTGGGTTTGCTACATTCCTTGGTACTTATAGGATAGAAGAAGGATATTCTCCTACTTCAATCGTTGGAAGTGAAATGACAGATGGTAAACATGATGTATTAGGAGATGAAAATCCAGATTATCGACTTTCATTTAGAAATTCATTCAGTTTAGGGCCTGTGTCTCTTTCATTCCTTATAGATCGTAAAGAAGGTGGGCATGCTATCAATCTTGCTAATCTGATCTATGATCTCGGTGGAACTACAGTTGATTTTGAAGAGAATGGTGGTGATAGGTTGGCTAACCTGGGTGCTGTTACAGCTCCTTATGTTGAGTCAACATCCTATACAGCTTTAAGAGACCTTAGCCTAACCTATACAGTGCCAGGAGGACTTACCGAAGGGTATGGCCTGAGCAATTTGA
This sequence comes from Fidelibacterota bacterium UBA2986, assembly GCA_002346675.1. Classification (GTDB taxonomy): domain Bacteria; phylum Fidelibacterota; class Marinisomatia; order Marinisomatales; family AB-629-J13; genus AB-629-J13. Next base: position 160,253 of record DEAI01000008.1, read on the forward strand.
AAATTGGTCTTGCACTTCGTAACTGGTGGATGGCATCTGATTACACGGGTCTAAGCCCTGAAGTTAGTCAGTTTGGTAATGAGGCGATAGGTGGTTCCGTTGACACGAACCCATTCCCTCTCTCAAAAAGTATGTATCTCACTTTATCAATGGGACTCTAATCCTGGGAGGAATTAATTATGAAAACAAAAAAAAGAAATACATTAATGAAGATCCTGCCAATGGTATTAGTACTATTTTGGACAGGGTGTGAAGATCTAGATTTTCCAGACCCAAATAATCCGACAGATGACACTGCCACTATTCAATCATTGGTCACAGGCGCTGAAGCACAAATGCGATCGGGTTTTGGTATTTGGATAAGAGATCTATTGGTTGTTGGACGTGAAGCATATTATCTTGAACCAGCAGATCCCAGGTACACAGGTGAGTTGCTTCGTGGACCTATCGATCCTGGTGGGTTCCTTTGCTATACTCCATGGGCAGCAAATTATAAGGTCATTTCAAATTGCCAGACCATTCTTAATAGCTCAGAAGCAGATGCTGGAGCTAAAGGATTTGCTCGAACAGTTAATGCTTATTGTCTAATGCGGGTCTTGGCCCTAACCAATGAGAATGGAGCGCGATTGAACTATGATGGAGACATAAATGTTGCCACAGCATCTAAAGAAGAAGTGTTGGCTGAAATAGTCAATCTGCTAGATGCAGGTAAAACAAATCTCGAAGAAGCAGGCAGCGACTTTTCTTTTACGCTTTCTAGTGGTTTCGATGGATTCAATACACCTGCAACATTTGTTCATTTCAACCGCGGACTAAGAGCAAGAGTTGCTGTACTACAGGATGACTGGAGCGCCGCTCAAACAGCTCTAACCTCAGTTGATGCATGGATGAATGGTGGTGACCATGATGCTGGTGTCTATCATGTCTTTAGTTCGGGTGCCAACGATGTAGATAATCAAATGTTTGAGGATCCTAACGCTGCAACCTTAAAACTTATGGTGCATCCCTCTTTCTTAACCGATGCACATGAGGGTGATGCAAGATTGACAAATAATGTTCTCGAACGTGAAGCCACTGTAACATATGATGGTTTAGAAAGCTATTTAGCACCAACTCTTTACAGTAGTTCATATGATCCTGTACCAATGATGAGAGCTGTTGAATTACAACTGCTTCAGGCTGAGGTTCACATTGGTAACGGTGATTATGGATCTGCAGAATCGATCATGAATTCCATTCGTACTGCAGCTGGTGTAGCTGAATACACAGCTACAGATGCAAGCAATGCTGTTGATCGTGTACTTCATGAGAAACGCTACTCTCTATTTCTTGAAGGGCATAGACTCACAGATATGAGACACTATGGCAAAACAGGTGAATTACCGCTCGATCGTGATGGAGATGCTGTAGTGAGCTTTCCAATACCAGAGACAGAAACACCCGGTTAAAGTTTGATTTTGAATAAGCAAAAAGGCCTCGAACGAGGCCTTTTTGCTATTAATAATAAGAGGATATAAATAATGAGTAAAATTGTTTTTTCAATCTTCACATTAATATTCTTTTCCTGTTCACAAGAAAAGAACATTGTTCCGGATTATGTATTAACAGCAGATCAGAAACATAACAAGTTCAGCAAACTTATACCTCCAGTTTTAACTGTAAAATCTGGTGCAGTGATCAAGGCCGACACACATGAAGCATCTGATGGTCAGCTTCATTCAAGAGCAAAGCTTGAGGATCTTATTAATATCGATTTTGGACCAATACATCCGCTTACAGGTCCAGTATATGTTGAAGAAGCGGAAGTGGGAGATATTTTAGCAGTCGATCTATTGGATATTGAGCTGCATGAGTATGGCTGGCAGGCCATAGTTGGTGGATTTGGTTTTCTGACAGATCGATTTCCTTCTCCTAAATTGAATGTTCATAAGATTGATGTAAAGAATAAGACCACTATGTTCAACGACAAGGTAAAGATCCCGCTAAAGCCTTTCCCTGGTGTTATGGGGGTAGCTCCAGATACAGAGGAAATGCTTTCAACTATCCCTCCCAGAGCTAATGGCGGGAATATGGATGATCCAAGCATGGTAGAAGGAACCACAGTCTATTTCCCTGTTTTTGTTAAAGGAGCTTTATTTTCAATTGGTGATGCACACGCTGTTCAAGGTTTAGGTGAAGTTTGTGGGACAGCAATTGAAGCCCCAATGACCTTTACATATCGTCTAAGGGTAATAAAAGATAGACCTAAGATCAAAGAGCCTCAATATGAGACAGATGATTACTACGCAGTTACAGGTTTTGGTGAGACCATCGACATTGCTACAAAAAAAGCTGTCAATTACATGGTTGACCATTTAAGTGATAATTATGATATATCTGCCGAAGATGCTTATATGCTGTGTTCCTTAGTTGGAGATTTAAAAATTGCAGAGGTTGTTGACATCCCCAATATGCTTGTTACCATGCATTTCCCTAAATCTATATTGAAACAGCTGTAAATAATTACTATTAAGCTGTTTTCATTTAGGAAAAATAAATCCTGAGTGTTTAATTTCAGCTTTTACTAATTAGGAATAAACAATGAATCACGAAATATCTAATCGACATTTTGTTTTGGCAGGAATTTTAGTTTTCGCTGCTTTCAGCAGATTAATTCCTCATCCTCCCAATTTTACAGCTTTAGGAGCAATGGCCTTATTTGGTGGTGCCTACATTCATAACAGGATATTTGCAGTGTTATTTCCACTTTCTGCGCTATGGATAAGTGACATAATTCTGAACAATCTGGTTTATTCTGAGTTTTATAAAGGGTTTGTACTCTTTTCGCACAGTCACATATGGATTTATATAAGTTTTGTGATAATTGCAATTGTAGGTCAACTCATAATTAAAAAGGTTAATATCAAAACAATGGGTCTCTCCGCTCTTTCTGCATCTGTTATATTTTTTATCCTATCCAATTTTGGCGTCTGGGCTCAGGGACTTATGTACCCGCTTTCATTTAGCGGTTTGATCGCTTGCTATATTGCAGCACTGCCATTTTTTGGCTGGACCTTAATAGGAAACTTTTTCTTTTGTGCAATTTTATTTGGCAGTTTTGAGTTGGCAGCAAACAAAATTATAAGTTTACAAACTGTAGTTTCTAATAAATAATATTCAAGCTTTATTAATCAAATAAACTCCTAAAACTGCTAATATACTTCCCAATGCTGTATTCAGATCCAGTTGCTCTCCTAATAAGAGCATACTGAATCCCATTGCTGTAACAGGGACAGTAAAAATAAAAGCACTGGCTTTTCTTGATCCAAGTTGAACTGTTGCTAAAAAATAGATCGTAGTCCCAAAAACCATTGCTCCTCCAGATAGAATGAATAGATTTATCCAAAACTTCCATCCATAATCAAATACTGATAAAATTGGTTCACCAAAAGATAAAAAAAATGACAATAGTCCTGCTACAGCCATTGACCAAAAACTGTAGGGGATAAAATGTATTTTATCTTTGGAGGCAGATGTAACTAAGGTAACACATGCCCAGGAACTAGCTGCTAATATAAAATGAATATTACCATTTTGTAATAGATCACCAAAGTTAACTGACCAAATTTTTATAATTAACATCCCTCCAAAAATTCCTAATATTGCTCCCAATACATCTTTAGTTTTAAATGAATCCTTTAAAATAATACCAGCCAATACCATCGTAATAATTGGATTCAAAGTTGTTACTAAGACCCCTCCTATTCCAGCAAGTCCAATCTGTGTTCCTCGAAAGTAAAAGTAGTTATAAAGGGTCATGAGTAAACCATTTACTAATACAAGTTTTAATCCTTTTCTATTGATAAAGAATGAATTCCCTGTCCATTTTATTACAGGAATAAAAAACAAAACAGCGCAAAAAAATCTCCAGAACATTGACAATGGAGTAGAAGTATATAACCCCACTATTTTTGCATTTGTCCATGATAGCCCCCATGCCGCCATTCCCAAAATCAAAATGATCTGAAGTTTATATTTTTTGGTCACTTTTAATTCAATGGTGTTTGTATCCATAAAACCATTGGTTTGTAACCTGGCCTATATTCCTAACTGTATGATTCACTCCAGCGGGAATGAGTATTTCTTCTCCAATTTCAGGATGGAAAATCTGGCCACTCATTTGCAATTCAATTTCCCCATCGATAAGCATCACTAGTTCGTCAGTTTTGTGAATAAAGTCTGACCAGATAGTTCCGGGTAGATCAGTCCAAATTTCACATGAAAATCCTCTACTCTTCCAACTCTGTTCAATAAATTTAGGATCGATCTCCAATTATGATTTTGTCCTTATTTTTCTTTGGTATAAAATAAAAATAATTATGCAATTTGCTGTTAATCCCCACACACCTGCATGAATTCCCCAAGGTTTTGAGGGCACCTGTAAGCCAAACATGTTTGACAAAATGATTAATAGAGCAATAAATGTCCCTACAGTCAGTCCTGATAATATTATAGATTTATCCAATTGCTTTAAATGAATTCCAATTAATATTGCTGGTGCAATTTGACAGAGTAGCTCTAATTTTATTTCCATAAGTCTCCAAATGGTTTGAGGCAAATAAATAGCAAAAACTGCTGCTATTGAAATTAGCACCCATGAAAATACTTTTCCAAAATATGTAAGACTTTTTTCATTTGTCTGTGGTCTAATCCTTCTATAAATATCTTGGGTAGTAATAGAAGAAATTGCTAATAGAGCAGAATCCACTGTGGACATAATTGCGGCAATTGCTGCTGAAATAAATAAAATCAGAATGGGAGCTATTGACGGTACCTTTTCCGATAGATCCGAAAGTATTAATAATGTGATATACTCAGATTCTTTGGTTGATAAATCTGGAAATTGAACAGCGCCGATTATTCCAACAAAGATGATAAAAAGTGTAGTTACAAATGGCATAAAAACCATGATTTGAAGAGATCGTTTTAAGGTGGTTTCACTTTTTGCAGAATAAATTCTCTGAATGGCATGTGGATATACAGATATTCCAGCAAATAAAATAATGATTGTGCTGAACCAAAGTCTTTTTTCATTCCAATCAGGTGGGTTCCAAAAATCTCTATTGTATTGGATCTGTGATGCGATCACTCCTCCATAGTTATCCTGAACTAATCCGAAAATGAAAACCACACCCACAAGTAAAAGAATACCCTGAATCATGTCCGTCCAAGCTACACTGCGCATTCCTCCCAACGTTTCATAAATCACCATGATTAATGATAACAGAATAATCCCGTTTATAAACGAAACAGTTCCCCCTGTTACTGATTCAATTATGATTCCCATAGCTTTTAGATTGGTTACTATGTAGTTCACCAATGCAATGATAGAGAGAACAGAAACAATAATTGTGAGAGCAGTTGATTTATATCGAAATTGTATGAAATCGCCAATGGTAATAAAACTATATTTTCTTGATAACCGGAATAATTTTGGAGCAAAAATAAAATAGGCACCAATTACAGAGCACATAAACGTCACCGTAACAAGTGCTGTAAATCCATTTCTGTATGCTTTACCTGCGAATCCAATGAGTGTATTTCCACTATATTGAGTTGCATACAGAGTGAGAAATAAAACAAACATTCCCATCCCTCTTCCCGCAAGATAAAAATCTGACATGGATTCTTCTTTTCTAAAATAACGGCCAATCAAACCAATCACAATTAGCGACAATAAATAAATTATAATAAATATTGTTCCTCCAGTTGAGACCAATGGGGAATTCATGTATCAGACTCCTCAGCAGAAATATTCCAATATTTACCAATAAAATAAAAAATTACTCCTGCATACAAAAATGAAACTGATAAAGAATAAACTGCCCAAATCGGCATCCCATAAAATAGAATTGAACTGGGTTTAGAGAAAATCCAGGGAACTGATAAGAATAAGATAAAAAATGATAAAATAAATAGAAAGTTTTTTTTCATCCGGGTTTCTGATATATGAAATTGTATCCTCAGTAATGAATCAATTTAATTAAATTTATCGCTCTTTACATTTTAAAAACTGAAGTTTTTTAAAACTATTTTATAAGTAACAATTGGAATATCTGTGAAACATCATTTTTTTATTACAAATTTTATATTAGTTGTATTTTCTTTTTTCTCTCTGAATGCACAGAATTGGCAGGGAGGTGGCCGCGGAAATATGCCTGGGATATGTGAAATATCTGGAGTTATAACAGAATTAAATTCTGGGAAACCCATTGAATATGCTTCAATATCTGTTTTAAAATCAGATGGAATTATCGAAACAGGTGGAGTTACTGATTTAAATGGAAGATTTCATATAAAGGAGATAAAACCTGGGACCTATGACATGAAAATAGAATTCATGGGATATGAATCACAGATAATAAATGGGATTGAATTATCTTTTGGTGGAGTGATAAAAAAAGATATGGGTGAGATCAGATTAAAATCAGTATTACTGGAAATGGATGAGATTAATGTTGTGGATGACAGACCAGTTTTTGAATTTGAAACAGATAAAATGATTTATAATGCATCTGATGATATCATCTCTGATAGCGGAACGGCAGAAGATGTACTAAATAAGGTTCCAATGGTAACGGTCGACCAGGATGGGAGCGTGGCACTGCGAGGAAATCCCAATGTTAAAATATTGGTCAATGGACGCCCAAACAGAACAGGTGCGGGGAGTAAAGATGTGGATAATATTCCAGCTTCCCTAATTGATAAAGTAGAAGTTATTACATCTCCTTCAGCAAAATATGATCCTGATGGAATGGCAGGCATTATCAATATTGTTTTAAAAAAAGGCAGATACGAAGGTTTGAATGGAAGTATAAAGTTAAATGGTAAACATAATTCCAAAGGTAGTCTAAATGATATGAATGGATTTACGACTTATGCAAATTATAAGGGCGAAAAATGGAATTTATATTCATCATATAACTTAAATAACAGATTAAGAATTACCGATGGTCACCGAATGGTTGACACACATTATCAAAATACTGATAGCCTTCCAACATATATTGAATCTCTTCATTTTAATTTCTTAAATAATTCTAATCGCATAGGACATTCATTTAAATTTGGTACAGATTATTCTTTTAATGAAAAACTGATCATCAATGGTGAAATAAATTATAACATTAACCTTCGTAACGGGGCAAATAAACAAAATACTATTTTACCATTCTTATCTCAAAGAAACACCGACGAAATTGATTTTGATAATAATTATAGTATTGAAGGTTATATTGACATCAATAAAACATTCGATAATCCGAATCGGGAGTTTAACCTGTCTGCTTCCTATGATATAGAAAGAGATAACGAATACGAAATTCTTTCTCACTCAGTCATTGATTCAACAACTTTAATGGACAGAATAAATGGATTGAATTTTGATTTGCATTATAAACATCCATTTGATGAAAAATCAAAGATAGAGGTTGGATATGATGGAAGGATAAACAATAATAAAGAAAAAATGATCTTTGAGATTTCCAAGGAAGGAGAAGAGTTTTCCGGGGTAAATAATTTTGGTTATAATAGAAATATACATGGTTTTTTCTTAGAATATGATAGAAAACTAAATGAGAATTTTAGTATTAAACCAAGCTTCCGCTATGAATTTGTACGTAAGGACATTTCTTTTTATTCGACCAAAAATAATACAAATGCCAGTTCAATAATCTATACTCAAATTCTAAATTCTTTGAAAGATTCGGTTTATATTGATGAATATTCAACTTTCTATCCTGATTTACATTTCACATACAATTTAACCGATAAAAAAAGTATCCAATTTGGAATGAGTAAACGGGTAAACCGACCAGGAGAAGGAGGACATGGTCCCGGAGCACGACAGATAAGACCTTTTCCAAGGGATGTCTATTCAGAAAATTTTATCTTTTTGGGAAATCCATTTTTAAAGCCAGAGTATTCAACTCAATATGATTTATCCTATAAAAGTCCATTGCCCATGGGATTTGGTTATGTAAATCTTTATTATCACCAACTTGAAAATGTAATTGAATGGTATGATGATGATCGTTTTGAAGATAAAGATATACTAACATTCAGAAACGCAGATTCTGGGTCAAATATGGGAATTGAATTTTTTACAATGATAATGGGTCAGACCTTAGGTGGAGGTTATAATTTAAGCAAACTGGAAGATCCTTCGGGTGATTATGAACTAAATGGAAACAGCCAGCGATTGATGATTTATAATAGGATTTCCTTCCCAGAAAAATATATTAAAATATTTAGTTTTGAATTTGGATTTTTCTATATGAAAATGACTGTTCCAGGCGGGAATCTGTTTGGTTCAAAGGGAACTATGTGGGCAAATATGGGAATATCAAAATCTTTATTTGATTCAAAAATGGAAATATCTTTTGGGATTGATAATTTACTCAGTAGTGGCGGATTTCAAATGAATCGGGAAAAACCTCTAGAGGGACCCTTTTCTAATGGATACTTAACAGCAACTGAATTTACCGATGTGGCTACCAGTCGTGGTGGTAGAACCTTTAAATTAAACTTTATTTATCGGTTTGGTCAATTGCAGGAAGAAAAAAGAAGTACCAGAAACGCTGTAAGGGGAGGAAATGAAAATATGGATATGGGTTATTGAAATACGAAAGATTATAAAGTAGCTCTCAATCCATTCAAAATGATCTATTAATATCTGGATATTTAGATTATTGGCATCATCCTCTTAAATATTTACTTATAGATCAGTTAATAAATCAATAATCCATTTCCATACCACCTCCGCCACGGTCAAATTGGTTTCTGTCCCACTTTTTTCTCTGTTGCTTACCAAAATTATAATTCAGTACCAGTGAAACAAAGCGTCTGTCTCGCTGACGCTCAGCATACATAAGTTGAGTCATTTCTTCATCAGTTCTAGGGTTTCGAACCGAATACTCAGTGTTAATTTTGAATTTTCCGCTATTAAATAAATCATTAACCTTAAGTGTTACAGAAAGTCTATTATCCATAAATGATTTTTGAATTCCTAGGCTAGATCTGAAACTGGCAGGAATAGTACCGGTTGTAATCTTCATTCTTCCTCTACCACCCATGGAAAATTCAATTCGTGCGATGGCGGGTAAATTCACAGTTAGTTGACTCCGTAAATAATATCCCTGAGAATTTCCATTAAGATCTGATTCACCGTTGCCATAAGTTCTTGTATTCCATGCCCACCCAGAAAGCATAATACTCATTGATTGCATTGGTCGATATAATACAGTCATATTACCGCTAAAATTTTCTGAATTCTCTGAATTATCTGAAGTTAAAACCTCATAGGATGTTGAATCATACTCTACATAGTCACGATCCCACCACATAATTGCATCCTTGGTTAATTTATAGGATAAGCCCATATTAAAATTTACTTTCCTAGAACTACTCCAGTACTTCAATTCCATGACATCACTGTATTCAGGATTCAAGTAAGGATTACCCACACGGATTCTTGAAAAGTCGGTGGTATTTTGAGGAAACGGGGACAATGTCCGTCTTCTTGGACGGTTTACTTTTTTAGAGTATCCGAATTGGAGATTTTGTTTTTCCGAAAGTTTATATAGTAAATTTACACTTGGGTAAACAGATGTATAAGGATTCTCAAAAGGTGATATGGCTAAGGCATCATCAAAGATTGTTGTCAATACATTTGTAGAATCTACAGCATTGGCTGAACTGCCTTTTTCAAGAATAGCATTGGTATTGACCTTCTCAAATCGTGCCCCTGCTTTGATACTAAAATGATGATTCAAATCATAAGAGCCAATAAAATATGCAGCAAATATATCTTCATCATATTGATTTTTATATGGCTGTAGAAGATAGCTTAAAGTTGTTCCATATGAACGAAGGTCTGCTTTCCCTCCGGTTTCAATGCTAAATCGATCATTCAGTTTATCTTCATAATCAACTGATACCTCAAGACTGTTGTTAGCTTCCAATGCTTCCGTTTCTTCACTTATTTCTGAAAGATCATGCTGAGATTCTGTACCACTATGCTGATGAACATCATCTTCCTCCCAACTAAAGTCCACCTCTGCCTTTAATTTTCGCTCCTTCTTATCAAAATCATTATTGTAATAAAACGAATGATCCATATGGAAACCATCATCGTGCTCAGTAAAATGGACCTCTCCTATTTTATCTGGATCAATAGTGTTCAAAATATAGTCAATCCCATCTTCACTTAGATCTTTATGATCCGAAACAGTGAATGTATATCCCATAGAACTTGTAATTGTAGGATAAAGATCTCCGCCAAGCCTGATGCTGAAATTACGTGGTGTCCGTATTCTTTCTGTATTTTGAAAAAGAGAATCTGTCCTATCTGAATAGATATACTGGTATTCCCTTAAACCATTTCCAATTCTATCACCGGTACTAAAATTGGTACTGGTAAAAAGATTCCACTGATCTGTTTTATAATTTACATTTCCATTTAAGTTCATTTTATTGTATTGGCCTGCTAGACAAGAAACGGAACCATTGAACCCTTCGAATGTCCCTCGTTTTAAAACAATATTTATAATACCACCTACACCTTCCGGATCATATTTAGCTGATGGATTGGTAATCACTTCCACCCTTTCAATCATAGATGCGGCAATATTATCTACTTCACCCCTTCGCTGTGTACCAGTTAGACCACTTTTTTTCCCATCAATCAGAATCGTAACATTTGCGTCACCTGCGATGGTCACTTTACCATCAATATCCACATCAACCGTAGGAACTTTTCTCAATACATCAGTTCCGGTTCCACCGGAAGATGCCAGGTTCTTACCTACATTAAAGATCTGTTTATCAATCGTCTGAATGAACTGGCTCTCATCTCCGATCACTTCTATTTCGGTGAGGTTCACTGCTGAGATCGCGAGAGAAATGGTCCCTAGATCTTGCTTGATTGATCCGCCGACCCTGGGATTAAGAGAGATGGATTCTATTAACTTTTGTGCATATCCAACGAACTCAATGGATACATCGTAATACCCCAGCTGAATCTCTTCAATCATGAAAACTCCATCACGGTTTGAAAGGTCTCCAGTAATAATTTCTTTGGATTCAGGGTCTATCAAAGATATGGATGCATATTCAATAGGTTTTTGATTAGTAGAATCAACCACTATCCCATATACTTTGCCAATGGATGGTATTTTATTTCTTTTCTTATGATCATCATGCCCAAAAACATTTTGAACAATAACGATTCCGAAAAGAAACATCAGTATGTTATTATATTTATGGATCATTGTATTAAGATTATTTTGAATAAATTAAGAGTATATAACTAATATTAAGAAAACCAATTTACATTTAATAAACCTTAATATATAAAAGCTTAATAAACTGTTTCATATGATCTAATGATATAGAAATTTGATTGAATTTATAATTTTGGCACTTTTTTAAGCAATGAAAGATAGATTAAAAATGATTTTAAATTTAAATTTTACTGAAACGTTAAAATATCACAATAGATTATTATTTAAATTTGTTTATAATGATTTATTATGCTTTTATTCACATTTATGATTCACTTAGATTTTGACTTTAATAGATAAACATAATCTTATTTTTGAAATGAGTATATATAATGGATAAAAACAAAGAACCAGAGCGATTAAAAAGAAATTATGGATGTGGGGTTTAAAACTGTTGAGGTTATATAAAAAACTCATTCTTTTTTTATTTCTTTTTCAAATTTTGAATGGGAAAAACCTCACCATACATAGTTTCTACGACCCCACTGCACGAGAGTTATTGGATGCTGAAATTGTAGGAAACACCCTCATTCTTCCCGGAAATTTGCAGGGAATCGAATTTTATAATATTTCTAATCCGCAAAATCCAGTACATTTGGATAATCTTCAGATCCAAGGTGGTGGTGGTGGTGGAAACACCCGCTGTTATTATGCAAGAGGGACAGGAAACGTGGTCTACATCACAACTCATAGAGGTGTAGCAATTGTAAATATCTCAAATCCTTCAAATCCTCAATTTTCAGGATATATCTCCGGAACACAGGGGAATCAATATGTATTGGGAGATATGGATATTACTGAAAATTTTTTGGCAGTTTCTGCTCATGCTGATGGAGTTTTCTTTTACAATATTTCAAATCCAGGTAATCCCACTTTAATTTCAACTATTTCAGCCCAAAATGCATGGACTGTTTTGTTTTACGAAGATTTGATCTACGTTGCAGATGGAGATCTCATAAGAATTTTAAATGTTGCTAATATTCAAAATCCGATTGAAATATTTGACTGGTCCACAGGCAGCGCTTTAAAAGATCTCGCTATATATGATGGTGCACTGTATGCTGCCCTTGGTTCAGAAGGAGTTAGTGTTTATGATATATCAAATTCAGAAGCGCCATATTTTCTTGCAAATCACAACACTACAGGATTAGCAAATCGAATTCAAATATTCAATGGAAAATGTGCAGTATCTGACTGGGATGATGTGGAAATCTTGGAATGGAATGGTGCCGAATTGGAACTGGTCGGATTTAAGGCCAACGGTAGACGAACCATGGCAATCAATGCTTCCGGAAATTATATTTATTCTGCAGAATGGATGTGGCTTCAGGTCTTTGAATATGGAGAAATCCAAGATGCTGATATTGATATCAACAGTTGGGAATTGAATTATCCCTATGTAGAAAATGGAGATTCCTATACACTTTCGGTTGATGTAACTAATAATGGAAATTCAACTTTGATAATTGAAGATCAATACATTTCAAATATAGATTTTCAAATTGTTAACTACCTGCAAAATTTAAATCCCGGCGAATCCCAAACGGTGGATATAACTTATTTTGCAGATGCTGGTAATTCATCTTCCGGATACTGGATTTTCACCAATGACCCCGATGAGCCTCAGATAACCGTGGAATTAAATGGAAACATTGATGGAATAAACATCGGTGAACCTGCTCCCGATTTTGAACTTGAAATTATCGCAAACGGAAGTGGTACATTTCAACTTTCGAACCATTTAGGTCAGATCGTTGTTCTGGCATTTTTTGCCCCCGGATGACCTGTATGTAGTCCGGAGTTATCGGACATGGAAACTACAATCTGGCAAACCTACCCACAGGATGAAGTACTTCTTTTGGGTATCAGTAATACGAATAACTCAAATATAATCGATAATTTTGTTGAAGAAAACAATTTAAGCTATCCAATTCTGTATGATCCCGGCAGTTCTGGAGGTGTTCAGGGTGGAGATGTTTATGATGAATATTATCTTCCAAATGATGGTTCACCGTATCCACGGGACTTTATCATTAATCAAAATGGGATTATCCAATATGCAAATAATGAAATTGATACAGAGTGGATGATCATTGTAATAGATAACCTTTTATATGGCGGTGAGGTTGAATTGGAAATTTCATTTCTTGAAAACTGGAATATGGTGGGATTACCTCTTTATACTTCAAATTCTGAATATCAAATACTTTTTCCTGAATCCGTTGAAAACACATTGTTCAGTTTTTCTGGCGGTGGTTATGCACAGGAAGATCAGCTCGTTCCTGGAAAGGGATATTGGCTTAGATTTCAATCAAATGGTGTTACAACTTTATCAGGACAAGCTATAAATGAATTATCCATTGAATTATCAGAGGGATGGAATTTGATATCCGGAGTTTCAGAATTGGTGAATATCATTTCTATACACGACCCAAATCAACTTATCATTGAAGGGACCATTTTTGGATTTACAGATGGGTACTCACTTACGGAAACAATCGAACCGGGGAATGGTTGTTGGCTAAGGAGTAGCGGAGATGGGACTATAGTTATTCAAAATTGATTCAATTTAAATAACTTTTAATCTAAATGAGACGAATATTAATACTGCAATTTCTATGTGGGATTTTCTTTAATCCGCATCTTTTTGCACAACCATTTGAATATAATCTTGAACTCATAGACCGAATCTGGTTTCCATCTCAGCAATGGAATTCCGGAGATACTACCGGAGGCTCTGATGTGTGGGGTTATAGAGCTCCAGATGGAGAAGAATATGCCATCATGGGTGTTTTAGAAGGTACCGCGTTTGTCAGGATATCAACCATGGAAGTGATTGATATAGTTCCCGGTCCCCAAAATAATGATTATTATTATCACAGGGATATCAAAACGTATGGTCATTATGCTTATGTGGTACATGAAATGACAGGTTTAGGGTATGGCATGACTGTAATCAATCTTGAAAACCTACCAAACAGTGTAGAGCTGGTTCAATCGTATGTAAGTCCAGGGAATGTTCGTTCCCACAATCTATCAATTGATACTGCTACAGGCTATGCCTATATTGTGAAACAGGCCTACAATGGGTTTCGTATTGTCAGTCTGGAAAACCCAGAAGAACCTGTTGATATAAATATGGTAAGCACACCAGACATTCACGATGTATTTGCCCGAAGTGATACCGTTTATGTTGCAGAAGGAACGAATGGAACATTTTCCATTTGGGATGTGTCAGATAAAATGAACCCGGCAATGCTCACCAGAGTGTCTATTCCAAACAGCGGATACGTCCACAACATCTGGCCCACAGATGATGGAAAGTTTGCCATGACAACAGAAGAAACAGTAAACAAAACCCTTAAAATATGGGACATCCAAAATATCAATAATGTTACTCTTTTAGGAGAATATTTGGGAGAAAATAACCTTGCTCACAATACACATATTCATGGAAATTTTGCTTATATATCTCACTATACTGTAGGTGTAAAAATTGTGGACATCAGTGACACCCAAAACCCCATAGAAGTAGCTGGTTATGACACCTATGGAGAAAATAACAACGGGGATTTTTACGGATGCTGGGGAGTGTATCCATTCACACTGAATGATTATGTGTATGCCAGTGATTTAGAAGGATATCTAACTATACTCAAATTTAATCATCCAGAATTTCCCGTGGAATTGTCGGTAAATTATTCATCAGACTGGAACATGATTGGCCTTCCGGTCTTAAATGACGGCACTCTCTATTTAAATATTTTTTCTGATGCCATCGAAGGAACCTTGTATTCATTTCAGGATGGTTATATTCAGGAGAATGAGCTGATAAACGGGGCAGGTTATTGGCTACGTTTATCTAATCAAAGCCAAGTTACATTCACAGGAGAAGAATTAAACTTCCTTTCTCTACAATTAAACACCGGCTGGAATTTAATCACCGGTTTTACACAAGCAGTTTCAATAAATTCTATTTATGATCCTTTAGATCTGATTATATTAGGAACCCTTTTTAGGTTTGATGAAAGTTATACCCCCGCTGATGAATTGATACCCGGAAATGGTTACTGGATCCGGAGCGTTGGAAATGGAGAAATTTTTCTTTCAGAAAACTAATATTTTCCACTGATGCAAATCTCAGAGACTTATGTTAATATTTTTTTAAAATAATTAAATTCTTTACATTCATATAACAATAATCAGAGGGTCATCATGACAAAACATGTTTTTACAATTATATGCAGTCTGATTTTATTTAGTTGTGCGGCCAACAATCATAGTGAGGACAGATTAACTCTTGGAACAGTACAATCACATGTTTCAAAAGGACAAAATCAAACTGAAATATTAAAGAAAATCGGCTCACCAAATATAATCACTAAAGATGCTCAAGGGAATGAGGTGTGGACCTATGATCGAATTTCAAAAGAAAACACTTCGAAAAGCGCAGTTGGTTTCCTCTTATTTAATCCTGCCACCTGGTTTGGAGGTGGCGCATCTAGCTATGATAAATCCACTTCAACATCAAAATCATTGATTGTGATCATTACTTTTGATGAAAATAATAATGTTCTTGATTTATCATACCAAAGCGTAAAGTTTTAACAATGTATAGATTCATACACCCACGTACAATCATAGGAAAATCTTTTAATCTACTTCTCATAACTTATTTGAGTTTCAGTTTAAGCGGATGTGCCTCCACACGACCAGAGAAACCGCCGACCACTGTAGCAAGAGCATTGGAAACCCGAACATACGAAAATGGCTTGAACACGGTATTAAAAGCATCCATTAACGCTCTTCAAGATATGAATTATACCATCGATGTATTGAATTCAGATGTGGGGCTGATTACAGCCAGTAGAACAACAGAACAGAAACAATCAGCATTGGATCAAGAAAAAGATGAAAGTGAATTGTCTGGGTTTCAAAAATTCTTCTTGGTTATGGGAGTTTTTGTTATTGTAGGAATACTTCTTAGTGCACTTTCTGGTGGAGATAACAGTAGTAGTGATGGATGGAGCAGAAGTAAAAATGATGAAAAAGGACCCGTTATATATAGGTACAAAGTAACGGTCAATTTAAATGAATTGAGTCCGACAGCAACTCAAGTTAGGGTCAGTGCCTCCGGCGAAGCTGAACAGGATGGTTCAATTTTGCAGACAGGTGGTGTTCATGAATCTGAGTTTTTTCAGAAATATTTTACAAATATGAATACAGCACTTTTTCTTGAATAAATTTCTTTGCTTACCGATTAATAACAAGAATGGGATTGATGGGAAGAACCTTTTTCCTCACTTTTAACAGAAACTAAGGTGTACACTTTTTTAAGTTATTAAAAGTTATTTTACTAAGTCTTACCTAATTTTATTTTGAATTAAGTGTGAAAAACACTAATTACAAAAAACTATTTAATTCATTTGATACTACCATTGCAAAATGGATGTATTCTCATGGAAAAATCTATCTCCGTTTTTCACTGGCAATCATATTCATCTGGTTTGGGGCTCTAAAGCCATTTGGATTAAGTCCTGCTCAAACTCTGGTGGAAAGAACGGTGTTTTGGTTGACCCCTGAATTTTTCTTCCCGATTTTGGGATGGTGGGAAGTTGCAATCGGTTGTTGCCTGCTTTTCAAACCGCTAATTCGAGTTGCAATATTTCTGCTTTTTCTCCAAATGCCTGGGACATTTTTACCACTAATACTATTACCGGAAGTTTGCTTTACCCAATTTCCGTTTGGTCTTACAATGGAAGGACAGTACATCATTAAAAATCTCATTCTCATTAGTTCCGGGATTGTCATTGGAGGTACAGTAAGAAAAACAGAATGAAAATATTTATTCATTTTTTGATTCTTCTTTTTCTGCTTTCCGGCTCTAGATCAGCCGATGATAGCTCCCCTTTTGCTGTTGTTTTAGGAATCGCTCAGGATGGCGGAGCCCCACATGCTGGATGTGTGAAAACATGCTGTTCAGATAGATGGAGTCACTCTGAAAACGAACTCAGAGTTTCCTGCTTAGGGATTGTGGATCCTCAAACAGAAGAGGTCTGGATAATAGATGCAACACCTGATTTTCCTGAACAATATCATGAGTTAACACAAAATGGGAAATATAAATTAAAGGGAATTTTTCTAACTCATGCCCACATTGGTCATTACACCGGTCTTATACATTTAGGAAGAGAAGTTATGGGAACAAAAGAAATTCCTGTTTATGCTATGCCCAGAATGAAATCTTTTTTAGAAACCAATGGACCTTGGAACCAATTAGTTTCTCTTAGTCAAATCAGCTTAATACCTTTAACTGATAATAAAATCATAAAATTAAATGACCGTTTGTCCTTGACTTCGTTTACAGTCCCACATCGTGATGAATATTCTGAAACAGTGGGTTTTAAATTAAAGGGGGAAAATAATAAGTTGATTTTTATCCCTGATATTGATAAATGGGAGAAATGGGGAACCAACATTATAGATATTATTCACCAAAACGAATTTGTTTTAATAGATGGAACCTTTTTTGGTCAAAATGAAATCCCTAATCGAAACATGTCTGAAATTCCCCATCCATTTATAGAAGAAAGTCTGAGTCAGTTTTCTAATTTGTCTATGAAAAATAAATCAAAGGTTTTTTTCATTCATTTGAACCATTCAAATCCTGTACTTGATTTGAAATCAGAGCAAAGGTTAAAAGTAATTAATTCTGGATTTAATATTTCTTTTAGAGGAATTAAATTCACTTTATAATTCCAATCTTTATTCAGACGTAGATTATTAAGATGATTGAATCAAATCCCGCACTAACCCTCGCCCTTGCTATGTGTTTCGGTATACTGGTGCAGGTAATTTCCCGCCATATCAAAATGCCCGGGATTGTTCTTCTTTTAGGTGCAGGAATTTTACTCGGACCGGATGGGATGGGACTAATTCACCCTTCTATGATTGGTGATGCAATGCCAATGATTGTAGGATTCGCTGTAGCGGTCATCCTATTTGAAGGCGGTATGAATTTGAGAATAAGTCGGATAAAAAGAGAGCAGTTTGTTATTCGGCAGCTTATAACTGTTGGAGCTTTAGTAACGGCTGTAGGGGGAATCATTTCATCAAAAATGATTGTGGGGTGGGACTGGAGAAATTCAATTTTGTTCGGAGTACTCATCATTGTAACAGGACCTACAGTGATCACACCCCTATTGAAAAGACTTAGGTTTCGCCGGTCTGTTTCCACTGTTTTGGAAGCAGAAGGAGTTCTACTAGATGCCATTGGTGCAGTATTGGCTGTGGTCGCTTTAGAAGTGGCGTTAAGTCCATCGGGGTTATCTTTTATAAAGGGAGTATTTCATATCATTTCAAGACTCCTTACTGGGGTAATTATCGGATCTGCTGGCGGATTGGGACTTGCGCTTTTACTTCGAGTGCGTAGGCTTATTCCTGAAACGCTTGAAAATGTTTTTATGCTTTCTATGGTATTTGCTCTATTTCAAGTTTCAAATTCTATCAGTGAAGAAAGCGGTGTGGTTGCAGTTACCGTTGCCGGACTGGTGGTGGGAAATATGAAAACAGCTGTCCGAAGAGAACTTCGGGAATTTGAGGAAGAAATGACCATTCTGTTAATTGGAATGTTGTTTATCTTATTGGCAGCTGATGTTGAGCTATCACAATTATCCCGGTTAGGCTGGAGAGGGATTACTCTTGTATGTGTCATCATGTTCATTTTGAGACCATTGACAATTATTGTTGGTACATGGAACTCAAATTTAAACCTCAAACAAAAGATTCTTTTATCGTGGATTGCTCCCAGAGGAATTGTGGCTGCAGCGGTGGCCTCCCTTTTTTCTTTAGAATTGGAAAGTCATGGCTATGATGGAAGCCAACTTCAAGCGATGGTCTTCCTTCTCATTATTTTAACAGTTCTACAGGCTGGACTGACAGGAGGTTTAACAGCTTCATTTTTGGGATTGAGAAAAAAAACGGGAGCAGGGTGGGTAATACTAGGTGTAAATCATGTAAGCCGTGCAGTTGCTAAAATTCTAAAAATGTACAGTGAAGATGTATTGTGTATCGATGAAAATCCAAGAGAATGCAGATTGGCTGAAAAAGACGGAATTCGTGTATTATATGGAAATGGACTGGATTCAAACATTCTTTACCGTGCTGAAGTAGATACAAAAACAGGAGTTATTGGAACAACACGGAATGAGGAAGTGAATTTTTTATTTAATAAAAAAGTGAAGGAAACAGCAAAACTTAAAAATATGCTGGGAGTGGTGAAAAATGATTATGAAGGTATAACCACAAAAATGGTGCTGGAAATGGGAGGAAAAGTCGCATTTGGAAGACCATTTGATATTGAAAAATGGAGCATGTTCTTAAATAGAAATCAAGCTGAGATTCAGACCTGGGAAATGAAAGATTCCAATCATCAGTCATTTGGTAATATATCAGAAAACTCACATTATATTCCTCTAGTTTATGTACGGGATAAGATTGCATGTCCAGTTGATAACTTAACCAGAATTAAGTGTGGCGATCAGTTTTATATTTTGGTTAGGAGCCAAACCAATGGAAAAACTTCCGAAATTCTGAATGCAAATGGATTTATTAAGTTGAATAAAGTAGAATAAGTTTAAAATTTTGTGACCACTCTTGCCCTTTTTTTTAAAATGTCATATTTAATATTATTTTTTATTTCTTTTTCATTTGGTGGATTAATACAACCAGATGATGGGAAACTATTAAATTATACTCATGTCCTTTTTGAATGGGAGCAGGAACCAGATGCTGTTGCCTATCATATTGAAATTTCCTCTGACTCTGAATTTACAAATCCTGAAATCAGTCAACCAGATTCTTCTCTTATATACATTGAAAAAGAAATGATCAACTGGCAAACAGCCTATTTTTGGAGAGTTGCTCCAATCTATGAAAATGAAAATTCTGGCGAGTGGATTGACACCCGAACATTTTCTACAGGAACTGCTATTTCAAATGCTGAAGCAACCATATATAATGAAAATTTATATTCGGACGGATTAACTCTTTTCGGTGCTTTTTATGATTATTATTCAGCCATCATTGATATGAATGGAAATGAGATTTGGAACACCGGAAATCTACCATTTATATTTTATAACACAGATTTTTATGGTCAATTTTACGGGTGCGAATATGTCTCTGGTCAACCAAACGGTAATTTTTATAAGGGAGTCAAATTTTCTTTAGACAATGAGATCGTTTGGGATGAACCCAATGATGAGTTTAATCATCATGAAATTATAGAACTCCCCAATGGAAATTTTTTGGGTATCATTGAAGTGGAACAACCTGGTCCTGTGCCCATCGGTGAATGGACGGCAACCTGCAATACTTTCTATCCCGGACTATGCGATGGAGTTATACCATTTTTTACATGGTTTGGTGATAAGATAGTTGAGTGGGATAAAAATACCAAAGAAGTGATATGGGAATGGAATTTTTTTGATTATTTGAGTATGGAGGATTATGATATCGAAAATGGGACCTGGTTCGATGCATTTGTTGCCACACCACAACGATATGATTGGACCCATGCAAATGCTCTTTGGTTCGATGAGATTGAAAGTGCAGTTTATGTTTCCATCCGGCACTTATCACGGATTGTAAAAATTGATTATCCCAGTGGAGAAATCATATGGTCAATGGGAGAAGATATGCCTTCCGGTGATGTGGATTTTGGAACGGGTTTGGGGTTTAATTTTCAACATAGTCTACAAATTTCTGAGGAAGGAACAATTTTACTTTTTGATAATGGAAATGCTGATTATCAATCACGAGGTTTAGAAATTCAAGTTACAGAACAACAGAATGAATATTTAGCGCAAATCATCTGGGAATACAATCTTTCATCTGAACTTTACAGCTCATTTTCTGGAAACGTACAAAAAATAAACTCAGGTAACTATTTAATTACATCTATTGGTGAATCAGGGACAACACTAGAAATCTCACCGAATCAGAATTTGGTCTGGAAGGGCAAATATAATCTGTCCGAACCATTGGGAGCTGTTTACAGAGCAAATAGAATTTCAGGATTGTATCCCGTGGCATTCAATGTTGAATTTGAAAATCTTACAGCCTATAATAATGAGGCCATGGTTATAATTCCAGTTGGAAATTCACTTTTAAAAATAACAATCAATAATGATGGGGATGAATCTGATATAATAAACTACACTCTTATGGGAGACGGTGAATGGTTTAGTAGTCAATCTGGATCCATATTTATTGAATCTGGAAAATCACATGAATTATCTTTTGTAGGTAATACTTCTCTGGGCTCATATCCTCACACTATAACATTTTTCATTTCTCCAGTACATAGACCTGATCTTGCCCAATCAAAAGAGGTCAAAGTAATTGCAACTCAACAACAAAGTATAGATTCAAATGTAATTGCCACACATTTTATACTCAATGAATTATATCCAAATCCATTTAATTCTGAGGTTTCGATTGATTTTTTTCTTTTCAATTCAAATGATGTTTTGATAGATATCTATAATCAACTAGGTGAAAAAATAGAAAATTTTACTTTTCCCCAGCTCAACTCTGGAAAGCATATACTAAAATGGAATGCTGTTGATATCTCTGCGGGAATCTATTTCATCAGAGTAAAAACTAGTGAGAATGTTATCACAAGAAAGATTACTTTATTAAAATAATTATGAAAAATTGGACACTCATTAATTTGATTTTAATTTTGCAGATTGTTTACGGCCAATGCGAAGAGGGGTTCATTTTTATTGAAGATGTACCATCTTCTGTCACAATGTGGCCTTCAGATTCATGTTTTTATTCAACTGATTACGGTGCTTTGGAGGATGTTTTATACCAAAATGAATTGAGTTTCTATTCAAATCCTCTCGAAATGGGAACACAGACTTGGATTAATGGGAGACTTAAAAATTGGGTGGCAGACTATAATTTTTCAGGTTCTGGACTGTCTGAACCCATATCGGTATTACCTGAATCCATGGGGAATTGGACAGAATTAACATACCTAGCTCTACAATGGAATAATCTTTCGAGTGTCCCTGAAAGTCTTGGTCAACTTAGTGGTTTGAGCAGTCTTTACATATCCAATAATCAATTGAACGGTTTACCGGAATCTATTGGGAATTTAAGCAATCTTTATTTTCTTGATCTTGGGTACAACCAAATTGAAGAGATTCCAGAATCTTTCTGCAATTTGCAAAACTTATCCTATTTATGGATTTTTAATAATGATCTTTCTGAACTACCAGATTGCATTTGTGACCTCAATATAGATTGGAGTGGTATTGATGGTGCTTGGTATCCGTATTTCGGTATTGGAGGAAATTATCTCTGCGAAAACCTTCCTGATTGCATTTCAAGCAGTGAGCACCTGGATATCAGTTTAGATCAGTTTATTTACTCCTTTATGGTTGAAGATCCTCAGAATTGTGATGTTTTGGAAGTGGTTTTTCAAGCGGACTGGAATCTTGTAGGCCTTTCATTAGAAGTTGAAAATCCACTCTATACATCCGTTTTCCCAACATCTATACCTGGCACTTTATTTACATTTGACAATACATACACTCAAACTGATGAATTAACGAACGGTGTTGGTAGCTGGCTCCGTTTTGAAAACCAAGGGTCAACTGTTATAAATGGTATTTTTATTGAAGAACTGTCTATAAACCTAATATCAGACTGGAATATCATTTCCGGAATTTCACAGACTCTTAACCTAACCCAAGTCAATGATCCTGATAATATACTTATTCCTGGGACATTTTATGGATTTAATGAAACCTATTATCAAACTACACAACTCGAACCGGGAAAAGGATACTGGGTGAGAGCTATTCACTCCGGAGAAATTTCACTATCTGCGTCCGCACCATTATCCAAAATCAAATTATTTCAACCACCTAGTTACCTAAACACACTGAAATTCCAAAATATAATATTGTATTTTGGAGAAGATATGAGGGTAGAGAATTTGCTAAGTTATAGTCTTCCACCAAAACCCCCACTAGGGACATATGATGTTCGATTTTTTGGTGATTCTAAGCTGTGCACAATGGATGAATGTATTGTAGAAGTCACAAATCCTTCGAGAGATAATATTGTCATTGAGTGTAATATAAATGATGGAATGGATTGGGAAATTTTTGATAATAGTGGTAACGTGTCCAAGTGCGATAATATAAAGGCGTCAGAGTTTGAGAGCGATTCTAAAACTTTTATATTAAGAAAATCTATTTCTCAGAACACACCTACAAATTTCGCACTTTTTCCAGCACATCCAAATCCGTTTAACCCTTCAACTACCATTCGGTTTTTTGTCCCAGTACTATCTAAAGTAGAAGTCTCTATTTATGATGGGCAGGGAAGATTCATAGAGACGCTCTTGAATGAACAATTGACTGCTGGAAATCACAATGTTGTTTGGAATGCAAGTAGATTTACAACCGGAGCATATTTTGCTAAAATTGAATCATCAGGTTTTTCAGAGGTTGAAAAATTATTGGTGGTTAAATAAAACTTATAAAAATTTTCAGAGATTTTACTAGCTTAATTGATTCTTGCAATTTCCTTTAGATTTACTTTAATTTGGTCCTTATGAGTAAAAAGACATTTGCTATAATTACTGATATACATTCCAATACGGAGTCGCTTAAGAGTGCTTTATCAATTATAGATAATAGAAGTGGTGTGGATCAAATTATGTGTCTTGGAGATTGTTTCCCTCTTGGACCAAATCCAGAGGATACATTAGAATTATTAAATTCTATAGAGAATTGTATTTTTGTAAGGGGTAACCACGACCGATACATTTTAGAACGGTTGTGGGAACAGGAACTTCCTTCACTTGAAGGAATGAATCCTGATGATCCTATCTGTCAGGAGATTGTGCAAAACATAAAATGGGCAGGGGAACAAGTGGGTGAGGAAGGCATTGAACTTATAAAGACCATGCACGTAGCACATCGCGAAATTATAGATGATACCCTAGTAGAATTCTCCCATGCTTGGTATCAACGTGATGACCATCCTCCCTCAATTGAAGAAGCATCAAATTGGAAAAACCATGTTACTGCTAAAAACACTAATTTAAATCAGTTCGTTTTCATTCATGGACATACTCATGTCCCCCGTTATGATGAAGAAAATGGACTATTAATTTTATGCCCAGGTGCGACAGGTATTCCCTTTGATAAAAACCCCTGCGGTTCAGTTGCATTCTTAACAGTTGGAGAATCCTTTAGTTGGGATGTAGTACGTTATGAGTATGATACTGAAAAAACAATCCAGCAATTAGAAGACCGGCAACCACCCTTCTATAAAAATTTACAAAATACTCTCCGATACGCCTCCATTAGAAACGATATCTAGTTTTTTTAAAGTTAACTTAACCTCCTTTGTCGTCAATGTACTATTTTGATCATTGCGCTACCACGCCACTTCATAAAGTAGTATTGAAGGTAATGCAAAAAACAGAAAATGACCATTTTGGAAACCCCAGCAGCATTCATTCTTGGGGACATAAATCAAGAAGCATCATTGAAGCTGCCCGGAGCCAAATGGCAGACTCAATTGGGTGTTCTCCTTATGAAATTGTTTTTACTGGTGGTGGTACCGAATCGAATAATCTGGTGTTATATAATATGATTTACAGTTCAAAAAATCATGTTATTACTTCTGCAATTGAACATCCTGCTATTTTAAAAGTTCTGAATAGATTGAAACAATTTGGTGTTGAAACAACGATTCTCAAAGTGGATAAATCTGGCATTGTAAATCCTGACGAACTTCATAATGCCATCCAACAAAACACTGGATTAATTTCAATTATGTATGCTAACAATGAAACAGGAGTGATTCAACCCTTAGAAGATTTGAGTCATATTGCACAAAAATATGGTATCCCCTTTCACAGTGATGGAGTCCAGACGTTGGGAAAAATTCCAGTAAATGTAAATGATACTGGAGTAGATATGATGTCCTTCTCTGCTCATAAATTTTACGGGCCCAAGGGTGTAGGAGCATTATTTATTAAGGGGAACACATCATTAAAGTCACTTATTTTAGGCGGTGGGCAGGAACGAAATCTGCGGGCAGGAACTGAAAATGTTTCTGGTATTGTGGGAATGGGAAAGGCGTCCGAGTTGGCAAAATCTGAGTTAAAGGAAACGCAAGCTCACCTTAATAAACTAGAACAAATATTTGTATCTGATCTAAGACAAAACATCAAAAATATCAAATTTAATTCAACTTCAAACGGACTACCAGGAGTAGTAAGTGTTTCTATTCCATCTATGGAAAGTGGAAAACTTTTAATCGGTCTAAATCGAAGAGGAATGGCAGTGTCCAGCGGGTCAGCCTGCTCATCCGGAACGGTAAAACCATCACCCGTTCTGAAAGCACTTGGATTGAGTAATGATCTGAATCTAAAAACATTAAGAATTAGTTTCGGAAAAGGAAATTCAGAGGAAGACACAAGAGAATTGGTAAAGGCAATTGTTGAAATTGTAACGAGAAAATCCACATATGGGTAAAAGAATCATCGTGGGAATGAGTGGGGGTGTCGATAGCTCGGTTGCTGCATTGCTATTAAAACAAAAAGGGTTTGATGTAGAATGTGTTTTTATGAAAAATTGGGATGATAAAAGTGAGTTCTGCTTTGCAGAGCAGGACTACAGGGACGCTCTTCGGGTTTGCGATACATTGGACCTCCCGCTGCATACTGTAAATTTTTCTGAAGAATATAAATCACTAGTATTCTCTTATTTCTTGGAGGAGGAGAAATTGGGACGAACACCAAACCCTGATATTCTTTGTAATCAGGAAATCAAATTCAAATTGTTTCTTGAATATGCTCTATCTCTGGGAGCTGATCATATTGCAACTGGACACTATGCAAAGATTGAACGTTATAACGGGCACTATTCTCTTTTGAAAGGTATAGATAAGGAAAAGGACCAGAGTTATTTTTTATATCTCCTAAACCAATATGCGCTTTCTCATTCCCTGTTTCCCTTGGGAGATTATACCAAATCCTACATAAGGGAAATGGCCTCTGAAGCAAATTTGGCAACATCAAATAAGAAAGACAGCACAGGAATCTGTTTCATAGGAGAAAGAAATTTCCCAGAATTTCTTCGCCAATTTATTTCTGAAAAACCAGGTGATATCCTGACTTCCAACGGTGAAATTATTGGACAACATCAAGGGTTGATGTTTTACACTATAGGACAAAGAAAAGGCATCGGAATAGGAGGAGGCTTTGGTAAAAAAGAAAAACCTTGGTATGTTGCGGAAAAAGATTTGAAATCTAATCAACTAATAATTGTGCAGGGACATGACCATCACCTTTTGTATTCAAGAAAACTTTTTGCCGGAAAACTTCACTGGATAGGAGAAACTCCTCCGGAAAATGGATTTAATTGTATGGCTAAAATCCGTTATCGACAGATAGATCAATCTTGTCAACTCACTTTAGAAAAAGACAATTCCTGTATTGTATCCTTTGAAAAAAATCAGTTTGCGATCACTCCCGGTCAGTCTATTGTATTTTTCTCAGGTGAAGAATGTTTGGGAGGCGGGATAATTGAAAAAAAACTATAAGTCGAATCTTTCAATTTTTCCATTCAAAAAAAATATCGTATCTTTACTTTTAATTATGAAACTATTTTCAATTCAAATCTGTTTGATTCTTCTTTCTGGAAACTTTACTTTTGGTCAGTTCAAGGAAGATGCAGATGCACTAAATTCGTTCCCTATTCTAAATATTGGCAATTCTGTTTCTCCATCATTATTTTCGCCTAATCGTTTACAAATGAATCATGGTTTTAATTTTAGTATAAACAGTTTTAATGGAAAAGCCTATAACACCAACAGCTACACAAATACACTATCTTTTATCCTGAAGCCAAATTTACTTCTTCAATCAAATTTTACTCTTTTTCAAGTCCCTGGAAATTTAGTACAGCAGAGTGAAATCGGTTATGACTTGAGTCTTACTTATAAACCAACACAAAATTCTATCTTTCAATTTTCTATTCAAAAGTACCCATTTCCTTATCGCCATAATTCTAATTCAAATATTTTAAGGTATTATAACTAATATTATTATGGTTTCATTATTCATACGGAAAACACCCCGTAGTTCAAATAAAAACAAAAGCCGTCATCAGAGAGATACATCAATTAAAAATATTTTCTTAAACTCACTGATTTTCGTTTTGACAGTCTCCATCGGAGTCTTTATTTACTCATTTTCAACTAAACAAGTGCATAATGGAAAACCATTCGAAATTGTTTTTCCACCCACAACTGATCCACCTCCATTAAACACAGTATTTGAAAAAAATCCCATAAGTGAATCTACAGTAGAAGTATTAAACGGATGCGGAATACAAGGTATGGCTGCTCAATTTACTCGATTCCTAAGAAACAATAATATCGATGTTCTTAATTCAGATGATGCAGCTCACTATAATTATACTCAAACACTCATCATTTCCAGAAAAGGAAATATTCAAATTTTAAATGAGGTATCTTCTTTATTGGAAATTGATATAAAAGATAAAAACCATGTCTTGAATAATCCAGTCTCAGACTCTGATGTGGATTTGACCGTAATAATTGGAAGTGACTATACTTCTATTAAACCGGTTATGGAATTTTTAAATAATCAAAACTGAATTCATTATTCACAATTGAATTCGCTTGAATTATTGGACCTTACTGGTCAGCTGGTCCTTTCTAAAAAAGCTGAAAACATTCAGGCTATAGATGTTCGTGATTTGACTAGCATAACTGATTACTTTATTATATGCTCGGCGGACACAGATGTTCAGGTTAAGGCAATTGCAGATGCAGTAAGAAAAGGGACTCCCAATAAACCCTGGAAAATTGAAGGGTATGAGAATCGCTACTGGATACTACTGGACTATATTGATGTGGTAATTCATATATTTAAAACCCGAGAAAGAGATTATTATTCTCTTGAAAAACTTTGGGCCGATGCTCCTTCCTGGATAATAACAGATGAATCTGAAAGCATATCTGTCTGAAACCATTGACATAGCTCTTGTCTCCTTAGGATTTCCTAAAAAACTTATTACAGTTGAACGTCCAAAAAATCCAGACTTCGGTGACTATTCATGTAATATTGCGCTTACAATCGCCAAAGAGGCTAAACAAAAGCCAATTCAATTAGCTGAAAAAATAAAAAAGGTACTTATCCTGAATGAAGATTGGGTCTCTCAAGTTTCTGTAACACCACCGGGGTTTATCAATTTTACTGCAACAGATAATTTATATCAATCATTTGTCTATGATATTATAAGCCAAAAAATAAACTATGGAAAGACAGAATTGGGAAAGGGTATAAGTGCAAATGTGGAATTTGTCAGCGCAAATCCAACTGGTCCATTAAATGTTGGTCATGGAAGACAGGCAGTTTTAGGTGATACTATAGCTAATATTCTTGAATGGCATGGATATGATGTAAAACGAGAATACTACTACAATGATGCCGGCCGCCAAATGAGAATATTATCTGAATCAGTAGCAGCAAGATATTTTATGGAAATTGGTAAAATTACTGAATTCCCAGAAGATGGTTACAGAGGGGAATATATTCGAGATATCGCCAAAAATATTATAGAAAACCATGGTAATG
The DNA here is from genome assembly GCA_002346675.1 of Fidelibacterota bacterium UBA2986. GTDB lineage: Bacteria > Fidelibacterota > Marinisomatia > Marinisomatales > AB-629-J13 > AB-629-J13. The sequence goes on from DEAI01000008.1 coordinate 189,278, forward strand.
ATCTTGAAAAGGATGATTCAATATTTCTAAATGTAGCGGAGGAAACTATATTTCAAGATATCAAAAATACTCTATCTTTTCTCGATATACACCATGATACATTTATCAATGAAAAATCATTTTATGAATCTGGTGCAATTGAAAAAATCTTGGAGGATCTGAGCTCTGAAAATTTAATTTATGAAAAAGATAATGCTACCTGGTTTAAAGCAACAAGTGTTGGAAATGAACAGGACAGAGTTTTTATCAAAAGTAGCGGTGAACCTACATACCGGCTACCCGATACAGCCTACCACAGAAATAAATTTGAAAGAAAATTTGATTGGATTATCGATATCTTTGGAGCTGACCATGTAGATACATTCCCTGATGTTTTAGCTGCATTAAAAGCATTAAACTATGATATAAATAAAGTCAAAGTATGTATTCATCAGTTTGTTACTTTAATTAAGGATGGTGAAAAAGTAAAAATGTCCACCCGCAGAGGAGACTTTGTAACTCTGAAAGATTTAACAGATCAATTGAATAAAGATGTGGTAAGGTATTTTTTTATTATGAGGAGTATGAACAGTCACCTAAATTTTGATTTAGACCTTGCTAAGGATCAGTCTGAAAAAAATCCTGTATTTTATCTTCAGTATGCTTATGCACGAATTTGCAATACTATTCGCTATGCAGAAAAAAGTAAAGCTATCTTTAATAATAAGTTTGATTCTTCTCTCCTTTGCCATCCATCTGAAATTGATTTGATTAAAACACTGTCACAATTTTCTGAAATGATGAAAAATGTATTGGATACTTTAGAGCCTCAAAATATTTCAACCTACCTCCAAACATTAGCAACAAAATATCATAAATTTTATACTGATTGTAGAATTGTAAGTAGTGACCATCAACTAACTAATTCCCGCTTGAATTTAATTTTAGCAGTTAAATTTGTTTTATCCAGCGGATTGAGAATTTTAGGGATATCATCACCGGAGCGTATGTAATGTCGATTGAATCGTTGGAATATTTATTCCTCTGTCTCTCAACATTAATTTCGTTAGTTAATCCACTGGGGATGGCACCATTGTTCATCGTGTTAACAGAAAGATTTGAGCCGAATGATAGAATAAGCATTGCAAAAAAAGGAACCCTAACAGCTACTTTGATTCTCATAATTTTTGCACTTTTAGGAACTTACATTTTTAAATTTTATTCCTTAACTATTGAGGCATTTCGAATAATGGGAGGAATTATTTTTTTTCGAACGGGTCTTCGAATGCTGGATGCTCAGATTTCCCGGGGGAGATCTACTCCAAGAGAAACAGAGGAAAGCATGGAGAGTGATGATATTGCAGTAAGTCCAATCGGAATACCAGTAATTGCTGGTCCTGGGGCAATAACTGCTTCAATGATATTATCTGGTGAAGCTCGGGATGCTATAGACTACGGAATATTAATTTTTACAATTATGTTCACCATGATTTTAACTTTTTTTGTTTTTAGAGGTGCAAACAAACTATCTGCTCGATTTGGAACAACAGGGCTTCGAATCATACAGCGAATCATGGGAATTCTCCTTATGGTCATTGCTGTTCAGTTTATGATTAACGGAGTGACAGTGGTATTAGTTAATATTTTTAGTTAATGGATAAACCCCTGTTCAAATAATGGATTATAATACCATTCATTTATAAATCTACCCGCAGTTTATTTTACAATACATATTTTATCAATAAATACCAAAAAATGGAAAATAATATGATCAATAAAATCACCTCTGAAAGGGCCATACAATTAGAAGAAAAGTATGGTGCCCACAATTATCACCCTCTACCAGTTGTTTTAGCAAAGGGAAAAGGAGCTTATGTATGGGATTTAGAAGGAAAACAATATTTTGATTTTCTTTCTTCTTACTCAGCTGTTAATCAAGGTCATTGTCATCCAGCAATTGTAAATGCGATGACTGAGCAAGCACAAAAACTATGTCTTACATCGAGAGCTTTTTATAATGATTGCTTGGGAGAATATGAAAAATTTGTGACCGAGTACTTTGGTTTTGATAAGGTCTTGCCAATGAATACAGGTGCTGAAGGGGTAGAAACGGCTTTAAAATTGGTTCGAAAATGGGCATATAAAATAAAAGGTATTCCAAAAAATGAAGCGAAAATAATTGTGTGTGATGGGAACTTTCATGGAAGAACAATAACTATTATATCTTTTTCAGATGATCCTGAAGCAAAAGATGATTTCGGACCTTACACCCCAGGAATGATTAGAATACCTTATAATGATTTAAATGCATTAGAGATTGCTCTTCAAAATGAAAATGTAGCTGCTTTTTTGGTAGAACCTATTCAAGGCGAAGCGGGAGTATTTGTTCCAGATTCAGGTTATCTTAAATCAGCATTTAACTTATGTAAAGAAAACAATGTTTTGTTTGTTGCAGACGAAGTTCAAACGGGTATTGCCCGAACTGGGAAACTACTCGCTTGTGATCATGAAAATGTAAAACCGGATGTTTTAATACTTGGCAAGGCCATTTCAGGTGGGGTTTTCCCCGTTTCAGCAGTACTAGCGGACGATGATGTTATGCTATGTATAAAACCAGGAGAACATGGTTCTACATTTGGTGGTAACCCAATTGCGTGTAAGGTTGCAATAGCTGCCTTGCAAGTTGTTTCAGATGAAGGGTTGGCAGAAAAGGCTGAAAACCTTGGGAAAACTTTAAGAGATGAATTAAATAAAATTGATTCTGAAATGATTACTTTAATAAGAGGAAAAGGGCTATTAAATGCTATAGTTATTAAGCCTGTAGAGGGCAAGGAAGCGTGGGATGTATGCGTTGCATTAAAAGAAAATGGATTGTTGGCCAAACCAACACATGGAGATATTATTCGATTTGCTCCTCCATTGGTAATAACTGAAGAGCAATTGATGGAATGTGTAGATATAATTAAAAAAACAATATTAGCTTTTTAAAATTACTCAGAATCTTATTTTATCCTATCTTTATAGAGAAAAAATGTTTTGATTTCAAATAAGAATTATGCAGGATTTAATTTGTCATATAATTCCATAAACTTCTTATTCCAATAATTTTTTTCTAAAAACTCTTTCCTGAGCGTTCTATCTTTTATTTTGAATGATTTTTCCATAATGATACTATGTGCATCTAAAATATATTGATTAGCAATATCTGTTTTGCCATTTACTAAAAAAGCTTTGATTAAAACATAATAATATTCCATTTCCTCAAATTTAATACCTTCCTTTAATTCTTCTTGAATTAAAGCAATATATTCTTGTGAGTTTTGGGATTCTCCGAGGGCAAAATGATTCAAGGCATTAAATGCTTTTGGAATCACTCTCATAGTTAGATCAAAGTCTGGCGGTATATTTTTTATAATAAAATCAAAATGCTTAATGGATTTATTATGATTTCCATCATAATAATTATATCTTCCTGAATAATAATTAGATAATAACACCATAAACGGGATACCCAGTTGGTCTGTTAGGGTGTTTATTTTTTCTAAATAATGAAAAGTACTATCAAGCTGATCCCGGTAATAATAAGATTCTGCCATCCTTATGTAAGAACCAAAACTAATCAATTCCTGGTTCAAATTTTCTGCAATCTTATATGCCATTAAAGTATTTTTATGAGCACTATCTAGGTCTCCAATTTTTTCATAAAAATCTGAATAACTTCCTACTACTAATTGAAGCGCTTCCTGTTTTTTATATTTTATAGCTAATTCATTTGCTTCATCTAAAATAGACTTGGCTTTTTCTAATTGTCCATTTTCAAGTAAAAGGTCAGCATAATTTGGTAATACCAAGGGTAGGTCATGTTTATCTCCATACTTTCTGGCCATATCAACAGAAATGTTCATATATTTCAATCCTTCATCTTTTTTCCCCTGCTTTATTAAAAGATTGGACAAATACTTTGAAGCCTCAGCTGTACCTTTTTTATAGTCTATTTTTTCTGAAGTCTGATAAAACTGCAGATAATAAACTGCAGCCGAATCTAAATTATTTTTTCCATATTCATAATAAAAACCATATTGCTCATATCCATGTCCAACCGCAATATAATTTTTCGTTTTTAAACCAATTTTAACCGCTTTTTTTGAGTATTCCCGCATCTCCATGAGTTTACCTTGTCTATATGATATCCAACCCAATAATGACCATGAAGAAGCAAGATTATTATCAATATCAGTTGACATTTTCAGTAAACTTTCAGCCATTTGCCAATCTTCAGAGTTCTGCTGGTATTGCACCTTATATTTCCCTTTTAACATATATTCATAGGCAACTGGATCTGCCTTATAAGTCTCACTTACTAACTCATGGTCACTCTTTTTATATGATATTTTATTCGAAAGATTTTCTGCAAGATTACTAACAATGAGTGACGCATTTTCTAACTTTTCTGTCCATTTATTTCCAAAAATAGTCATATTCTTTTTATGATCCTGTAATTGGCACCGAAGATTGAACTGGTCAATAGTCTTATGGATACTGCTGGTTAAAATAAAACTCACATCCAATTCTTTAGCAATATCGATTTCAGACAGATCAGAATCTTTATATTTGCTTACAGAATTCATTGATGCTACACGAATATTCCCTAGGCGACTCATTTCAATGATTAGATCTTCCGTCAAACCATAAGCCCAAGGCTCATCATCTGCTTGACCTAAATTTTTCATATAAAGAATTGCAATAGATGGGATTTCATTATCATCTGCTGAAAAGCTAGATAAAACCATATATCCTAAAGCAATAACACCAATTATAGATGTCACTAAACCAAAAATTGATATTGCACTCCATTTGGGTCCAGCTTTTTCTTTAACTACAAGTTTTGCTTTGACCTGAGTCAGATCTGTCTCTGGGAGACCATGAGAGACAATACAATAAGCTTTGACCTCCTGTGAAACCCCCTGTAATTGTAGTTTTCCAAGGGATACGGTTTTAAAGTTTGGGTCTCTTTCTAGAGATGCATTAACTCTGCCTGAAACAGCAATCCCGCCTGATGCAGAGAAAGGTTCTATACGAGATGCAATATTTACATCATCGCCAATGACATCACTACCCTGAAAAACAACCTCACCCTGATGTATACCAATTCTTAAATTTAGATTCTCTACAGTCTTAACTATTTTCTGAATTTTAATTGCACATTCTACCGCATCAAGATTGGTCTCAAATGAAAGAAGTAAACCATCGCCAATCTCCTTAAGCCATTCACCTTTATACGACTCAACAATAGGTTTTAAAAGTTCACGTTGTTTCTCCAATAATTTAAGTGCTGCAGGTTCATTTTCAGCCGATAGTCTTGTAAAACCAACTATATCAGTAAACACAATAGCAGCAAGTTTTCTTTTAGCTCTGGTCATAATAGTTTAAATCCACAAATTATACCACAGATACAATTTGCGAATGTGGGACTTTTAATTAGATCCTTTAGGTGATAATTAATTGGGTCAGTTATAGATCTTCTAATCATATTTTTGTGTTTTAATAATTTTTATTAATCAATTATTGACTGATAGATAAGAGCTCGTATTTTATCATGATCATCTATGTTCAATGCTGGAATCAACTGCGTTAAATATACAACAACCATCTCTTCATTTGGATCAACCCAATAAGTTGAATGATAAGCACCACCCCATGAAAATTCACCAATTGACCCCAACATACCTCTTCCACCTAATTGTTCTATTAAAGCAAAACCAAGACCAAATCTTATTCCGTCGCCATCACTCCAGAAAGGAATATCCGCTATATGATTAGTCGTCATTAATTCCACAGATTTTCTACTGAGAATCCTTTTTTTACCAAATTTACCTTCATTAAGCATCATCTGAAGGAAAATAGCAAAATCTTCGGCGGTCGAAAGAAGACCTGCTCCACCAGAAAAACTAATTCTAGGACCAACTACATAGTGCCCTTGTCCTATCATACTGACTCCGACTCTTTTCCCTGGGTCATCTGAAGGCTTTATGCCAGTTTGAGTTGAAGAATAGACCTTGGCTAATCTATCTTTCTTCTCTAGTGGTAAGAAAAAATGAGTGTCTTTCATTTGTAAAGGATCAAAAATTTCTTGTTGAAGAAAGTGATCTAATCGTTGACCGGAAATAACTTCGATCAGCGCACCTAAGATATCAACACTTAAACCATAAACGAATTCTTCGCCAGGATGCGCATCCATTGGAAGCTTGGATATTCGTTTCACCGTTTCCTGTATTGATTCATTTCTATGAGCAAAATACCAACCCTTAATTTCTTCTTTTTCCCAACGGTCTTCAGCTTGACCAAAACCCCAACCCACACCAGAGGTATGAGTTAACAGATCTCGAATAGTGATCTCTCTTTTTGCCTTAACAACATTATATGAGCCATTTCCATCTGACTCCGCGACTGTAGTGTTTTTATACTCCGGTATATATTTACTAACGGGGTCTTGAATAAGCAACAAACCTTTTTCCTGTAATATCATTATACCCACACTGATTATTGCTTTTGTTTGAGATGCAATTCTAAATATATCGTCCTTTTCCATAGGATCACTCAATTCCTTATCCCTAAAGCCAAATGAACGAAAATAGGCTGATTTACCTTTACGTAAGACAAGAACCACTCCCCCTGATAATTTATTATTGGAAATATAATTATCTAATTGATGGGTTAGCCTATCAAGACGTTTTGAAGATAGGCCAACAGATTCGGGTTTGATATCTCGGAAGGGTTGACCAAATATTGAAGATAGGGTTAATCCTAGTATTACTATCCATGATTTGGTATTAATAGCTGATATAGCATTTATATTCATATTCCAATCTACAAACCATCTAACAAATAAAAAACCTCACGAATGTGAGGTTTGATTATTGGTGTTTACTATATTAAATATGGTTTTTAATTTTTTCTGGATAATTGTAATACTTGAAACAACAAGCAATAATACGCATTTATCATTGTGAAAATGTGTTTCATTGTACATTAGAACTTATAGGGAATGAGTGGAGGCGGGGAGAATCGAACTCCCGTCCGAAACAGAGATTTGAAAAACATCTACATGTTTAGTTTTCCGGATTTATCTCATTTCAACGAATGCCGGGAAACCCCATTTCGTTGAAACCAGTTCGGTAAGTCTCATTTCTGATTCCCAAACAAAATCAGAAACTAGTCTGCGTAGTCGACGCCCTTAGATAAAACCACAGACCCATTTTACCCAGAACGGCTTACGTCAATTAAGCGTAAGCAAATTGGCCATAATCGGCACTTATATGATGTTCCGCTTTATTAACGAGTTTTCGGAAACTCGGCATGCCGTTTAACCTACCTCTTATCCCGTCGAAACCGGTCGCCCCCATTTTCAAAAAACTTATTATTACTTCACTGTAAAACAGTAAAGGCTCCAAACGCCAACCTGGAGCCTTTAATCCTACCTGCATCTAATCGATACAGGAATTTACTTACCAACCGATTTGTCTTGAATTATTTAATTTTCAAAATTAATCGTGTGCAAAAAATACATGACTCTAATTTATAAACCAAATATTTAGATATAAATAATCAGATTATTTACCAATTCTTTTCAAATAAAGGAATATTTAAATGGTTTTTTAATTTAAAAACAGATTTTAGAGTCCTATTAATAATTTATGGATAATTCTTCAGATTTCTCCCTCCTCATCTTTATTATAATTTTTTTATTCTCCACCAAAATATTTACATTTCTATTCTCCGGTTCTTGAATCATTTGTTTTGATAGTTGAGCCAAAATATCACGTTTGATAAGTCGGTTAACTGGCCTAGCACCAAATTGAGAATCAAATCCATTTTTTACTAAATAATTAATTACGCTCTCATTTATATTGACCTGAATATTTAACTTGTTGAATTTTCTGTGCAATAGATTCAATTTCATTATCACAATTTCTTTCACCACATCTTTATCTAAATCATTAAAACTCATAACTTCGTCGATTCGGTTTATAAACTCTGGACGGAGAAACTGGTTCAAATCAGACCGCTTCATATTGGAAGTCATGATCACAATTACATTTTTGAAATTTACTGTTCGTCCTTTACTATCAGTAAGTCTGCCGTCATCCAACAGCTGGAGCAACACATTTAAAACATCTGGGTGAGCTTTTTCAATTTCATCAAATAATACAACAGCATAAGGACGTCGACGTATTTTTTCTGTTAGCTGACCTCCTTCACTGTATCCTACATATCCGGGGGGACTACCTATGAGCTTTGAAACTGAGTGGGACTCCATAAATTCACTCATATCAAAGCGAGTTAGAGCTTTTTCATCATCAAATAATATTTCAGCAAGCGATTTTGCCAGCTCAGTTTTTCCGACACCGGTATTTCCCAAGAAAAGAAAAGAGCCAACCGGACGATCTTCATCCACCATTCCCATTTTTGACATTCGAATTACATCTGCGGTCCTACTGACAGCTTCGCTTTGTCCTTTAACTCGTCGCTCTAGTTGAAACTCTAGTTCCATTAATTTTTCCTGTTCTCCAGATAACATTTTTGTCACTGGAATTCCGGTCCACTTTGATACGACCTCAGCAATATCTTCGTTTTCTACTTCTAACTTTATGAAAGTATTGGTTAAGATATCCTGTGAAGAAAGCTCTATCTTTTTATCAAGTTCAGGAATATCATTGTATCGTATTCGTGCTGTTCCCTGAAGATTCCCTTCCCTTTCAAATCTGTCTGCATTATTTTGTATAATCTCCATTTTCTCTTTTAATTTATTTAATTGTTTTACTTTTACTTTTTCTTCCTCCCATTTAATTGTAAGAGTTGACAAAGTAGACTTTATTAATTTTATTTCTTTTTTGATTTCAATCATTCTCTCTTTAGACTTGAAATCTCTCTCTTTTTTTATAGCTTCTTTTTCAATTTCTAATTGCAAAAGATTTCGCCTGGCATTATCAATTGATTCAGGGGCTGAATTCATTTCCATACGAATTTTTGCGGCTGCCTCATCAACCAAATCAACTGCTTTATCAGGCAAAAAACGGTCTGATATATAACGATTGGATAAGCTTGCTGCTGAAATAAGAGCACTGTCTTTGATACGCAGGCCATGATGAATTTCATATTTATCTTTGATTCCCCGCAGGATAGTAACAGTATCTTCCACATTAGGTTCGGCAATATAAACTTGTTGAAACCTTCTCTCCAATGCAGCATCTTTTTCTATATATTTTTGATACTCATTCAATGTAGTAGCGCCAATCACCTTCATCCTGCCCTTTGCCAACTCTGGTTTAATCATGTTAGATACATCCATTTGCCCTTCCATAGCTCCGGCCCCTACAATTGTGTGAATCTCATCAATAAATACAATAATCTCTCCTTCGCTTTTGACTACCTTTTTTACAAAGTTTTTAAGTCTTTCTTCAAATTGCCCACGGAACATTGCACCAGCAATCATTGCGCTAAGATCAAGTCCGATAAGTCGACTCTTCTTTAAATTCTCTGGGACATCTCCTTCTATGATTCTACGTGCTAATCCCTCTGCAACTGTAGTTTTTCCAGTTCCCGGTTCACCAATCAAAACTGGATTGTTTTTTGTGCGCCTAGATAAAATTTGAATGATTCGTCTGATTTCATCTTCCCTCCCTATAACAGGGTCAATTTTTCCATCTCTAGCATGTTGTGTCAAATCAATTCCATATGCTTCCAATACATTTACGTTTTTTTCGGGATTTATTTGTTGTTTATTTTCCATAATATTTTCCTTTTTTTACTTTATCCAGCACAGATTGTACCAATATCGAATATCAGGAAATATTAAAACTTTTAACACTGTAAAGGCATATAAATATGTCATATAGGCAGATGTAATGCTAATAAATCATTTATATTTATAGTAATTATGTCATAGTTAAAAAAATCTAAAATGATGTAATTTCATGTAGTTTAAAACAGGATATTTTTAACCCTCTATATATTTGCGCCTGTAGCTCAATTGGTAGAGCAGTGGCCTCTTAAGCCATTGGTTGAAGGTTCAAGTCCTTCCAGGCGTACATAAAAAATACCTATTCGGTATCGACGAGAAAGCGGGATTTATTTCCCGCTTTTTCTTTATCCTGAACTTGTTAAACAATATGACATATTAGGACAATCTGACGTTATTTACTTATTACTGGTGTAATACCGATTTATTTGGGAAGCACTAACGCAAGGCGGGGTGAGAATGTGCGGGGTGGTGTGTCTTAGAATTTTACCCCATCCCCACTTTTTTGCAAAGAGGTGGTGCTACTTCAAAAGCACCATCTTCTTGGTCTGTACA
>DEAI01000013.1 GCA_002346675.1 Fidelibacterota bacterium UBA2986
CTGAGGTCAGGAAACGGAGAAGATAATACTCTTGAGGGCTCAGGAGAAATCATTCTTCCATCATCAGAGAGATTTATCCTAAACAAGGAATCTGTGATACCCGTCACATTTGTTCTACATCAGAACTTTCCCAATCCATTCAATCCTATAACAACACTGAGGTATGACCTGCCATCTGATGCCTTGGTCACTCTGAGCATTTATGATATGCTTGGCAAGGAAATAACCCAGTTAGTTAATACTACTCAACAAGCAGGCTTTAAGTCTGTTAAATGGGATGCTACTGACAGTATGGGTAAACCTGTAAGTGCAGGAGTCTACCTCTACCAGATACAGGCAGGAGAGTTTGTGCAGACAAAGAAGATGGTGCTGTTGAAGTAGCATCTCCTTTAAATAAAGTATAGCCAAGTAATATCTTAGAAAGTCAAATTGTTTTTATTTCGTACTATCATATATGTATGACCTGTGACAGCTCGAGTTATTCCCCGGGTACATCACTTTTTATCTGTTAGAAGTCACTGATTTAACATCGAGGATTTTCTATTTTTAGAGTCAAAATCAAGGGATGAATAATATTAAATTGATTATATGAAAAATAAATTTATTTTTTTATTTTGCTTATTCTTTGGACTTTTATTTTCTGAGCACGTTAGCCTCAGCGATGCACAGAAGACAGCGCTAAATCTGGTTCTCGAGCGGGATAAAAATAATCAGGTTGAAACCATAAAAAATATATTCACAGATGAGGAAGATGGAACAGTGTTTTTCTACACTGTTGAGTTCAAGCCTTCTGGGTTTGCCATTATTTCCGCCGATGACAGGGTTACACCCGTTCTCGGATACAGTTTTTACAGTGACCTTTCTCTCTCCAGCCTGCCCCTCCAGCTGGAAGCTTTTCTGGATAATGTCCGGGCCTACATTAAATATATCACGATAAAAAACATTCCTGCTTCTGATAGAATTTTCTCAATGTGGGAGAGCTACCTGAGTGATTCTGTTTCCTTAGAAAGAGACTTTAGAAGTGTTGACCCCCTTATTACAGCCAACTGGAACCAGGGAGGCGCGTGGAATGATATGTGTCCGGGCAACGCGCTAGTGGGCTGTGTAGCTGTTGCCATGGGTCAGGTCATGTACTATTGGAGCCATCCTGTTGAAGGAAGCGGATATGCTGCTTATTATGATCCTGACTATGGAAACATCTATGCTGATTTTGGAGAAACAGTCTATGATTTTGATAGTATGCAGGATAATTCTGCAACCGAGGCGTCTCAGTTATTACTCTTTCATGCTGGTGTTGCTGTCCACATGGACTATGGAGAGAGCGGGTCAGGAGCTTTTGTGTGTTATACCGGACTGAATGCTAAAACTGCCCTACGGGATAATTTTAACTATAACCAGGACATTACCTGTGCTTCAAGAGTCAACTATAGCGATTCAGAGTGGGCAGATCTACTTATTGAACAGCTTGAAAATGGTTGGCCCATAATATACAGGGCTTATCAGGATGGTGGGGGTGCCGGTCACGCGTGGAATGTTGACGGCTATGATGGCGACCTGTTCCACTGTAACTGGGGATGGGGCGGCAGCAGCAATGGCTATTTTTCCTTGGGGTCAATGGGCGGGTTTAACCAGGACCAGGCAGCGGTTATCAATATAATTCCCGATGGTCTGGAACCACCAATGGCACTTTTTGATTTTGAGGTGGATAATTATACAGTTTTTTTTACGGACCTTTCTGTAAACATCAACTCTGAGCTGATCGCCTGGAACTGGGACTTTGGAGACGGAAATGTTTCTGATGAGGTTTCTCCGATTCATAGCTATGATTCAGAGGGTGTATACTATGTGACCCTTGAGGTCACAAGCAGCTATGGGATGGACAGTGACCCTTATGTTGCTGAGGTGGTTATTGAGGCCTGCACTGACCCCATAGATGAATGTGGGCTCTGCGGAGGAGAAAACGTCTACGTTGACTGCAATGGACAGTGCGGATATTGGACACCTATCTGCACCGATGAAGATTACGCTGGATATATAGGCCCTTCCGCCTGCGAGGGATACATCGGTGTGGGCTCAGACAATCCCAACGCAGAGAGCGGAGGTAGCGATGATTGTGGAGTTTGTGAGGGAGATAACTCCACATGCTCAGGCTGTACCGACCCTCAAGCGGAGAACTATAGTGTGGAAAATATCGTGGATGATGGCAGCTGTACTTATATTTTTTATGGTCCAGGCTATGCCATAGATTTTGATGGCGAGGATGACCGCATTACAGTGACAGGAGAGGACATTGAAAGTGTCTTTGGTGAGGGCTCTGACAGCTTTACTATTTCTGCTTGGATATATCCGGAACCGTCTGTCTTTGGCTCTCCCTATGAGGTTCTATTGTCAAACTCTGTTTTGGATGTGGACCCGTCCGCATTTATCGGTGAATACTATTCATCTGGTGGAGGTGGAGGCTCTCCGACATTTGGAGAGCTGGTCCTTACTCGGTATGATGATGTCATTGATTTTAACTGGGGAGGTGGTAGCCCTGACCCGTCCATCCCTAATAATGATTACCAGGTGCGCTGGACGGGGACTGTTTTTGCGGAGTCTCAAGGTGAGTATAGCTTCAGAACTCACACAGATGACGGGGTGAGGCTTTATATTGATGGTGAGCTGATAATTGACCACTGGTTTGATATGGGACCTACCAGCAAGTATGGCAATAAGCTATTGACCCAGGGACTGCATGAGTGTGTCATGGAATATTATGAGAATGGAGGGGGAGCGGTTGCAGAGCTCTATTGGACCCCTCCAGGGGAATCTGAAACTCTGGTGCAGCCCGCGGAGAGCAGCGCTGCCAGAAATATTGAACTGGGCACAACCGATGGGAATCTCATGGTCACCATAGAAAACCCCTGTGGGGACAATCTGCTCACTCTAGGAGAGGGAGAGCTTCAGCTAGAGTCATGGCACCATATTGCTTTAACCTATTCCGGTGGAACTGTGACCGCTTATCTGAATGGAAATATATACACCGGAGAGACCTGCGGGAGTTCGCTGGCGGATGCACCCGGAGCGAGTATGACCGTGGGAGCTTCGCCCTTTGAGGAAATTTATTTTTCAGGTATTCTAGATGAGTTGCGGATATGGAACCGCTCTAGAAATGCCCAGGAAATCCAGATAGATATGTTCGACCGGATAGAGCCAGATTCTGAGGGTCTAAAAGGATACTGGAGGTTGGATGAGGATGGCGGGGACATAGTTTTTGATGCCACTTCAGGGGACAGCCATGGCCAGCTTGACGGTGTTCCCGAAAGAGTTGAGTCAACCGCGCCATTTACACTGCCTCCCTTTATCACGCTTACGGTGTCTGATGATGCCGGCTCCACGCCTACGGATCTAAAAATTGGCATGATTCAAGATGTAACAGATGAATATGACTATTGGATTGACCTATATGCTCCACCGGCACCTCCGGCTCCTGCATGGGATGCAGCTATCTTTAACTCACTAGTGAACGACAGATTTTACATTGATATGCGGCCCATGCCCGAGGCAGATGATATAACTGAGTGGGCAGTGGATATCCAGCCTGATGTAGAGACAGAGGAGGTTACCCTATCCTGGAACTATGAAGAGCTGGGTGAGGGTTTGTTTACCCTGACCGATGCCTTTGGTGGGGTACTATTCTCTGTGGATATGCAAGAAGTGAATACATACAGTTTTCCGCCATCGTTCAACCGGGTCCTCATCCAGCACAGAACGGATATGGGTATGGAGATTGTTTACAATGAGGGATGGAATATCGTAGGTCTGCCCCTCGCAGGTGATGAGACGAGCTATCAGATATTGTTTCCTGAGGCCATGGAGGGAACCCTTTTCTCATTCACTGATCTCTACCAATCAGCTGAAACTTTGGAAGTAGGGGAAGGCTATCTTTTGAGAATGTCAGATGAGAGCGTGGTAAATTTTTCTGGGTCTACTATTGAAAATGTTATTTTGTATTTAGGTGAAGGGTGGAACCTTATTTCTGGCCTCTCATCAGTAGTGAGCGCAAACACCCTCTATCTATCTGAGCTCATTGCTGAGGGAACTCTCTATGGCTTCAGTGATGTTTATTTTCTCTCTGATTCAATTGAGCCTGGAAGGGGATACTGGATCAGAGCCACAGAGGATGGTGAGATTACTCTCAGCCCAGGAGTATCAGCCAAGCAGGTCTCATTTGTGAGCAGGACTGAGGAGGCTAACTCAATTAGTTTTTCCAATGGTACTCATTCAACAGAGCTCTTCTTTGGAGTTGAGATTCCTGAGGAAGAGATATTGAGCTATAGCTTGCCGCCTCTGTTTCCAGAGATGGCGTTTGACGCCCGTTTTACTGGAGATTCAAAGGTATTATTGGAATCAGGAGAGATAGAGCTTTTAAACACAGCTGAGACTATAACCCTGAGCTATGATATTCCCATAGAGGCAGGAGAGCAGATGAACTGGGTACTTACATCAGATAATGGAGGAGATTACATTCTAGAGGGAACTGGAGTGGTCACAGTTCAATCAGCTGAAAGATTTGTTGTAAAGAGAGAGCCGGTTATTCCCACAACATTTGCACTTCACCAGAACTTTCCCAATCCCTTTAATCCAACTACAACCTTAAGATATGACCTGCCAAAAAAATTATTTGTAACTATAAGTATATACAATATGTTAGGTGATCAAATTAAAGTATTGGTTAATAGATATGAAGGTGCAGGTTTTAAGTCAGTTCAGTGGGACGCTAGAGATAATATGGGCAGAGATGTCAGTGCCGGCGTTTATCTCTACAAGATAGAGGTTGGAGAGTTTGTAGAGACCAGAAAGATGGTACTGTTGAAATAGTATCTCTTTGTAAAAAATAGCATGGAGGTAAATGAAAGAGAGAATTATAAGATAATTTGTAGATTCTGATAGATGTTAAGGAGATATTTATGAAAGATATGATAATGAAACCAAAAATTTGGCTTATAGTACTGACCATAATGCATACCTTCATGGGAGTAATTGGTGGCTATATGACAATGGGGGGAAGCATCGAAAATCTAGCGACGTTTCTTTATATGGGAATTGTCTCTATATATTTGCTATATGTAGCATTTATGATTGAGGGTAAAGCCCAAGCTAGATTTACGACGGTTCTGTGTGCTCCCGTGGTAGTCTGGTTTGTTATTGGAGCGATAATGAAGCTTAAAATGTATGGTTTTCCTGTAGCAGAAATGCCCAGAGGTCTGTTGCCACTTGCGCTATGGACAATGCCAACATTAACTGGCATTATGAATTGGAATTCTAACTAAAAATTAAAATGATTAAAACATCTAACCTCACGTTCGTGGGGTTTTTTGTTTTCCATCTCTTTGTAAAAAAGTGGAGATTGGGTAGATTGAAGTAGTTTTTATTTGTGAGATGATAGATAGATTCAGATATGATTAAGCGTATTGCACTACTAATGGTTTTTGGGTTGGCTTTGAGTCAACAAAGGACGGGTGACCCTAGCTCCAGTAAATTTCCAGGTGGTTATATAGGAGTTGGAATTCAGATAGGTAAAACAGAAGAAAGTTTAAGGTTTATTGACGTTCAAATAAGTACTGGGATTGCATTAATTGGGAATCAACTTGATTTACCTATTTATGTATTTTTAGGGGGATCTACGGGGAAAAGATTTCAAGGTGGTCAGTCACAAACTTATTTTGATTGGCAGGCGGTTATGCTCTCATTTGTACAATTTGGAATTGGAAGAGGGAATATCACTATTAACTCTCATAAAGTCCCAAGAAAAAAGTATTGGGCAGGTCTTTCTGTAATTCCTCTCATGTATACAACAGATAGTTATACATATGATGATAAATTACACAAACAGCAGGGTCTTATGGTAACCATTCCACTTCCAATTTTTGGATTCAACTTTTACCCATAAAATAGGATGTGATATTCATCATTGACATTCTCATCTCTAAAATGTATTATCTGACAAGTCTTTTTTACAGATTTAGGAGTTTTTTATGAAAAATATTTATCTTTTATCTATTTTCCTTTCTTCACTCTTTGCGGTGATTCACCGAGTCCCCCATGATAGAGAAACAATCCAAGATGGGATTGATGCTGCCGAGCTAGGTGACACCGTTCTTGTTGATGAGGGTATCTACTATGAAAACCTCCGGATCAACAAAGAGATAACTCTCGCAAGCTACTTTCTTATTGATGAAAACCTCTCGCACCGTGATGCAACCATTATAGACTGTCACCCTGATCAAATCGGTGAAAATTCCAGCTGTGTATTTATTCATCCTCCCTCTTCCGGTGAGATCATTAGTCCAAATTTAATTGGATTCACCATACAGAATGGTGTGGGAGAAAGTGTCACAGAAAATATAGAAACAGATGATGGATATGTTGAAGACTCATATTATATAGGAGGAGGTGTTGCGGTGGATCATTGCACACCAGTCATTAAATACAATTACCTTAGGAACAATGGTGTGGTTGAAACAGCTGATCGCGCAGGACGAACAAGGCGAGGCGGAGGGATTAAACTTAATAATGATGATGATGTGGAATTTGATGAGGACAGAAACGGATACTATTCCACCACACAATTAACTAGGGATGATGTGATTATAATAACAAACAATATCTTCGAAAATAACTATGCAAGTTCTGGCAGCTCTGTTTCTGCAAATGATTTCCCTGGTGAGGTCAGACTTGATTCAAGCGTGTATGATATTTACAGTGAAGAATTTGACGGTGTTAGTGAGTACTGGGTAAGGTCAACCGATGGACTAGTCTCTAATGTAAACAGTTTGGGTACTGAAGCCGCAATAACTGAGGATGTTTATGTCTCTCCTAGCGGAAGTAATGATAATGATGGATCTTCTTCATCTCCTTATCTTACCATTGACTATGCTTTGAGCCGTGTGTATGCTAATATGAGCCACCCAGTCACTATACATCTGTTGGATGGTGTTTATAGTGCCAGCGAGACGGGGGAGAGATTTCCTATTAATATGTTCCGATGGATATCACTGAATGGTTCAAGCATGGAAACATCAGTACTTGATGGGGAAGGCTCAGCAAAGAATGTCATATCTATATACAAAACTGAAAATATTACTGTCAGTAACCTGTCTGTCACAGGTGGAAACGGTACTCGGGGTGGTGGTATTTTTATATCCCATGCAACTCCAATTCTTAATAATGTGAGAGCCTACAATAATTATGCTCACTCCGGTGGTGGAATTTTCATTCAAGAATCAGATCCAGTTCTTACAAATATTTATATTGATAACAATTCCCGAAGAGGGATTCTATTTCAACATACAGATGCCCAGGTAGAAAATCTTAATGTTAACAATAACGAATGCAGAGGTAGTAGCTGTAATGGCGGAGGAATAGGGATCTATTATTCTAATGTGACCATCATAGGAGGTGAGGTAAGCTATAACGATGCAGGGTTTGTGGGAGGAGGGTTTTTTATTCGTAATGCTGATCTTTTTTTATCTGATATGTTGATCCATCATAATGTGGCGGGA
This sequence comes from Fidelibacterota bacterium UBA2986, assembly GCA_002346675.1. GTDB lineage: Bacteria > Fidelibacterota > Marinisomatia > Marinisomatales > AB-629-J13 > AB-629-J13. The sequence continues at coordinate 7,545 of DEAI01000013.1, forward strand.
CTCGATAATAGCCATGGACATGGAGGTGGCGGAATCAATATGGAAAATTCCAGTCCCACCATTGTAAACACAGAGATCTATGAAAATAATGCTTGTGTTGGAAATTTATCTTACTGTTCGGGAGGTGGAATTCGTCATAAACATGGTGAGGGAGACCCTACTTTAATAAATGTTTTGATAAGAAATAATTATGCCTATAATGCTGCTGGTATCAATCTAAGATATCCCAAGCTCATCAATGTAACAATTGTAAATAATGTTGCACATAGTAATTACGTTGTTGAAGGATGGGCAAGGGGAAATCAGGCCTATGTACGTTCTGAAGCAGTAATAAGAAATTCAATTATATGGAACGATGCTGGTGGAATAGTTTTAACAGACTCTTGGGATGAATCAATCAATGATTATCCTGGAATAGATAATGTAAGTTATAGTACCGTTTACGACGGATATACTGGAACAGAGATCCAGACCGAGGATCCTGGATTTACAGGAAACTATGAGGCTACAAGCTCATCCTGTATAGATACTGGAGATCCAAATCCATGGTACAGTGATGTGGATGGTACCAGGTCTGATATTGGATGGACCCGGGGGGCATATATTTCTACCACTTTTAATAATAATATTCTGGAGCCTGTAAATGAGTTCAATTTTGGATCAGTGGGAGGGCTCGGTTCATTTGTAAACTGGAGACTCTTTAATTTCAGGGAAACTGATATGGTCATTGATGGTGTAAATTTTAACACAGAGAGTTTTTCAACCGAATCTGAATTCCCTATTGTTATTGGACCACGTGAGGCAGGTCAGATAGCTATTTTTGCTAATAACAGTACTATGGGGTCTGTGGAGGATTTTATGATCATCAACAGTGAACAACTGGCTGATGGTGTGGGGCTGAATCTTTCTGTGAATGGTAGTGAGCTTGATTATGCTCTCACTGGTGGGATACCCACAATTTTGGAAGCAAATACATATACTGTGGTAGGTGACATTTATGTTGATGAGGGGAACAGTTCGTATATAGCGCCCGGTACTAAATTTCTTTTTGATGGGCCCTACTCATTTAAAATTAATGGCACTATCAATATTGATGGTGCAGAGGATGATAGTGTTTACTTTATGAACAGTGATCCAAATGTGTCAGATGAGAATAAGTGGCTGGGGATAAGGTTAGATGGTGCTTCTTCTTCATCGTCCATTAATTATGCAAGAATTACTGGTGTTCATTTTGATCCGGAATCAGAAGACCCAGATTGGGAGTTAGCTGGTTATGCAATTAATATATATAATTCAGATCCAAGTTTAAGTAATATAATGGTAGATCATAATTATGCAAATATTAGACTTTATACTTCTTCACCTACAATTAATAATATTCATAGTATTTATAGCGGAAGAGCACTGATTATGCAAGAATATTCTTTCCCTGTTATTAGTAACAGTAAGTTTAACCACAATACAGGAATAAATGTTGAAATAAAGGACCATTCTGACCCAATATTTAATAATTGTGAGTTTTCATATAATTCAAATATGGATAATAATGATGGAGGTGCTGGTGTTAGAAGTTCTTTTGCAGATGGTGTCACATTTAATAACTGCAAATTTCAATATAATCAACAGCTAGCGAATGGGTCAGCATATTCAATCGCTAGAGATGATAAGGGCTCGGTCCAATTAAATAATTGCTTGATCACCAATAATGAAGTTCACAATCCTTATAATGGTCGTGGTGGTGCTATATCTATATTTACGAATACGGCGGTTTTCATTAGAAATACAACCATTGCTGATAATTTCACTTATTCTGATAACTTGGATCATGAACTTGGTGCTGGAATATCAATAGCATCACGACTTTATGGTGGACCGAGTCTCACGTATCCAAAGATAGCTTTAGTAAATAATATTATCTATGGTAATCAAGTTGTTTTTAGTGACGGAAGTACGGAAAATAACCAAATTGTATTTTCAACTTCACTTATTGAAACAGACTATGAAGATTGGGATGGTCTTCCACGAGGAATGTCCACGCTTGTGTTTTCACATAACAATATTCAAGGTGGTTTAGATGACTTTCAGTGGGGGTCAATGGATTATTACAGTCCTTCAGAATTTATTTACTGGCTTGATGGAAATATAGATATAGAGCCCGCGTTTAATGATGATTATACATTATCAGTGAACTCCCCTCTAATTGACCAGGGGACTGAGGTACTTTATATGGAGCCCTGGGAAGATCCCTGGGATAGTGATTGGTATCAATATTATCATAATTGGGATACCTATGGAGGTGTTGGCGTTGCAGCGTATATGAATCTCCCAGGCGATTGGGATCAATATGTTATTGCATATACAGATCCATCTGATTATAGCGGCTATGCCCCAGACATGGGAGCATTTGAATCATCCTACGTTGACCAAATTACAGGTTGCACTGACCCAGAAGCGGACAACTACGACCCTGATGCAACAGAGGATGATGGGAGTTGTGAGTATATTTCTGCAATCCTTATTCCAGAAGACTATCCTACTATACAGGAGGGTATTGATGCTGCCGAACCTGGTGACACAGTTCTTGTTGATGAAGGTATCTACTATGAGAATCTCCAGATAAACAAGGAGATAACACTTGCCAGTCACTATATCCTTGAATCTGATACCAGTTATATATACTCAACCATCATTGATGGAAGTTATTATAGTGAGAGTGATGAAGATTCAGGTCCTTTCGGAAGCTGTATTCTATTTCGTCCTTCAGAAAATGGGGATGCCATTAGCTCTAAGCTTACAGGGTTTACAATCCAGAATGGACAGGGAACCAGGGTAAACGATTCAAGTGGTGAAGAGACCATTACATATCGTATGGGTGGAGGAATAATGATAGACCACAGTTTACCAGAGATTACCTATAATTATATTAGAAATAATGGTGGGGGTACAGAAAATCGATCAGGTAGATCTAGAAGGGGCGGTGGTGCAGCAATAAGTAATGATGATGATGTGGAGTTTGATGAAGACAGAAGTGAACCATATGAGAGAACTCTTCTCACCCGTGATGATGAAATCATATTCTCCAACAACATTTTTGAGAACAACGACTCTGAAACGGGGAAAACATTTGAGTCAATTGGATTTGAGGGAGAGGTTGACTTTTCATATTCAGCATTTGATGTATTTTCATCAAATTATGAAGATGTATCTGATTATTGGATAGTTAAGGATGGGGCAAATACAGATTACACTAGCGCTACAGGCATATTAGGAGCGATAACTCAGGATGTATGGGTTAGTCCTAATGCAGATGGAAATGATTCATCAAGCACACTTGGTACGGAGGAAGATCCATTTTATACAATTGACTATGCATTAAGCCGTGTTTATGCAAATGAATATAATCCGGTTATGTTACATTTATTGGACGGTGAATATTCACCTACAATTAATGAGGAGCTGTTTCCTATTTATATGATAGAATGGGTGTCTCTAGATGGAGCGGGGATGGATTTTACTGTACTAAATGGTGAAACAACTGAGAATGGCGCTGGTAGTATGATCATAGTATATGAAACAGGAAATATTTCGATAAGTAATCTTTCGATTACAGGAGGAAGTAGTCAACCAGGATTTAGAGCGGGTGGTATTAATATACATAACTCTTCATCTGTTATACTTCAATCAGTAAAAGTAGTTGATAATTTATATAGTGGAATTTCTATTAAAGAAGATCAATCAAATATCATAATGGATGGTCTGATTGTTGAAAATAATATTGGTAATTGTGGAGGATGCCTGGGAGGCGGGATTTATATTTTATTATCTAACCCTACAATAAATAATTCAATTATTCGAAACAATACTTCTCACCGTGGAGGTGGTATATATTCAATAAACTCTGATATAGAAATCACAAATACAATTATAGATTCTAATGCTTCAGATGCGGAAGGTGGAGGATTATATTTCAAAAATGGATTCGCAAGAATTGTTGGCCTAAATATAAAGGATAATCATGGTGATGGACATCAAAATTCAGGGGGGTGTGTAAATGATGCAGGAGCAGGAGGTATTGCTATCTTGAATACTCACATGTATATGGACAATGTTCAGATAACCGGAAATACCACTTATTGTTCTGGTGCAGGAATGTTTATTGCTGGTGTCCCTGCAGGCAAAATGAATATTTATACAAATGTATTAATTAGTAATAATCATGCGGATGAATATGCAGGTGGGATAAGATATAAACAGAGTAATGATAGCTATAATCATTTTCAAAATATTACCATTGTGGCTAATGAATCTGAATTAGAATATGGGGCAACAAAATGCGGAGGTAGCTGTGATAATGCATCGTTCAATAATGCCATTATAAGGAACAATATTAGTACAATATCAGAAGACCCAAATGTACCCAATATCCCTGAGTCAAATATTACCTATTCTAATATTGAAGGAGTACAAACTGGTGAAACGAATATTGATGTTGATTCATGCTTTGACCCTTCTAGTGATGACTACAGTATACTAGACGATTCTCCTTGCAGTAATGCTGGAGATCCCAATCCATGGTATAATAATATAGATGCATCGAGATCTGATATGGGTTCAACCGGAGGTTCGTTTATAGATGTTAATTTTTATGAATATGATTTTGGTGAGGTAGGTGTATTTGGATCAACAGTTTTATGGAAGTTATTTAATTTTAGGGAAAATGGACAACATATAGTTATTGATTCTGTTTCATTTTCTGGCCAAAACTTTTCAACCCAAGGATATTTTCCTTTGACAATCAGTAATTATGAATCTGGTGAAATACCTATTACTTTCCATTCTTATCCAACTGGTAATATATCCGACACATTAAAATTATTCAGTAGTCAGTTGGGAAATTTGATTACTCTGGATGACGGCACAATTGTGTCTGAGGGTGTCAATATCCTACTTACAGGTGAAGCAGTAGGAGGTAATATTTTAAATGGAGAGATATCAGGTACATTAGCAGGAAATTTTGAATATAGAGTAGCAAATGATATTATTGTACCAGAAGATTCACTCTTAGTCATTGAATCTGGAGCAAAATTGTTATTTGATGGTCAGTATAGATTAATTGTTTACGGAGAAATTATCGCGCAGGGAACATTTACAGATTCAATAATATTTGATAATTATAATCCTGATGCTTCAAATAGTGAAAAATGGAAAGGGATTGTAATGTTTAACTCTACCAATCAATCCATTCTTGAATTTATTAGAGTCTCAAACTCCCTTGTATGGGGTGGCGGTGATGGGGAAGAATTGTATGGGGGTGGGCTCATATTAAATAATGCAGATCCTATCATTTCTCATTCAGTTTTCAATAATAATCGCACCTCAGGTAAAGGTGGTGGAATAAGTATTATATCCTCAAATCCTATAATGAGCAATCTATTGATAAAAAATAATGAAGGTAGCAAGGGAGGAGGTATTTATGTATCAAATTATGGTACGGAAGACTTTGAGGTAATAATTACTAATGTAGATATAAGAGATAATTTAACAGGGAGCTGGGGAATTGGAGGTGGTTTAGCAGCAGATCATTCTAAAGTTACACTAATAAAATGTAATCTAATAGGCAACGAGTCTAACTGGGGAGGGAGCGCAGTCGCTGGATTTAGTTCCGGAGTAACATTAATTAATACTACGGTAGTTGACAATAAAGCTTGTATCTCTGGTACCTGTGTTAGTGGATACTCTCCATCTGGTGGTGCAATTATGTTACATACTCCCAATTTTGTTAGTATTTTAAATAGTATAGTCTGGGGTAATAGAGATATGGATGACTCAAATGAATTTGGGTATGGCGAAGAACAATTCAATCAAATGGGTTTTGCTTTATTTCCTGATGAAGGAAACTTAGCTTTTTCTGATATACAAAATTATGAGTTAGAATTATCAGAAATAGATCGTCATTGGAATGGGGGATGCGGTGAAGATCATTGCTGGGTTGATGGTGATGCAATTAATTGGGTTACAGAAGGAAATATATCTATCTATCCAGAGTTTGTAGATTCTGAAAATAGAGATTATAATTTATCGTGGGAAAATTATCCTGTTCAGGATTCTACAATGTCTCCATGTATTGATGCCGGTACAGCTGATTATGAAGTATATGGAGAAGTAATCCTTGAACTTGAACCCGAAGAATATACCGGGTCTGCGCCTGATATAGGTGCATTTGAGTCAGTGTATGTTATAACTGAAACAGTACCAGGTTGTACAGATCCTGAAGCGATCAATTATAACCCTGAAGCAACAGAGGATGATGGGAGTTGTATATATGCTGGATGGCCTCCCGCTAATCTTCAAGCCAGCGTAGATAGTATGAATGTTCAATTGACATGGAACCCACCTGTTGATCCTAACGCCATTGAGCTGTTCTATGATGATGGAACCTATGAGAATCACTGGTATGTGAATAATCCTGTATTGTCTACAATGCAGATTGCCGTTGGGTTTACCTATCAGGAAGACTGTTTTTTGAATACAGGAAAATTTGAAATGTCATTTGACCCTGACGCGACAGATTTTGACTGGAATGTGTTAGGTGGTAGTGCAGATGGTCCAGACGCAAATGATATCATTGCTAGTGGTACAACTAATTTGACAGGAGACCCTGATGGTTCCTGGTATTTTATTGACTTTGGTGGTATTGAGATCGAAGCTGATCAGTGGTTCTATCTCAGCGTTCAGTATCGCGATGGGCAAACACCAGATTCAGATCTCTATTACTGTGGTGGTGATGAAACAGCAGATGATCCATACTCGTGGTACACTTTTGATGGATTATCATGGAATAATTTACTGGGTACTACAGATGTTATGTTTAGAGCCTTGATCTCAACAGAGTTTGTCAACTCTATTGTTCTTGACCCCATGCCATCAACTCCAAATCCAAATGCAACTATCATGCGTGCGGATGTGCAGCCGCAGTTGGATGAACATATTCTGGCAAAGATAACCAGGGCCCCAACAGCGGATCCGCAAATTACGAGTCCGATCACACGTAATCTTTTGGGATTTAATGTCTATCGTGATAGTGATATGATAGATTTTGTTAATTCAACCAGCGCAGTAGACCTTGCCCTTGAGAGTGGTGAGTATGAGTATTATGTGACTGCTCAGTATGATGGTGGTGAATCTGAGTCTTCCAACTCTGTAACTGTTCTTGTTTATGAAACTCATGCTAGGTTTTCTGCAGAACCTCTGACGGGTGTAGCACCGCTTACTGTTGAGTTTATAGACCAATCATATGGCGGAACTTCCAGCATATTCCAAGATGATTTTGAGTCATATTCAGTTGGTGACTTTATTGATCTGGTATCAGATGATTGGACAACCTGGAGCGATGACCCAGGAGGTGCTCAGGATGCACAGATATCTTCTGAGCAGGCTTTGAGCGGTTCGCAATCCTTAAAAATAGAATCTGGAGATGATATTGCACTCCTCATGGGAGATGAGACAACAGGAGAATATGTAGTAAACTTTTACTATTATGTTCCAATGGATCATGGTGCCTATTTCAATTTTCAGCATTATGAAGATTTAGGAACAGAGTGGGCAGTTGAGGTCTGGTTTCAAGATGATGATTGGGGAAGAATCCGGGTCGGAGGTGAAAGTACTTATTTTGCTTATTCTCATGATAGTTGGACGGCAATAGAAACCATGATAGATCTGGACAATGATCACGCTGAACTCTGGATCAACGGTGAATTTATACATAGCTGGCCCTGGCATTGGGAGTCAGGAGGAACCAGAACCAATCAGCTCGGAGCTATAAATCTCTATGGAGGATATGAAACATCTTTTTATGTAGATGATTTTTCTTTTGAGAGTATAAATATAAATAGTGAGATAGTTTCCTGGGATTGGGATTTTGGAGATGGAGAAGGAAGTAGTGAGCACAACCCAGTACATATTTATAATGTTCCTGGTGTTTATACAGTATCTCTTACTGTAGCAGATGAAAACGGTACAATAGATACAGAGATAAAGACGGACTACATTAATGTCGAACCTTCATCGAACATTGTGCCACCTGATAATCTTCAAGCTAGTGTTTTTGATTATACCAATGTTGCTCTGTCTTGGGATGAGTCCCCAGACAGTGTTGTTATAAATTGGGACAGCGGCATTAATAATGATGGAGTTGGCCTAACTAATGGTGGAGATTGGATGTATGCAGCTCGTTGGATTCCAGATATGATTGCCGGTTATGATGGATATTATCTTAATTCAGTCAATTTCTTTCCCAGAGGTCCGGGCACTAATTATGAGTTACGGGTGTGGTATGGTGCCAATGCGGAAGTCCTCATCTATCAGCAGCTTGTAACTGATCCTATAATCGAAGAGTGGAATGAAATCAATCTGGACTCTCCTGTACAGATTGATGTTTCTGCTGATCTTTGGATCGGATTTGCTTTGTCTGGTCAACCTGAGGGGGAATGGGCTGCTGGTACCGATGCCGGTCCTGCCGTACCTTTCTACGGGGATCTATTGACACTTGATGGTACTCTATGGGAATCTATGTCAACCAGCTATGGTTTAAACTACAACTTTAATATACAAGGACTATTGACGACCAGTAGCAGAGGCCTTGAAATTGGAAATAATCCAATTGTTTTGGAAAACACCAGAATTTCCACTGAGAAATATTACAATAATAAGACGTCAATCAATGTCGGAAACTTGGGACAGCCGGAAAATGCATGGCTGGTTGATCCTAACACGCGTGATTTTCTCCACTATAATGTGTATAGAAATGATGAGATAGTTGGAACTACATCGGAAGAATGGTACGATGATATGAATGTGCCTGAGGGATTACATCAGTATTATGTGACTGCACAGCATAATGAAGGTGAATCTGAACCTTCTAACACTGCAGAGGTAACTATTGTTTATGATGATTTTGGAATTTTGATCATAGACCTGGATCCAACACCAACAGGCGGAGCACTTCAGGATGTGTTGCAGAATGTCTATCCAGATGGAGTTGGGCTTATTACAAGTTTGGATCAAAATGCTGATTTCACAGGCCTAGATGCGGTGTTCATTCTATTGGGTATCTATCCGAATAATACGGTGATAGATTCTAGCAGTGCACAACCGCTGATTGATTATATTAACTCAGGTGGAAATCTCTATCTAGAAGGCGGTGATGTGTGGTTCTACGATCCCGGGTGGCAGGGTGGATATGATTTTGGTCCTGAGTTTGGGATTGTTGCTATTGATGATGGTTCAAGTGATCTTAGCGATCTAACGGGCCAGGGTTTCCTTGAGGGATACTCCTGGAGTTATTTTGGTGAGAACAACTGGATCGATCAGATGGAACCGTCAGATTCCACATCCTTTACCATATTCAGAAATGATTTAGAGGGGTACAACTGTGGTATAGCCAATAATAGCGGAAGCTATAAGACAATAGGGACATCCTTCGAGATTGCAAATATAGGTGGAGATAACTTGCTGGAAGATGCTCTAGAGGGAATCATAGATTTCTTTGACATTGGTCCTGCCTATCAATGCAATCAAGGTGTTACTGAATACTATGATGGGTATGACTGGGTTGAGTGTGAGGAGTGGGTAACGGATGTAAGCGAACTTGATGCAGGTGACCTTAGTGTACTCGTTGATATTATTGAACAGAACAACCTTACCGAAGAGACATCGTCATTAGATTATGATAATGGGAACGGTATTTTTGAGGCCCTGGAACTTGGAGAACAGTTGTGGTATAACGGTAGGCTTATCAGACTGAATGTATTTGGAAATTGGAACTGGGAAGATCCAAATTTTTTGTATAACCTTACGATAATACCAGAGTCCTTTGGAGGTTTGAGTCAACTATACTATTTTGATGCAGATAACAACCAACTCAGCTCTCTTCCTGAAAGTTTTGGTTCGCTCGAACAGTTGGAAATCCTATGGCTTTCTCTGAATCCTCTATATAATATTCCTGCACCCATATTTTCTCTAGAGAATCTTATCAAATTAGGGCTTGCAGAATCAAATATTGAAAATCTTCCTGGAGAGATAGGTAATCTATCAAATCTCTCACATCTTTGGTTATATGATAATCAAATCAGCGGTGAGCTTCCTGAAACAATAGGCAATATGAATTCACTTGAAGTGATCCATATTTTTAATAATCAATTTTCAGGAGAGGTTCCACCTTCTATAGGTAATTTAACTAATCTCCGGATTCTCTCATTTGGGAATAATCAATTCTCAGGAGAGATCCCTTCAGCTGTGTGGACTCTCTCAGATTTAGAAGTAGTTTATCTGTGGGGAAATGAGTTTACGGGAGAGATATCATCTGATATAGGAAATCTTTCAAATGTAAATAACTTACAGCTGAGTAATAATCAACTTACCGGCGAAATTCCGGAAGAAATTTGGGACCTGGTTAATCTAAATACGCTCTACCTATGGAACAATCAGTTGACGGGTCCTTTATCCTCTAATATATCAAACCTTACATCATTGACAAAGCTCTCAATATCGGGAAATAATCTGTCGGAAGAGATTCCCGAGAGTTTGTGTGAAATTTATCCTAACCTCACAACTTTTTATCTTGGTGATAATCAATTCTGTCCGCCCTATCCTTATTGCCTTACGGGGGATGACATTGGCTATCAGGATACCACGAACTGCGCGCCAGAAGTACTCCTTCCTCCAACAAATCTCCAGGCATCAGCTGTATTTAGTGATGGACAAGTTGATATAGACCTTATGTGGGAGATTCCACAGGAAAGTGATGATATTGTAATTAACTGGGACAACGGTGAGAACAATGATGGTATTGGTCTTACAAATGGTGGTGATTGGTCCTATGCAGCTAAGTGGGATGCATCAGATATCTCTAGTTATGATGGCTATTATTTACATGCAGTTGACTTTTTCCCACGTGGAATTTCTACAACCTTCACCTTGAAGATATGGATGGGTGAAAATGCAGGTATTTTATTATATGAGCAGGCGATCAACGATCCTGTGTATGAACAGTGGAACACAGTAACCCTAGATTCTCCGGTTCAGATCGATGCATCTGATGAGCTGTGGATCGGGTTTGGTCTAAGCCAGCCAGCGGGAGAGTTTCCTGCAGGCTGTGATAATGGTCCTGCAGTACCTTTCTACGGGGATTTATTGACATTGGATGGTACTGTGTGGGAATCTATGTCTGAGAGTTATAGTTTAAACTACAACTGGAATATACAGGGAATACTATCAGCAGGTGAAATAGGTGGTGAGTTTCATATGGTTCTATTGACTGATAACTATCCCGGAGAAACAACATGGGACCTTTTAGATGATTCCGGAAACATCCTTGCCGCTGGTGGCCCCTATGATTCCGATACGACAGTCTTTGAGTTCAGTGCCACACTAGACCCGGGTAACTATATTTGGACTATATATGATCAATGGGGCGATGGGATATGTTGCGATTATGGTGAGGGCTCCTACGAGCTCTACCTGGATGATGTAGAGATCGCATCCGGAGGCGAATTCGGTGCCTCTGAGAGTGTAACATTTTCTATTGGTTCAGGAGCAGTTCTCTCCTCAGTAATTCTACCAGACCCGGTACGCATGGATAAGAGTTTGATTAAAAGAGGAGTTAATAGTAATCAGAAGGGGAAAATTCGTCAACGATATGATTTCACTCAAAATGAATTGGCCCTTGGACAGAACCCTGTTCTGTCCAATTTAAGGAACAGCTATTCGAACCGTACGACGCTATCGGATTGGACGATAAGATCAAGGAAAAAACAGGCCACCTCCTTGTCTTCCCTTGATAATGAAAATCTTATTGTTCATAATAATGTCAACAGCTTTAGAACAGATCGAGAGAATGATACTTTCTTAATGGAAGGACACCTTGGTCCCTCAGATAACTCTATTCTAGCTACTCAACTCTCACGGGCTTTCCTTAATTATAATATTTATAAAAATGATGACCTATTGGGTATGCCAACAGAGCCTAGCTATATTGATTATGGTGTCTCAGATGGTATGTATTTTTATTCTGTAAGTGCGCTGTATGATGGTGGAGAATCTGATCATTCAAATCTGGTAGAAATTATTATTATAACAGGTTGTACTGACACAGAAGCAACCAATTATAATCCGGAAGCAACCGTAGAAGATGGAAGTTGTGAGTATGATGTAAGTTTCACCTTGTCTTATTTATCTGGTTGGAACATGGTTGGACTATCATTGCTGGTTGAAAATACTGGTTACTTGGATATATATCCTGATGCACAGACAAACACACTTTTTGCGTTTGATGGGGTATATCAAAATGAATCAGATTTGGTGCCGGGAACGGGATATTTGCTACGTTTTCAAACTGAGGGAGAAACCACAATCACCGGTACACCATTCTATGAGGTCATCACTACCCTTAATGAAGGGTGGAATATTATTTCTGGAATATCAGAGTCGGTCACTGCAGAGCAGATATACTCAACCGGTTTAGTTAGTGAAGGTACTCTATATGGATACAATGGTGTTTATTATTTATCAGACAATGTAGAACCTGGAGTCGGATATTGGGCAAGGTCAAACACCGGAGGCGAACTTACCATCACAAATAACGGTCAGACATTAAGGTCTACTAATGATTTTCTTACTCTATTGTTGGAAGCAAACAAGATAGAGATCAGTTCAGGAGGATATAGCAGCAGCTTGTATTTTGGTATAGAGATAGATGAAGAAAATATCCTGAATTATAGTTTACCACCTTTATTTGAAGGAATAGACTTTGACGCCCGATTTGCCGGAGATTCGAAGGTTGTAACGGAATCAGGTGAAATAGAGGTTGTAAACACAACTGAGACTCTGACCTTGAGCTATGATATTCTCATAGAGGCAGGAGAGCACATGAACTGGATTCTTACCTCCGAAAGTGGAAATGATCATATTTTGGAAGGACATGGAGAGATCACTGTTCCAACAGCAGAAAGATTTGTTGTAAAGAGAGAGCCGGTTATTCCAACAACATTTGCTCTCCACCAGAACTTTCCCAATCCATTCAATCCAGTTACAACACTCAGGTATGACCTGCCATCAGATGCTTTAGTAACTCTAACTATTTATGATATGCTTGGTAAAGAAATAACTCAACTTGTGAACACCACTCAACAAGTAGGATTTAAATCAGTCCAGTGGGACGCCACAGATAATACAGGTAGAGCTGTCAGTGCTGGAGTTTACCTTTACCAGATAGAGGCAGGTGAGTTTGTGCAGACCAAGAAGATGGTTCTGTTGAAGTAGACCCTCTTTTAATTAGGTAGGGCTACTACTTTTTCTATTAGAAACCCCCGATTTAGCGTCGGGGGTTTTCTTTTTTTAATCACTGCAAGTTAGACTTCCTTACTTAATTAAATACAAAATATGATAAACTGTTTGGAATAGAAGTCATCATAAATGGTCTTATATTCCACATAAAACAGATAAAATCAATAATTTAATTTGTTTTAAATTAATCTATGGCAGAAGGTTCTAAACCGAAAAGAAGACTTGCCGCAATTGTATTTACCGATATAGTTGGCTTTACAAAACTCTCATCACAGGACGAGACAAAAGCAGCTGAACTTATCAAGCGACAGAGAGACCTTTTGACCCCTATAATTCAGTCTCACGATGGTGAGCTCTTAAAAGAAATGGGGGATGGGATGCTCCTATCATTTCACAGTGCAACCAGCGCGGTTGAGTGTTCCATAGAGATCCAGGAGATCGCAAATACAATTGATGACCTGAACCTGAGGATCGGTGTTCACCAGGGTGAGGTGATCATAGATGGGAAAGATATTATTGGGGATGACGTAAATGTTGCTGCGAGGATAGAGCCATTCTCTGCTCCCGGGGGTATCGCCATTTCCAATAAGGTCCAGCAGGACATTGCCAGTAACGCAAAGTTTGAGACTAAGCTGGTTGGAAAGCCAAAGCTTAAGGGTGTAGGTCAGGACATCACAGTTTACTGTATAGTCTCTCAGGGGCTCCCTGAAACGGTACTCTCTGAGGTCTCTGCAAAGCTTGAGAAACAAACCCCAATATGGTACTATATCTTACCTGCGGTCATTTTAATAGCAATAACAACATACTTTGTTATTCCAAAGAAACCATCGATTGCATCAATAGCTGTCATGTATATGGAGATAAGAGGAAACGAAGAGGACCAGTACCTTGAGACCATAACAGAGGACATTATTTTTGACCTCTCAAGCGCAATGCCGGGAAAGCTGAAAGTGTCTGAGTCCGGCGCTGTAGCTAAATTAAAGAATACAAATATGGAGACCTCTGAGCTTGCAAAGGGTCTGGGTGTGGAGTATGTTTTTCGTAGCAGCCTACAGAGATATGGTGATGGCTTTAATCTTCGCTGCAGATTGGTTGAGGCATCGTCCGGAACTGACAAATTCATAAATAAATGGTTTATTGAGGCAAACAGCCTCCAGTCCATCGTTAGTGTCCTTGTAGAAAATATAATCAACGGTCTGGACCTAAATATTGAAGGTGGACTGACTAAGATTGAGTATAACCCTGAGGCATATAATTTATATCTAAAATCTAAAGATCTCTATGCCCGCAGTAAGAGCTATGAGGGAACCAAACAATCTATACATTTAATGGAAGACGCAATTGCCCTTGATGATAAGTTGATCTCAGCTCAGCTCAGGTTGGGGATAATGTACTATGATAATGGAGAATATGACAGGGCAGGGAAATTGTATGAAAGGGCCCTAAAAAAGAGCAAGCAACTGGAGGACAATTCCAATATCGCAGAGTCTCTACGAAAGCAGGGAGCACTATTTCGAAAACTGCGCAACTATGATGAGTCTCTAGAAAAATTTAATGAGGCCCTTTCAATTTTTAGGGTTATGAACGACAAGAGCAATATTGCAAAATCGATGAACAGCATTGCTATATTATATTATAGAACCAAGCGTCTCGATGAGGCACTTGAGTACTGGCTTCTAGCCTATAATACCGCCAAGGAGTTTGACGATAAACTAAAATTATCAAAATATGTAAACAATATAGGGATATGGTATTGGAAAGACTTTCAATACTCAAAGGCCATTGACTATTACAATGAGAGTCTTCTGATAAAGGAAGAGCTTGGAGACACAAGGAACTATGGAAAGACACTTCACAATATTGGCAAGGTATATTATGATATGGGTGATTTCGTCAATTCTATTGAATTCTTTAACAGAAGTATTGAGCTAAAAGAAAAACTCAATGACAAAAAAGGGCTGAAAGCTAGTCTCCTAAAATTAGGCGAAGCGTACTTTGAAAATGAAGACTATACTGACGCGCTATCTAATTTCAAGAGATCACTCTCCATAACTAAAACTTTTGATGATATCTATGATATCTCTGATAGACATTTGGCAATTGGTATGTCCCACTTTAATCTCTCTAGCTATGATAGCGCAGCATACTATTTAAATATGAGTGACAGTATCTATATTGATTATCCAATTAACAGGCTGACTGTTTTGTCATGGATTGCGATAACCTCATCAGAGGACGGTGAGACAGAAAAAACAAAAACCTTTGTTAAAGAGTTTGAAGAGATATATAAAGACAACGACCCTGATAATAAACAAATAATTTCGATCAACTGGAATATGTATAAAGTTTATAATTCACTAGAGAGATCAAAGACCGCAAAGGAGCACCTTGAGAATGCATATTTAGAGCTGAAATCACGCTCAAAAAATATTAAGGACAAGAGCGATAGAAATCAGTATTTATCATCAAAGCTGAATCAGAAGATCACAGAAGCCTGGGAAAGCCTCTAAAAAATCTAGGCTTCCTATAGCAGATACAAAGGGGAGGGTCTGCCTAGACCGATAAGATAGCGCTCTTAGGCTAGCTCATATAAAAAAAACAGTTTGGAATAAATAAAAAGGGAAAGCCAAGCAAGTTGGCTTTCCCTTTCATCCACATAGCTCTAAAACCAAGGAGTTTTCGTAAATACGAATAAATTAAGAGCTTTTCATATAATTAGATAGGCATTTAATATTATTTTGCATTTAGAATGACAAATGTGTGATGTGGGACACTAATATTTTTTATTTTATTTTTAATTTGTGATATGTATCACATAATCACCCTCACCAAACCACTATAAATACCAATTCTTGTTATTCTCATTTTCAAAGTGTATTATCTGATAGAGCTTTTCAAATGTTAATGAATAAAATACATATTGTAGTCACGCTTTGTATTTTAATGGTGGCTCCTTCTTTCTCAATCACCATCAATATTCCAACAGATTATCTCACCATACAGGAGGGAATCGACGCATCCTCTACTGGAGATACGGTACTTATTGGACAGGGTATATACTATGAGAATCTACTGCTTGAAAAAGAAATAGTCCTATCCAGCCACGCTATAAACGATGACCTCAATTCTGACTGGATAAATAATGAAAATATCCAGGAGACCATTATCAGTGGCGCACATATGCCAGCGGACCCCAATAGAGGGAGCTGTTTAGTTATCCGTGATGGCAATATCCAGCCGACGATAATTGGATTAACGTTTAGAGATGGCACCGGGACAAACCTAGTTGAAAATGACTATTGCGCTATTGATATTAACCGACCTGAGCTATCTGGTGGAGCAATTCTTATCTTTAAAGCCTATCCAACAATAGTGTACAATCGATTTATAGATAACGGCCATGATATTGATAACTTGAGAGCTGGGAAAGGTGGCAGAACAGGTGGTGCAATGAGCCACTACGCTGATGATGATGTGGAGTTCGATGAAGACAGAAGCCTCAACAATCAGGGCACCTACTCAGCTCGAGATATACCTGACACACTAGATATTACAAATAACTATTTTGAGAACAACGCAAGCGGTGATGGTAAGAACTTTTACTCCCGCGGATATGAGGGAATCATTGATGTCAGTAACAGTATTTTTGATGATATTGACTGCGCATCAAATAGTGTGAACGAGTTTGTATTGAAGTCAAGAAATAACTATGCAGAATACATTCAAAATGATATATCAGGTAGCTGCATAGAAGGAAATTCATTTTTCGTTTCAGTTGACGGTGATAATAACAATTCTGGTATAGCCTCAGACCCCTTGCAGACAATTGGACATGCTCTGAGTCTTGTAAGAAATGATTCGACAGTTACAACAACAATTTACATTGGAGAGGGAACTTTTTCACCATCAACAACGGGTGAACAGTTTCCAATCTCTATTCCTGACAATGTTCATTTGATTGGGACTGACCCTGAGAGCTCTATTTTAAATGCTGAGTCTGATCAATTAAATCAAAGGCGGGTATTAATTATAGAGCGATGTGAGAATGTTAGGATAGAAAAATTAACTATTACAGGCGGAAACGCAGAGAACGCGGGATGTTTTGGTGGAGGTGGAATTTATATTTGTCCTCCAAGCCCAAGCTTTTTTGATTGGCAGACCACTCCATCTACTCCCATACTTGAGGACCTGATTATCAAAGGGAACCATGCATATGCGGGTGGCGGAATTTCAATTTGGGAACAGGATGGGCCAATACTATCAGATATCGTTATGTCAGGAAATACTGCGAGCTGGCTCGGAGGTGGTATAATGATAGCAGCTTCTAACGCAACTCTCACAAATATCCATTTAAGTAATAATAAGGCGCTTGATGGTGAGTGGTTTGGTAATAATTGGTTTCCCGGTTGCGGGGGAGCTATTTATATGGATATTGGAGAAGCGACCATGACCCGTATTCAAATATTAGATAACACAGGAGAGCGTGGTGCCGGAGTGTGCGTAATGAATGAGTCTCAACTTAATTTAAGGAACTCGACTATATACGGGAACACATCTGAAAGCGGAGGCTCAATTAGCTCAATAAATTTTAATGGGAGTGTATCTATCACTAATTCAATTTTTCATGAAAATAGCCCAGCTGATGTGTCTCTACCTTATTCCTTGTCTACAATCAGATATAGCAATATTAATTGGAGTGATGAGGGTAATATAAACGTAGACCCGCTATTTGTAGACCCAGAAAATGGCGATTATAGTTTACAGGCAGACTCCCCATGTATTGATGCAGGTATAGCTGATATTGATGGAGATGGTACAGATGACATTCAATATGTTGGTTCAGCTCCTGATATGGGAGCTTTTGAGTTTGGTGCGATCTATGGATGTACAGATCCCGCTGCCAGCAACTATGACCCAAGTGCCAATATGGAAGATGGCAGCTGTGTGTTTGGAGCTTCAGAGCTCACGCTATTCTACAGCA
>DEAI01000014.1 GCA_002346675.1 Fidelibacterota bacterium UBA2986
CATCTAATGGAAGGTCGTATCTTAGAGTTGTTATTGGATTGAATGGATTGGGAAAGTTCTGATACAATGCAAAGATAGTAGGCAGTACTTCTTTGAGTTGTAAAGTAAACTTTTCTTCTGATGGAACTGTAATCTCTCCCGATCCATTAAGGGGATAATCTTTTCCACTTTCAGATGTTAAAACCCAATCCAGACTCGGTTCTATATCAATCTTGATATCATAACCAATAGGGAGAGTCTCGCTAATAGGCTTTACTTCTATTTCGCCATAGTCATGTACGATTCTCCAACCATCTTTAAATCGTACATCAAAAGCCCCCGCTGGAGGTTTAGGTGGTAAACTATAACTCAGCATTTTCTCTTCAGGGATGGAAATCCCAAAGTAAAGATTCATACCATTTATGGTGAGGGTGTTTATACTTTCAAAAAGATTAGAATCTTGTTTTAAAATTCTCGATAGTTCTAAATCTGTAAAGGTAATTACACCATCCTGGGATGATCTGACCCAATAACCTTTCCCAGGCATAAGTATATCTGTATTGTAGTACGTCTGGTTAAAACCAAATAGAGTATTTGGAACAATTATATTATCAATATCAATCGCATTATTAATATTAAAATTATTAGTAGGACCAGATATAAGATTCCAGCCGATACTAAGCTCTAAAACAATTTCATTAACTGCTGTACCAGACACAATAACTGTTTCTTCATTGTCAAACCTAAGCCAATATCCAGCTCCAGGGGTTAAGGTGCTATCAACCAAATACATTCCGTCGTAGTTAAAAAGTGTATTTTCATTTGCCTGAGGGAAAACAAACTCATAATTATTGTTTTCAACATATAAGGGAAGTCCAACAATGTTCCAACCAGAATTAATCAAAATATCCTGTGAAATGATTTCTTGTCCGTCACTAATGTTCATATATACCGGTATGGATGCAGAAGAAATATTAGATAGAATTTTTAGAATCATATTATAGTTGCCATTATCTAACAACTCGGAAGTAACGCTAGTTATAAAGCCGAAGTTTTCTTCTGCAGATAGTATCCCCATCAAATTTTGTGGTTCAAGTTCTATATCCAACCAATCATAAAAATCATATTTTAAATAAAGCGTTAACTCATTCTCAACAAAAAATTGATTGAAGGCAATCTGCAAACCACGTGTTCCTGTAAAATCTTGTAGGCCGATTGTTCCAGACTCGATATCACCATCCATAGATTGGTAGCTTACCAATATGTCACCACTATCATGTAGAATTACCTGAAAATTATAAATACCATTGTAGTTTCCTGGATAGTGAATTACATCATTAAACCAGATGGTAAATGTATTATTATCGGTTTTAAAATAGACCTCTCCCAATCCATTATCATTTGAGTTATTAATCGGATTTAGATCATCCCAGAACGCAAATATCGCAGCTCTAGGTGCATCAAGTTGAGGTATCTCTTGGTTGCTCCATCCATTATTATCAGATGCAAATCCAATCCATCCATTTGGGTTTATAATACACTGATTATAACTTACTCCATAAAAAGGGAAGTCAAATCCAATATCATAAGGTCCTGATGCTTGGTCATTGTGATCAAATTCAACTAAACTCCCATCAGAGATATTGACCCAGCTAAACTGACTGTTAGAATCTAATCTAGAGTCTGTCCAAAAATAACCATATTCATCGGGGCCTCCCCCGGCTGTTTCAAAAGGAGATTCTGATTCGGGATAATTCTTTGTAATAGCATAATTTAAATAAGAACCACTATCTCCTGAATTCTCAATTGTAATTTCTTGTTCAAAGTTTTCTTCAGGAAAAATGTTTATAGAAATCGAAGGTGGTTCATAATAAAGATTAGGAATTGGAATTGTTTGTGGTGACATTGTTGTAATAAATAAAGCTGAGTAATCTTCTAAAAAATGACTAGAGATAGGATAGTCATTATTAAAAGTATATTGAAGGCCTCTATTGCCTGTATCATCCTCAATCCCAACTGTACAATATCCTCCATGTATAGGAGTATATCCTGAAAAACTTCCGCTGGATGAATTATTAAATTCTTTGTACTGTAGTTTTATTTCAGAGTCGTTATTTGGTGGTACCATTGAGTTATATAGAATCGCTTGAAAAGTATTATCTGAACCACTAAAGTATGTATCCATATCATCCCATTGTACTATAAAGGCATCTATTTCTTGAGAAAAATATGTATAAACCTCTCCACCACCTGTTGTTCGGTGGTCATCCCAAAATACAGCAACCATTGGAGACGGACCACCAGGTCCCGGGACACCATAATTACGAAAAGAGCTCATTTCAGTTCCGCCAAAAGCTATCCATCCATTAGATGAAATACTTATTGAAGAATAGGTCTCACCATAAAACCTAAAATCAAATGGAAGATCAACAGTTTTAGTAGCTTCTGTAAACTCACAAAAACCATAGTCTCCCCATCCTGGAGGATCACAATCTTCATCGGTATTGCAGACCATATCGTCTTCCTCACTGCAGTATCCTCTACCGTTACCCGGGTCATCAAGATTGAGATTGTCACCTACCTCAGATATTTCAATCCAATCATATTGTGGTGCTAGTTCATAGATATCTTCTGAATCATAAATGTAATATCCGTATGAATCAGGACCCGTAGGCTCATCCTCAGATATTTCACCTATAGTTATAGTAAAAGGGAGACCTAATTGGAATCCATCTTCTCCATTGAGAACAAGATTCATTTGTATTATCGTTCCTCCAATCATTTCTGAGGATGGAAATATTGTAAATGGATTATTAGAAACGTAAGAATCTTCCGGATCAATAGATTCCCAAAATGTTTCACTACTTAAGACCTGCACAAGGGGCTCTGTGGACTCAAGGGTTCCATATAGATTATTAGATGTAGCTATTCTACCCAAGTTTAATAATTCCAAACTAATTTCATTTAAACTCCCTTTTTCAATGATATTATTTGGAATTAAAATATTATCTATATTGACTTTTGTGCCCCAAACATCAATGTTTATTGGGGATTGCCATTGTAAGGATGAGTTATCACTAATTGTAAGTAATAGTTCACAGTCTTCTTTATCTTGAGTAGATGTGGACAGCAATATTCCAAAGTTAGTACCATTTATTTCTTGATCTGGCTCAATAATCCCATACGAAGAATTAGCATTAATTATAGTAACGTTCGGATTGCTTGTTTCCAAGAGCGCAATTACTCCAAATGCTGAGCTTGTTCCATAGTTTTTGAGGGGAACGGAAAAAAAGATACTATCACCAGGTTCAGGAGATGTATTACCATCCTCATAAAAAATATTATTTTGATTATCACAATAAATAGAGACGCTATTTGAAATAATATTTATAGTTTCCTCTTCAGGTTTAAAATTTTGTTTTGTTACATTCAGAGAAATAGGTCCATCTGTTTCATAATCAAATGTAATTCTTACAAACCCATTTTGGTCCGTTAATTTTGTCTCAAATATTTCATTATCTCCTTTTATCAAAGTTACTCTTGCATCTTGTATTGGTATATTGTTCAGATCTTTCACTATTATATCGAGATGTTTTGTCCCATAATAAATTTGAGAAGGATAGTTAAGGATCATTATTTGAGGTTTTGCTGTCCACAAATGTGTGGCAGGATCACCCATTAGATTGTTCCACTGTGAGAATGCAGATATCCAGTTATAAGGGTTAGAAGGATATGTATTTAAAAGCTCTAGCTTACCATTAACAATTGCCTGTCCTGCGGTCTGAAGATTTTTATTAAATAACCCACTATAAATTCCCATATTTACAATATTATTGAAAAGAGTATGTGTATTCCCAGTAGCGGTACCAACAGATGCGATTGCCCCCTTAGGATTAGATAATGTTCCTGCTCTTAAAAAATATTCTGAAAGACTAGCATTATCTTCAGCAAAATTACCTGTATTACATGTCAAAAAGGTTGCAAATGGTAACATAGGCCCATTGTTAGCGTCATTTATATCATACGCATCAAAACCACTTGCTCCATTATAACCTCTGTAATTAAGATACAAAACACCGTCCTCAAGCTGATCCTCCATCCAGTTATCATATCCACCATTTCCAAAATTGGTATTTATATCTTCAAATCCAAATTGAGATAACAGCTGTTCAATATATTGGTTAGTAAAAATAGTTGATTGACCTGAACTACTGGGATCCGCCACAAGTGCAGCTCTAGTATAGTAATCTTCAATTTCATTTAGAGCACTTGCCTTTTCATAGTTGATGATTTTATTGCTAATCACTGACATATCACTTGTTGATCTAATTGAAATTCTTCCTACTATTATTTCAGGAAATAAATCGTTACCTACCAGCTGTGAGTACGGCTGGTCTCCCTCACATGCATCGCCCCATACATCATGATTCCAACACTCATAAAATGTTGGGACTGAATAGCTTCCATTCGCATCACCAACAAGTGCAACATATTCAGGCTTAGGATCAAAGTTATCATATGCATAATAAATATAATTTTTTATGGATGAAGATGAAGAACCTGTTTCATCTAAGGAAGCAGTATATACTGTGAACCCCTGTTTCCTCCTCCATTCAATTAAGTTTAGAAAACTATAGTTACTTTCAATATTTCCGCCACATATATACAATATAGCTGGGCTTTGATAATCAATTTCTCTAGCGCTATCCAAATTATAATTAAATATAATTCCACTAAATATATCCTCAAAGGTTTTACTCTTTTGCTGGGTTACATCTAGCTCTTCTAACTCTGCTCCATATTCAAATATAATATCGACATTTTGAACTATCTCAATCATGTTTGTTTCTTGATTCCACTTTATGGGGTTAACACTAAGATTAAATATAACAACATCACGCATAACCATAGTTTCAGAAACAGAATATATATTTGACTGGGATAGCTTAATTAGATCTTCAGATGTAAGCTCTAAGGAATCAATATCGAATAAATTAATTTTGGTATTATGATTGATAATATTTTTTAATCTATGAGATAAAAACTTTCTATCTTTTTTTTGTAAAATTATAGAGTTTTCACTTTTATAAGTATTAGGGTCACTCATACTTATTTTATTATAAATATTTTCTCTTATATCACTTATAGACAGCGAGTTTGGATTTTGTGCAAAATTAATTATAAGCCGTTCTTCTGAATCCTCTTCAATAGAGAACTCACCAAAACAGGCTGATACAATTATTAAAAACACAATAGGTGTTTGAATAAATTTATTTACTATCATATAATTCAATTTTAATGTAGAACGTTAGACAAATACTATTTTTATATTATTCCAAATTAGGAATTAAAATTTATCTTACAATGTCCAATATGATTGAGATAAAACTTCGATAGTTTTGTTTAGGTGTCAAGCTCTAATTATTTTTATCATTATTTTTTCCCTTGGTTAATAAGGGCTCAGCCTGCCAATTGTATAAAAAGGGAATTTGTTTTTAAATTTAATCATGATTACGCTCCTTTCTCCTGCAAAAAAACTATCACCTGATTGCTTTGCTAGGAGTCATGCACAAACACAATGTATGTTTCTAGAAAAATCACAGGAGTTAGTTAATATTCTTAAAAAGTTTGATCTCGCCGATCTTCAAAAACTAATGGGGATTAGCGATAATCTATCCTCCTTAACATCAAAAAGGTTTAAAAATTGGAGACTTCCTTTTACGATTGACTCAGCAAGACAAGCAATTTTCTCTTTTGAGGGGGAAACATATGTTGGGCTTGGCGCAGGTACACTTACCACTAGAGATTTAGAATTTGCACAAAATAACATAAGGATACTTTCCGGGCTATATGGATTGTTGCGTCCAATGGATATTATCATGCCCTATAGGTTGGAGATGAGCACCAAACTAAAAACTAACAAAGGAACATCGCTCTATGATTTTTGGGGCGACCTCATTTCTAAATTGCTCATTGATGAACTTGCTAATCATGAAAAGAAAATCATTATAAATTGTTCATCTGTGGAATATTTTAAAGCCGTTAATATGAAAATAGTTAAAGCTGAAGTTGTTACACCTGTATTTAAGGAGCTTAGGAATGGGAAACCAAAAATAATATCATTTTTTGCAAAGAAAGCTAGGGGAGCAATGGCACGATACATTATCACTAACAGTATAAGTGACATTGATGGAATTATGTCTTTTAATCTCGATAATTATTTATATGATGAGTCACTATCATCAAGATATAAACCAGTTTTTATAAGACACAGTGCTTAACTTTTAAATAATGAATATTTAAATCTTAAAAATCCTTTTTCGAATTAATCGGATTAGAATACCTATAATACTCCGTAAAATATTTCTTTTGAACTGTGGAGACGAAAAAAAATGGATAAAATCATTCCATTGTTCTCTAAGGGTATTCCTGTTAATGTAAATGATATAACTAGCCAATCCTATAACATAAACACTTGCTAAAAGTAGGAATGTACGAATCATGTTAAAACTAACTATTTAAATTCTAAATTTATTCAAAATGGAATTTATAATAGTCTTTACTCCCATACATGTACAATATTTTTTTAGGTTCTTACTACTATGCCAAGTAAAAATTATTTTAAAGCTGGAATTCTATTCTTTATTTCTAGTATTATAATCGGGTATGGAGGTGCCACAATTTTTGGGGCAGTATATATATGAAGAGGGTTTAGTATTTATGGTTTTTCATGGCTATAATTTGGAATAGGATTTGAACTTACTGAAAAAAAAGATTAAAACATTTCACTCGAAATAAATGAAATTTAAAATTTATTTTCCAATAACATTGTTTCTAATTTCTTTTAGTTTCTCAGAGACCGTAAAACAGGATTCAATAATCGTTAGAGATAAATGGCTGGCATTTGATAAAGTACAGCATTTTACCTACAGTTTTTTGTGGACCTTGAGTAGTCAGTATATTCTGGTGAATAATATGAATTTTGATGAAAGAGACGCAATCCACTATTCTGTAATGAGTTCTGCTAGCGCAGGGGTAATGAAAGAGTTATATGATATGCAAAAACCACGAGGATATTTAAGTAAAAAGGATCTATTTGCAAATAGTTTAGGAATTCTGTTGGCTTGTCTAGTCATACAGGATAACATAAAAATTGATTTCAGACATTAATAATTGCCCAATACAATCCATAGCTCAACCTGAGTTTCTTATATGATACAAAGGCTTTTAGTTTGGTTTATTCATTCTTCACCAAAAATAAAACGGTGGTTTTGGAAAAAGTGGTACACAATTTTTGCATCTAAAGCTCCGAATCCAGATTTTCGGTTTATGAATTACGGATACTATGAAGAAAGTTTTCACCCTGAATTAAATTCCACTGATGAAAAAGAAAGATACCCAATTCAACTTTACCACCATGTGGTATCCCAAATAAATATAGAAGAAAAAACTGTATTGGAAATTGGCTCAGGTAGAGGCGGTGGTGCATTTTACATCGCAAAAAAGCTAAATCCTTTAGGTATAACAGGAATTGATATATCAGAGACCGCTGTGGAATTATGCAATTCTCTTTATGACATTGAAAATTTAAATTTTATGGTTGGAGATTCTGAACATATACCTTTTAATGCTGAATCCTTCGATGTTCTATTAAATGTGGAATCATCACACTGTTATGGTTCTATGGATTTGTTTTTAAAAGAAGTGTTCAGAGTTTTAAAGCCCGGAGGATTCTTTCTAATTTGCGACTTCCGGGAGAATACAGTCATAGGTCAATTATTTGATAAATTTGAAAAATCAGGTTTAAAATTGATAAAACACCAAAATATTACTAAAAATATATTAAAGGCTTTATCTAAAATGACAGAAAAGAGAAAAAGAGCTATCAGTCAAAAGGTACCAAAATTATTACGAAAAACGTTTGAATCTTATGCTGGAACAAAAGGCAGTAAAATGTATGACTCCTTTAATAATGATACTCTAATATATTTTAGTGCTTGTCTTCAAAAACCGAAGTAGATGCTCTATAATAATCTTCTTTAATATCTTCTTAAAGTGATTAGGTTCTACACAATTATATTGTGATATATATATGAAAACATCTGATTTAAACAGTTTTACTCACAATTTCTGGCAGGAAAACATCATTCCGCCATTAATGGATTACATAAAAATCCCCAATAAATCTCCTGCTTTTGATCCAAATTGGAAACAAAATGGTCATATGGATAAGGTTCTTCGCCTTGCCATGGATTGGGTTCATGCCCATTGTGAGGATGATTGGAAAATCCATTCTTTTCAAAGTGAAAACAGAACTCCATTGATTATATTGGAAATTCCTGGGAATATTCCGGGAAACATTCTCATGTATGGTCATTTGGATAAACAACCAGAAATGACAGGCTGGAATGATGGATTAGGTCCATGGACACCGGTATTAAATGGAGAAAAATTATATGGTAGGGGAGGTGCAGATGATGGCTATGCTATTTTTGCTTCTGTTTGCAGCCTAAAAGCATTAAAAATGTTCAACATCCCACATCCAAAAATTACTGTGCTTATCGAATTTTGTGAAGAAAGCGGTTCTCCAGATTTACCTTTTTATGTTGATCAGCAAAAACAATTGATTGGTTCTCCGGATTTAGTCATTTGTCTTGATTCAGGAGCTGGAAACTATAATCAGTTTTGGCTGACGACTTCTCTACGTGGTCTTATTGGTTGCACATTAAGAGTGGACATACTAACTGAGGGGATACACTCAGGTGGTGGAAGTGGCATTGTCCCTTCTTCCTTTCGAATTGTAAGGCAACTTTTGTCCAGACTTGAAGATGAGAGAACCGGCACAATCATTCCAAATGATTTTACAATAGAAATTCCACAAGAAAGGAGAGTTCAGGCAGAAGAGACAATTTCAGTATTGGGTGATGATTTTGTAAGAGCGTTTCCATGGATAAAAAACAGTAACCCAGTTTTGGATGATCCTGTTGAATTATTGTTAAATAACACATGGAAATCCATGCTTAGTGTTACAGGCGCAGAAGGTCTTCCTCTCATAAAAGATTCTGGTAATGTGTTACGCCCTTTCACATCCTTAAAATTATCCCTTCGGCTTCCTCCTACACTCGATGCAGTAATTGCACAATCAAATCTTGAGAAGATTTTAACAACCGATCCTCCCTATGGTTCGAAAGTGAGTTTGAATTTTGAAGAGCCAGCATCCGGGTGGAATGCACCTTCATTACAGCCTTGGCTTAAAAATGCTGTTCAAAACGCTTCACAAAAAATGTATGAAAAAAAAGCACTTTATATTGGTGAAGGTGGTACCATCCCATTTATGGGAATGCTGGGAGATGCGTTCCCGGAAGCCCAGTTTGTCATCACCGGAGTTTTAGGTCCTCATTCAAATGCTCACGGACCAAACGAGTTCCTCCACATTCCTTACGCGGAAAAGCTTACAGCATCTATCGTTTCAATTATATCTGAGTTTCCAAAATAATTTTATAACATTAGGTTCCTCTTAAAGAATAGGAACGTGAAACTCTGCTTATGGCTACCATAAAGGAGGCAATCCGCATAGGTATTTTTTTCTCCACTTTTACTTCATATACCTCATTAAATGCTTTAACCATCTTGGCTTCCAATTTAGAATCCACCTCCTCTAATTCCCACTTGAACTGCTGAAGATTTTGAACCCACTCAAAATAGGAAACAGTTACACCTCCTGCGTT
Organism: Fidelibacterota bacterium UBA2986; assembly: GCA_002346675.1. Lineage (GTDB taxonomy): Bacteria > Fidelibacterota > Marinisomatia > Marinisomatales > AB-629-J13 > AB-629-J13. The sequence continues at coordinate 9,708 of DEAI01000014.1, forward strand.
TGTAAGAATATCAGGTATTATAGGGATATGTTTTTTCCAAAGAATTTCTGCTGCCTTGTAAGTCACCGGACCATTAGCTGCCTCAATCACAACACGACAATTTAAAGAATCTACATTGTCTTTATGTATTGCACTTCCTAGTGCAGCAGGAATCAGAAAATCACATTTTAACGCAAGTAATTTTTCATTATTTATTTTCTTCCCTTGTCCACAGCCATCAATAGTTCGATTTTTACGGTTATATTCGAAAAGACTTGGAATATCGAGACCATCCGGGTTATAAATACCTCCACTTACATCACTTACTGCAATAATTTTACATCCATACTCATCAAGAAATTTTGCTGTAAATGATCCAACGTTTCCAAACCCCTGAATCACAATTTCAGAGCTTTCTAAATCTATATTCCATTTTTTTGCACTTTCCCGAACTGTTATGGCAGTTCCTTTTCCTGTTGCATGCTCTCTACCTTCAGATCCTCCCAGTTCAATCGGTTTCCCAGTTACAATTGCAGGAGTATAGCCGTGGGCTTGACTATATTCATCCATGAACCATCCCATAACTTGCGCATTTGTGTTGACATCCGGAGCTGGAATATCAATATTGGGACCTATTATAGGATCAATTGCCCTGAAAAATTTTCTTGAAATCCGTTCCAGCTCATGAATAGTATATTCTTTTGGATTAACTGCGATACCTCCTTTCCCTCCTCCATAGGGGATATCCAAAAGGGCTGTCTTCCACGTCATTAATGTCGCTAAAGATCTCACTTCTGCCAGATCTACATGATGGTGGTAACGTATCCCTCCTTTGAACGGACCCCGGGTGTTATTATGTTGCACTCGAAATCCTAATAAGCTTGCCACTTCTCCGTTGTCTCTTTTGAATGCTACTTCCACGGTAAGCTCTCTGTCAGGCATTTCCAGGGCATTTGCAATATTTCGTTTTAATCCAAGGTGTTCAATTGCTTTTTGATATGCTATTGTCGTTGGATTGACACTTGATGTTTTATTTGTCATATTTCGTTTCCTATATATTTTGAAAATTTATAAAAGGCCTCAAGTTTAGAATTCTCTTAATTGCTTGATTAATAATAGTAAGTACAATTAATAAATTGTCCATATTTTGGACATTATGAAAAGAACAATAATTGACATTATAAACATTTTCCATCCTGCTTTCATATAGTCAGATTGTTTTACCAATCCACTGCTATAGATAATCATGCAGGTTGGCGATGCAACTACTGTTAAATAGGCAAATGCAGATGCAATGGCAGTGGAAAACCCCATAATAATTGGATCACCTCCCATATTTAAAACAATCGGACCTATGACCGCAATGGTTGCGGAGTTACTGAGAAGGTTAGTCAGTGTTCCTGTTAATAGTACAGATATCACCCATCGTAATACAGAAATATCTTCACTGATTATTTTTAATGCATCCATAACAGAATTTGCGAGCCACAGAGCAGCTCCGGTTTCTTTCATTTGAATACCAATTGAAACTGCAGCTCCAAAAAGAAGAATAACTCCCCAGTTTGTATTTCGGTTCAAATCTGACCAGCGTATCAATCCAAGAACTAGATATAGGAATACACCCATAAGAGCAATTATTCCAAGACCAATTTTATGGCTGAGAAAAACCCATCCTAAAAATACAAGGAAAAAAACAATTATTGTAATCATATCCTGACCAGTCATAGCCCCTTTTTTAGCTACTTGGATTTTCAGTTTTCGGACAGCGGAATCTAAAACTTTTTGTTCGGGCCTAAAGGTGAACCATAAGATGATTACTGCTAAGGGTATTTCTAACAAAAGCATTGGATACGAATACCTCATCCAACCAAGATAAGTGATATTTGCTAAACCAAATTCCTGCCAGTATTCCATCATTATTACATTCCGTCCACCTCCTGAAGGGGTCCCGATTGAACCCATAGCACTTCCGTAGGCGATAGAAAACAAGATCAATGGAGCTAAATTTTTAGTTATAGCTCTGTCTTTACTTGTGTTATAAATAAGAGTCAATCCTACAGGCATCATCATTGCAGTAACGGTATGTTCCCCGATAAAAGATGACAAAAAAGCAGAAATGCTTACAAACCCAAGCACAATACACCAGGTTTTATTCCCCGTTAATCTAATGATACCTAATGCAAGGCGGGAATCCAATCCCTGACTCACTATAGAAACTGCCAGCATCAAGGACCCCATTATAAAAAAAACTGCATCACTCATAAAGGACTTTGCTACATCATTTGGTTCATCTATTCCTAGCAATACCTGCAAAAACAGCATCATGAGTGCAACCCCGGGAAGCGGAATAGGTTCAAAAATGATGAGGATAATTGCCATAATTACAATAATCAAAGTTCTATATCCTTCTATCGAAAGTCCTTCAGGAGATTCCAAGAAGTAAAGAATTGAACCAATCAAAATAGATAGTAAAAACCACCGTTTCTGAGTAATCCAAAAAATAATGTTTCTTAACAAACTAGGATTACGATTTTATTTTACTATGAGGATAGGACAGGGGCAGGTTTTCACAATTTTCAGAGGCTTGCTCCCTCTGAAATATTTAATCAACGGATTTTTTGTGGAAGTACCCATTACAATGATATGGTCATTGCCTGCAGTTTTTTTTATTATATCAATAGGATCCCCTTTTAAAAGGTGAGTTTTATATGGAACCTTCATCCTCTTTAATAATCTTTCTGCTTTATTTACTGCACGATGATATCCTGATTTGAATGTACCGGTTCTAGATACTGTGACTAAGTCCACATTCACATCAAATGCCTGAGAGACTCGAACTCCGTATTTTACTGCTTTGGAAGTATTATGAGAATCATTAACTGCCACCAGTAGTTTATAAGGCTTGGTGTGATCATATTGATTTACAACAAATATTGAACTATCCAAATATTGAATTAAATCATGAGCCATACGTCTTTTTTGGCTCCCACCAATAATAGTAACATCAAACTGACCACTAGAGACTTCATCCCTTAGCTCTGAAATGATATCGCCATTTCTCAAAATTAGGCTAACATCGGAGCCCGTTGTCCCCTGTAAATATACCTCTGATCGATTTTTTCCTCTTTCAATGAGAGTGTTCTTAGGAAAGCCTTTCTCGACAACTGCGGGGGAAATATATTGATTCTCAGCCAGAAAACCAAACGCCCACTCCAACACCTCCACTCCCGGACTATCAAAATCCCATTCTTCTAATCGTTCTTGGGTAAATTTTACCTGAGACACAGAGTGCTCACTTATTTTGGGACCCACCTTGATAACTGTAACAGATGCGTTAAATGCAGAGGCAACTTCCATTCCCACTCGCAGTGTGGGTCCAGAATAATCTTCGCTTCCTACAGCAATCAGGAATTTCATTTTAAAAATAATTTAAAAATTAAGCTATATACCCTTCTTCTTTGATGCTTATTTAAACTATGTAAAAAATGGAACAAATATTGGAATCCCAAGTCAAGATATTTTCATCATGTACCGTTCTTCAAATACATCAATAGGTAGCATTCTGATAGCATCCCAAGTCAATTTTGTACACACTCTGGCACAGACCTGACATCCAATACATTCATCAAAGCGTACCTGAACCGGGGGAATGGGCATATTATATTTTTCTTTCGGTACGGGTTCAATACAGTCCACAGGACAAAAGGGAACACAAGCAGAACATCCAGTACAGTTATCTTCATCCACCACCGCCATCAGTTTTGGTCGTTTCTTTTTTATATTAGGTTTTTCCGGTAACTCAGGAATCCCCTTTAAATAATCATATTTTTTTGTCATTTCTCAAAAATATTCCTTTATTTTAATATATACTTTTCAATTACCCAGCCCATTGCAAAAACTATCCCTCCCACCAAGAGCCACTTTGGATTCATTAATTTAGGAAAATTATTTATCATCCCGCTACCAATAACACATAGGCCCGTTAACTCTAAACATTTTGAAAGATAGTACATCAGTAAATTTACTTAAAATAATCATTTCATTATTCCTCCGAAATTATGGATTCATCTGTTGAGTTCAAACAGTATCCAAAAGATTGATGTTGAAGCTTTAATACATAAAAATAATGTACAAATCCCAATAAAAATATCATCCCATGTAAGAAAGGAGGAAGAAGATTTGTATCCACCGCACCACCCAATAAAAACACAACAGTAATCCATAGAAGTGACAACATCCCTTGTCTATATACTAAACTCCGAATATCAGATAAAACTTTAGATGTATCTTTATTCACAATAGGAGTTACAGATTTAACTAATGCTGATATAAAAGTTATTGTAAATGTTTCAGTGAAAGCAAAAATCAAAGTAGTCATTAATCCTAGTGATGGATGAGATAATTGAAATATTTGAATTTGTGTCAATCCTTGAAACCCGGTCAGCATTAGCAGAAGGGTAGTTATACCCATCATTAAATATGAAATAATGATTAATAAATACACCTTAAAAATTAAGATTAAAATCTAGTTAAATTCTTCAATCTGATTATTTTTTTGAGAAATAATGAAACAAATTATTTTTGAGTAAGTACCATTTGGAATAGAGCAAAATTATAGAGTAATTTTAATCTATGGTCAAATATTATTATAATAATTAAAGGAAATAAGATGTACTTTTTTTCAAAGAACAAACAGCTATTTTTTACAATGCTTTTTATGGTCTCGCTTACTTTGGGAGGGACATTAAAAGGAACCGTTACCTATTCAGGTAAACCCCCAAAGAAAAAATCTCTGAAAATGGACGCAGATCCTGTCTGTAGTTCGGCTCATCGGGATAAAGTATATGCAGAAAGTTTTCTTTTAAATGACAAAGGTCAATTAGAAAATGTTTTCGTCTATTTCAAAAATATTTCATATAAAGGCGAAACTCCAAAAGAGAAAGTTATTCTAGATCAAAAAGGGTGTGTATACAGT